>PMOE01000079.1 GCA_003161575.1 Acidimicrobiaceae bacterium | reverse complement strand
CCGCCGGCCTGCCGGTCGGGTTCGTCGTCGATCAGCCGGGCGTCTTCAGCACGGTCCAAGACGCCGGTCGACCGGGCGCGGCCCACTTCGGGGTGCCCGCCGCCGGACCGGCCGATCCGCTGACCCACGAGCTGGCCAACCGACTGGTGGGCAACGAGGCCACCGCTGCCGCAATCGAGGTCACTGCCCGCGGCCCGGTTCTCGAGTGGCGCACACCTGGCTTCGTGGCCGTCGTCGGAGATGCCGTGGTGACCCTCGACGGCCACGAGGTGGCCACCGGGCGAGTCATCCCGGTCACCGCGGGCCAGCGCCTCGACGTCGGACGCGTCCGCTCGGGGCTGCGGGCGACCGTGGCCGTGGCCGGGGGCGTGGTTGTTCCCGCCGTCCTCGGCAGCCGGGCGACCGACACGCTCAGCTGGGTGGGACCCGGACCGCTCGCCGCGGGTGACGAGGTCGGCATCGGTCCCGCGCCGGGAGCGATGGGCGACCACCTGGGCGCCGGGGCCCCGACGAGTTCTCCGGACACTGCCGGGCCGAGGGTGTTGCGGGTCCTTGCCGGACCCCACCCCGAGTGGTTTCCCTCTGACGCCTTGGCCGTGCTCGAGGGGATGCGCTTTGTAGTCGAAGGGGCGAGCGACCGGGTGGGGACCCGCCTGCGACCGGCCGCCGGTGGGCGCGGGGTGGCCCGGCTCCCAGGTGAGCTGGACTCCCAGGCCATGGTCACCGGGGCGGTGCAGGTCCCACCGAGCGGGGAGGCGGTGATCCTCGGACCGGACCATGCCGTGATCGGTGGCTATCCGGTGCTGGCCGTGGTTATCGGGGCCGACCTCGGAGTGCTCGGACAGTGCCGGCCCGGCGACGAGGTGCAGCTGCGGGCGGTGTCGGCGACCGAGGCACGGGCCGCTCACGCAAGGCTCCGCCGGGCGGTGGCTGCGGCGATCGTCGGCCACTACCCGGTGGTTCCCGGCTGAGTCAGATCGCTCGGCCTGGCCAGATTCGGGCCCGGCGACCGGAGAGGTTGGCTCTGGCGGACCGCAGCGTTCGACGGGCCACCGGCGTGACCGACCCCAGAGACCGGCCTGCCTTGAGCAGCTCCACATTGCTGCGTCGGAAGGGCCGATCAGGAAGCCGCGATCGCACGGTCGCCCAGTCGCCCGCGATGGTGTTGAGCTGTGTGGCCATCGAGCCCTCGTAGAGGGATTGAAACGGCACTGTGAGGTACTGATCGACGATCTCGGTGTAACCGTCGCGCAACACAGTCGACGTCGGGTCAAGACCTCGAATCAAGCCCAGGCCGGTCGGAGCCGAGTCGACGACGGCTACCTCGAGGTCGGGGCGCCACTCGCGCAGGAGAAGGATCAAGCGCCACACGTCACCGGTCCAGAAATCGGTCGACCGTTCCCGTGCCGCGGTTACTTCGTCGATTGGTAGGCAGTCGTGGACCAGAACGGTGGTGTCGGAATTCGAGAAGCGCTCGAGGTTCATGAAATCTCGAAATGCGAACTCGAAATGGTGCATGCCATCGATGAAGGCCAAATCGAGGGGAAGGCCGCCAAAGAGGCGATTCAGATCGTGTTGCGCGAAGAAATCATCGCTCGTCTGGTTGAAGATTCGAGTCCCGCGTCTGACAGGGAACATCAGGTTCGGGGCGGGATCGACGCCAATGCTGACAGTACCCGGCAAGGCCAACGTCATCGAACAGCCAGTGGATACTCCGATCTCGACATACGTGCGGGGGACGAGGTATTGATGGATCCGGTCGAGCAGTTCGAAGTAGGGCTCTCCCAAGCCAATGTGCTGTTCGTAGAGCCAGTCGGTGACTCGCACGGTCCTTCAGGTTAGATGACGCGTCGACCGGTCCCGCATCCAGTGCGCCCGCCCTAGCTTCGGCTTCCCTGGGTCAGCGACGTTCAGGTATGTCCGCCGACGGGCTGAAAGCCCGACAGGAGGCGCACGGCGGCCCACGGTGAGGGCGTCGATCCCTTCGGTCACTACTCGCCGCGGAGGGGAGGTGTCGGCTCGGCGTTATACCGGCCTCGTCACCGACGTGCACGAGCCTCTCATCTCGGGTCTATAACCCGTCTCCTCGTGCGCTCCTCTTAGGCGGGATCGCTGCGGGCGAGGACTGGGTGTCGGCGGCTCACATCCGCGCATTCCTCGCACACGCTCTGCGGGATGAGCCTGGCCCGCATCAGGCCCGAGAAAATCGTGCAACCGAGGCACAATCCGAGGGCGGCTTCGCAGAAGGCGGCGGTGGCGAGGAGTCCCACCAGCCACCGGGCGACCCCAAAGCCGGCGGTGGTCCACACAATGACCGAGGCGGTGCACACAGTAGCCCCGACGCCCTGGGCGAACCGCTTGGGCGGCCCCGGGGTCGGTCGGGGGGCCACGGGCAGGCTCGGGGCGACCACCCGGGTGGCCAACTGGCCGAGAGGGCTCAACGTCGGACCGGTGAGGACCCGGGCGAAGAATCCGTACGTCAAAGGGACGAGCAGCCACCGCTGGTCAAAGGCCAGTGCACTGACGGCCATCAGCAGCACGCCGGCGGCCACGGTGCGCGCCGCCACCTCGTTGACCGGGTTCGGGAAGGAAAACAGCGAGCGCAGTCGTGTCGACATTTCGGACCTCCGTCGTGGGTGCCTGGGCCGGCTGCGGTCGGCCCACTCCTCAAATGTTATCGCCTTGGTCGACAATTGCGACCGGGGCAGGGCCCGGACGGCTCAGCCGACAAGGAGGCGGAGGGCGGTGGCCACTGCGATGGCCACGACCACCAGCCGGAGCACGCCGGCGGGGAGGGAGAAGTGGATCATGAACACGATGGCGGCGACGCCGTTCACCAGCACCGAGAGGATGGTGCGCATCCCGCTCGTGCGCAACAGGGTGTCGGGCAGCGCCAGGCCGAGAACGGCCAGGAGCACCACTCCCATCCCCGCTCCGAAGTAGCCGCCGTAGACCGAGGCGGCCAAGGTCCCCCCGAAGAGCAAAAGCCGGCGGGTCGGGTGATCCTCGGCCACGTGCGAGAGGAGGCGGACGAGCAGCGGCTGGACGGCGAACAGCACCGCGGCCCCGAGAACGAGCCACGGAGCTAGGCGGGCGAAGTCCTCGGGCGAGGTGAGGAGCAATAGGGTGGCCCCGCCCACGGCCCCGACGATGGCGACGGGGGCCAACGAACGGATCCGGGCGCGCTGGTCGCCGATCTCGACGTGAAACCCGGCCACCCCGCCCAGATAGCCCGGCCAGATCCCGACCGTGCTCGTCACGTTGGCTGACAGCGCCGGAAAACCCAACGCGAGCAGGACGGGGAATGAGATGAGGGTCCCTCCACCGGCCACGCCGTTGAAGATGCCGGCCCCAAGACCGGCCAGCACCAAGAGCGCGTCCTTGGCCAAAGTGAGATGCACGGTGCCAAGAGACGAGAGCCCGTGCATGCCGCCCGACTGTACGCGGTGGGGGGCCACCACTGGCGCCTCGCCTACGAGCGCGTGGAGGCCGTGATGTGGCCGCAGGGCGGATCACGGCGCTCGCGACAACTCCTTCGCCGTGCCTCGCCCCATCATCGGGGTCCTCGGATTCACCGGGTGGATGAAAGTGTCGTTTGGAAGATCTGTGCTAGCTGCGAATGTCAAACGAAACGACGGGTGGTGCGCCACCAGGCGGCGACGAGCAGCACGAGCGAGCGGACAGAAGATGGCTCCCTCGCATCCCCGAAGCGGCCAGAACCTGGCTGGCTGATTGGAAGGCGTCGCCACGGTGATCCTCTCCACGCCGCTCGGCGGGATCTCGGCCTCGGGCTCCAACAGCGGGACTGCCCGCGCCGGCTAGCAACCCTACGGAGGGGAACCGCAGCGGACGGGCGCATTACGGTTACCCGTTCGCGCCCGCCCCGTGCATCTCTAGGATGCGTGGGTGCATGGGCCCCGATCCGACGGCATCGGTGCGACGGGTGAGGCGCATCGGAGCGGTTCGCTCGGACTGATCGGGTTCTCCTCGCGTTCAGATGTCTACGAGCGCGGCCGCCCGGGCTATCCGCCCGAGCTGATCGAGTTGTTGGCCGAGGTAGCCGGGCTCGGCCCGGGTTGTCGTGCCCTCGACCTGGCCGCGGGGACCGGCAAGTTGACGCGACAGCTCCAGGCTGCCGGCGCCCAGTGTGTCGCCGTCGAGCCGTCGACCACCATGCGCGAGGTCTCGGGGCGCGTCGTCGGTGGCCTGTGTCTCGTCGGGGGCACGGCAGAGGCGTTGCCCCTGACGTCGGGCTCTTTCGACCTGGTCACCGTCGCGCAGGCGTTCCACTGGTTCGAACCTGCGACGGCACTACCCGAGATGGCGCGCGTGCTGCGTCGAGAGGGGACCACCGCTCTCGTGTGGAACGAGCGCGACGACAGGGTTGCCTGGGTGGCTGAGCTGGGCCAGATCATGCTCATGGCCGACCGGGCTCCCCACCGCGCCGGCGCCGAGTTCCTGTCGGTGCTCGAATCTGAGGGCACCTTCGCCCCCGTCACCCGTCACCGGTTCCCCTTTGCCGTGGCGATGGAACGGACCGAGCTGGTAGATCTCGTAGCTTCGCGCAGTTACGTGAACATCCTCGGTGCCGACGAGCGGGTGGGGTTGCTGTCCCGGGTCGAGGCGTTGGCCGCCACCCTGGACGAACCCCTCGTCATGCCCTATGTCACCGAAGTACTCGTGGGCCAGATGGCGAAGACCCGGTGAGGCTGCAACGATCCACCGCGATGACCGCTCGTCCCGGGCGTCAGGCCCGGAAGAAGGAGTGACATGGTCCGATTGACCTGCCTGCTGCGACGCAAGGCGGGGATGACCCCCGCAGAGTTCCATGACCACTGGCGCAACGTCCACGGGCCTCTGATCGGGACCACGCGCTCGGGTAGCCATGTGCTGCGCTACGAGCAGCACCCCCGCCCGCTGTCGGATTACCACGGAGATGAGGACTCGGGCTACGACGGGGTGACGCTGCAGTGGTTCGAGTCGATGGACGAGTATCGGTCCCACATGGCCGAAGATGACTTCGCCGTGGTGTGGGCCGACATCACCACCTTTCTCGACGTGGACCGGCTCGAGTTCGTGGTCACCGAGTCGCCCCGTTTGGTGAGCGGGACCGACGGTCCGTGGCCCATGGCCTGATCCGACTCAGGCCGCTCCGCCCGACCCCGGCTCGGGCCGCTCCTCGCTCGAGGTGTGGTCCCGGGCATGGCCTATCCCGACCGCCGGTTTCCCCGAGTGGTCGCCGCTTCCCCCGTTGGCGGCCACCGGTGGTCCCCAGGCGGGATCGGGCCAGGCGGCCAGGGCCGCGGCGGCGTCCGGGCGGGAGGCGGGAGGGGCCGCCGGATCGTCGGGTGCCGGTTCGGGCGAGTCGAGTCCGTCGGGGACCCGTCTGAGCGGGGCGTCACCGCCCCGAGTGCCATCTGTCTCGGTGATGGCGGCCCCGGTGGTGCCGGCCCCGGTGGTGCCGGCCCCGATCGCGGGCTCCTCGGCAGACGGGGCCAGGGGCCCGGTCCGTCCTGCGATCTCGTTCGGGGACGCCGGGACGGCTCGGACGGGCACGACGGCCAGCGTTTGGTCCTGTCGGCGGGCCATGACCTCGGCCAGGGCCTCCCAGGCCTTTCCGTTCAGCACCCGGAGCCTCCGGGGCATCCTCTCGAGCAAGGCGGCGGCCTCGCCGCGGTAGCGCTCGGCCACGCCGCCCATGACGAACACGGTGGAGGGTGGCAACACCTCGGCGCCGGCCGTGGCCAGTGCCGCCAGGCGGGTGGTGGCCACCTCTGCGTCCTGCATCTGACCGAGCGAGTCCTGCACCTTGGCCAGGTGCCGGGTGAAGGCCTCGGTCCGGCCACCGTAGAGGTCGGCGGTGAACTCGAGGGAGTAGCGGAGCCGCTTGCAGCGGATCCGCAGCCGGTGGAAGTCGCCCGGCCGACCGCTGCGCACGGCTCGCCGGGCCGCCTTGAGCACCACCCGGTGGCGCGATTCGACCAGTTCGAAGGCGACGGCAGCGGCCGGGGTCCCGAACCCCGGAGGTCGGCGTACCGGCGGACGACTCACCAGGGCGGTGAGATTCGAGGCCAGGCGCTCCCAGCGAGCCGAGTCGAGGGCCCCGAGCAGCGCGGCCCGGGCTCCGTCCCTTTCGGTTTCGAGCAGGCGCCCCAGGTGCTCGAGAGCCGAATCGCCCGCTCGGTCCGCTCCGGCACCTTGGACGGTCCAGCCCGAGGTCCATTCGGTCATCTGGTCCATGCGCTCGAGCTGGACATCGAAGTCGCGAACCGCCCCGAGCCGGTCGGCCAGCCATGCGAGCTCGCTTCGCAGGGCCCCCGAACGAGCCGGGAGAACCTGCGCGAAGAGGTCGAGGGCGGCCCGCAGCCGTCGGGTGGCCACGCGCATGTCGTGGAGATCCTCGATGTTCTCGCCGAGGCGAGTCCCGGACTCTCGTGCGAAAAGAACGGCCAGTTGGCGCCGGATCACCGCGTAGGCAAGGTCGCCGACACTCGTGTCGGGGCCGACAGCGGTCGGTCCGAGGTCAACGGGTCCGGGAACCGAAACCCCGAGAGCCAAGAGCCCGGCCTCGAACTTCGACAAGGAGGCCGGCTGCAGTCCGCAGGACCGGCGCAACTCGCCCACCAGTGGTTCGAGCTTCCCGACCCACTCGGCTGCAACCTCGGCTGGGACCTCGACCTCGACTCGTCGAAGGCGGACCGGCCGTTCGTCGCCGGTCATCGTGATAGCCGTCTCGTCGAGGGCCAGCTCGGCTATCTCCTCGCCGGCCACCCGCAGGGAGAACGGCCGGCGTCTCGTGCGAACCTCGAGTACCTGGCGCAGCGGCCGACGCCCGGCCACCGCGTGGATGCGCCGTCCGACGGGGCCGTCGGGCCCGAGGTCTGCGACGCCGCCCGGGGCGAGCGACTGGGTCACCTCCAGGCGTTGGCGGAGGCCGCCGGCGTCCACCGGACGGGTGTCCTTCAGGGTGGCCTCGTCGTTTCGGCCGCGGTGACGGGTTCGCAACACGAAACCCGCCCGGGCGAACCGCCAATCCTCTGTGTCGAGGTAGTGGTCCACCAATCGCCGGGAAGGTTTGGCCTGCGCGGTGACCGTCGGGAGATCACGCCCCGTCGAGGGCGGTAGCGGCAGGGTGGCCAGCCAGCGCTCGACCGGTCGCAGATCGAGCGCGTCGAACTGCCACTCGATCTCGACCGCGTCGTCGTCCGCCCCGGCGGAGGGCTCCCTCTCTCGGACCACACGACGAGGCTACCGCTGCAAGGTTGCGAGGTTCCCCCAGCGAAGCCCGCCAGGGCAATGTCTCGAGTTTCGATCGAAAATGCCACCGATTCGGGCGAGATCCCCGGTAGTGTCGAGCGCGTGGGACATGCCCGTGGCGCCATCTTGGAGCCACATCAGGCGAGCGACATCGTCCGGGCGGCCGGCGGGATCGTCGTCCGGCGCTCCCCCGACGGCCAGCGGGAGATCACCGTGGTGCACCGGCCCGTTCGTGAGGACTGGTCGTTCCCCAAGGGCAAGCTCGAGCCCGGTGAGGGCTACGAGCAGTGTGCCCTGCGTGAAGTGCGCGAGGAGACGGGTCTCATCTGTCACCTGGTGCGGTTCATCGGCCACACCGAGTACCGCGACCGAAAGGACCGCGCCAAGGTCGTGGCCTACTGGATCATGGCGCCCGAAGGCGGTTCGTTCACACGCAGTGACGAGGTCGACGAGATGCGCTGGGTGAGCTTCGGCGAGGCAGAGACCCTTCTCTCTTACGATCGCGACCGCGACCTGCTGATCGTGGTGGCGGCGGCCGACGAAGTCTCCCCCTTCGGCTGAGCCCGACCGGCCCCCGGCCGCCTCGGTGTCGGGAACCCGGCATTCCTACTCCACCAGTCGGCTGTCGGCCCGGATGGGATCAAGGAGTCAGCGGTCCAGGTCGAGCTCGAACCACACCACTTTGCCGTCGCGGACCCGTTCGACCCCCCAGTTCGACGCCAGGCGGGCCACGATGGCCATGCCCCGGCCGCGCTCGGCTCCGGAGTCGAATTTCATGACGATCGGCCACCCTGGTGTCCGGTCCGACACCGTGACCCGCAGCGCGGTCTCGCTCATGGCGAAGTTCACCGTGAAGCAGCCCCCGCCGTGAAGGACCGCGTTGGTGGCGATCTCGTCGGTGAGGAGCTCGGCCACGTCGCTCAGCTCGGGGCGGCGCTCGGCCATGATCTCTCGGATCATGCCGCGTGCCTCGCGGATCGATGTGGCGTCTCCGGAAATCTGATTAAGGACCACTGCCAATCACCTCAAGGGCCCCTCCCGGCTCATGCGGCGTCCTCCGTGTTCACTTTGGTCCGCCGCCTTCCGAAAAAGGCGTGTGCCCCATTGCTCTACCCGTTCGAGGTGCTCCCCACACGCGAGGCGTCGCCTGACGGCCCCAAGGGGAGTGCGACCGGCGTTGCCGGAGCCGTCGGGTCCGGCGGTGCCGTCGGCGGAGACGGCGCTGCGAGGTTGGTCGTCGGGTCGGCGTCAGGATGGAGTCGGTGGAGATGGCGCGCTGACGTGTCAACGGCGCGCCACGTGCTCGTCGTCGGTGAGCCCTCGGATCCGGTGGCCCCCGGCCGGGGTCTGGTCGACGAGGAGGGTGGCGACCCTGGCTCGGGTCGCCGGCCCGACCACTCGTAGGTCCTCGCTGAGGACGGCGCAGTCGCGGAGGTCGACGCCCGACGCCCGACGCCTGGGCGCCGGTCGCCACGACGCCGCCCGTCGAGTCGCAGGCGCAGCGTCCATCGGCGTCGACCACGCAGGCGCACCACATGTCGATCGGCCCGAGCGCGGCCTCGATTCGCCGGTTGATGACGGCGGGTTCCGCCCAGATCGAACGGGTACCAGTTGGCGGCGCGGTTGTGGGTGGTGACGTCCCCCCGGTCCACCCGGTGGCGGTCCAAGGAGCGCCGGGCCATCGAGTAGGCACGGGTGTCCCTTGGGGGTATCGAACGGGCGCAGATCGCCCGCAGCGGGGTGGTCTGCCGGTCAAGAAAGAGGGCTCGGGCGAAGGGGCGGAGCGGGCCTCCCGACCTGGTGGCCCCCGGTGGTCATCGTCGCGACCTTTGGGCGTGGCCGGCGGGACACCGAGGGCGAAGGATCAGGTCCGGCGTCCACAACGGGCGGTCGCGGGGCCCTCAGGGCCGGCTGGTCGGTGTCAGGGGGCCATCGGATATCTCCTGTGATCTGGCCAGATGCGCTGCGGAGACCCAGATGCCCACGTCCGGGAGCGTCCCAACCCCCCGGCGGCGCAGTGACCCTTACGGGCCGCTGCCTCAGCGCCGGAGATTTCTTGGAATTTCGGGTTTTGGCCGGGGAGTCAGGGGGTAGAGCCACTCGGTGCGCCCACCCCGCCGTGGTGCACGGGGTCGAGGTCGGCCCCAGCCGATGCCCACTAGCCCGTTCATCCCCCCCTCCAGGCGCCAGTGGTCGGGCCATAACGGCCCGGTGTACATCGGTTGGGGCCGCTCCTCGGCAAAGCCTCGATCCACAAATGAGGTCACCCGCTCGAGAGAGTCGCGGCTCCGCGGAAAGTGCCTCCCTGGCTGGGAGAATTGTGATCGCTGCCTGTATCGATGTCATCGACGAGTCCGCCTGGCAGCCGATCTCCTACCCCGACGGTGGAGTGGGCCAGGTCGCCGAGACCATCTATATGACCGGGATCACAGGCAAGAAGCGCTCGGTGCGCCTGGTTGTGCGACGGACCCGCCTCAATGATCCTGCCCAGCAGGCACTGTGGCCGGACTGGCGGCACCACGCGTTCATCACCGATCTCGATAGGGCAACCACCCCGAGGGCCAGCTCACTGTCTCCCGCACCATCTACTCACACGTGCTCGCACTTCCAGGACAACTCATCAACCGAAGTGGTCGGCTCGTCCGGCGCCTCCCAGAACGATGGGCATGGTCACGGTCCCTCACCGGTGCCCTCGACCGAATCCGCATGCTGCCGCCGCCCGACTGACCTTCACCGGCGGATCGGCGTGGCCGCAGACGACCCCAGGCGCTGACAGCCTCAGGTCGCCACGAACCTCTGGGTCGACGCGGCCCAGGTCGCCCGCGGCCTTCATCGAGCGCCCGACGCTGTGTGAGCCCAGCGCGGCGCAAGCCGGCCACGCCCCCCCAGGGGTCAATCGGTGGATCGAGGCTTAACTCAGCTTCTGTGAGAGGGCGACAGCCGAGCCGAGTTCCGCGCGGTGCTTGGGTTTTCGTTCAATGCTCGATACGCTCGGTCAGGGCCCGACCTGGGCCGACGGAGGTTCTTCAGATGATCACGCACCGGGCATGGTTGGGCGGGTGCGTCCTGGCGGGTGCGCTGGGCTTGGCGGCATGCGGTTCGCCGTCGCCCTCAACATCGGCAGCTCCGACGACAAGCGCAGCATCGGGCTCGGCCACCACCGCGCCAGCCAAGACGGGCGTCAACCCGCTGAGCAGTTTCTGCACCTCGCTGGCGGGGGAGCAGGCGAGTATTTCGAAGCTCTCGGGCGCATTCGAATCGGCCATCGAGTCGGGGAATATCGCCGCGGCCAAACAGTCGATTGGGAGTTTCTTCACCCAGGCTGATGCAGCCCTGGCGAAAGTAGAGAGCACGATGAGTTCGGCGCCGGCCAACGTGCAGGCCGCCCTCAAAACCGTCAACCAGTTCTACGCCCAGCTGAGGTCGGCGGTCGAGAGCGCCACCAGCACGAGCCAACTCGAATCAAACCTGGTCGGCCTCGGGAAGAACCCTGAACTGACAAGTGCGACCAGTACCCTCAGCGCCTACACCACAGCCCAATGCGGGACATCCACGTCGACGACGTGACCGAGAAACCGGGCGCATTGGCAACCGAGCCAACGCCGCTCAACAGTGGTATTTGACATCACACCGGTCGGGCGGAGGCCCACGTAACTGGGCTTCGGCGGCCGACTCGGCCGCCAGAGCACGGACCCGAGAGCGTCAACGGAGGCACGGCTCAGTTCCGTCAGCCTCCAACGCACCTCTCGACACCCGAGAGATCCGGCCAACAAGTGTTGGGGCGGCACCACGAACGAAAATTTCCCGCCCGGCTCCCCTGTGCGGCGCGTTCGCCCGCTCCGTACTGGTCCAACTCGGCCGTGGCCCGTCTTTCGTCTCGATTTCTCGGCCCCCACCATGGGTCGAACACGAACGTGGACCCCGCGGGGGTGACCCGAACGGGGGGTGAGCAGTCGTCGCCCGAGCGTCTCGACCGGTGCGTGATCGCGAGACCGTCGGCGGGGCGGGGAAAACGGAGTCGAGCCGCGCCTGGGTTTTGGCATTTCGTGGAATGGTCGGTACGCTCAGCCGGGGCCAACGGGGTCCTCGATGGAGGTCGTGAGATGACAACGCACCGGGCGTGGTTGGGGGCGTCCGTCCTCGCGGCTGCGTTGGTCCTGGCAGGGTGCAGTTCGCCGTCGACGGCCGGAGCCCCGACCACGAGCGCGCCGGCGAAGGCGGGAGCCAATCCTCACAGCACCTTCTGTACATCGCTGGCTGCGGAGCAGGCGAGCGTCGGCAAACTCTCGACCGCCTTCGAATCGGCCATCGCGCAAGGGAATCTCAGCTTGGCCAAATCGGATGTTGCGAGTTACTTCACCCACGCGGACGCGGCCCTGAAGAAGGTCGAGACCACCATGGTTTCGGCACCCGCCACGGTGCGGGCCGCTCTGCGCGCTGTCAACCTGTACTACGCAGCACTGAAGTCGACGATCGACAACGCCACCAGCACGAAAGAGTTGGCGACAGGTATTCAGGCCCTCGCGAAGAACCCTTCGCTGGGGAGTGCGACCAGCACACTCAACGCCTACACCGCCTCCCAGTGCGGGACAAATACGTCGACGACGTGACCGAGAACTGCGTGAAACGATCCAGTCTGACCACTCGAGGTGTCCGGGGTTCGAGTGCGCCCGCGCGCTTCCCTCGTCGTGGCCAGGTGGCGCACCGGGGCTTGGTCGTCGGTGCGTGGGCGGCGGAGCGGGTCCTGAGAGTCGGCTGAGCGTCCGGCGATCGTCGCATCGAACGTGGTAAGTGGGCCTGGGGCTCCGAGGTGATGATCGGTGGGCCCGGCGACTATGCCAGGTCCAGGCGCCGCCCTCTGGCCGTGCCGTCGTCCTCGTTGTACCTGGGATGGTCAAAGAAATGAGCCAAGTACATCGCATCCGCCCAGCGGGAATTGAACTGCGATTTGGGGAGAGAATGGCGCAGACCGTAGAGGGGTGAGATCTTGCGCTGCGGATGGGCATCGTTGAACTCGGCGATGGCAAGCCGCTCTCCATTGAAGTCCCCCCACGGGTAGCCGACCACGTCGTCGAAGTAGCACATCACCCTGGGTAAGAGCAGCTCAGGAGCCGCGTCAAACAGCCGTAGAACGTCCACCGTGGAGGAGTAGTAGTCAACGTCTACGGACACAAACCCAACTGGTGCTCGGGTCTCCTCGAGGAACTCCGGCAGCGTCTCAGCAATGAGACCAATCTTCAAAGTGGTAGACCGCAGGCGAGCGCGGAGCTTGACTTCATCCATGGGAAAGTCCCCCGTCGCCATGAGGAACGGCGCGTCGCGGTGGTCGCTCGGGGGTGGGAGCCCGCGCCCGCTGTCGAAGCCGTACACCGCGACCTCGATCCCGAAGGCCGATCGGACGCGATCAGCAGCAGCCTCCAGGGCCACCAGGCCATTGCCACCTGCGACTCCAAATTCGAGGGCGGCAATCGTCGGATACCCGAGAGTACGCGCCACGCTGCCGGCGTGGAGCAACGACCAGAGGTACGCAGAGCGGTGGCGCGACGGCTCGCTCGACATAGCGGCGGCGAACGACGAGCCGACTGCCTGCCAGTTCGAGCTGCCGGGGTTCGTCTGGCGTCGGCCTGAGCCCTGGCGGAGCCGCTGTCGCACCTTGCGCGCCGCGTCGGCCCCGCCCGCGGGTAGGAGTCTGATGGCCTCGCTACGGAGGCGGTCTCGTTGTGATCGCCCCCGGCTCTTTGCACCACTGCGAGATTGGTACAGCGTGGAGTGTCTGGGCGATTGCTCCGCTAGAGGTCGGCTCTTCGTGTAGTAGTACAAGGCGATCGAGCGGCGGGCGCGGTCCGGAGGGCAATTGAGCGGCTGGGGATGGCCGTGGTACGCCTGGTCCGTTGTGTTGAAGATAACGCACCGGTTCGCGATTGGAACGACCCGCTGTTCACATGCCGTCATATCGGCATTCCACAGCTCCAGTTGGCCGGCGTACTCTTCCTTCCAGTCCCGGTTGAGGTAGAGCAGCAGGTTGATCCGACGCTCGAGGTCGATCCGGGGGTGGCGGTTGAAGTCGGCGTGGATGTTGAGAAATCCTCCTCGCTCGATCAAGTGCAACCCCCCACCGAGGAGGAAGCAGTCGGCCACCAGCCCGGTGATTCCGGTGAGCTCCTCGAGGAAAGAGACGAAGGTTCCCGAATTGAGCTGGGCGATGAGCTGACGGGTGCTATCACCCATCAACTCCTCGTGTTCTGTGGCCAGCTTCAGGGTGTTGCCTTGAGCGGTGTAGAGGTTCCAGCGGATGGCCTCAGCGGTAGGGAATTCCGCCAGCACCTGGTCGATCAAGGGCTCCGGGAGAAAGTCGTCGATGATCGCGTGCGGAAACGGGGATGCCGAATCGTAGAGATCGCGCCGCGAAATGGCGAGCTCTCGTAGCTGTTCAGGATCGAAGTAAAAGGGTTCGATGGGCAACGCTTCCTCCCGTTCACCCCGGGGACCCGTTCCCAATCCGGCGATGTCGCCTCAATATATCGGTGTTTGGCAGTACTTGTGCTCTGGGGGTTGACCGCGGATTTCGAGCGACGTGCCAGCCGCGGAGTTCTCTGGCATCGATCGCGACGAGTACGGCTCGCCATCTCCGAGGGAATGTCCCAAATGGACATTAACTGGGAGCCGTCAACAGTGCCTGGTGTGCGGCTCCCTGTTGCCCTCGATGACGACCCAAGACGCCCACCAGGTGGGCTTCGACGCCCCCGGCCGCCCCCGGGCTATACGTCAGCATTTGGATCACCGCCGGTGGTGTCGGTCCGCCTCGCGGTCTCACTCACCGGTTGATTTCTCGGATATCGCGTCTATTCAGCCTCGACCGCCGACGCGACCGACGCGACCGACGCGACCGGCTTGATCAGTGTGATGAGCACAAGAGTGGCGCATCGCCGCAAGGACGCCCAGGCTCCGGAGGAACCCGGGCGAGCCGCCTACGTCCGTTTCGACCACGGCCCCGAGTTCATCGCCTATGTGGTATCCGATTGGTGCCGGTTCAACGGGACCGACACCGTCTTCATCGATCCGGGATCACGCTGGCAGAACGCCTGGATCGAGTCGTTCAACGGGCGGTTGTGTGACGAGTTCTTGAACGGCCAGCAGACCCTCTTCGAGGCCCGGGTCCTCTTGGAGGGCTGGCGAATCTATTACAACATGTACGGACCGCACAGCGCCCACGGCCGGCTCACCGGTCGGGTTCGTCGAGGCCTGGTTCAACCAACAACAGCGAGTGCTCGCATAACAAGTTGCTCAGAGATCGGGGTCCGGTCAGGACTTCCAGGATCAAATGGTTCCGTCGTCGACAGCACGCGAGATCCAGGGGATGACCTCGTCGAGCATTTCGTCGAGTCCAGTAGTGGCTTCGAATCCGAGGATGCGCTTGGCTTTTTCCGTCGAGGGTATTCGCCGGGCGACGTCGTGTTCGAACGGCGCGTCCGAAACATGTCGGAACGGTACCTCGTCCCCTCGAATCTTCAGCCAGATAAGTTCAGCGAGCTCAAGGACCGTGGTGGACGCCGATGTCGAAAGGATGAAGTCGTCATTGAGCGCGTCGGGATGCTCCATGGCTGTGACGATTCCACGAGCAAGATCGGCTCCGTAGGTGTAATGACGAATCTGGGTGCCGTCACCGAGGATGTGCAAGGGGTCCTGGCCTTTCAAGATCTTCTGGACCAGATCGGGCACGACATGGCTCATGGCCAGTTGCACGTTCCCGGAGAGGATTTCTACGTCTCCGAGGGCGCGCCGCTCGCCGATCCCGACACAGTTGAAGGGACGCACGATAGTAAAGGGGAGCTTGTACTGGTCGTGGGCCGCATGGGCGAAGTACTCGACGGCCAACTTCTGGAACCCATAGGAGGACAGCGGGGGAGGAATCGAACGCTCCTGACCCTCGAAGGAGGGCCAGGTGTCGGTCGATTCGTAGACCATCGAAGAAGAGAGGTAGGTGACCTTTTGGAGACGGCCAAGCTTGTGCGCCTCAATCGCCGCGTCGCACGAGCTGGCAATGATCCGCTCGTTGGTGGCCAACAGGTCGTAGGCGTAGGTATGAAAGTACGAAATGCCACCGATGAGAGCCGCGCCGGCGATGAAGTGGTCACAGTCGCTGGCAAGCTCGGTCATGAGCCTGACGTCTTGGCAATCCCCTTCGACAAAGGTGTAGCGCGGGTGATCGTCGTAGGACTTGGCCGCCTTGCCGTACTTGGAGAGGTTGTCGATGCCGACGACGGAGTGCCCCCGTTCGAGGAGTTCTTCGACCACGTAGCCGCCGATGAACCCCGCAGACCCCGTGACCAGTACGTTTGCCATGAGTTCACACCATTCCTTCCGTCAAGCCGATCATCGCGGCGCGCCAATCGTCGGACTCCCTGCGTTGCATCCGTTGGGCTAATCCCTCACGCTGGCTCGTCGACCTCACGCAACGAGACAGGCGAGCCGGTGTCATCATCGACGATCCTGGAGCCGAAGGCGTACATATACCACCGCAGATAGTTGGGGAGCCACTTTCGCACCTTGAACTGTGACTGCCCATAGGTGCGCTCCAACCAAATCGTGGGGATCTCGGCGACTCGGCAACGGTGCCGGCGGGCCTTTGCCACGAGCTCGAGTCCGACCTCGAACCCGACGTCGGACTCGATACCCACCCGCCGGACGAACGCCGTGTCATATGCTTTGTAAGAGTTTGTGGCGTCCCGGGTACCGACTCGGGCCAACTTGTGCAGGGACCATCCGGCCTGCCTCGAGAGTGTCCTTTTGAGGAACGGGGCACCGATCTGTTGCCCGCCGCGCATGTAGCGAGACGCTGCTGCGACGACCACCCCCCGCTCGACGAGGCGAACCAAGGTGTCGATCTGCATGGGATCGTCGCAACCGTCCGCCATCGTCACGACAACCACGTCGGCTGCCGCCTGGTCAAACCCGTAACGGATGGCGCGCGCGGGGCCGCGCCCGTAGGTGTTCACCAAGGGGACGACGCGCGGATCAGTGCGTTGAAATTTCTCAACCCACGGCAACGTGCTGTCGTCGGGGGTATCGCAAACAACCAGTATCTCGCAGGGGAGCAGTACCGACTCGGTCAACCGGTCGAGGAAGGAAACGATGCTCTGGCCCTCGTTGTAGGCCGTCACGATGACCGAGACGCGGGGCTTCATAGGACGAGGCCCTTCCCATCACGACCCCAGATGTTAATCACCGGCACAGCGGTGTCGAGGCCTTCATACACCCGGTGTGGGGTGGCCAGAATCAGCAGGTCGGACTCATCGAGAACCTCATCGAGAGGTGAAAGGTCCGAATCACTCGTCACGTAGGGGTCGTGGCAAAGGATCCGACCGGCCTTGAACCGCAGGATCCTCTTCAACTTGTAGCTCAGACTTGATCTGGTGTCGTCGGACTCTCCCTTGAACGCCATTCCGAGGATCCCGACAGTCATGTCGGCAATCGGATAGCGCTCTTCGAGCCGAGAGACGAGATAGAGCGGCAGGCCTTCGTTGACCAGCATCGCTGCGTGTCCGAGGACAAAGTTGTTGTTATTGAAGGCCGCCAGCTGCATGGTGTCCTTCAAGAGGCAAGGTCCGGCGGCGAAACCGGCACCAGGAAGATCGGCCGCTCGGGGGTAGTCGAGCGCCAATCCGCTGCGGATCCGTTCGTAGTCCAGACCAAAGTCGTTGGCCATCATGAACAGCTGATTTGCGGTGGCGAACTTGATGTACCGCCACGTATTGGTGAAGAGTTTAGCTAGCTCCGCCTCTTCGGGCTGCATCCGGACGGTCTGTGCCGTGAGATTTCGGAACAGCTTCTCAGCGCGATCGAGCACGCTCTCGGAGCGGCCGGTCACGATTTGGGGTAGCTCGAAAAGCTCGACCATCGCTTTACCTTCGGCGATTCGTTCGGGACAGAACGTTACGTCGATCTGCTTGTTGCTTTTGCGCACAGTCGTTTCGACCATCGCAGTGGTTCCCGGATAGAGGGTGGACCGCAGAACCAGCAATTGCCCGTCAACAAAGTATTCAAGAATATCTCGCACCGCCCCCGAGACCGCATTCGGGTCGGGGTTCAGATGCTCGTCGACGGGTGTGCCGATGATCACCACTACGTGTTCGGCCGACGAGACAACCTGTGGATCGGTGGTCGCAACCAACTGGTCACCAATCGTTCGAGACAGGACTTCGGAGGCGCCGTCTTCTGCGAAGGGCATCTCCCCGGCATTGACCCGCTCGACCGCGGACTCATTGATGTCGTAGATGGCGACCTGACTTCCCCGATCCGCGAACGCCAATGCGAGTGGGAGCCCAACGCGGCCGCAACCGCCGACCACGACCACGTCACGCGTAAATGGCATCTGTCCCCGTTTCACAACTATCCGCCCCTGCCAGGATCCTTCGGGAAATGGGCACCGACGATTACTACCAATTCCCCGCCACGATAGTAGGGCAACTGCGGTCGTCTCAATCGACGTCACGCTGGGGTGGTCAATCATGGTTGCGAGGCCCGCCGTCTGCCGGCATCGAGGGCTCAAGTGCGTTAGCCACGGCCGGGCCGGGCTGGTGAGGGGCTTGCACACCGAAGTGGGTCCGAGCCCGAACTGAAAAGGGGTCAGGCCGCACTGGACGCTCACCCCGGGTCCGAAGCCGGTCGGCGACGTGGGCCGGCTCGGCCAGCTCATTGACAACCTCTTAGCCAACGCGGTGAAGTTCACGCCGCCGGGCGACCGGGTTGATGTGGGGGCCTGCCCGATCAACGGTGGGTGGCGACTCGAAGTGACCGACACGGGGATCGGCATTCCTGCCGACGAGCTGGGCCAGCTATTCAACGGTTTTTCCGGGCCACGAACGCCCGGCGCCAGGCCAACTCGGGCTCCCGGCTTGGTCTGGCCATCGCCCGCCGGGTGGCCGAAACTTCGCCAAGGCACCGTTGAGATCTCGAGCCTCGAAGCTTCAGCAGGGCCGAGGACGGGTCAATTCGCGGCCCTCAGCCTGCGCCGCAAGTTCGGTTGGGAGGACCTCGAGACGAGCCCGCTCGAAGCCGTCCGGGGCTTCGGCTACCGTCCCTTTAGCCGCCACCCTGCCGGTGCGCTCTATCGGGCCGGGCTCACCATCGCCTTCGGCCACCCAGAAGGCGCTGCACTGGCACCCTCGTCTTCGCGTTTGGGTTGGTACTCATCACCGATGAGTTGGGAACGTCGATGGCCGTCGTGCAACTCACGCGGTGTTGATTGCAGGCGCGGGAGAATGTCCCGTTCCCGTCGCCCGCCGTGATGACCTCACTCGCCCTGACAGGCGCTATGACGGGAATCGCTGGATTGTCCCGGGGGATGTGGCGTGTGGTTTGCGAAAGGTGAGTCGCGCGTTCGCCTTTTGAACGATTCGACGGCCCACTGCCCTGGAGGTGCAATACGCCTGCCAGGCCGTCACTAGTTCTGACCTTTGTTGGCGGAACGGGTGTTCGGGGAGGCGCGCCCTGACGGATGCCCAGTCGCCCGGAATGGGGTTGATGCGCGCTGCCGCCGTCCCGTCAGGTCCGGCATCGTAAGGCATGGCCAGGTATTGTTCGACGATCTCGTCGTAATGTTCGCTCAATACTGTTGATGTCGCGTCGAGTCTGCGAACCATTCCAAGTCCCGTCGGGGCTGAATCAATCACTTCGACGTCCAAGTCGGGGCGCCACTCCCGCAAGAGCAAGATCAGCCGCCAAATATCGCCACTCCAGACGTCGGTTGAGCGCTCCCTCTCGGCGGTCACCTCGTCGATCGGCAGGCAGTCGTGAATCAACACGGTCGATGTCGAACTCGAAGCTTGCTCCAGGTTGATGAAATCACGAAAGGCGTACTCGAAATGGTGCATGCCGTCGATGAATGCCAAATCGAGTGGGAGACCACCGAACAACCGCTGCAAGTCATGCTGCGCGAAGAAGTCGTCGCTCGTCTGGCGAAATATACGGGTGCTGCGCCGAACGGGGAGGCGCAAATTCGGTGCGGGGTCGATTCCGATGCTGATGGTGCCCGGTAGCACCAGGGTCAGTGAGGAACCATTCGACACCCCAACCTCGGCATAGGTGCGGGGGAGCAGATGCCGATGGATACGGTCGAGAAGACCCAGATAGGGCTTTCCCGGGGGGACGTACTGGCCGTAGGCCCTTTCGATGATTCGCAAGTCCACAGGTTAGATGAAAACGCGCCTTAGTGCCCGGCGAACCCGGCTGTCAGCTTCACCTTTGTCCGCTTGTATCGGTGGAATCGCAACCCCTATTCGTCGGTAGGTTCAGGCGTGGTCCACGCGCTCAGATCCCGTCCAATCAGGCTGGCCAGTTGGGCGATATCCGGGGCGAATTCAGTTTGCAACTCTCGGCGGAGCAGCGGGTCCAAAGGAGCCCGGGAGACGCGAACGGTGTTGAGGTCGACTAGCCGGCGGCCCACGGCGCGCCGGACCGACTGATTGCGCAGTGCAAAACGACCCACTCGCCGCACCGCCCCGGGAGGGCGGCGCAGGAATCTTCTGAGGCGGGGGCTCCGGACTTCTTTGTTGGCGTTTACGACGGGGAGTTCAATTTCGTTGTCTTCTGCGACACCCAAGAAGCGCAGCACACCCCGATATGTGGCGTCTGTATCGGCGGCGAGGTCCTCGTAGAGGATAACGTGAATGCGCTCAGGTCCAAAGACCGTGTAATACCGAGCCAGCTGTTCACCGAAGCGGGCGATTCTCCGGTACTGGAGTGCCCATGGAATGTCGCACCTCGTCGGGATCTTCTCGCCCCGCAGGCGGTCCGGCTCGGCAGCCAAAGCGCCGGAGAACTCTTTTATGTTTTCATCGCCTTGGTAGAGGAACTCGCTATGCAGTGAGTAGAGCATGTCGGGGGGATTCCGAAGCATCACGATGCACCGAGCCTCCGGAGACGCTGCCGCGATCTCTCTTGCGGCGGCTTTCGAGTACAGGTACCAGATCGCGGATTCTGCGCGGTACTGCTCGGATCCGGCCCGGTCGTAGTACTCGAGATACCGCTCACGGGTAATGCGGCCCTTGTTGCGGAACTCCAGGTCGCTTCCGAAATAATGCAGCTCCTTGCGCGGCATGTAGATGGCGGGGTGCCGACCGAGATAGGTGAAGAGCGCGGTCGTCCCGCATCGGGGTGCACCCAGCACAAAGAGGTTCGGCATGGTCGGCAGTGGAACGTGTCGCCCGGTTCGATCGGCGCTTTCACTGCTACACGGTGCCACGCGACCTCCCCGCACGATCGGTTACCTGATCTGCCCTCTCCTGAGGGCCCGCACCAGAATTGCATCTGCCATGGTAGCCATCGGTCCAGTGACCCGGTCCGGTTTCGCGCCAGCCGCGCCTTCTTGCGACGGACTCGCTTCACCTGAGTGGGGCGATCCAAATGGGTCTGTGGGCTTGGCGGCTATCGGCTCGCCAGGGAGGTGATCCTCCCACGGGCCAAAACGCCGGATGATGTAATGCCACCGATCACGCTGGATGATGGCAATCACAAGGACACCTCCGTTGCTCTAACCGGTCGGTCTCGGCAAGACAAACAGAACTGCCAAGCCAGAGTGCTACCTTTCCAAAAGTATGTTGGCACGTGAAGACTGGTATCCGCGGGTTTCTGGGGGAGTTGTGGAAGGGAAACAACGTGGAAGGAGGTCCGTTGGGCCGTGCGGATGGAGATTGGATGAGACGGGATCTCGCCGAGTTGGGCTCGGATTGTGCTTTCGCCGTCCGTTGTGGGCGGTGGATGTGACGGTGCAGAAATGCTCTATGTAGCGACCGTTCATTTTCGGACCGCGAAATGGATTGACGTTCAGCAGCGTTATCTCCGTCGCCACATCGGCGAACCCTTCAAGACATTCGGAGCTCTCGAAGGCATTCCCGATGAGTACTACGGAAGTTTCGACCACGCGTTTGATACCAAAGGAATCCACGCCGGCAAATTGAACTTGTTGGCAAGCGAAATATCGGCGGAGGCCGATCCCGACGACATCATCATGTTCTTGGACGGGGACGCCTTTCCCGTGGCCGACCCCATGCCTACGATAGAAAAAGGTTTGCGTACGACGTCGTTGGTGGCAGTTCGGCGGGATGAGAATCGCGGCGACAGACAGCCGCATCCGTGCTTCTGCGCGGTTCGCGTCCGAGAATGGGACAGGCTTCGTGGCGACTGGTCTGAAGGATTCATTTGGAAGGACGATTACGGAAAGTCAGTTACCGATGTGGGAGGAAACCTGCTTCGTGCCCTGGAACGGACGGAAAGCGAGTGGACCCCCGTTCTACGATCAAACAGGTATAACGACCACCCAGTCTGGTTCGCTGTCTATGGAGATATCATCTATCACCACGGATCCGGGTTTCGGCGCCCAATTGCGCGGGTGGATGAGGATGCCCATCCGGCGTACCTAAAAGGTGGGGAGCTTCCCGTTGTTGGGAGGGTCGTACGAAAGATCAACGCTGGCCGCTGGCGAGCGTGGGCAGAGGTCGTTTACCTGAAGTCGGAGCGACAGGGTGAGAAATGGTTCCAATTGCTCGATCGGGATCCAGACTTCTATCGAAAGTTCACAGACCCGTGAGTGCACGAATCTATGACCTTGGGAAGAGATCGACGAAATCATGCAGCGAGCCACACACATCGCTCCTGCCGATCGGGGCGGAGCTGGTCAAATTTCATGCTTGTCGCAGCGCACAGCAGCGAGCGGCTATTCGAAGTTGGCAATTTCTGAACGCGCGGACCCGCTGAGAACGCATGCTAATCCTGATCTGAATCTGAACGTTGATGAGCAAGGAAGGCCAATGGCATCACAGCGCAATGCAAGCGGCGCTCGCGGGGCCCCTCGAACCGGACAAGGACTCTCCGAGCCGCTCATGCCGAACCTTTTTATCCTGGGTGCACCCAAGTGTGCAACGTCCGCGCTCTGGCACTATCTGCGTCAGCATCCTGACATCTATATGTGGCGCAAGGAGATGCACTACTTCGGTCAGGACCTCGTCTTCAAGAATAAGCCACGGATGACCTTGGATACGTATCTCGGGCACTACAAAGACGCCGGCGCGGAGCGTTACCGGGGAGACTGCGCCATCTGGTACCTGTACTCAACGACGGCGGCGGCCGAGATCGCGGCAGCCTCCCCTGAGGCGCGCTGCATCGTGTTATTAAGGGACCCCGTTGACATGCTCTATTCGTTGCACAGTGAGTTCCTTTACCAGGGCGACGAGGACATTGTCGATTTCGCTGGCGCCCTTGCCGCAGAAGAAGACCGCCGTCTCGGCAAGCGGATACCGCCAATGTGCCCCACCCCATGGGCGCTGCAGTACCGGCAAGTGGCTCGTTTCAGCGAACAGCTGGCCCGATATCGGGCCATCTTCGGCAAGAAACGCATCCACGTCGTCCTTTACGACGACCTTGCAGCCGATACTGCCGGCGTCTACCGGGACGTGTTGCGGTTCTTGGAGATCGACGAGACCTTTCAGCCCGCGTTTCCTGTGGTGAACGCCAACACGGTGGTGCGCAGCGGTGCCTTTCGCCAGTTCTTGCGCCACCCGCCGAGACCGGTACGGGCTGTCGGCCGTCTGGCCGTGCGTAACCAGAAAACCAGGTGGGCCATGGGTCGCCGCCTGCTCGAACTGAACACCGTCCAGGTCTCCCGGCCACCACTCGACCCGGTGTTGCGCCGCCGACTGCAAGTTGATTTCGCTGTCGAGATCGCCCAGCTGGAAGAGCAAATCGGACGGGATCTCAGCGTGTGGATGGCTCCCTGACTCACCGACGATGAAGTACCGCCAGGACCGCGGAGTCCGCAGGGTATGTGACAGTTCCGCTCGTTGATTGGCGGTCCCTGGGGCATGAGCAATTGGATCGGATTTCCCCTGCTCTCTCCCAACCTGTAAAACCGCCCGTGGGCATGCCCATCAGCGGACGACTGAGTAACGATTGGTGGCTACGTTTCGGTCGACGCCAGGACTTGGGTGTCCTGGCCCGCTCCCGTTCCTTGCTCCGTGCTCATCAGGTGGCCGGCTGCGCACCACAACTAAATGGTGTAGTGCAGGCGGCATACAACGAGAGGGACCCCCATGATCCGTCCTTCTCCTTCGTTGCTTGGAATGGGGAGACAGGTGTCTCCGTTTGGCCATTCTTCGCTGCACACATCGCACCCAAACCAGTAGTTGGTGCAACTCTGTGGCCACACGGGTCAATGCGCTGTCGACGGCCGTCGTCGGCGGCTGTCAAGGTCGCGGCCAAACCCGAGATGGATCGGCGCGGTGTCTGCGGCGGGCCAGACTCTTCTAAACCGATTGGGGAAGTTGGGTACGCCCCAGGTTTTGATTGACCCCCGCCGTGTTCCGGCGATGACCATCTGATTAGATACCCGCAGGGTAAGGGGCCGATCGAGGGTGGGAATGCCGGTACACGGTGGGTGGACGCTACGGCGGAGGGTAGGTCTCGCCATGGCCGTGATCGCCGTTGGGGCGCTGGGCCTGGGCGTTCTGACGGGGTGGCAAGCGTGGAGCTCGAGATCCAGCGAGCTGCAGGAACAAAAAACCCTTCTACCAGCTACGGTCAATAGTGAACGGTTGCTGTCCGAGCTGGTCGATCAGGAGACCGGACAGCGGGGTTACCTCATCACTCAAGACCCGAGCTTTCTCCAGCCCTATGCGGCAGGACAACGCGAGGCCGGACGGCTTGTTGCGCTGCTCCGTGTCGAACTGGCCGGAGAACTCCGAGACGAGGGATATCTGCGCGAAATTGTCCAGCGCGACCGTCTCTGGCTGAACCAGATCGCTCGACCTGAGATCGCCGAGGTTCAGTCGGGTGATCGCGCCGCAGCCATCGCGGCCGAGATTACGGGCCACGGCAAGGATGATTTCGGAAACCTGCGCGAGAGCGTGGCGCAGCTGCAGGAAGACGTGGCCCTGCAGATCGGACAGGTTGACGACACCATCGACAGCGGCACGAGCGGAATCTTCGAACTGGTCATCGTTCGCACGGCAGTCGTGCTCTTGCTCGTCGTCCTGGCGCTGCTCATGCTCCGCCGTTGGATCAATGAACCGATCGAGCGGCTGACTGCTGAGGTCCGCACCGTGGCCGAAGGTGACCTCGATCGACCGATCGAACCGACGGGTCCCCCCGAACTGGCGTCTTTGGGTCGAGACATTGAGGGAATGCGTCGCCGGTTGCGTGACGAGGCAGACGAACTGCGCCAGGTCCGGGAGACCCTGGCCGAGCGCAGCCCCCTCCAACTGCTCTTGCGCTCCGAACTCGAGGCCACCCCCGACACGTCCGACTTTTCAGTCGCCGGCCGCCTGCTACCGGCCGAAGGGGTCTTGGCGGGGGACTGGTACGACGTCTGGGACCGGCCGCCTGGGGGCGTGGCGGTGGCTCTGGTGGACATCTCGGGGCACGGGCCGGCGGCGGGCTTGTTCGCCCTTAAGATCAAGCACCTGCTCTCCCCGGTGATCCATACGGCGATGGCGCCCGGCGAGGCGCTCGACCACGTGGCTCAGGAGTGCGGCGAGACCGATGAGCAGTTCGCCACCGGGATCGTTCTCGAACTGGACCTCCCCGCCGGAGTCTGTCGTTACGCCAACGCCGGACACCCGCCGGGGCTGCTCTTCCATCAAGGGGAGGTAAGGGAGCTGTCGGTCACTGGCCCCCTCCTGGGTGCGCTACCGGGCTCCTGGCGTACAGACGAGGTTTCAGTCAGTCAGGGCGATGTCATCGTGTTGACGACCGACGGCGTCACCGAGGCCCGACGGCCCGACGGCTCGGAGTTCGGTATTGACGGCCTTATCGAGGTGGTGCGTGGTCATCGGGGCGATGACGGTCCCGATGCCCTGGCCGAAACCCTGATCTCCGCGGTGCGCGAGACGTGCGCGATGCCTCTCAAAGATGACGCCACCATTGTGGTAATCCAGGTGGGTCCGAAAGACTAGGTCCGTCCCAGGCAGTGAGTGATCCACTGTCTTTCGGTCCGCACTGGATTCTCTTCACCGACGACCCAGCGCTGCCGACAACGGTTCTCAATCGGTCCGAAAACGAACCGCCGGGCAGGGCCGACGGGCCAGAGGATCAACACCAAGAGGGGATCTGCGCCTCTAATGGTGGCGGTGCTTTTTTACCTCTCCGGTCCAGAATTCCCAGAGGGAGTAGTCGTGCCGCCAGCGATCCAACTCGCTGCTTGTGACTTCTTTGCAGACTCTGGCGAGCTTCGTACCCCGACGCCACAAGGCCCGGCGCGCCAGGACGCTGGCGAAGGCAAGGGGCGCCAGTACACTCAGCATCGCGGCGAGCACCCCCACCCGTACGGTCTTCGTGATCGATAGCATCTCAACCCTCCCTCGGCTCATCACGCTAATAGGCCCGGGTGAGCCCGGCCCGTTGGCGGGATTCGGCGAGAGCTCGGTCGTAAGCGCAATCACCAACGCTCGCCAATTCTTTCGATTGCCGTCGGTGGCGTGGGGGAGGCTCGTCTCGGTCCCGAACTGGGGATTCACCCATCCGATGTTGACTAGTCAGACCGCTGTCTGCCGTCTTTATCTCTCACGTTCGTGTCATGGCCGGCCCCTTGAGAGCGGCCACCGGCGCCGATTCCCCTGCCACCGCCGAAGGCGGTACTTCACCTTTCGAGCGACGGTTTTGGCATCGCGGAGCGCCGTCTCGGTCGTCTGGAGGATCTGGTCGCGTAATGAGTCCGGTGCCGAGAACGCCGGTTGCTTCCGCTCCGCTTCGCGGAGGGATCCTTCGGACTCCCGCCTGTAGGCCACCCATTTGTCGGTGCGGGAGAGTTCGACCCACCTCGGGTCTTTTTGCAGAAAGGCGTCGAGGGCTTGGACCTGTCTGAGCTGGATGTCATCAAGCACCAGGGTCCCTCCCCGGCGCAGGTGCTGGGCCCCGTAGAACCAGTCGATGATCGGCGCGGGGTACCCGTGGGCTCCGTCAATAAGGAACAGGTCAACGGGATCGATCTTCAAACGGGGGAGGACCTCGTCAGAAAACCCGGTCACGAATCGGACATTCTCGTGCTCGATGCCTCGTTCGTCGAAGTAGGCCGTGACGTTGTCAATCTCGACTTGCGCTGGTACCACGCACGTGTGCGAACAGCCGAGTCGAGCGAACAGCACTGTCGAAACCCCAAGGCCAGTCTCCAGTGTCGTCGAACCATCGGTCACCTTCGAAAGAATGAAGTCGTAACACGTTCGTTGCGTAGCCCACACACCGGTGGCGATCCCCTTGTGGACCTGCGGGGGGTCTTGCAAGCATTCCTCGACCAAACCGACGGTGCTCACAGCCCAAGCCTCCCGAGAGAACTCCGGTGACCCGACTCGTCGAGCGGAACACCTTCCATCGAACAACCCCCTTGGCGTAAGGCGTCGGGCCCTCGCTGGCTGCCTCGACGATCCGCCCGAAAGAGCTGGCTCCGGAGGTTCTTGGCTCGGTACGTCATCAAGTCGTGCACACCGCGGCGGCGATCCCGAAAATCACTACGGCCGATCTCACCAGCACCCGGCCCAGGGCATTCCACCTCTGCACTCACGCGAGGCTAGCCCGACTGGCGCTCCCTCGACTCGGAACGGGAGATCTTGAAAAAAACCGGGGCCTTCCCACTCGGAGAGTGTTCTCCGAAGTGACCTTCGCCTCATCAGGGGGAAGGCCACCCTCACCGTCGCCGTCTCTTGGCAGGTGCTCGGAGTCTCTGAGTCGGGCTTCCATAACCGTCGGCCTTTGGCACACGGCTCCGCCAGGCCGGGAACCTGGGGTTCAAAGGGACTATCGGGACTGCTCCGATAGCTCGCTGGCCGAGACCTTCTTCGCCACCCCAAATAGCGAGCTCTTCGACCGGAACACCTGGCAGACGCAAGGAGCTCGCCCGGACCGAGTCCATCGAGGCCTGCTTTATCCCCACTCGAACATCGGACAGCGTTCACCGGTCGGGTACGAAGAGAGCTACTTCGTCAACCGTGTCGAAAGGGCGGCATAGTCATCACAATCCCCCGACTCCACCGAACTCGGGGATCCCCCCCGTCTCGTTCGCGACCCTGAGCCCGAAATCTGACTGACCGTCAGATTACATTGGCCCGTGGACCGGACTCAGTAGAAACCCTCGTGTCGTTCATGGCAACATACCGTGACATGGGGCTGTCCTCGCAGTTCATCGATGCTATCCAAGATGACACAATAAGCGTCGCCGTTGACCCTGTGGCGGGCGTGAGTGCCCCGGCTCTCGTCTGCTTCGGAGGAATTGCCGGCGGTCTCTTGGGCCCGCCTTTCGAGTTCCTCCGGTTGACGGAACACCTGAACGTTTCACGGGTATTCGTGCGAGATCTCGAGCAATGCTGGTACCAGAGGGGACTAAAGGGTCTCGGCACAAATGTGCTCGATACAGCAGGCGGGCTCTCAAAGTTGGTGAGCAATTGTTCACCAACGAGAACCGTCTTCGTTGGCACGTCCTCCGGTGGCTTCGCGGCCGCGATGTTCGGCAGCTTGCTCGGTGCCGACGAAGTCATCGCAATCTCTCCCCAGACCACTATCCGCCGAATCCATCGACTGCGGCTCGGTGATCGCCGCTGGAAGCTGCAGATCCGCAAGGCGCGTGCAAGTTGCATTGATCCGGTCCACCTCGACCTGGTGGCGATGCGGAATGAGGGGCCCTACTACCCACCGCTTTCTATCCATTACGGAAGAGCCGACCGACTTGACGCTGCTCATGCGGCTCGGCTGAACGGACTCGAATCGGTGAACCTCGTCGCTCACGATGGCGGTCACGGCGTCGCACGCGTCCTGCGCGACAGCCAAGAGCTGACAGCGATCCTTTTGGGTGCTCTTGTACCGGGTACGTAGCCCGTTCGCCGAAGGTCATTCATCAGGTGCCGACGAAGCGCCCGCAATGACCGCGGCCGCCCGGCCTGGTCCAACGCGGGCGGCATGATCCCAGCATGGAAACGATGTGCGGGCGGGTCTCGGCCGGACCGATGACGCTGTCGATCTCGAAGTGCTTCACCACGCTAAGCCCCTTGCTGTGCTCTTAGGCGCACAAGACCATCTCCGCGTACTGGTACTCCCGTCCTGCTCGTTCGCCACCGCTCCAGCTGCACCGAGCACTCTTGCCCCATCCCCGAGCTCGCCCGTCGGTCAGGCCACCGTGAGCACGGCCTAAGAAGCTGCCGCCGACCATCGCCTGCGCCCCGGCGACTTCGGGGGGGACCCGGGCCGAGTCAAGGCGCACCGAGACCGGGTGGACAGCAGCACCGGGGTTGCTGCCGGGCCGGTGCCCGACTTGTTTTTCGCCGGGCATCTGGGCTGGCGACCAGCCAAGAACACTGACGTGTAGCTTGCACCCAAGCCAGAGCCCAATGCCATGAGAATATGCTGACAATCCGCCAGATGAATTTGGGGGGGAATGTCCGACAGCGCTGCAGGTGTGGTCGACGGTCGACCGCAGACGTCTCGTGATGAGTCAGGGACCGCTCCCTACGATCGCCGGTTCCGTCCTGACGTCGAAGGACTTCGGGCAGTCGCGATTATTTTGGTGGTGCTCTACCACGGTGGCCTGAAAGTCCTGAGCGGAGGCTATGTCGGGGTCGACGTCTTCTTCGTGATTTCTGGCTTTGTGATCACAGGAGTGCTTCTCCGGGAGCGGGCATCAAGTGGGCGAACGTCGTTCCTTAACTTCTACGCGCGCCGGAGTCGTCGCATCATTCCGGCAGCGACATTGGCGATCCTTGCAACGGTCATAGCCACCTACTTGGCGCTCGGATCCGTGTATGGGGACCCAACGGCGATCGACTCCCGATGGACGGCGGTCTTTTTGGCCAACTTCCATTTCGCCTCATTGGGAACGAACTACCTAAACGAACAGCAACCGCCTTCGCCGCTGTTGAATTTCTGGTCGCTGGCCGTCGAAGAGCAGTTCTACTTTGTGTACCCAGCACTTTTCATGCTGGTTGCAACGCTCCGGACCAGGCTGTCCCTCAATGTCCGACTGGCGATCGGCCTCGTCTCAGTCATTGCCGTCTCTTTCACGCTTTCGGTGATCCAGACAAACTCCAATCCGACGGTCGCCTACTTCTCGCCCTTCACTAGAGCCTCGGAGTTGGCGCTTGGGGCGTTGATAGCCGTCGGCACCAAATGGCTCCTTCGTATTCCCAAGCTCGTCTGCGGGACTATGACCTGGATCGGGCTGGGCGCGATCGGATGCTCAGCGATTGCCTTTAACGCCAACACGAACTATCCCGGATCTCTCATCGCTGTCCCAGTTATCGGAGCCGGTCTGGTGATAGCGGGAGGCGTGACCACTCCCCGGTGGGCGGCCGAATCGGTATTGGCGCTCACCCCCTTCCGTTGGATGGGAAGGCTCTCGTACTCGTTGTATCTGTGGCATTGGCCAATCCTGATCATCGCGGCGGAGGCCGCAGGGAAAGCAAGCCTGCCGTTTCGACAGAATGTGGTCTGGTTGTTACTCGCCCTCGCAGTCTCGGTGGCCACGTACACACTGCTTGAGAACCCCCTACGACACGCTCGCGTCTTTTCCCGAGGGCTGGCGCCCATCGCATTGGGCGTCGCACTGATAGTGACTACGTTGGTCGTCGCCACAATTGGACTCGAAGCTCGCATCAATGGCGTCTCTGCGCCCGTGGTACCTGCTTCGGTGGCTCAAGTTCAGGACCTCGTTCACGCTGCTCGGGACGTACATGCTCTGCCGACAGATCTGATGCCCACATTGGCCGAGGCTCATCAGGATTGGGGCGGTCCTAACTCGTCTTGTTCTCCCTCATATGGACAAATCTCCATTCCGAACGACTGCATATTTGGCGATCCCCACGGAAGGCACACGGTGGTGATCTACGGCGATTCTCACGCTGGCATGTGGTTCGATGCCCTGAACATCGTGGCGAAAGCGGCACACTGGAAACTCGTCGATCTCTGGAAGGGCGCGTGTCCCGCTGATTCACTCTCCTATCCGAACCCCGCAGGGTGGGGTAAGCCCCGTGGCGAGTTTTCCGCTTGCGATCAATGGCACCAGTTTGCGATCCGTCGGATCAATCAGCTCGACCCGGACCTGCTTGTGATCACTCAGGATGCTTCGTTCAAGTACAGCCCTCATCAGTGGCAGCAGGGATTGGCGGCCACGTTGAACGACCTCCATATGCCAAGAAGCAGGATTGTGGTCCTCGGCAACATTCCTCTTCTCCCCCAGAACGGTCCGGAATGCCTTACCCGCCACACTTCAGACGTGCAAGCGTGCTCCGGTTCGGTGCTTACGTACCTCACGCCCTACAATCAAGCCGAACAGACGGCGGCAAAGACCTCGGGTGCCCGTTACATAAATGTCACACCATGGTTTTGTTCGACGGTGTGTACAGGGGTAATTGGACGCTACGACGTCTATTTCGACCAATACCATGTCGCTGCCACGTACACCTACGTCCTTGGAGGAGTACTCCGACAAGCCCTTCGACTTCCCGCAGCTGCGTGAGGCGGCCCGGCGCGCTGCTTCAGATTTGCCGGGGTCGACGGGTCCTTACAGATCAAGCACAACCACGCTTCCTACGTCCCTTGTCCGGTGCAACGCCCACGCCGCGGTATCGGCGCAGTGCGGCGGCTGGCTCCGCCGCCGGGTGCAAAAACTGGTCGCCTTCGCCAGTTATGCACCGTGCATAACCTCGGCCACGATCGAGGCTTCATCGAGGACCAGCTTGAGCAATTCGCCCCGACCACCGCGCCATCCGGTACGGCTCCCTGCAGCAGTTTTTCCGGTGGCTCGAGGATGAGGAAGAGGTGCCCTCGCCGATGGCCAAGATGCGGCCGCCGACGGTCCCTAGACGCCGGTGCCGATCGTGGGCAACGACGAGCTCCGATCGCTCCTCAAGGCGTGCGAGGGCAAAGGATTCGACGAGCAGCGCGACGCGGCCATCCTACGGCTCTTCCTCGACACCAGGTGCCGCCGCGCCGAGGTGGCCGGGCTCACTGTCGACGAGGTCGACCTGACGCAGTCCGTGGTGATCGTGCTCGGGAAGGCTCGCGCCACCGGGCCGTGCCGTTCGGCCCTCGGACCACCCAGGCGCTCGACCGCTACCTGCGCGTGAGAGCCCGTCACGCCTTCGCCGGCACCTGTCCCCTATGGCTCGGGCAAAGGGCCCCATGACCGACTCAGGCCTGACGCAGATGCTCAAGAGACGGTGCCGCCAGACCGGTGTCGCTCCGACGCCACCGTGGTCAACTCATGCTCCGCCCAGGACGCGCCGGAGCCAATAACGCAGACGACCACGTCGAAACGCTTGATCAGGCGCTGTCGGGACTGCCCGAGGAGTATCAGACCGGCCACTTCGCTGACGACGATCCGGCCTCGTCATCCACCCCCGCGGCAAGCACCAGTCACAACTCGTCGAGCGAAAAGACATCACCGATGGTCGCCAACTCCGAATCAGAGGCACCTCGAGGTGGCTAATGAAACATTCGGGCTAGTCCGCCGGTCGAGGACAATCACAACCACCAACTCGCCGACGACTTTGCCGTCAGCCGGGGGTCGGACGTACGATCGAGGTTAAGCGCTGTGGGCGTCGAGCTACAAGGCGTCGGGCAAAGGATGACTGCGTCAGTTGCTCGACAAGATCAGGGTTGCGGGTGCTGCCATTGGGCGGTGGGTCATACTGACCCGAACCGGCGCCGGGCCTCAACGCACCTTCCCCCGGCTTCGGCCGGGGTTTCCTTTGCGTTCAGGGCTTGTGAGCGACGCAGAGATCCTGGATCCGCTCGTATCCGGGGTACTCTCCGTCGATCACGAGGCCCCCGGTCCCGAACATCTTGCGCATCGCGTCCTCCTGGTAGGCGATGGCTGCTTCGGGGATCTCTGGGTTGAGCACGGCGTATGTGTCGTGGCGTTCCATGGGCTCGGTGAAGGGATGCGAGTAGCCAGAGTCATTGAACCAGAGCCACGTCGTGCAGCTGATCCCACCGGGACGCAACACTCGTGCCATCTCCCTGACGTAGTTCTCAGCCGACTCGGGCAGCAGGTGCGTGAAGACCGACTGAGCGCAGACGAAGTCAAACGACGCGTCGTCGTAGGGGAACCGGAACGTGGCGGCATCGGGTAGTGACGGGTCGGTGCGATAGGCCGTATTCAACACAGGCGTAGCTGTGAATCCGAAGTTGGGGTGAGCTGGGGTGATGTTCTCCTGGCACCAGGCGATGGCTGCGTCCATGACGTCGAACCCCTCATACCGGACCGACGGATAGAGGTAGGCGCACAGGTAGCGGGCCACTCGGCCAACGCCGCACCCGATGTCGAGCACGTCGTGGTCAGGTCGGAGGCCGGCCATGTTCATCCGAGCCAGGAACATCAATGGCACCTCGTGGAAGACCCCATCACCACCGACTCGATATTGGAGATCTGCCGACGGCATCGGAAGCGCCGATTGCTCCGGGAACATGCTGGGGACGCTCGGTATGCGTCGACGAGTGCGCATCACAGCAACGACCACGCCGAGACCCTGCCTTCGGGCGGGGCGAGCCAGTGACGGAGCTGATGCGCGGTCGAGTCGATGCCAATAGCGCGGAGAAACATACTAAGCGAGCTGCTGACCGCTGAGAGTTCGTACCGGCCGCCTCCCGCTGGTGGCGGAGGACAAAGCTTTGGGTGGGCACCGGGAGCTGATTGAGGGTAGTAGGACGTCAGAGTGCAGTGGCGTGTTGCGCTCCTGGTCGCCTTTGCCCAGGACCTGAATGACCCCCCACGTCCGTGACGCTGTCTCGTGTGAGTCCGGTATTCTGCGGAGCCCCTGGTAGGCAGCCCAAAGTACCCACCACCTGCGATTGGGATCACGGCTCAAGAAGCCTAAGATAAAAGTCGGGGTCGTGCTGGAGCAACTCGAACCACTCTTCCCCCAGCTGTTCACTCCGCAGATGCAACTCTTCCATCCACCTTCGTCTGCGACGAGCATTCATCTTGGGGATCGCCTTGTTGAGGAGAGGAATCCTCTCTCCCCTCAGGCCCGGGGGGCGCGTGTCAACATCTGCCCTGGCGAATGGCCGTCGAAACCCGGAGCCATGGTGATAGACGATGTTTCCGTACACCCCGAACCAAACGGGGTGGTCGTTCCGCTTATTTGTTCTTAAGAGTGGCGTCCACCGGATGTTGTTCCGTTCCAATATTCCCAGAAGGTTTCCCCCTACATCGCTGGCCGGTCTGCCTGAGTCGTTCTTCCACACGTACCCCTCTGACCAGTCACCATGAATGCGTTGCCATTCTCCGACCTCGATGGCGCAAAAACACGGGTGGGGTTGCTTGTCCCCCTGATTTTCATCACGGCGGACCGCAAGGAGAGACGTCGATGCCAGGGCGTCGTAGATAGTGGGCATGGGATCTGCGACTGGAAAGGCGTCACCGTCCAGAAATAAGAGAACATCTTTCGGATCGGCTTCCATTCCAACCTCTGCTGCGAGCAGATTGAGCCTCCCTTCGTGGAGACCCTGGGCCACCACCACCCGGTCAAATCGGGAGTGGTATTCCGGCGAGATATCATCGAGTACAGCAAAGGTTTTGAAGGGCTCGGTTATGTTGCGACGCAGGTAACGCTGTTGAATATCGATCCATTTTGGAGTCCGAAAATGGACAGTAGCCACATAGAGCACCCATGCACATTAGCAATTGGCGATCATCAAACCCCGCCGTTCTCCTGCCTCTCTGGCTTGGGAATGCCCCGTGCCGCGCCTCGGTGATCACGGACGCTCTCCAATCTGGCCGTTAGTTGACCTCGATCACTGTTCCCGCCACTAGACCTCAGTATGAATACCCCTTCTGAAATCAGGTGTTGATCGGGATGATCGGACCGCACAAAGAACACGACCGTCTCAGGGTTGTCAATTTTGATCGGGTGTGGCACTCCGTATCGATGATTCGGGATCAGGCACCGTGACCGACCAGTCAGAAGTTGACAGCTCGACGACGGCTGAATGCGTCGGCTTGGTGCTATCCCGTGACCAAGTCAACACGAAGTCACCGGGTCCGCATGGTCTGAGCTCTGCGGTCGTCAAGGGAGCAGGCGGGGCGATCTTTTGCCACGTTTGCTCGACCGGGTCAGTTACGGTCCTCTTCAACCGCCGATGATCGCTCACGCAGTCAACGTATGCCGTCAACCAATCGTGATTGCGGGTCGAGGTTGGATGTATCGATCACGGTGTATTCCCTCGGGTAGCATGACTTCCAATGGAGGTCATTGCGCACTATCTCCCCCAGTTCCATCCTATTCCGGAGAACGATCAATGGTGGGGAAAAGGGTTCACCGAATGGACGAACGTCACTAATGCGCGCCCATTGTTTCGTGGCCACGTACAGCCTCACCTCCCGGCCGACCTTGGCTTCTACGACCTTCGTGTGAGTGAGGTGCGAGAAGCACAAGCCGACCTGGCGCGGCGATACGGAGTTACCGGGTTCTGCTATTGGCATTATTGGTTCGCAGGGCGTCGACTCCTCGAACGCCCGTTTGACGAAGTGCTCACTTCAGGGAGACCGGACTTTCCATTTTGCATCGCGTGGGCAAACCAATCCTGGTCGGGAATTTGGCATGGGGCGCCCAACAAGGTCCTCATCGACCAGACCTATCCCGGACCCGCGGACGATCTCGAACATTTCTCACATCTGAGACGAGCTTTTGAGGATCCGCGTTACATGACAATCGCCGGTCGGCCCGTCTTGTGCATCTATCAACCCGGTGGCCTTCCCGATCCAGCACAATTCGTCGAGCGATGGCAGAAGATGGCTCATGACGCCGGGCTAGGGGGTCTTTACCTGGTGGCAGGCCTTGAGTACAACTATCACTCCCACGTGAAAGACGGCTTCGATGCGGCGGTGTACTACCGATTCCCTTTCGAGAAGAATGCCGCGACACGGGCACGAGAGCGGCTGCAAGCTCGCGGGATCATTCGCTATCCAAAGCGATTTCCATATCTCGACGCTTTCGTTGATCCACCGACGAACCTTGGCGGGCGCGTCTTTCCCGGCGTCTATCCGAACTGGGACAATACGCCGCGCTCCGGTCGGCGAGGGATGGTCGCGACTGGATCGACCCCCGAGCGTTTCAGCGCGCACGTTCGTCGGGGTCTTGAACTTGCGGCCGCCAACCCGGCCGCGGAGCAGGTCCTTTTCATCAAATCGTGGAATGAGTGGGCCGAGGGTAACTATCTTGAGCCCGACACCGAATATGGCTTGGGGCGACTCGAATCCCTTGCCAGTGAGCTCTCCCGGGCGAGGCACTTCAGCCTTCCCTCGTGAACCGGGCCGCAGATCGCCCAAACTCGCAAGGCTGGTTTGGTACTTAGGGTCAATCTCATAAATGCCGTTGGTCTATCGCGTAAAATTGCCAGAAACCGAGAAGGTCCGATCGCACGAGCTTTGGGCCTGCAGAGACGCACACGAGAAATTGGGCTCCTGATTTCGAGCAGCAGCCAATTGGGTTTCCCGGCCCTAGAGGGCATCACAGATTCGGTTGTTTCTGAAACTCATGAAGCGAAGGCCATACTGCCCAACCGCACCAACAACCTCGTCAAGATTCAGCCACCCGTTCAAGAGAGCGGACTCCGGAGACGAATTTGTGCGTTCCAGAGAGGGCAGTTGCTCACTGTGGACCGGTCCTCGATTGGCCACGACCGTTCCTCATCGCGGCCCCGTTGTCTACGGCTACGGAGCCCGGATCTGGGCGGCCTATCTCTGTGTCCACCGGCACCACCACTCAGCCCCTCGATCGCACCGCCCAGCTCTTCATGGACCTGACGCACCAAGAGGTTTCGTTGGCGCTCTGTCCACGATGGTCACCGAGGCCACTTCGGGCACCATCGCATTCACCGAGCACGTGCGCGTGCTGTTGAGCAAGGTTGACAACGTACACTTCGACGAGCGGGCCAGGGTGAACGGCCGATTGGCCTGGGTCCACGAGGCCTCGAACGCTCTGTTGACCCTGCTCGACTGTCACCAGCGGCGTCGGGAGTTGGCCATGAAGGATCGCGGAGTCATCGCCCACACGTCTGGCGTTGCCGTCCACGACGGATGGCGCCCCTACCGCGGCTTCTAGGCGACCCACGCCCTGTGCAATGCGCGTCACCTTGGAGAGCTTGAGGGCGTGGGGTGGTCTGGGACCAGGACTGGGCAAACAACCTCCCGACTGCTCATCGAGGCCAAGGTGCCGTTGTGATGGCGATGGACACTCACCGGGCCTACGAGACTCCACGACTCGACACTGCACTTGATCCGCGTCCGCTCGGGATTGGTGATCGCTAGGGCTTGGCTGCCAGCCCGGACCCAGCCGTCGGTAAGCGTCACCGCTACGAGGAAATTGGCACTGAACAGTTACCGTTTTGTGGCAATGGTGAAGGGATGCCTCCGGAACCAAGGTGAGAGTGCGAACCGCTCGACCTCGCCCCCATAATCCTTCGGCGCACCGGGCTCGGAAGTACCCGCCTTATTGACATGACTGATTGGTGTCCTTATCCTGGCCCGCTTAGCAATCCCGCGTGGCTGCGCTGGACGGGGACTCGTAGGGGGGCAGAAGCACCGTGGAAGAGCCGGCAGTAACCACGCATGGAGAATCGGACGCTCGCGCGCCAATCTCCGAGAATGCCGTCAGGAAGTTGCCATCATGGCTTCCTGTTGCTGCAATCGTTCTACTTGCTTTCGTGTTCCGCCTTGTCCTGGGCCATTATGTTCAGGACTACATAGGTGACTCGGGCGACTTCACGGGCATTGCCCGCAATCTGGCTGCAGGTCACGGGTACTCGGTGGTTAGCTCTCCTCCTTTTATTGCCACGGACCTCAGGTGGCCAGGGTATCCGGCGTTTCTTGCGCTGGCTTTCGTATTCAATAATTCGCATGGAGCTGCGGTTGTACTCAATGCGCTCCTAGGCGCGGTCGCCACCTTCCTCGTGTACCTGATTTCTCGAGCGCTGAACCTGAGCTCTCTGTTTTGCCTCGCAGCGACAGGAGTCGCTGCGTTCTTCTTGTGCACGGCCTCCTTTGCTGGAGATGTCGCCGCTGAGAATCTGTCGGTACCGGCAGTTCTGGCCTTTGTCTACGTAGTACTTCTCAGACAACCACGATCTCGTACTGCATTGTTTGTGCTCGGAAGCCTCTTGGCTTGGTTGGCGGCCCTCACTCGAGAGGAACTAGTCGCCTTCGTCGTGATCGCTGCGGTGGTGGCAGGTCGCCGGGCACATTTGCGAGCCTTTGCATCGATCGCACTGGTCGGCTGTTTTCTTTTAGGTCCGGCTCTCTGGTTGGTGCGCAACGAGGTGCAGGTTCATCGGCTCGAATATACGGACTCGCTCCAGGCCGACCAAGCTCTGCTGGCCGCCGTGGACTCGAACGAGGGCTCGCCCCTATACCGAGAGGGGACCGTTCTAGCTGGTCGTCGAGAAGTGACCCCCGCGCAACGCTCTCGATACCAGCAGGAAGTATTCACAGCGATGAAACGTTATTTTACGAGTCACTTCACCGGGTATGCCGAGAACAAGGTTAAGGCTGCGATCGAATATCCTTTCCCGCAGCCGATATATGGATTGAAATACGGAAAGGATTCTCTACTGATCGTTGGGAGGTTGGCCTGGTCGTTACTCTTGCTCGCAGAATATGTTCTCGCATCAATCGCAGCGTGGCGATGTTGGGCCAAAGGACACAGATGGAACGTAGTGGCCTTAGGACTTTTCCCCGTGTTCGCTCTCTGCCTGGTGGTGGTGGATAATCCTGTGCCACGGTACTGGCTTCCGTCCGTTCTACTTCTGTTGCCGCCTGCCTTCGTCGGTGTCTCCGAACTGCCACAGGCGTTGCACATCTTGGGTAGGGCGATTTTGGGAGAGAAGCGTTCCGCGTAAACCCCCGTTCGCTGATGAGGTTGGCCACTGGCGGCACTCGTCCCCCCAAGTGGCAAAGCGGATCCGTTCCCTCCGCTCCTTACCCGGCGCTTCAGAGCCCGGCTGATTCTCGACCTCTGCCAGGGACGGCGTCGAAGAGCTGGCTGGCCTCGACGTCGACGACCGGGATGTAGAACTCCTGGCGGTGGCGCGGCCCGAGGCCACCCCAGGCTCCCGGTGAGGACCTTTCGGATCGGGCTGGACAGACCGTCATGAGTGCCACATTGGCTCCTCTCTAATCAGTGTCCAACTCAATCGGGTGCGCGCCAGAGTCCAACTCAATCGTGTGCGGCCGCCGGCCGTGCGCCAGGTCGTCGACTGGTGTTTACAGGCCCGGTTTTTTGATCAAGTACATCAACGAACGCAGGGGCTTGGTCATGCGCCAGCTGGTGGATTCATGGAGTCGATCCAACTGGAGCTGCGTGTTCTTCAGCTGCGTCTGGAATTCGCGGGTCCGGCTGACGCCGCGGGCCTCTAGGAGCGCAGTGGTCCAACCAGATTCCCGCTTGAGTGGGGTGACCCCCAGGGGCCGATGGCCACCTTCAAGTGCTGTCAGGCGGCCGATGAGTTCTTGATGCTGAGCGAGGAGCAGCTGGTTGTCATCGTCAGGACGAGATCTTGGTTCTTCGATGATTGTCGCGGCGGCGTTCTCGTGACTCCACTGGCTGGAATAGTCGACAAACTGTGGGAGTGATCTTAACCAGTGGGCAATAGAGATAACGGCTTTGGAGGGATCAGCAAGAATGTCTTCGTAGTTGCAGACGTACGTATCCAGCCCAACCAAGTGGTCCAAGGCGGAACGGTTGTATCGTTCCCACAAGGCAATACCATCCGCAAGATGCATGCCGTCGCGCTTTTGAAGTGATATGGCAACGGCAAGCGGTGACCGCCAGACCAACACCGCGGCGAGAGGTTTAGGGAGAAAGCGCTTCCAGTAGGGAAGCAGGAAGCAAAGACGTGGATCTTTCCAAACGAGCGGGCCAGGGTCCGGGTAAGCCCGCCTGACCAATGGCACAGGGTCCGGTGCTCGGCGCACCTTGGCGTTGATTTCCCAGTTCAAGGGGAAATCCGGCGGGGCCTCCCAGCTTCCACCCAGGTCCGAAAGCAGGTTATCGTCGTAGACCGAGAGCGACACACTCTCCCAATGCTCTGGATTGCTCTCGGGCCAGTCCACTCGGTCATCTGGATGAGATGTATTGAATCCCAGCGCTCCCAATGCCCCCGTCACGGCTGATGTGCCGCTGCGGTGCATCCCGAGGACCATCAGCCACGGTCCGGCCGGCATGTCTGACGAACTGTTGCTCATCTTGGATTCGCCTACGGTTTCCGCACTGGCCAGGCACCTTCGAACTCGAGTCGGAAATCCCACAGTGGCGTCAAAGCCAAACTTTCTGAGGCCCTTGTGGCGGCCCAAACCCTGCACTCTAGTCGCCAAACGTTGGATACTGAACGGGCATTTGCTGCTCGCTTCGCCGACACCTCGCCGAATCCAGCGGCGAGAGAAACCATTGTCGTGGTGATGCGGCGGGCCACAGTCAACCTACCGGACGTTGGCCGTCTCTATTTCCTCGCTAGCCGCTGACAAAGCTCCGGCACAGGGTCACGTTCGGTTGAGGATTACTCAAGCCCACCACCGATAAGGCAGGAATCGAACCTCCGGGATGAGCCTGAGTAGTCTTCAAGACGGCCGGACCTGATCCGGCGAGATAATGAGTCATCACCGGAGAGCCCCGTTTGGTGATGGACCGGCCATTCCAGAACACCTCTATCTCGTGCAGGTTTGGGTCGGTCATCAGGAACGCATCGTACGTCCTGTGTGGCAATACCACCAAGCTGCCTGTCCCGGCCGGAGGCCACAACACGGAAGGTGCGCTCGGATTCTGAAGTTTGAATCTGATCTTCTGGAACGAGACCGTCTCAAGTAGCAAAGTGGTGCGTCCGAAACGCAAGATCGGGATGGTTGCTCCGGGTTGGGAGAGTGACCTGTTGATCGTGATGGCGATCGCGTGGTTGATTCCCGGTCCTTGCTCCACTGGGTTCCATGTGGCGTGCATGAGCTGTTGGCCCGGCGAGGTCTTGAAGCTCACCCCGCTCGACAGGTACAGACCTGAGCAGGCTCCTACAGCGTAGAGCTGCCCGGCGGGAGCCCAATAGGGCAGTGCGCTGCCGTGAGCGACCCCCTTGGCCAACGAGCCGAAGCTTGCGGACTTTTGTACAGTCACAAAGCGTGCGGTCTGGGCCGGGGTCCATTGATTGGATGGACCGATGGCCGCGCCGACGTTGGCGGCCACGCTGAAGATCCCCACGAGGGCGACGGTGGCGACGGTGAGGGTGCGAGCTCGACGACCCCGGCCATTGAGACGCCGCCACAGGTCGACCAGCCCGATAGCACTGGCCAACACCAAGAGCGGGAGGAAGTCGGCCAGGTACCTTTCGGCGATGTACCCCCACAAAAGGACGCCAGCGGTCGCGGCCGCCGCCGCTACAAGGAGGACCCGGGTCATCCTCATCTGGCCGATCGGGCGGGGGCGGAAGGCGGTGACGAGGCCCCAGCAACTGAGAAGGAAGAGCAATGGCATCGAAACGGGAAGACTTGCCGTTGCGTAGGTCTGGTCCAGAACGGCGCCTCCCACCGCTTGGGCCGGGGCGGTGGGAAGGGTGATGAACGGGAAGAGGGAACTGAAGGTGAGGCCGGCGGGTTTCATGTAGGCCCACAACGTGCTCGGGAGGAAGCTGAAACTGAAAGCCTTCCCGCCGTTGGCGGCGAGGAAGTAACGCCTATGGGCATTCACCTGCGTCCAGACCTGATCGGCCATCGGCAAACCGAAGGGGAGATCGAATTTCACCCAGCTGACGAGACAGCTGATGGCCAGCGGCACCAGTCCGGCGGCCAGGACGGGCCAGGTCCAGCGCCGGTTGGACGTCCCACCCCGACCGAAGGCGAACCAGGCCGCGACGAGCACAGCGGCGATCACGCAGGCCCAGCCGGTAGTAAGGCGGTTGAGGTTGGCGGCCAGAATCAATACGCCGCTCAGTGTCACGCGGCGCCACGTGGGGCGTTCCATCACCCCGAGAAGCGCAAAGATAGAACCAACAGTGAGGGCGACGCTCCACGCGAGGTCCTCGTCATAGACCCACGGATTGGCGGCCAGAAACATCAGTACTGACCCGCCCATAATGGCGGCAGTGAGCACGCCGAATGACCCCGCTTCGGCCCAACCCATGATGGCTTGGCCGCGGATCAGGATGCGCACGCGCCACAAGAGTAGGGAGCTGAACACCCCGGTGATCACCCACGCGAGTAACAACGAGGGACCAGTGAAGTGATTGTCGTAATGGGGGAAGAGTGCCATGAATGGAAGTCGCAACAGCGATGGGAAGAGGCCGAAATACGCGTACGTATGGCCGTCGCGCAGGAAGCCTTCGATTCCGAGGCTTCCGTTCGGTACCCAAAGGCGACCGTGTATCAACGCCCGGGCCTGTATCTCGTAGAAGTTGTTCGGGCTGATAGTTCGGAGCAGATTGACGCTACCGGTCCAAAGGTCCCAAAGAACAAATAGGTACGGGACAGTTACGAGGGCTATTCCGACGACGACGGCAATGGTGAACCGCCGCCTACTGGGGTCACGTGCGGTGGGTTCCTCGATGTGGTCGTGAAGATCGGGATCCTCGAGTGTCGCTACCACCGACGCCATAAAATCTAACCGCTAGTCCCGCGAGTCTTTCCGCCGGAGACGCTCAACGTATCCGAGCAGCTTACTGCCGGCCTCGTCCGATACACCGAGATGGCGCTTCGTCCAGTCGTAGGCGCGGAGTAGCTGTTTGTCGGCATAGATCAGAACCGAGTGCAGACCGTCGCCTGGACGTGCCCGGTACTCGGTGGAGCGAACGATCGGATCTTTCTCTGAGGTGAAGTAGTAGAGAGCCAGTGATCGTCGAGCCACGCCCGGGGGGCAGGTCATCGGCTCTGGATGTCCGTGGAGCGAGTCCATGTCGGTAGTGAATATCACGACACGGTTACCGAGCGGTGCCACCTTCTTCTCGCACCGCTTCATGTCGGTGCCCCAGAACTCGAGGTCGCCACCGTACTCGGGTTGCCAATCGTCGTTCAGGTACAGGAGCAGATTGACCCGTCGTTGCCAGAGCCGCCGATGGGGATGGACGGTGTAGTCGGCGTGGATGTTGAGGAATCCTCCGGCGATTGACTGGTGCAACCCACCACCTTCGAGCGTTTCGTCGGGCACCAAGCCGTCGATTCCGGTGAGTTCGCTCACAAACTGCACGAAACGAGCCGAGTTGAGCTCGTTTAATACGGATTGGAGGGTGGGCCCCCAAGTGGCGGGATCATTGTGACTGAACTTCCGTTCATTGGTGTGGATGAAGGTGTTCCATCGCTCACCCTCAAGTGATGGGAACTCCTTCATCGCCAATTGAGCGATCTCCGGCTCGAGAAAATCCTCGAGCACAATATGAGGGAAAGGAAATGCCGACCGGTATGTCTCACGGAGGATGTCGAGTTCGCTCTCGAGGCTCCCAAGATCAAGGACCGCAACGGGCGTCTCTTCTGGCTGAGTCGAGCTCACTCCGTTCCACCCTTTGTTCCGCCGACGCCCGCACGATGGTCTCTATCGGCCGTTAGATGGGCGCGGGGGCCGAAGCACCCTGAGAATACCCGATCCGACCGATCGGCGTGCCTAGCCATGGACGTCAAGTTGGCTCGAGCTCGAAGAGCAACTGGTATGAGAAGAGGTTGGGCGAAAGCGCGAGACCGAGCTTGTCGACGCTGGCGACGACGCCCATCAGCCGAGACGGTGACGGGCCGCCCCGCTCGGTCACCTCTATCGGCAGGCCCGCGCTCGACCGGCGGCGGACACGCATGCCAGCGCCAGTGGCCATGCGTTCAAAGCTGCGCTGCGTGAAGAAGCGGAGATGCCCCGCGTCGAAGATACCCCGACGCTCGTAGTCGAAGTGGCCCGACACGACCCGCAGACGTGGGTACCAATGGGCCATGTTCGGCACGCTCGCCATCACGACGCCGCGGGGAGAAAGAACCTCACGAACCTGGATCAGGAGTGATGCCGGGTCGACAAGATGCTCGAAGACATCCGCCCCGATGACAACATCAAAGTCCTTCCCCACTTCGGCTGGAAGCCCCACGTTGAGATCGGCCTCTACAAAACCGTCGAGCCGGTCACCCACGCCGTCGAGCTTCTCGGTGTCTATACCGATGACGCTGTGTCCCTCCAACCGGAGCAGCTCACCGAGCCGGCCGTTGGAACAGCCGAGATCGAGTATCCGTTTGGGCGGACCTTCACTCAACCACGTCAGCAGCTTCCGGTGTGACGAGGTGTCGCTCATCTTGAGTTCGTAGCCTTGCTCGGCGAACGCCATCTCCCCCGATCCGAAGCCCATCTTGTGAACTCTGTACCGAAGGACGTCGAGCGCGACATCCTTCGCGTAACCCATGCCGTTCACGTGGCAGATCTCGTTGCCGTAGTAGGTCGGAATCGGCACCTCGACAATGGATTTTCGCGCCTCGAGGAGTTGCAGAATGATCTCAGTGTCAAAGTCGAACCCATCGGAATTCGCCTCGAACGGGATGTCCTTTAAGGCTTGTACCCGGTAAGCACGGTACCCGCTGTGCCATTCGGTAAGGCGCAGCCCCGTTGCTGCATTCGAGAACTTGCTCAGGATCCGGTTTCCGACGAATTTGTACAGAGGCATGCCCCCGATTCGGGCCGATCCGGGATCCATCATCCGTGAACCGAAAACGGCGTCGCAGTGGCCAGACTCGAAGGGTCTGATGAGGTCCTCGATGACTTCGGGTGCGTACTGCCCATCGCCGTGGAGCAGGACGACAATATCGAGACCGTGCTCGATGGCCCACCGGTAGGCGGCCTTTTGATTTCCGCCGTAGCCCAGGTTTTGGGGGCGACGGATCACGGTCAGAGGCAAATCGGTCTCGGCCTGGTACTCCTTGCCGACGGTGTACGTGCAGTCGCTGCTGGCGTCATCACATACGACCACCTCAGCGACTTTGGACCGGAATCCCTCAGGGAGCCGGTCAAGGACTGCTGCCAGGGTTGACGCCGCGTTGTAGGCCACAACGACAACGCCGATCCGGTCTGAGGTCTCTCGTTTGCCAGCCACGACGCCTGCCCCCTCCATTGCCTATCTCGATTCCACCGAAATTACACGGAACTGGCTCGTACCGTACCGCGTCGGTGTTTGAGTGTAGGCAGGGTTTGATAAGTAGTTACGTCGATGTATTTATCCACGAGCAGCTGTCAAGCGTCGATCCCAGCCGGGCGTTTTCGCTGGAGGGGCGCTCACGCTCGCCTGGACGTTCCTACTCGGAGCGGGTGGGTGGTACGAGGTCAGCTCTGCGGTCGGGAACGCCAGCTAATGGCGCTCGCACGCCGACCGCTTCATCACGGGAGAGTCACACCACCAACGAGAGGAACGACTATGGACCCGCAACAGGCATTGAATGTTCTCGCACAGGCGACGGGGATGCGTCGCTCAAGCTGAGCCGGGCCGACACGCATCTGGTCGAAGAGGCGCTATCGACGTTGCAGGGCGTGTTGACCCCACCCGATGCACCGGCCAGCGGTGACGAGACGCCTGCCACTGAGGTGACACCGATCGACAAGCCGGCGAAGCGGGTCCCTGCTACAAAGAAGGCACCGAGACTTCGACGTTAAGTCGACGACGGCTCGACGGCTGGGGGGCCTTTGCGCCTGAGGGCACTCACCTCGATCTTCTTGAGACTGAGCGCACGCTTCTCGATGACCCACCAACTGCCGGCTGCAAAGATCGCAGTCACCGCGGCGGTCGCCAGCAAGAACGGCATGTAACCCCACCGTTGAACATGCCAGATGACCAGGAGCACGGTTACCGGGTACGCGTAGATATAGGTGCCATAGGAATAATCGTTGTGAGCACCGATCCGCTCGAACGGTAGATGGATCCCGAGCCACAGCATCGGGTAGGTGACGAGTGGGGCGAGTAACCCCGACGCCGTGAAGTTGTAGGCGCTCGCTCCACCTTCTGTCGGCAACCACAGGCTCACGATGAAGAGCCCGGCGCACCCAGCGGCGAGCCAACCCGAGTCAGGGATTACCTCTCGATAGAGGTAGACCACGGCGCCGACGAAGAAGATGACAGCGAACTTGATCAGGTTCATCCAGACCCAATTGTGAAAGACGTTGAACCGGTTATCGAGCCCCGAGTCCCCAGTGATCACCGCAGCGACCACCCATAGCCCAACCGTTGCGACGAGAACCCACGAACGTCGCCGTAATATCCCGGCGAGGGCCAACGCTCCCAAGATCAGGTAACACAGAAACTCGTAGAAGAGGGTCCAGAGCGACCCGTCTGCTTCGCCACCAGCAAGCGTTAGCTGATTCATTTTGAGCAGTGCGTTGCGGTACACGTAATCGAACGGGTTGCCTTTCGTGACGTTCAGATATTGGCCAGTTGAGTGGCCCGCGTTCAGCCACGCGACGAGTCCAAAGCCGAATGCGGTCACGACGAGACAGACCCAAAACGCTGGGAAGATGCGCAGGAACCTCCGCCACAGGTAGCCCCCGAACCCATTGTGAGCGGCACTCCCAGCGATCAGATAGCCGCTGATCCCGAAGAAGCAGTAAACGGCGACGGTGCCGAACGAAGTGCCGTGCAACAGGTTCGTCTCGCTCCCGAACCCACCAAGGACAAAGGCATGTGAGGCGAGCACGGTGAGCGCAAGCGTGAGCCGCAGGAAGTTGAGGCTATTGCGGCCCGACAGCTTCTCACCAATCATTCGTTCGCCCCCCGACTTCGGTCGGGGGATTCTTTCGCGTCACAACCTCGACTTCGATCAGTTTAGCCATCGGTGGCCTCCTTTGATGGTGAGAGAGCCCGGCCAAGTATGCCCGCAGCATCACGGTCGCGCTCGGGTAGGGCGTGGGCATAGACCCAGAGAGTGGTGCTGGCGTAGGCATGACCGAGGCGGGCAGCGACGATCCGTACGTCGGCAAACGCCATGGCTACGAGAAGAAGGCCCACAACCTCCTTGTCCGCCTCGACACCCAACGGGCCGACGTGCTCCGGTTCTGCCATGACTTCCGGGCACCGTTCACGAACAACCAGGGCCGAACGTGACATCCGTGAGAATGTCAACTCCAACTGGCCCCGATAGGGATTCTCTCAGTGGCGCTGACGTCCTTCGGCACCATCGCGCAAATCGACCCTTTCTGCGAGGCCTTTGCGACGTCGGTCCCCGCCTCGGATGGCTCGAAATCAAGTTCCTCCAAGTCGACCACGACGTGACGGGCGGTGGCCCCCCCCAGGGCGCAACGAAAAACCCGATTCCGATGAGGGCGTAGGTGTCCTGTCGAAACCGCATAAGAGGCACGACGCTCAGGGGGACGAAGGGGGGGGCGATGAACTCTCGACGTTTATCTAGGCGTACGAGACTCCATCCCTTGGGGCCGTTAACCGGAGACATGAACGGGATCGCGTCGCCCATGCAGGGCAGGCTACGGGGAGAGATCCGGGATGGGGCCCGCCGGGTTCTGGACCAGGGCCAGCGAGCGTCAACGGCAGGCGAAACGCCTTCAAGGATGGCGTAGCCTTTCGGGATGGCCACCGAGAATCTTGAATGGGACGCAGCGGCGCTTGTGGCCGGGGCCCTCGGCGGCGCGGCCATCAAGACCGATGTACGAGGGGCTCCAGCCAGGACCCACGATTTCGAGATCGCCACGGCGGCGGGGAAGGTAGCGCTCGAGGTGACCAGCACCACCTGAAGAATGTCGCTGGGTCCCACGATGCGATCGGGGCTCGAGATTGGGAAGGCAAGGCGATCTCGCGCAGCTGGTCTCTCAGCCTCGCTGGAGCGACCCAGGAGCCGGTGTCCTTAGGGTGACAATCCCCCCTCCGACACCAACAAAATCCGACTCCTTTAGTCCAACCTCCCCATAGAGGACATTGAGCGGGGGAGCCACTCACCGTCACCTCAAGATGGTCAGGGAAGACACTGACCCACTCAATAAGTTCCTCGACCAACACCCGACGCTCTTGTTCTTCGGCGGCCCACCACACAGATTCGTTGTCGAGATCCCCCAGGACTGCCGCCACCTCTTCGCCTCTTGCCGCAATGAACGTCGAAACTACGCCAATGAATCAGCCCCGGAAAATGAAACTGCCCTGCAACCCGCTACCCTAGTGTCGTGGCGTGGGAAGGTTCTCAGATTGAACCAGTGGTCGACCCAGGCAAGGTTGGCCTAACCGGCCGTGATACTGAGGTCGACCGACGCGTCAGACCGGCCAGCAGCGAGTCCTAGGAATATGGTTTGCACCCGGTGGGGAGCTTCAGCGGCTGGGCCAGGCGAAACTGGACTGAGATTGCCGCTTTCCTGGCGGCCATGCTTGTCTTGTTGGCCGAGCTGCGGCTGATGGGGGTCTGAGCAGTGCATTCCTACGACGCAGAGTTCACCGGGAGCTTTCCACGAAGGCTCGGGTTGTGAGAGCGGGAGCCACTGGATCGTTCATAACGAAAGGCGGTTGGGTCCTGGCCGCGGCCCTCGGGCTTTCCTACACGGGCTACGTGATGCTCTTCGCGGTGGACATTCCCCAAGGCGACGAGTGGGGCAGCGTAGTTCCTCTCGTCCACAGCGCACTTCACCATGGGCTCGGAGTTAACCAACTATGGATTCAGTATTTCAACGAAAGCCACCTGCTAATTCCAAACGCCATCTTCGTTGCTGTCGGGATGTGGGGACACTTCGATACGAGGATCTTGATCGGCCTCAGCGCCTTACTCCAGTGTGCAAGCTTTCTCGTCCTGCTCGGGCTGTTCCGGGCGTACTTTGGACGGGTCGTCACGGCCGCCCCAGTCATCCTGCTCGGCCTCTCGTGGTTGGGCCTCAGCGGGATCGATAACGCGCTATGGGGATTCCAAATCCAGATCTACCTGACCGAGTTCTTCTTCCTTCTCTCGCTGCTCTGCCTGCATCTAAGCTTCAGCGGTCAGCGGCGGCTCCCCCTCTTGGCCGGCGCCCTGTTCTTCGGACTGGCGTCGTCCTGTTCCACAATCCAGGGTCTCCTAATCTGGCCGATCGGTCTGTTCGTGATCTTGTGGGTCGCCCCCAAGAGCCCCCGGAGACTTGCGCTGTGGTGCGGAACGGCTGTGGTGATGGCCGGTCTATACCTGATCGGTTACAACTCCGCCGAGGCACGTGCCGGGTGCTTTGCTGTAACAACTCAGGTCTGCTCTGTGACCTTCGGGGCGCACCATCTTGGCTCAGCGATTGACTATCTTCTCGCCCTTCTCGGCAACATCGTCCCGGCGACTGACCGCGTGGCCAAAACCGGCGGCAACGTCCACGTATTCGGCCACCAGCTCTTGGGGGCCGTGGTCCTGTTAGCAACGATCGGTGTCTTTGTGCAGTCGTACCGTCAGCATCGGTCCGGGTCGGCCACTTGGGTCCCACCCGCGCTCATTATCTTTGGTCTCCTGTGGGATGTCGTGATTGCGCTGGGTCGTGTCGGCGAAGGGCTAGCCTCGGCGGTGTCGAGCCATCTCTCGACACCCCAGACATTCCTACTGTCGGGGATCCTCATGAGCGGCTTGCTCGAACTGCGTCAATTGCGTGAGCACGATCAACCTGCTGGGACCTGGAGAATCAGGGCGACCTGGTCGGCGCTCGTAGCTCTTGGTTTTCTTGTAGCGACGGTGGTTGTCGCTTCGACAATCGTCGGCGATGCGAACGCCGTGAATTCTCGGAGGACCAATCAGGTTGCAGCCCAGGTGGTTGTGAACTTGGGGTTGTTGCCACCTTCCGTGCGCCCGTGTTATCTCGACTCTTCGATCGACTTCAGTCTGGTGCCAGAGTCACAAATGCTAAAGCAGTTGGCTCCCCTGCTCGAATATCTTCGAACGGACCATCTGAGCGTGTTTGGTTCGCAGTCCGAGTACCAGCACTACCGCAAGGAGGGACCTCCGGTGTTCTCCTTTTGCGACGCCAAAGGATGAATCGACGAGCAGGTCCAGAGCCAAACGCGGCTCTGGGCTCGCCGACGCTCCAGACGGTAGCTGGGCGACAAAGGCCGTCCGCCCCTCGGGACCCAACCGACACCGGGTCCCACCGCCTAATGGGTCTTGCACCTGGTGGTCGTTGTCCGGACTGCGCTGCACATAATCTGCTCCGGAGATGAAGACAACAATTGAGGACCGTTTCCTGCCTTCCGGGAACGAGGCCGGTACGGCACCAGGGGATCGCACGTTCCGTCCGGATGTTCAGGGACTTCGGGCGGTGGCGATCCTCTTAGTCGTCCTGTTTCACGCCGGGTTTCCTGGCGTAAGTGGTGGCTACGTCGGAGTAGACGTTTTCTTCGTCATTTCCGGATTTGTGATCACTGGTGTACTTCTGCGAGAGCGCGCCTCAACGGGTAGCACTTCGATCCTGGCCTTCTACGGTCGCCGCGCCAGACGCATCATCCCGGCGGCCACCTTGGTGATCATCGCCACTGTCTTAGCTGCTCACCTGTTCCTGGATCCGTTGAGCGCTGGTCAGACTGCCGTGGACGGCCAATGGGCATCGGTATTTCTCGCCAACTTCCACTTCGCCGCCACTGGGTCGAACTACTTGGCCTCATTGATGCCACCCTCACCGCTTCAGAACTATTGGTCACTCGCGGTCGAAGAGCAATTTTACATCGTGTATCCGACGATCTTCTTGATCGTGGCGGTGGTCTTCACCCGTCAGTCGTTGCGAGCCCGACTGAGAGTCCTGCTTGGCTTCATCGTCTTGGCCTCGTACGTCCTGTCGATCGTCCTGACTTCAACGAACCCTTCGGGTGCGTTCTTTTCACCTCTAACGCGGGCATGGGAACTCGCCTTGGGTGGCCTGGTGGCCGTATACAGCGATCGTCTGCGAAGATTGGGGCCATCGGTTGCGGCAGTCGCCTCCTGGCTTGGACTCGGTGGAATCCTGGTGGCCGCGTTCGTCTTCACTTCCGCCACTACCTATCCCGGATCGCTCGTGGCGCTCCCGGTCATCGGCGCAGCCCTCATTGTCGCTGGAGGCGCCGCCCAACCCAAGTGGGGGGTTGAAACCGTCCTTCGGCAGCGGCCCCTTCAGTGGCTCGGCCTCATTTCATACTCATTGTATTTGTGGCATTGGCCCCTTCTGACGATCGCGGCACAGAGCCAGGGCAAGACGAGTTTGCCAGTGGGCGACAACATGCTCTGGGTGCTATTGGCACTCGTTCTGGCTATTGGCACCTATCTGGTGGTTGAGAACCCAATCCGCCATTCCAAACAACTCATTGCGAGACGTTGGATGAGCGTAGCGATGGGTGGTTGCCTCGTTATCTCTGCCCTTGTTGTGAGTACTTTCGAAGGCCGACATAGCAACGGAGGTTTGGTGGGGACCGTCGGCGCTGCACCAGCACTTTCGGGCGAGAAGTGTCCTTTGCCATCGAACGTTGACATAGCGGCGTTGCGATCAGCGTATGAGTCGCAGCAGAGCCCCCCGAAACAACATCAACAGCATCTTCGCATGCTTGTCGTCGGTGATTCGACCGCGTGCAGCCTACTGCCGGGACTTGCTGCTGTCGGCCCGTCGTATGGAGTACAGGTTGAGAACGCTGCGGTCATCGGATGTGGCATTGTGAGCGGCCAGATCGCGCCGTTCTACTTCTATGGGGTCGATCTTGAGAAATACACGAAGGACTGTCAGCGCAAGGCCCTTGACACTGAAGAGTCCGCATTGCGACGTGGAAGACCGGACATCGTTGTGTGGTCGAGCAATTTTGAAAAAGACTCGATCGTCATCAACTCGCCGGCCGGCAACAGGGTGCTCTTAAAAGGGACTCCCCGGTGGAAAGAAACGATAGAACAGCGAATTGAGAAACGAATTCGGCTTTTCACTGCCGAGGGGGCCACGGTGTTCCTCTTGCTGCAGCCACCCTCGGTAGACCTTGGGCACCCAATTCGACCGACTCCGAGTGATGCAGACTGGGCTCGGCTCAACACGATGCTGCGGCAGGTCGCAGCGCTTTACCCGAACCGCGTCAGAGTCATTAATCTTGCTTCGCGTGTCTGTCCTTCTGGCCCGCCATGTCCGTACGTTGTCGCAGGGTTGACCATCCGACCGGACAACGAACACTACGGTCCGGCCGGATCCCTCTGGGTCGCACAGTGGTTATTACCTCGAATGCTGACCGCCGTAAGAAGCACCTCTTGAACTTAGAGTCAAAATCATCGCCGGATGCCACCCGGTTGCACCCCCCCCCTCCGCGCCCGGCCTCCCCGCTCGGGTGGCGCCCGGAGTCCGGGGCGCTCTGGTGCCCGGCGGCCCGGCGGCCCGGCGCTTGGCGTCGGCCCGGCGCTGGCCCGTTGGTGCCTGGGTCCGGCGGTGCGCGGCGGTTCTGGCCCGCCCGCGGTCCCTGGCCTCTCTCTCCCCTCAAACGGTTGTGGGGAGAGAGAGGCAAAAAGGGAAACCGGCGCCGGAACCGCCGCGGGCGGGCAGCAAGGGGACAAAGCGGAGGGCGGCAGGGAGGGGGGGCTACGCCGATACGCTCTGGGAAAGCCAGACTTCGGGTTGTACCAGGATCGTCGCTAGCGACGTATTTGCCGGGTTGGGATTCGGGTTGGTCACAAGGCCCGAGGAAGTGTCCGGGCTCCCCTGGTAGCCGATGCCGCTACAGCTTCGCCAACTAGGTCCCGGCCGGATTGATCGTTGGACCGGCAGGTCACCGGCTAAGGCTTTTGCGCATTGGTGCACTCAGCCAAAACGGGTGGCTCCAGGCCCCGGTAGCGGTCGTTGTCGAACTCCGCGAGGTGATCCCGGGCGGCCTCGTCGATCACCGACTCGGGCGGGATGAAGAAGTTGATCCGGTAGCAAATCTGCTCGCTCGTGGGGACGGCTCGGAGGTTCACCGCCAGTCGTGCACCGCCGGTGGTGAACTGATCTCCCAACCTTCCATTGTGGAGGCCGAACCCGGTGGCGACCACAACCTGCCATACCACAAAGGCTCCGAGGATTCCAAGAGTGACCCATCCCGTCGCACTCTTCGCGGGGATCTGAGCCCAACCGTAAATCACGATCGTGGTGAACACGATCAGGTTCGGCAAGAGGTACCGGTTGCCCCCGATGGCCTGCTCGAGCCCGGCGCCACTGCGCCCGAGGGTGATCATCACGTCGAAGAGAAGTCCGAAGCCAATCAGGAGAAGGGGAGCGGCAGCCGCTCAACGTCCCGATGTCTGAGCGACTGGACGACGATATAGGCGCCCACCACCAGCACCACGAAGCCGAGCACCTCGAAGCGCGTATAGCTCGGGGTGCCATGAACCTCCCAGTATCGTCCGGGCACGATGTTGCCCAGGAGGATCAGCAGGAACCGGGCCGACGTTGTGGGATTTGAGAGAGCGCTTGAGGCTGAGCACTGCGACGGATCGAAGCATCCATTGAGGCTGAAGTTGAACCCGGCGAAGTAGACCACCGCCGTCACGAACGCCGCCCCGATCCACACGGCGGCCTCTCTCAGCGATTCCCGGGCCCGGGGCTGCGCCCAAAGGATGCAGACGAGTCCCAACGGCCACACGATGAAGCCCTGAACGAAAGCGAGGGAGGCGATGACGGCCATCCCGATGGCCACCGCCAGCCACAATTGGCGGCGGCCTACCGGCAAGAAGAGAGCGCCGACGCATCCGACGAAGCCGAGCACCACCAGGTACCACCCGACCTGGAAGGCCCAGAGTGACGTCTGCACGTCGGCGAGACTGAACCACACGAGCCCGACGACGAGCACCGGGAGCGGGGTCAGGGGGCGCTCGATGTAACGTCGACACAACGCGAGCACCAGCCCGAAGGCGGCAATGAACAAGAGAGCGTTGAACAGGATCAGCGGACGCGTGTCGAGGTGGTCGACGACCCCCCAGATGTCGAACACGGCGCGGACCAACGGGATGCGTGTCTCGCTGTACTGAGTCCACAGTTGACCGAGCGAAAAGTGCCCGTGGATGGCATCGTTCACTCCCGGCACCGTGTTCCAGTCGTCGCCCTGCAGGGCATTGATGGCGAAATGGTTGACGTAGCCGAGATACAGCGCGGGGACGATCGAGGCGGCGATCAACGTCAGGAGGGTGTTGTGTCGAGCCTGCCACGATGGTCGTTCAACTGCCGTTCGCCTGGGCTCTTCTTCGACCGCAACTGCCATAGCGCCGAAGCCTAACCCGGACGTTTCATTAGCCACCTCGAGGTGCCTCTGATTTGGAGTTGGCGGCCATGGGTGATGTCTTTTCGCTCGATGAGTTGTGAGGATTGGTTGCTTTGCCGCCGGGTCCCGTTGTCGGGGTCAAAAGTGACCAGTGCGCCATGCCCAGAGGCGCGTGGCAGCGCTGAGGGTCGTTCGTTCTCGTCGCGACACATGGTCAGGTGGTCAGCGGGAGCGATTGAAGAGTGTTGAAGGCTTCTGCGAGTACTCGGGCCCATGGCCATTCGCGCCGGAGGCGCAGTGTCGTTGTTCTCGCCGAATAGGTCAATCGACCAGCAGTGTGCGAGAGCGCGTAGCGCAGGCGCTTGGGTTCGGCTGTAGCCAGGGCTCCGGTGAGGAGGAGGCCCTGGGTGAAGGCGAAAAGGTCCTGGGCCCATGCAGACAGCACCCCTCCAGTCTTCCACTCGGTCCAGGTCAATGGCTCGTGTTTGTGACCCGGTACCGGTTCGGGGCGACCCCCTACGGCCCTGCTTCACCCCAATCGGGCTCGCCGCCGCGCCGCCTTCGCCACCAGGTGGTCGCACTCGCATGGACCTTGCACTGGTTCTCGCACTGGCCCCCATGCTCATGCTCGTGTTGGCGGTTTCGGTCATCGCGCGGACTCATCGGCGCTGGCGGTCGTGGCGCCGGACGCTGGTCATGGCAGGGACCTGACTGGCTGGTGTTGGGCTCGTTGCGTCGGTCGTGGTGCTCGCTTGGCCCCCTCTTGCTCTCGCGCTCATCCCAGTCGGCTTCGTGGCATGGATCGTGAACGGACACCGTCGGCTGTGCCGAACGTTGCGCTACAAACCCCCACCCCGGCCCATTGGGCCGTTCCCCGACGATCAGCCCGAGCCCTACCGGGTGCTTGATGCCAGCAAACAGCGGCATACCGAGACCCAGCGCTATCCAGACGGAACCATAGGCACGGTCGACACTCATAACCAGCACTACCGCAAGGAGGGACCTCCGGTGTTCTCCTTTTGCCACGCCAAAGGATGAATCGACGAGCTGGACGTCGTGGTTCAGGTTGACCGACGCCATCAATCTGCGGCGCCTCTCCGCTGGCCTCAGCCATTTATTCTTCCCTGTCTGATTGCCATCGGTGAATGCCCGTCACCGCGCCACCGCCAACCAGCGAGAACTGTACGGATCTAAATGGTTGCTCATTTCCCATCAGAATGAGACGTACCCTCCAAAAGACGACTCTGCACGTGGAGCCAAAGTTCCACTCGCCCAGAGTTAGATGGTGTTCCAATCGCGGCGGTCACATCGCGCGCGACCGCCTTCGGATGTCGACCCAGGGGTAATACAATGACGGCGTCAACACCGTATTCATGCATGAAGGTTCGGAGGTCCGAAGTGAGATTGCTCCTCGTGAGCAGCGCTGCCTGCTCAGCCATATGAGAACCGTAGAAGGAAGCATTGAAAAGCGCTTCCACCGATACAGGCTTCAATGGAGTGGGATTTGGATTTCGCTCCGTTGTGCCTGGCGTCCACCCATACGCCCCGATCAATTTGAAGGGGAACCCTGATATCGCCTGACCCAGCAAGGTATTGTCGAGTGATTCAACAAAGGGATAGAAGATCACGCTCTTGCCGTCAAGATTGTGCACCGGCGTATTCGGATACGGATAGGCCAGAACAACGCTTCCAGCCGGGATCGATCTGGCAGCACCTGTCGTTATATAGGAGCTATCTGAAGTTGAAGATGATGGCTGTGCGCGACTGGGCCAGAGCGAAACGGCCACGGTCACAGCGATGGCCATACATAGAGTGCCCGCTATGGCTCCCCTCCGTTCCGTCGGAGCCCAATTCAGATGAATTTGATTCGGATCTCGCAATCGGCGAAATAACTGGTCGAGTCCCACCGCCAAGATGACGGCAGCAAAGAGGTTCGTGAAAAGCGAGAATCTGGTCGATACGATGCCGTCGAATATGGGCAGATGGGATAAGAGCGAAAACGGCAAAGGGACGCCGGTGGCATGCTGATCAACGTGTAGCGTGGAGCCGAGAGAGAATACGAAGGCGACCAAGGCCATTACAGCCGCGAACAAGACTATTCCACGCTTGCGTAGCCACACGACGAACGTCGCTAGGACGACGATGAGAGGTATTCCCAGGTAGAGCGTGGCCGAGTAGAAATAGGCGTTGAATTGCGTCCAGATATCTTTCGTTGAGCTGGGATCGATCGCCTGATAGGTCCCTGGGACGATCGCACCCAGCAAGTCTCCCGATCCTCCGGCCAATTGAGGAACACCACTGATATGCGCCGTTCCAAAGAGCATGAACAGAACAGGCACCACTAGCAGCATCGCTGCAAGGACGATCGCGTAGGCAAGAGCGGTCTGTATATACGAGCGCCGTGGCCGTAATGCTCCCCGATTTGCAACGATGTAGATCACCCATCCAATCGCAGCCAAGAGCAGGGTGCATGTCAATATCTCTGCCGAGATGAAGTATTGAACTGCGATTGCAACGCCTAGAAGGACTCCGACTCGACCTGCACGCCATTGTTGGCGGACCATGATTTCGTGAAGGAGAAGAAAGATCAGCGGTGGTACCGCCACGAACACCAAAAATAGGTAACCGCTCCCGTACACGGTGAAATAGGCAGAAAAGGCGTAGAGCAAGCCGCCTACGAATGCCGCTGGCCACCATGTCGTCCATCGGCGCAGCACCGTGCACATGCAAAAAGCCGACAGGGTCACGGCCAATCTGATCAGAACGTTCCAGGTCACCACCGGGCCGAGCCACGCTGTTAGGGGCGAGAAGAAAGAGCCGAGGGCCAACATCGACGTGTTTGCCAACAAATTGAGACCCACGGGGTAGTTCAGAAACGACGAATAGAACGGGTTGTGACCGTGCCACAGCGCGTACTGGGCCCATTTGAGGAACCAAAGCTGTTGGACCTGGTCCGGTGTCCCGTTGCCAGTCATTTCTGCGGAGCCCAAGGAGCGTGAAGGTCCGAATTGGAGAAAGGTCAGGGCTAGATAGAGGAGGAGACAGCCGGACGCCGGCAACCATCGGGAAGCAGATCGAGTCACCGCGCCACCGTCCAGATCAATCTTGGGTGGGAGAGAAGAGTCCACAACGGACGAATTAACCGAGTCAGAAGCCGATTCGGGATGCGTGTCCATCGTCATGTCCTCCGATCCGCCAATAGCACAACGAATGCTCGGCGAGTGTAGATACAACGATGGCAAGTCCAATCGTTGGACTCCGTTCTAGACCCCACTTCTTTCGTCCCCCCAATCACGTATTGCCCCAGCCATCCTCTCGCTACGACCTTGAGGGCTAGCGTGGTCATTTGAGATTAGAACGCAAACGTGAATGCGACACAAGTGACTACGAGTAACACGCCCCAATGATGCTTGCCCGCGGGCTCCGAGTGAGAATCGTCGAGTGACGGAACGGTTGCTCCACCAAGAAATACGTGGCGGCAGCAAGGATGAGTGCAAACGTGACGAGAGCGAGCTTGATTGGAATAGAAGTCGTGTTTACGGATTTATGCAGAACCGCGGCTCCGATCGCCAGCACCGACGAGTTCCACAGGTACCAAGAGTACGACCAGCGACCGAGCCAACGGAATGGCAGTAGACGCAGCACCGATTCCGCACCCTGCCGGGTTACGACTGTCCCTCCGGCAATTACGAGAGCAGCGTTAATAGTCGGGAGCGCAACGATAAATCCGGGATACCGCAAGTGCACTGAGAACGTCACCGCGGCGATGAGGATGCCGACGATACCAATCCAAGTCATGATCGCGGCCGTTGCCGTCGGGATCTTCTCTAGTTGGGCTGCGGTCACTGCGAGGAGTGCGCCGAGCGCAAGTTCCCAAGCTCGAGTGAACGGAGAGTAGTTCGCGGCGAGGTAGTTAACTCTGGTGGTCGCTACAGAAATAAGAAACGAGATCACAATCACGGCACTCAACCCAGTGACGAGGCGCGCGCGCCGTGACATCATTCCGGGGATCATAATGAGCGCGGCGAAAAATGCTGGGTAGACGAGATAGAATTGTTCCTCGACAGCGAGCGACCAGTATTGCTGGAGGGGCGAGTTCGGGCGGGATACAAGATAGTTTGGGTAGACCGAGATGAAGTGATGGTCACCCAGAAAAAGTGCGCTCCATCTGGCGTCACTTGCTACCAAGGTGGCATAGTTGGCGCCTATCAACAAGTAGCTGGAAATGAGCGAAACGATGATGACCAAGAGCGCGGCAGGGAGGATCTGCCGAGCGCGGCGCGCGTAGAAGGTGAGGAAGCCGGATCCACCCGTCGCACGTCGCTCGCGAAGCAGCAGCCCTGTAATCACGAAGCCAGAGATCACGAAGAAAACATCAACGCCAACGAATCCTCCGGCCATGTGGGGGACGCCGGCGTGGAAGAGGACCACGAAGAGGACCACTAGGAGGATAGCCACCGCTCGCATACCTTCGACATCTGGCCGGAATGCTCGATCTTCCGGCGCCGTTCCGGGCTTCCTCACCGGAGGGCAGGAGTCGCTCAGTACGCGGTGAATCGAAGGGGGTCGTCTCTTCTGCGTCAGACATCGGATGTCCGCAAATCGATGGCTAAGCCGACGAGCGATGATGTTGGTTAGGGTCTCCCAACAGGGCAACCGCTCGGGGCATGGGGGTCTTTGACCGTCAACTGGCCACTGCGGAATGGCGCGGATCATCGGCGACAGCGTAGGTGACGCGGAACGGTGATTCGCTCATTCGGCAAGTGGCCAGTTCGTTCTCCTTCTGGCTGGCTGCTTCGTCGCTGGCCGGGTGCGCCCCGACGCGCGGCGGAAGGCTATTTGGTCGTGCAGAGCGTCGGGTCAGGGGCCGCGAGGTCAGACGAAGTGCCCGATGCCGCCAATGGTGGCGTGCTGGTCCCCTCACCATAGACAAGGATGATTCAGGGAGGAATCGACGGTTCCTATCTCAACTCTTGGCGTAAAAAGGAGCCTCCTGGTCTCGCAGCTAGCCCGGGCCGAACGAGTGGATCCGTCTATCGGGATGCAGGCCAGCGCGAGATCGTCCGTACCGACGCCGCCCCCTCCCTGCATGTGCGACGCATGGAGGTCGGCGTGCCTCCTTGGTGACGCCTTCAGCTAGTAACTTCACCCCAGTGAGCTAGTAACTTCACCCCAGTGAGAACGACTTCCTTCGAACTCTGCAACCTGCGCTTCGGAAACTACTGGGTTCATTGGAGTAGAGCGAGGATCGTCTGTGCAGTCGACCGATGCCGGAGAACAGGCTGGTGAGAGTCCGGTCGGACGGCACGTCGCCAAACCCCGTGGCGCAAGGGGCGAAGACGGTCCTCCTTCGGAGCCGGAAATGCCTACTTCACGATCCTCCACCGTGTCATCCCGGCCGCGCCAGGTCCACTATCTCACGATCGGCGTCGCGGCGTTCATACTCATCTACGAGTCGACGCGCGAGTGGTTCTTTTTGGACGAATGGGACTTCCTCGCCAACCGAGGTGCGAAGTTAGGAAGGGACGGCGTCTTC
>PMOE01000013.1 GCA_003161575.1 Acidimicrobiaceae bacterium | reverse complement strand
GGGTCTGTCAGAAATTCTGTGTAACGGCGTGATCCAATTGGTTCCCGATCGAGAGGTCGGGGCCCGAAAGGATCGTCGATGGCAAGAGGAGAAAGTAGGAGTGACAACAGGTCCAAGGTAGTCCCCTCGGACGCTCAGGCGACGGCTCAGGTCGTGCCGGCCGAGGGGGAGGCTGAACGGATCTTGGCCGAGCAGCTCTTGGCCCGGGCCCGAGAAGAGGGCATCGACCTGGTCGGACCAGACGGGGTGCTCTCCAAGGTCACCAAGGCGGTGGTCGAAGCGGCATTGGGCGCAGAGCTCACCGAGCACTTGGGTTATGAGGCCAACGACCCGGCGGGCAACGGTTCGGGGAACTCGCGTAACGGGACCACGCCCAAGACCGTCCACACCGACGTCGGCCCGGTGACCATCGACGTCCCGAGGGACCGCGAGGGCTCGTTCTCCCCGGTCATCGTGCCCAAGCACTCGAGACGCTTGGAGGGCTTCGACGAGGCGGTGATCTCGCTGTATGCCAAGGGCCTCACCACCGGGGAGATCCAGGCCCACCTCAACGAGATCTATGGCGCCGAGGTCTCTCGGGACACCATCAGCCGGATCACCGACGCCGTGAACGCCGAGGCCATCGAGTGGCAGAACCGTCCCTTGGACCCGCTCTACCCGGTCATCTTCATCGACGCCATCGTGGTCAAGATCAGAGATGGTTCGGTGGCCAACCGGCCGATCTACGTGGCCATGGCTGTGACGATGGACGGCGAACGTGATGTCTTGGGGCTCTGGGTGGGGTCGGGAGGTGAGGGGGCCAAGCACTGGTTGAACGTGCTCACCGAGATCAAGAACCGGGGCGTGAATGACGTGCTGATCGTCTGCTGCGACGGCTTGAACGGCCTGCCCGAGTCGGTCGCCGCCGTCTGGCCGCAGGCCGACGTCCAGACCTGCGTCGTCCACCTGGTGCGCAACACGCTGCGCTACACCTCCCGCGCTCACTGGCAGAAGATCACCACCGACCTTCGGACCGTCTACACCGCCCCGACGCTCGACGCCGCCACTGAGCGATTCGGTGAGTTCGAAGAGAAATGGGGGGCCAAGTACCCGGCCGTCATCTCGCTCTGGCGGGACGCCTGGGAGGAGTTCATTCCGTTCCTCTCCTTCCCGGCCGAGATCCGCTCGATGATCTACACAACCAATGCCATCGAGTCGCTGAACGCCCGGTTCCGCCGATCGACCCGGATCCGGGGCCACTTTCCTACCGAGGCCTCGGCGGTCAAGGTCCTCTACCTCACCATCAAGTCGCGAGATACCAGAGGAGGCAACGCCGTCGGGCGTGTGAAAAACTGGAAGCAAGTGCTCAACACACTCGTGCTTCACTACGGCAGTCGCATCAACAACTGAGACCGGTGATCATGCCGCTTACACAGAAAATCGGACAGACCCCCGGCAGAGGATCTTCTCCGCCTTCGTTCGGAACTGCCCACCCCACAACACCGGCGCGTCACAGTGGGTCCTCTGGCCACGCCGACGAGGCTCGGGGTCGGTGACCATGCGGAAGCACCGGCGGGAAGGAGCGTGAAGCACTCGGCGTAGTGGGTGGCCATGGGCGATAGCCTTTCGCCGCACCAGCGGTCGAGGCGCAATGCCCAGTTGAAATGAGAAAGAGTCGCGGCTAGACCGGACAAGTGACAGCAAGACAAAATCTGAGCGAAAGGGGTCAGCTATGAAGTTCGTAGTGACATGGAGGACTCGGAGCGGCGCGTCGGCCGCAGACAATGAAGCGGCTGCAGCCCGTGTTCTTCAAGTCTTCGGGAAGTGGACGCCGCCATCCGACGAGACATTTCATCAGTTCTTGGGTCGGCTGGATGGAACCGGCGGTTTTGCAGTTGTAGAGACCGACAATCCAGACTCCCTTGCAGAAGCCCCGGCGAAGTTCGGCACTTATTTGGACTTCGAGATCATCCCGGTGAACGATGTCGCCGAGACCACTCGCGTGCTCGGTGAAGGAGTGGAGTTCCGCAAATCGGTGTAGAGACCTCGATCGCAGGTCACCAGGGACGTAACACCTGACGGCGGCTTGGGGCTGCCGGGATAGCCTCGGCGGCATGGCCGGACGTAAGAACTTCCGCAGGTTGGGGCTCGCTGTCGCCGTCACCTTCGCGGCCACGCCAGGCGTTGTTCTCGGCACCGCCTCGGGAGCCCAGACTGTGAAGCAGGGCTACGCCTACGCTGCCCTCTGCGGCGAACAGATCCGGTCCGGTAAGCCGGTCACGGCTAAGACCCTCTCAAACTGTGCCCACAGCATCAACCCCACCACTTCCTACCGCTGTCCGAACGGTCACAAGGGAGTCTTGACGAAGCTCGAGCCGTCGGGCCAGACCGTTGACCTCCACGTCGGCAAGAAGCCGGTCTATTTTCCGAAGCTCTTCACCGAGCGCCGGGTCTTCAAGGACTGCTGATGACTGCCGGGCTCTCCGTCCGGTGCGTCAGCCTGTCCCCATGACCATCACTCGCGTCCACCCGGTAGATCTTCCCCCTTGGTGCGAAAATCGACCGCGCCACACCACCGGCTCGTCGCAGAAGGTCGGCTGTCCATGCCTTAGCGCTCGGGATCTGTGACCATGCAGAAGCAGCGACCGGCTAGGAGGGTGAACCCATCGGCGTAGTGGGGCACCTGACCAGTGTGCCAGCCGGGTTGATCCGTCACCCGGGACGGCACATTTGCCGGGCTGGTGCCTACCGGGATTCGGAACCCCGCCTAGGCCACCCGACAGCAACCCGGAGCAAACGCCGATGCCCCCGGACGGCGCGAAGGTGGTTTCGTGGGAAGGAACGAAGCCATGGCGAGATACGGCGAGCGGACGAGCCCGGATCACCTCGACGGACGCGAGCAGTCCCTGAGTCAGGCATGGGTGAGCCACTGGCGAAGAGAGCACTCGGAGCGAGACCTGCACCTGATGTTCGTCGCCACTCCAACCAGACGCTTAGGGCTTGAACGCGAATCCGACGTACGGCGAGCGAGCTGAGTCGGTCTCCGAATGACGAGTGTCGCAAAGTCCGGTGAGGTCCACGGCCAGTCCCCGACGACGACCTCGGAAGCCGAGACCGAGGTGCTCAAGCTCTGGGCGAGGGGCGTCGCCGAGGTCGACTGGCTCATGGCCGCGGAAATGTCCGACCTCCCTCGCTTCGAGGACCTCGTCCGCCGCCCTCAATGGATGGCCCGAGCGGCTTGCCGGGGCAATCCTGCGCCGTTCTTCGCCCGGGCCAAGCGGGCGGCGCAGGCCCTCTGCTCCGAGTGTCCGGTACGAGCCGAGTGCCTCGACTTCGCGATGGCGGCCGGCCAGGAACTCAAAGGCTGTTGGGGCGGGATGAGCGAGCGGCAGCGATTGCAGTTACGGAGCAGGCGACGGGCAGTGGCGTAATGATCATGCTCATTGCGATCAGCTGGCGTAATCAGGGCGGAGGCATCGCCACATTTGAATACCGGGATGGAGCGACTACCTCCCAACCGATGAGTCAGACTGGCGCCCGGGTTGCCGCGGATCAGGCCTTCGGCCACGATCAAGCGTTGGTCGAGTTGGACGGAGGGTATCGCTGGACGAAGTTGCCCATGGCCAGACGATCACGCCTCGTGGCTGCCTTTGCGTTTAGTCGGGGACACCGTCTACGCCCCTGAGCGCGCGGCCTCTTCCTTGGCCGAGTTGGCGCTTAGCCCTGGTCAGTCCAATGTGCAACGGCGCCTCGACCAATTATCGAAGAAGGCCGAGCGCAGCGAGTTGGGCACCGTGGGGCTGGCCCGGCCGAGCCGCGGCAGTATCTCCCGACGGGAGTATTCCGGGTCGTAAGTGGCAGAAAAACGCTCCTCTTGGTGTTGTAATCCCGCCCACCAGCTCCTCCAGAACATCAGCTGGGCACTGCCCCAGACGCACACAACGGTCGCTGATCTTGATCGCACCTAAGACGCAGCGCCCAGCGAGCGTGATGCACCAGGAAACCGCTGCTCTTTAGAATGGTGGTTATGAGCGCGTCCACTACCGAAGCCGAAATCCGGAGGGCCCGAAATGCCCTTCGGGGCGCCCTTCGGCGAGCCCTCGTAAGTACCGATGCCGACGTTCGGGTCTTGGCCGAGGCACTTGCGGACCTTGCCCAGGGCGTCGAACACCTTGCCACCGAAGTGGCCCGGCACGAGTGCCAAATCAGCCGAACGGATACTCATGCCTGCAGGTAGTAGGAGGGATGGGCCGTCAATCGGGTCACTTTCCGCATCCCCCTTGTCTCGTACTACACCGATCCCCGGCAGGGGTGCCTCGTACACGGCGGCACTGAGGCCGGCGACGTTTACGTCGAGATTGACGAGGGCTTGGACTCCGGTGTTATGCCCCTCCAACAGCAACCCCGGCAGAAGATGCCCTGGCCCGACCTGATCGCCTGGTCATATGGAGCCACGGGCCACGGTTGCCAGCCTGAGCCGGGATGTCCTCACCGAAGCCCACTGTGACGGGCCTGACGTTTACCTGATCGTTCCCGACAACGGGACCGGCCGGGCGACCGCCAAGGACACCATGGGCGAGCGGCGGTCTGTCGCAGGTGAACGACCTTCGTCTTCTTGGCCAACTCGCCAAGGGCTTCTGCGAGGACAAGATCCGACCGTCCGTGGCGTGCTGGTACCTCAAAGCTGCGGGCGGCGAGGCCATGGCCGCCCCGGCGCATCAGTTCGGCGGTGCTGGCCCCGGTAGCGGCCGCCAGGGTGACCCCAGTGTGTCGAAGATCGTGAAAGTGCAGATCGGACCGTCCAATAGCACCCGAGTCGTGTGGGAAATCGTGTCCGTGTGGCTGCTCGGCCCTGAGCCGTCGGAGAACCCAGATCTCCGGCAAGTTCTGAGTGGCGTCCACAACCGAGCTGGGGCAAACCCATAAGCCGCGAATAGACCGCTCTCTGGAATCAGCAGCACGTTACGGCCTCTCGATATAGGGCTCTGCTGATTGGGACCTTTGCCCCTACCGCTCATGTCCATGCAGGGCGGAAGCTGGAGGACGTGGGATCCGAGTGAAGCTTACCGAACAGCCCAACAGCGATGAGTTGGCGCCGCACAAACGCCGCTTAGCCTCAGAACGCCACACGGAGCTTGAGACATTGTCGATCCTGGACACGCTCCAAATGTCGGCACCCGTGGGATTGGGCTACGTCGACTGCGACTTCAGAATCATTCGTGTGAACTCAATCCTTGCCGCCGTGAATGGCGGCAAGGTGGTGGATCAGATCGGTCGGACTGTTGCCGAGGTGCTTCCCGAGTTGTGGCCCCAACTCGAGCCCATGTACCAGCGGGTGTTGGACACCGCCCAGACCGTAATCGGGGACGACGTCGCTGGTGAGATGGCTGGCGATCCCGGTCACGTTCACAACTGGCAGACCAGCCTCTATCCGGTGATGGTTGACGGTGAGATCACTGGTATCGGGATCGTCGCGGTCGACATCACCGACCAGAGGCGAGTGGAGCGAAGCCGGGCGGAGCGCACGCGGAGCCTGTTGGCGGCACTCACGGCCTTGACGGAGGTGCGCGATCCCTATACAGCGGGCCACAGAGACCGGGTCGCCGAGATCGCAGTAGCCATCGCCCGCGAGCTTGGATGTGATCCGAGCATTATCGAAGACGTCGACCTCGGAGCAAGAATCCATGATCTTGGCAAAGCAGTGATACCGACCGAGGTCCTCTCTCGCCCCGGCAGGCTCGACGAGGCTGAAATGAACCTGGTTCGTCGACATGCCCAAGCAGGCTTCGACATCTTGCAAAAAGTCCATTTTCCCGCATCGGTGGCGGATATCGTTCTCCAGCACCATGAGCGCCTCGATGGGTCCGGGTATCCGAACCATCTGCTGGGGAGTGAGATATGCATTGGTGCGCGTATCGTCGCCGTAGCGGATGTCGTGGAGGCGATGGTCTCCCACCGGCCCTATCGGGCCGCGCTGGGCTGGCAAGCGGCCATGACGGAAATCCAAGAAGGTGCGGGACGGCTCTATGACCGTGACGTTGTTGACGTCTGCGTTCGGCTGTTTCGAGCGGGTCGAATCGAGATTGAATCTGAGGGTTCATCAAGGAGCGCGAGCTTGGTGGCTGAAAATGATGGCCGGCCGAAGACGCTCTCGCCCAAGGACCTCGAGGATGTGGAGTCTCTCCACCAGACGATAGAGGACACGGAGGCGCAGATCGCTTTAGCTGAGGCCGAATCGTCGTCGTGGGAGTTCTGGGAGGATCTCAGGGACCTGCTCCGGGAAGCGAAAGCGAAGCTCGACGAGATCGTTCCACCGTCGACGGAGCCGCCTTCGTCTTGAGGAGACCCTAAGTTGCGCTCAGGCCCCGTGAGCGGTCGCGTCCGTAATCGGATCAAGGGGGCTGTCGCCGGATACCGAACTCACCGGGGATACTTCGGTGTCAACTCGTCGGCATGAACCTCGCAGGCATTCACTCGGTAGATGTCTTCGCCACGGGTCCGGGCCGCCCGCGCTACGGCGAGCCACTCGCCCTACGCGGTCCATCCAGGGTCACGTCCCAAGAACGCCACGAGCCTCGTAGCGGCATCGGCGTCCTCGGGCACCAGAACTGCTGGACCGAACATCCCCGAGGCTCTCAACCGTTTATCGTTCGGTCGCACCACCTCGAACGAGACCTCGCACTGCTCGGGGTCGAGCTGTGGGTCAGCATTGACCGCTCGTGCCAGATCCCAGGTGTGTACCAACACGTCAGTCGTCAGCACTGGCAACAAGCGGTTGAGGTCAACCCCCGAATCTGACCCCTCGGTGGAGGCCCTTTCCAGCGCCGAGATGATGGCTGGCACGGTGACGGCCCAGCGGGCTCCTGGATCACGCTTCGGACGATCAGGTTTGAGCCCCAGCGGACGAAGCAGCAGGGCGTCGTGAAAGCCTATGACATGCTCGGCGACCCCCCGGGCGTCCCACTCATTGCACGGTGACGCGTTGTCCCAGCGACCGTCTGACTGTTGGACAACAACCGAGAACCCCTCGCACGCGTGGCGGTGCCGGTCGACTATCTCACGCATGTTTCCACTCTAGTGACGGGAGCGCATACTGGGTGAGTCGGTAGTTGGTCAGTTTGAAGAGGGGTGTTGATGGCAGAAGGCGCGGCCTTCGATGACGCGCCAACCGCTGGTGCCATCGACCCACGCAAGAGTCCTCTCTCGGTCGCCAGCGCGGTCTGTTGGGATCGTCAGCTCGCTCAAGCACCCAGGGTGCTCACAGACCACGCTGTGCTTGGTGCCCACACTCGCCATGTCTAGTCCTTCGGTCGCTTGAAACAGAGAAAAACATCCTCCCCAGTGTGGATTTGACCCGCAAGCTCCCAGCCGTCCCGACCGAAGTGGTTAAGAACGGACTGCATCTGGCGGTCGAAGCTCAGTTCGCGAGGGGGCGACGACTTATTGAACGAGACGACCTTATATTCCCACTGCACCATGGCCCCCACCGTACCCAGTAAGCCGTTCCCGGATGGCCTGCATATGTCTGATCTGAGTGGCCCCATCCAGACGCCCCTGCCGCCAGAACCAGTCCGACCGAGATCACAAGCAAGGAGGTGTCGCCGAGCCTCAATCTGTGGCGCGAACGGGTGGGGCCGCTTCGAATCCGTCCCCGTGCTCGTTGCACAGCCACCGTCTACACTGCACCGGTGAACGTTGAGAGTGGAACGTGTCCGGATTGCCAACAACGGGCGCTGACCCTGGTACCAGAACGCAGGATTCCAATCGTTCGGCTGACTCAATACGAATGCCGCTCTGTCGGCTGCTGGTACTTCGTCGCAGGTCCCGCGATCTGATTCAACCGGCGACCGTCTGCTGAAGCTGATCCGCCGCACAGCTTCGAGCCCGGCTCGGTAGTCCTCGCATGACTCAACCTTGAAGACCTTCCCCGGTATCCGTTCGGAAGCGCCCGCGCCATCCAGCGTGACGTAGATCCTCGGCCCCGTCCGGGAACCTCGTCAGTTCTTCGGGTCGCCGCGTCAACGGCCTCTTCGCACTCTGGGTTTGTTGGCGTATCCATGACGGAACCTGGCATTGCCACCGTGCCCGAAGGTGGGTTGGCCGAGGTCGTAGGGCCAGGCCTCTCGCTCGATCTAGATGGTAAGAGGCCAGGCTATTGGTGGTCGATGGGGTTGCAGTTCGCGCATGGGTCAGAGCCCTCGGAATCGCCCGTTGCTATCGCCGGTCTCAGAGATCGTGTCGAGTAAGGGTTCTGATTCGTCTCCCCACCTCCTGGTAGTCCGGCTCATGTACGGTCGGGACGACCTGGGATCAGTTCCCTGGCTCAGAAAGGCGGATGGACAATGACCGGTTCGACGGGAAAGGTTCGCAATCCGTGGGGGGTGATAGGCCTCTCGATCATCACACTCGGTATCTACGCGCTCTACTGGCAGTACGCGACGTTTAAGGAGATGAAAGAGTATTCGGGCGAGGGCATCGGCGGCGGCTTGGGTCTGTTGTTCGCCATTCTGCTGGGAGTAGTAAACATCTTCATGATGCCGGCGGAGGTGGGGAACCTCTATGCGGCCTCCGGTCAGCCGAAACCAGTGCGGGGACCGACGGGGTTCTGGGTGCTGATTCCGATAGTGGGCGGGATCATCTGGGTGATCAAGACCCAGGGAGCGTTGAGCCGCTTCTGGGGCAAGGAGGAACAGGCTTAACGCTTCCCTCCCGGTAGCCTTCGGGCCAGAGATGACCCACACGGGTCCGGGACGGCTGGGGGGCGGTACGGAATGGCGGCACGATCAAGAACCACACCCGCTTTCATCGGACGGTCGCCGACCTCCTCCGAGGTGACTACAAGCAGTCGGAGAAGCGCAAGGTCCTCCTCCCTCTGACCGTCCTCCGCCGGCTCGACTGCGTCTTAGGCCGCCGTCTTGGATCGGGCTCAGAAGTGCAAAGGCCAAGTCGAGAGGACCCTTACCTTGCCCCGCTGCACAACATAAGGAGATTGTACGGTGAGACTGAAGATGGCGTTGGTTCTGGTGGTAGTGGTCGGGCTGCTCGGAACGGCCGGTTCGACTGGGGCTAGAGCCTCATCCCCAAAACACTCGGAGAGCGCTACGACAGCGCACAGTACGCCTGTGGCATCGCCAGCCGTCAAACCCTGCAAATCGTCTCTGACGAAACTCCTCAAGGGGCAGAAGACAAACGTGAGCAACTATCTATTCGCTCCGGCCACCGGGGCGACAACCCCGCAAGCAGCTATTAGGAAAGTTGTCGGCTCGGAGAACGGCCGAGGGCTGATAGCTATGTGCCCGTATATCACCAGCGAGATGGTGCTCGATGTCCTAGATACCGCGGTGCTCTTTACGGGTGGAGCGACTCCGCCAGAGATGGTCAGGATTCTGCTGGATGGTGCGGGCGTTCCTGCGGAGACGGTGACTATAAACGAGCTTCGCTGCACCGCGTCAGAGTGCTCTGCCAAGGTGACCTCCTCGTTGTCAACCTCTGGCAGCATCAGCAAAAGCACGGAGGACGTGCAAGCAACGAAGTACAGGTCCGGTTGGTTCGTCAGCCAGTATGAACTTGCCAGTGCCTCCGCTTCTAGTTCATCGAGCGCCAACAACGCGCAGTCTTGAGCCGGCCGCGACCGGCCCAGGGCGAGAGAACCACAACGACGCAGCTACGCCGCCGAGGTCCGAGTCGGGAAGTTCACACCCCACTGCCGCTGTGGACTGGGACCACGGCGATCTGCGCCCGGACGCAATCCCTCCGACCCATCCGCCCGTAATACCGTCTGCAGGCAGCACGGTGCGGCCTCAACGGAGGTTGATGGTGCCATGACAAAGAAGATCCTTGTTCTCTCATCCCTCGGAGTTGCGGCCGCTATCACTGCCGGCGCGCTGGTCGCGACATCCTCCGGCGGATCTCACAGTGCGGTCGGTCCCAGCCACGGGAGCGTCGCATTGCACCATGCAGCGAAGCACCTCACGACGAAATCGACTGTCTTGCCCTCCACGGCGTCCACTACCGGCTCGGTCACGACCCCTACCAGCAAGATTGCCCCGGTCACCTCACCAACCACAGTGCCCCGATCGACGGGATCGAACTCGTCGGGTGCAAAACCAGGGTCCGCTGCGCCTCCGCCCACCGCCCCATCGAGCGCCGCTGTCGTGCCCACAACGGCTGCCGCCTCGCCGTCGCCGGCGCCTCTGACGACGCCCTCGCCCCCACCGACGACAACGCCGCCCCCACCGACGACAACGCCGCCACCACCGACGACCGCTCCACCGCCGACAACGACCAGTCCCTGTTCCATCCCGCAGGGAAATGGAGGCGACGGCGATGGGGACAATAACGGCGGACCGAGCGATGGCGACGGCTGTCGGTGAACCGACTGCCTTCGGTGATTTGAGCTGGACAGCCCTCGTTGTCCTCGGGCGTTAGAAATGCGAAGGAGCCAACGAACACTGATCTCCTTCACCGTGGGCACGATGTTGTGCTTCGGAACCACGGCGTCCACCGTCAGCCTGCTGATCGATGGGCATGCGGTCAAGTCAAGTCCCGCGCCTCACTCGCCGGGCGCCTTTGGCTGGCTGGTTCCCCGACCGGCTCCGTCCAACTGGAAGCAGCTCTCCCTTCCGAGCGGAGCAGCTGGGCTTTCTTATCCTTCGGAGTTTCACCCAGTAAAAGGGGATCTCGGTACGGTTTCGGTCGCAGTCATCGAGCACGGCTCTTATCTCGCGTACTTAAACGCGACTCCGCAGGAGGGAGATGAACGGCTAATTGGGTGGGCGCGCTTTCGTGTCAGCCACCTGCTCGACGACGACGCGATTTCTGTGCACGAGGACGCGTCGGTGGAAGATCGGCTATTTCCTGGGGGACACGGGTCATGCGTGATCGACGACTATGTGACCAAGGTCGGGCGTCACCATTTCCGCGAGATCGCCTGCATTGTTGGCGGTGAGCGACATGTAAGCGTTGTGATCGCCGCGGCTCCTCCATCGGATTGGGCCCGGTTCGGGGAAACGTTCGAGCGAGCCATTGCGTCGTTCGACGTCCGCTGAATGTTGGCCCAGTCCCCGAAGATTCCTTTGCTCTCTTCCGAGAGGGAGGCATGCGCAATCTCATAACCCATTGGGGAACCGGATCGATTCCGGCGCCACGAGTGGTGAGCCGACGTCGAGTTGGATCTGCGAGTGGGCGTTAAGAGGGATGTTCCGTGGGTCGCCCGTCCATTGCTGGCCGTCGTAGAACGCAGTAACCGGACCTTTGGCAGGCCCTACGTTGTCCGCCCCAAGCGACTCCCCCCAGATGTCGAAGAACTGCCCGAGATGGTAGGTGGTCGTGATCGGCGACTCGACATGGATGATGCCGTCGGCTGCATGTGTGTGGAGCCAGTAGAAGCACGAACCTGCCCCGATGAACGGGCCCTCGGGAGTTGGCTGGGCCGGTGGATCTGCAATTCCCACGGCGGCCGGCACCTCTTGGGCGACTCCGTTCACGAAAACGGTGAGGTGGATGTGGATGTGAGACGCGATCTGCTCGCCACCTGAGCATTGAATTCCGTCGATGGGCTGGCCCGTGTCATGGGCGGCGCGAGCACCGGTCCAGGCGGGACGGGGACGTCCGCGGGACCAGATGGGCCGGGCGATCCCGGAGACTTCAAACTGCCGAGCGCGGCGAGCAGCCCCAGTCGGAGCGCTGTTTCGGGCGGCGTTCTGCTGGTTGCCTGTCCGGCGCTTCCTCCGCTCAGGCCGGCTCCAAGGCCGATGGAGGCGGCGAGCGCCACGATGGAACCCCCCGCCCACGCCCGTTGGCGTCGCCGTTTGGCCGCTAGTTCTTCGACGGCGGCGGACTGCCGCCGTGGTCCTTGTCTCCGCACAGTCTTGGTTCTGCAGCTCCTGGCCATCGCGTATCTACCTCAGGTCCCTTCGCTCCGTCGCCTTCAGTAGCCGTAGATGTTGCGGGCCGGGGTGGGGGTGGAAGAGGCGCTCCCAGCGGAGGACGCGATGCGGTTGGTGGGGGTCCCGCGGGTGGCTACGAAAAAGTTCTGCACGCCTTGGCCGGTGACGTGGCCGGGACTGTCCTCGACGAAGGTGTAGAGGAAGTGACCGTTGTAGGTCACCTGGTGTCCATTGGAGGTGTCCACCACTCTGAGGGTGCCGGTGGCACTATTTGCGGTCGGTGCGTTGGCATGGGGCGTGCGCCTCAACCGGATCGAGATCCTCGACATCACCCCGCCCAACAACGTGCTGCAGGCCATGTCCGAGCAGAAGGAGGCCGAACAGCACAAGCGGGCCGCCATTTTGAAGTCCGAAGGTGACCAGCAGTCGGCGGTCAACAGTGCCCAGGGTGGCAAGCAGGCGGCCATCCTGGCCGCCGAGGGTGGCAAGCAAGCGGCCATCCTGGCCGCCGAAGCCCAGCAGAAGGTCCTCGAGCTGTGGGCCGAAGGTGAGAAACGGGCCCGGCGATTGCGCGGCGAGGGCGAAGCCTCCGCCCTGGCGGCCATCGACAAGGTGGCCATCAATCCCAACACCCTTGCTGTACTGCAGCTGCGGGCCCTCCAGGACCTGGCGTCGTCGCCCAACTCCAAGGTGGTGGTCCCCTACGCCGCCGTCGGTCTGGTGGGCAACGCCGAGATGCTGGTACAGGCGCTGCAGGGCACCACCCTTCCGACCCCGGCCCCGGCGGCCCCCGCTTCGGCCGCGGTACAGCGACACGCGTGGACTCGAAACGCTCAGCGACTGCGGCCTCCGTGTACGGGTCTCACTGCAGCCCTATCGGGGAGTGGCCGAGATACAGAGGCTCTCGGAATCACGTAACAACCCGAGGGTCCAGCATCACTGCGGACCCGTCAAGGGTCGAAGATGCTCTCTCACGACGATTGTCCAACTGTGATTCCAGAAGGACGAGTTTAAGGCGACGCCCGCCGGTGCCAGTGTTCGGTTCTGCGGTGAGGTATGTCACGAACTTCCCGCTAGCATGCCGAAACCCGCCTCTCAGCCCGTCGGCACCGCCCCCACGATGTTGTTCACGTGGACGCCGACCCCGGGGAGTGACCCCTGGCTGGTGGCGTCGCCGAAGGCGAAGACCCCGCCGTCAGAGCCGATGAGCCAGTAGCCCCCGCCGTCGGGGGTGGGCACGATGCTCACGATGTTGGAGACCTTGACCCCGAGACCCGGGAGGGAGCCGTGAGAGGTGGCGTCGCCGAAGGCGTAGAC
>PMOE01000023.1 GCA_003161575.1 Acidimicrobiaceae bacterium | reverse complement strand
GACTTCACCCATAGGAGCGTCGGATCTCGTAGTTCGGAAAGCTCGTGAAGCCGAAGGCCGACCGCTTCACCCGGTGCATTCCTACGCCCCGGGGCATCCCGACGACGCCCGGCGCCAAGAACCCGCTGCTCGCCGGCCATCCCCGCTCGCGTCACCTTGCATAGGCGTGCGTAGGCAAAGTTGACAGCAGGCCAACGTCCGTTGGATGGAACACCCAGCGATCCGCCGCGAAAACCTACCAGCGCCCAAACGAGCGTCCGGGCGATGAGGGACAGTTGGGTTCGGAGCGTTCACACGCCCATCACAGGCGGCATACAGGGACCTCACAAGAACGGCGGGCAGTCTCTAGCTACATGAACAAGAGGAGTGCCATCATGAACGACTACGAACCAACAAGCCCCGACGAGCCCTTTCCCGCTCGCCCCGCATCCAGCGCGACGTCAGGGCCGTCGGTTGCTGAAAGTGCAGACGGCGCCGGCGCTGCGCCGCCTTCCCCGCCAGCGCGTCCGGCAGCCCGGTCCGCCTCGGTGGCCGTGGCCAAGCAGGCACGCAGGCCGAGGGTACGGCGATTGCTGTCGAACAGAAAGAGTGGGCGGATCGTGGCCGCTGCGGTGATGTTTCCGGTGATCGGACTCTCCGTCGGTCTCGCGACGTCCCCCTCGGCATCAGCAGCGCAACTCGCGTCCGGCAGCCGCTCCGCTGGTGGTCCCGCATCCGGCGGTGGATCCAACGCTCGGTCTGGACCGGCCCCCGGGGGAGCAGCCGGCACGGTCGGCAGCGTGTCCAAGTCGAACTTCACAATGACGACATCAGCGGGTCAGAAGGTAACCATCGACGAGGTGTCCTCCACGAAATACGAGAAGGGGACGAGCTCGACCTCGGCGAGTGCCATTAAATCAGGCGAACGCGTCCTCGTACTGGGGACAACCAACGGAACGACCATCACGGCCTCGCAGGTCATCGTGCAACCGACTGGTGATGGCGGATCTGCGACGTCCACGGCGGCAAACGTAATCCCCTTCCAGCGCGGTGCAACGACCACGTCAAAGCAGGTCGGTCAGATCCCGGCGAGCTTTAGTCAGGGGTCGGGGACGATCGTCAGCGGAACGGCAGCGAATAAGGCGACGGAGGCTGCGCTGGCCGCCTACCCGGGCGGCATCGTCGACCGTGTTGTGAAGCTGAGCAACGGCGAGTACAACGTCCACTACATCGGCGTCAACTGGCCGCACCACGTCTTCGTCAACCCGGACTTCAAGGTCGTCGGCGCCGAGTAGGCGCCGAGGGAGACCATGCACCAGCTCGGACCGCTCTTCGAAGCCGGCAGGGACGTTGCATGACCAGCAGGCGTGGACCCTCGGGTGCCCCCGAGCCCCACTGATTTGCGAAGAGCCTTCCATGAAACCCGCTCCCGCAACCCTTCGAGGAACCAGATGCGGCATCCCCGAGTGTGCTGGATCTGTTCAGGCGACTTTGGACTCTGTCGACGCGACCCTTCGCAGCGCGCCCAATGAAGGGAAGCCGACGACCAGGGTCTGGAGCGCCCATCCTCCGACGGGTAGGCCCACTCGCCGTGCCGTGCGCCCGGCGTAGACCGCTTCGGCCACGTGGATCACCCCGGCGGCAACGAGCAGACGCCGAAGTACCCAACGTGGCGGCAGGAGAAGTCGGCGGGCGGCCTCCCGGTACGAGCGTTCGCTGAGCGATAGCGCAGTGAGGACCACTATTCCGCCGTCGAGTAGGGCAAACCATCCAAGCGATGGATGGATCACGCCGTTGCCCGTTCGCTCCATGACCCGGGCCTCCTTGATGTGGTCGTCGGGCACGACAACGAAAGTTACGCTGCCGGAGGCGACGGTGTCGTCGGCCCGATTATCGGGCTCGGGGTGGCCGTGGGCAACCAGAGCACCATGCGAGTGCCACCCTGCGGAGTGACCGGCGACTCGGCCCGGACCCCACCACCCATGACCGCCGCCAGTTCGGCGACGATGGCCAGTCCCAGTCCGCTGCCCGAGACGCGGGCGCCCGAGCGGTCCGAGGTGAAATCGGGTTCGAATACGTGCGGGAGGTCCTGCGGCGAGATGCCAGCCCCGTCGTCATCCACCCACACGATGGCCTGGCCCGAGTGCATCCGGGCACCGAGCGCGATGTGCGAACCGGCGTACCGGAAGGCGTTTTCGACCAGGTTGGAGAGCACCTGGAGCAGGCGGTCCCCATCAGTCAGCACCCACACTGTGGTGTCCGGCACGCTGGTCGTGAGCGTCAATGAGGCGTTGGTGGCCTCGGGCCCAAATCGCTCGGTGGCCCGGTGGACCACATCGCCGACGTCGACGTAGGTGTAGTGGAAGGAGAAGCGCCGGGCGTCGAGCCGGGCCAGATCCAACAGGTCTTGGACCAGCCGCTCTAGACGACGTGCCTCCGTCGCGATGATGGCTGTCGCCCCGGCCACGTCGTGGGTCGTCCCGTCGGCGAGGGCATCGGCGTACCCCTGTATCGATGTCAAAGGGGTCCGCAGGTCGTGGGAGACCGAGAGAAGGAAGTGACGTTGTTGATCCCTCCCCCGTTCCAGGCCGTCTCCCATCGCGTTGATGGCGGTGGCCAATGAAGCGAACTCGGGCATGTCGCGGGGGGAGACCGGGATCCGGGTCTCGAGGTCACCGCCGGCGATGTGCTTGGTGGCGGAAGCCGCCGTCTCGAGCGGGCGAGCGAAGCGATTGGCAAGCAGGTAGGCCACGACGGCCGCGACCGCCAGGCTGGCGAGGCCGATAACGAGGAACCACTGCAAACCCGAGACCGGTGGACGGACGGTGCGAGTGGCGACCAGCACCGCTTGTTGGGTATTACTCACGGGTCGGCGAAGGGCGTCTTTCTGTGTGGCCGTCAGCTCGAGGGGAATGAGGACGTAGACCACATCTCCGGTGGTCCCGGCGACCGATTGATTGTTGCTGAGCGCGTCGGTTCGCAGGTCCATGTCGGCCAGAGCCGGAGGGATGCCGCGGGTGAATGTGCCGTCGGTGCCCAAGGCCGCGACGGACAGAGTGCGGTAATCCCCGAGGTGCTTAATGAGGTTGAGGTTGCGTTGAGAAAGGCTGCCGAACCCGACGCCGTGTTGAAGAGTTGCGATGTAACGGGCCTGGGAATACAGCTCCTGTTCGGCGGTGGAGGCCGATGCCCGCCGGATGAGCAGCAAGCTGCCCACGCTGGCCACGAGCAGGGTGCAGGCAACGAGGAGCAGCATCGCCACCATGAGCCGCCGTCGCACGTGCCGCTGCTATCCGAGCCGGTAGCCGACGCCCCACACGGTGATCAGTGGGAGATCGTCACCGAGTTTCTTGCGCAACTGGCGGACGTGGACGTCGACGGTCCGTTCGTCGCCGTACCAACCCTCGCCCCAGACCCCGTCGAGGAGTTGTCGGCGTGAAAGGGCGATCCCGAGATTGGTGGCCAGATAGGCCAAGAGATCGAACTCCCGAGTGGTGAGGGCGACGGAGCCCGCGGGGGTCCGGACCTCTCGGCGCGCGGTGTCCACCTCGACCAGGCCGACGGCGTGGATGGCCGGGCTGAGTGACGGGGCCGACACACTGCTGCGGCGCAGAATTGCATGTATCCGGGCCAACAGCTCGCGGGCCGAGAAGGGTTTGGTCACGTAGTCGTCGGCGCCGAGCTCGAGACCGAGGATTCGGTCGAACTCTTCGTCGCGGGCGCTCAGGATGATGACGGGGATCTCGCCTGTTTTTCGCAGACGCCGACAGACCTCGAAGCCGTCGATCTCGCCGGCAAGACCGATATCGATGATGACGAGCCGGGGTTGCTCGCGCTCGATGTGGTCGAGGCCGGACTCCCCGTCGTCGGACTGCAGGACCCGGAACCCGTCGCGGCGCAGATACATGGCCACAAGGTCGGAGATGTGGTGGTCGTCTTCGATGACCACCACGGTGCCGTTAGGCGTCTCCACGTCGTAGAGCCTGCCACCTCGATGCCCTGCCCGGGCGGAGGTCCGCCACGCCACAACCCAGCCCGTTGGTGGTGGGAGTCGCCGCTACGCTGGGACAACCATGGCCACGTACCTCGCAGAGATCGTGACCGCCCATCGGGCGGCCGCCGCCGCCGATCGGCGGGATGTCGGGGATCTGGTCGAAGAGGCGCTGGCTTCGCCAGCCCCCGCCGGCTTTGCCGCAGCGCTGGTCGAGTCGTCCCGCTCGGGCCTCGCGGTCATTGCCGAAGTGAAGCGTCGGTCACCCTCCAAGGGCGCCCTGGCGCTTGACCTCGACCCCGCCGAGGTGGCACTCGCCTACGCCGCCGGGGGGGCCGCGTGCCTGTCGGTGCTGACCGACGCCGGCTTCTTCGCCGGGTCGCCGGCCGATCTGGCCGCGGCCAAGGCGGCGAGCTCGCTGCCGGTGCTGCGCAAGGACTTCACCGTCAGTGAGGCCGACGTCTGTGACGCCCGGTTGATGGGGGCTGACGCGGTGCTGCTGATCGTGGCTGCCTTGGCCGATGCCGAATTGAGTGCCTTTGCAGCGCTGGCGGAGCGCTTGGACCTCGACGTTCTCGTCGAGGTCCACGACGACGCCGAACTGGATCGGGCGCTCGCCATGGGGGCACGCTTCGTCGGGGTCAACCAGCGGGACCTGGCCACATTCGAGGTGGACCGGGAGCGGGCCGAGCGGATGGCGGGGTCCATTCCCCCCGGTGTTGTTGCGGTCGCCGAATCCGGGATCCGTGACGCCAGCGATGCCAAACGCCTGGCCGCCGCCGGTTACCAGGCCGTGTTGGTGGGCGAGGGCGTCGTGGTCGCAGACGACCGCTCCGGGGCCGTGGCCGCCTTGGCCGGGCACCCCGTTGCTCGGACCGGGGTCGCCCGGTGAGCGAGGATCTGTTCGTCAAGATCTGCGGTGTCACCTCCGAACCCGACGCCCTGCTGGCCATTGGGATGGGCGCCGATGCGGTCGGGTTTATTTTCGCTCCCTCTCCCCGTCAGGTCTCTGCCGTCGCGGTGGCCGATATCGTCAAACGACTGCCTCACGGGGTGCTGACCGTCGGGGTGTTCCGCGACGAGTCACGTCAACGGGTGGTCGAGATTGCCAACCAGATCGGGCTCGGTGCGGTCCAGCTGCACGGGCACGAGTCGGCCGAGGACAGCCGCTGGGTGCGCGACCGGGTGTCGCTCACCATCAAGGCGTTCTCTGCGGGCGATCGAACGATCAGCCGCTTCGAGGAATTCGGCGCGGACTACCTCTTGATCGACGGCCCGAGCCCGGGCTCTGGTGAGGTCTTTGATTGGCGGTTGGGTGAGGGGGTCGTCGATCCTTCGCGCCTGATCGTCTCGGGGGGCCTGCATCCCGACAACGTGGCCCACGCGGTCGCCCGGCTGCGCCCCTTCGGGGTGGACGTGGCCACCGGGGTGGAGGCCGAAGCCGGCCGTAAGGATCCCCAGCTCCTCCGGGCGTTCATCGCCAATGCCCGCCAGGCCGATCGCGCCGCCCAGGCCGAACACGACACCGAAGTGGCTCCGGATCAGGCCGACGGGGGCCCGTTGGTGGCTGGCGACGTCGAGGAGCCCTACGACTGGATGGACAGTTGAGCGCCCAGGCCAGCGGGGACTCGGTGCCGGGGCCCCCCACCGGGTTGATGGGGGAGCCCGGCCCCGCCGGACGGTACGGCGAGTTCGGCGGACGCTTCGTCCCCGAGTCGCTCATGCCGGCCTGCCTCGAGTTGGCCGACGCCTTCGCCACCGCCTGGGCCGATCCGGCGTACCACGCTGAATACTCGGGCATCCTCGCCACCTACGGCGGACGACCCACGCCTCTCACCGAGTGCGCCCGGCTGTCGGCCCATCTCGGGGTCCGGCTCCTGTTGAAACGTGAGGACCTGGCCCATACCGGTTCGCACAAGATCAACAATGTCATCGGCCAGGCGCTGTTGACCCGCCGCATGGGTAAACACCGGATGATCGCGGAGACCGGAGCGGGCCAACACGGGGTGGCGACCGCGACCGCGGCGGCCCTGCTCGGCCTCGAGTGCGTCGTGTTCATGGGCGAAGTGGATATCGAACGTCAGGCGCTCAACGTCTTTCGGATGGAGTTGCTCGGGTCCGAGGTGCGGCCGGTCGGCTCCGGCAGTGCCACGCTGAAAGACGCGGTCAATGAGGCCATGCGCGACTGGGTGGCGACGGTCACCGACACCCACTACTGCATCGGCTCGGTGATGGGTCCCCACCCGTTCCCTTACATGGTGCGCCAGCTGCAACGGGTCGTCGGCGACGAGGCCCGCCGGCAGTGCCGAGAGCTGCTCGACGGGGCCGATCCCGACGTCGTGGTGGCGTGCGTGGGCGGGGGATCGAACGCTGCGGGCACCTTCGCCGGGTTCGTCGACACCGAGGCTCGCCTGGTTGGGGTCGAAGCGGCCGGGGGTGCGGCCATCACAACGGGCATTCCCGGGGTGCTCCACGGGATGCGTTCCCAGTTGCTCCAAGACGAGTCCGGCCAGATCCTCGAGGCTCACTCGATTTCTGCGGGTCTCGATTACCCGGGCATCGGCCCCGAGCACGCCCACCTGGCCGCACTCGGTCGGGCGACCTATGCCACGGCCGACGACGACGAGGTGCTCTCCGCCTTCCAGCTGCTGGCCGAGACCGAAGGCATCATCCCCGCGCTCGAATCGGCCCACGCGTTGGCCTGGGTCGTACGCCAGGCCCGAGAGCTGCCGGCCGGATCGACGGTGCTCGTGACGCTCTCGGGCCGCGGTGACAAAGACGTGGCCCAGGTCAGAGACATCCTCGCCGCTCGACGGCGCTCGTGAGCGCGACCACGCCGATCGAGGGTGACCGAGCGTCGGTACCGGGAGCCCTCGAGACGACACTTCGGGACAGGCGCGACGCGGGGGCAAAGCTCCTCGTCCCCTACCTGATGGGGGGGATGAGCAACGACTGGGTCCAGGTCCTCCAAGCGGTCGTCGCCGCCGGGGCCGACGCGGTGGAGGTCGGGCTGCCGTTCTCGGACCCGATGATGGATGGTCCGGTGATCCAAGAAGCCGACGTGCGGGCCCTTCGACGCGGGACGACCCCCCAAGGGGTGCTCGACGACGTGATCGCCGCTGGGGTCGAGGTGCCGATCATCGTCATGACCTATTACAACCTCGTCTTTCGGGCCGGGCACCGCCGCATGGCCCGATCCCTGGCTTCCGCCGGCGTCGCCGCGGCCATTGTGCCCGATCTCCCCCTCGAAGAGATCGGTCCGTGGGCCGAGGAGGCCGACGCGGCGTCCGTCGAGACGGTCCTCATGGTGGCCCCCGCCAGCCCTCCCGAACGGGTCCGGGCCATCTGCCGACGCAGCCGTGGCTTTGTCTACGCGGTGGCCCAGATGGGGGTGACCGGCGAGCGTGCGGCACTCGGAGGCGAGGCAGCGACCGTCGTCGGACGGATCCGCCAGACCACCGACCTCCCGGTCTGCGTGGGGATCGGCATCTCGACGCCCGCCCAGGCCGTCGAGGTCTGTTCGGTGGCCGACGGGGTGATCGTCGGATCGGCCCTGGTGCGTCGTCTGGTCGAAGGGGGGGGCCCGGAGGCTGCGGGTTCGTTCATTGCCGAACTGCGAACCGCCCTCGACGCGGTGGGCTGAACGCCGGTGAACCGGGCGCGTCAGCCGGTGGGCGCCGTGAAGACCAGACAGCCGTTGTGGCCGCCGAAGCCGAACGAGTTCGACAACACCGGTCCGGGCTCAAAGGCCCGGGCCGCCCCCGCCACGATGTCGAGATGGATCTCGGGATCGGGCTGTTCGTAGCCGTACGTCGGGGGAATGAGGCGGTGGTGGAGGGTGAGCACCGAGGCCACGGCCTCGATGGCGCCCGCCGCACCTAGCCCGTGCCCGGTGACGCCCTTGGTGGAGGTCACCGCCGGTCCCGGCTCGCCGAAGACCTTGCTGATGGCGCGGGCCTCGGCCAGGTCGTTGAGGGGGGTGGAGGTCCCGTGGGCGTTGATGTGGCGGACGTCTGCGGGATCGAGTTGGGCGTCGAAGAGTGCCTGCTCCATGCAGGCGACGGCCCCGGCCCCGTCGGGTGCGGGGGCGGTGATGTGGTGGGCGTCGGCCGTGCTGCCGGCCCCGGCCACCTCGGCGTAGATGGTCGCCCCCCGGGCCACCGCCCGCTCCCAGTCCTCGAGCACGAGGGCGGCCGCGCCCTCGGTCATGACGAAGCCGTCCCGGCGCAGGTCAAAGGGTCGGGACTCGCCCGACGTCGAAAGGGCCGTCATGTTGGAGAACGCCGCGATGGCCACCGGATGCATTGAGGCCTCTGCCCCTCCGCCAATGGCCACGTCGCAGCGGCCCGAGGCGATCAGGCGGGCGGCCGCCGCGATGGCGTGGGCCCCCGCGGCACACGCCGTGATGATCGACTCGGAGGGTCCGCGCCAGCCGGCACGCATCGAGATGTTGGCCGCCCCGGCGTTGGCCATCATCATGGGCACGAGGAACGGTGAGACCCGGCGCGGGCCCTTTTCGAGATACACCTGCACCTGTTCGGCCAGGGTGTGGAACCCCCCGACGCCCGACGCGAAGATGACCCCGGCCCGGGCCGGGTCAGGGTCGATCTCACCGGCGTTGGACAACGCCTCGTCGGCCACCGCCACGCTGAACTGGGCGAAGCGGTCGACCCGGCGGACCTCTTTCGGACCGAAATACGCGGCGGGATCGAAGTCGTGCACACTGCGCTCGCCCGAGATGCTCGGGTGTACCAACCCGTCCCAAAACGACGCGACATCGAGACCGCAGCACGTGAGCGCACCGAGGCCGGTGACGGCCACCCGTCGCCCGGGCAGGGGGCCGTTCGGGCCGACTCCGAGGAGCATTAGAGCTTCGAGGAGATCAGGTCGAAGGCCTGCCCGACGGTCTCGATGTCCTCGAGCTCGGTCTCTTCTACGGTGACGTCGAAGGACTCCTCGAGGGCCATCACGAGCTCGACCAGGTCGAGGCTGTCGGCGTCGAGGTCGTCGGCGAATCGTGCCTCTTTGGTGACCTTGTCGGCGGGAACCTGTAACACCTCCACCGCGCACTCGCGGAACTTTTCGAATGCTGCGTTGCTGTCCACGTGGTCTGCTCCTTGTCGTAGATGTCTCGTCGGTGTTGACTGCAGCCTGTCTGTGCTCTAGAGCCCCATGCCGAGGCCGCCATCGACGGGCAGGATGGCACCGGTGATGTATCCAGCCCCGTCGGAGGCCAAGAATCCCACTGCTTCGGCCACGTCCTCGGGCGATGCGGCACGGCCTAAGGGCACCATCGTCCGGAGCTGTTCGATCCGGTCGTCGCCTAAGGCCGAGATCATATCGGTCGCCACCAATCCCGGCGCCACCACGTTCACCGTGATCGTCCGCGAGGCGACCTCTCGGGCGAGGGCCCGGGCGAGGCCGACAAGGCCCGCCTTGGAGGCGGCGTAGTTGGCCTGTCCGGGCAGGCCAACAAAGGCTCCCACCGAAGAGATGAAGATGATCCGGCCCTGGTGGAGGCGGAGCATCTTGGCCAGCGCCCGCTTGGCCACGTTGAAGCCGCCGGTGAGGTTGGTCTCGATGACGTCATGCCAGGCGTGGTCGTCCATGCGCAGGGCCAAGGTGTCCCGGGTGATCCCGGCGTTGGCCACCAACACCTCGACCGGCCCGAATCGCTCTTCGATCTGGTCATAGGCCGCCTCGACCTGCTCTCGGTCGGTGACATCACAGCGGACGCCGAGGTAGCGCGCCGGGACGGCACCTCTTGGCGGTTCTGGTGGCTCCGCGCCCCGGTAGGTCGTCGCGACCGTATCGCCCCGGTCAAGGAACCAAGCGACGCAGGCCGCGCCGATGCCCCGGGTCCCCCCGGTGACAAATACCACCCGGGGGTCTCCGGGCGCTCGGCCCGCCCGGCCCTTCGCCGGAGTCACCGGGCGGTGCCCGGAACCCTGAGCCACAGGAGTGGCTGGCCCTCTTGGACGCGCTCTCCGGCGGTCGCCAGCCAACGAACCACCTTCCCGTCGAACGGTGTACGGACCTCTGCCACCCCGACCCGGCCGACCAGGTCGCCTACGCCGATGTCGGAGTCGCCGGACCCACCGCCGTCGGTGCCGGGCAACAGCCCCGTGCCGGGGGCCACCAAGGACTCCTCGGGAGCAAAGATGCCCGCGCTCGGGCTGACCACGACCCGCTCGGACATGTAGAGGTGCTCGCCTTGGTGCTGGTGGAGCTCGTTCTTCCACGAGTCCGGCGCGGCCACTGCGTCCATGAGGGTGTCGAGGTCATGGGGGCGGGCCACCGCCAGGGCCGTCAGCTCGGGCACGGCCCGGCGGGCCAGGGCGCTCAACACTCCACCCGCTCCGAGTTCGACCAGGGTGGTGGCCCCGAGGCCGGCCAGGGTCTCGAGCGACTGGCGCCACCGCACCGGGCTGCAAAGCTGGGCCGACAGCAGGCTCGGCCACTCGGTCGGGTCGCTGTGGACCCGGGCGTCGACGTTGGCCACCACCGGCACCTCGGGAGCCATGAACTCGGCGTCGCCGATCGCCTTTCGCAGCGACGGGCGGGCGGCGGCCATCAGGGGCGTGTGGAAGGCGCCCGATACCGGAATCGGGAGGACCTTTTTGGCTCCGAGTTCTCGGGCGATCACGGCCACCGTCGCCACCGCGTCGGAGGTGCCGGCCACGACCACTTGACCGGGCGCGTTGTAGTTGGCCACCCAGACGTCACCTTCGGCCCGCTGGCAGGCTGCCTCGGCGTCGTCATCGGCGATGCCCAAAAGCACGGCCATGGTTCCCGGGGCGTCCTCGCCGGCCCGGGCCATGGCGTCGCCCCGGGCCACCACCAGGCGAAGTCCGTCTTCGAAGGACATGGCGCCGCTGGCCACCAACGCGGTGTACTCGCCCAGGCTGTGACCGGCGCAGGCGGCGGGGGAGAGTCCGAGCCTTTCGACCGCGTCGAGGATGATCAGGCTCTGGACAAAGGTGGCCAGTTGGGCGTTGGCGGTGTTGGTGAGTTCTTCAATTGGCGCGGCCAACAGCAACCGCTCGATGTCCCGGCCGGTGGCGGCGGAGGCCTCGGCCACGACCTCCCACGAGGGGTGATCGACCCAGGTTTCGCCCATGCCCGATCGCTGCGACCCCTGTCCGGGGAAGGTAAACACCAACATGATTCGCGTGACTCCACCAGACTGGGGTGCGAGTGCACCCGTGGAGGCCGGCGGATCCCGGCCGCTGCTGCCCAGTGTGGCACGCTCGGGAGCCCGACTTCTCATTACCCGATGGTCACTTTGCGCCTGGTGGGGGTCGAATGGACAGCAAGTGCTACCCATGGTGCGACCGAGTGGTGCCCGCTGGTACGACCCGACGGGCACCGGTGGTGCGACCAGCCACCGCGGGACGGGATCAGCGGTCCCCGGGGATTGGTAGTCGTGGCGCCATGAGGTCTTCTGACCCGTCGGAAGCGTCGTCGAGCGGTTTGGCTCACCGCCGATGCAACCTGGAGCCAGTGCCCCTCTTCGGCAGTAACGTGACCGGGATGAAGGTGGCGGCAGCGCAGTTCACTTCGAGTCTCGACAAGGCGGAGAACCGGGAACGGGCGGTCAAGGTCGTGAGCGAGGCCGCCGCCAATGGCGCTGATTTGGTGGTCCTCCCGGAAGCGACGATGGCCACGTTCGGCGAGGACAGCGTGAACTTGGCCGACCTGGCCGAGCCTCTATACGGCCCCTTCGTCAAGTCATTAACCCGGGTGGCCGGGGAGACCGGGATCACGGTGGTGGCCGGCATCTTCGAGCCGGCCACGGGCGATGACCGTGTCTACAACACGATCGTCGCCGTCGGCCCAGCGGGCCACATCGGCGCCTACCGCAAGTTCCACCTCTACGACGCCCTGGGTTGGCGGGAGTCGGCCCGTATCAAGCCGGGCGACCCTACGACCGACGAGATGGTCGTCATTCCCCTCGGTGGGCTGTTCTTCGGCGTCATGAATTGTTATGACCTGCGGTTCCCCGAAATGGCGCGTGCCCTGATCGACCTCGGGGCGACCGCGCTGATTGTCCCGGCGCACTTCGTCAACGGCCGCGGCAAGACCGAGACCTGGAGTGTGCTGCTGCGGGCCCGGGCCATCGAAAACGACGCGTACGTGGTGGGGGCGGGCAAGCCCGGTCCCGAGTGTGTGGGCCACTCCATGGTGGTCGACCCAGAGGGCGTCATCCTGGCCTCTCTCGACGGCGAAGAAGAGGGCATGGTCACCGCGGAGGTCTCTGCCGACACTGTGCTCAAGGCCCGAAAAGCCATCCCGGTGCTTGAGAACCGCCGTTTCGCCGTACGACCAAAAAAAGGCTGAGATCCGGGTGCATCGAGCACCCCCTCGGCCGCCGACGTGGCGCGCGACGGGCGACCCGCCATTGGTGCCCGGAGCGGGACTCGAACCCGCACGCCCTTTCGGACAGAGGCTTTTGAGGCCTCCGCGTCTACCGATTCCGCCATCCGGGCCGGATCACGAGCTTATCGTCGGCCGATGAGGTTGATAGGAGTGGAGCTGCGGCGCGTGGGACTGGCCCTGCGCCGCGGTGTCCGCACGGCGGCGGGCACTCACGGTCTGCGGCCGGTGATGTACGTACGGGTAGTCACTGATCAAACCGAGGGCTGGGGCGAGTGCGGCGCCCTCCTCGGCGGTACCGCCGCCGACCCGTCGGTCGATCTCGTCTACGAATCGTTGGTCGGCGGCGGGGTCGCGCGGCTGTTGACGGCGGCGGCGGCCCGCCACGGTGCGGTGCCCGAGGCGGTGGAGGTGGCCCGGCTCTACAACACCGACGCCGTTGGCAAGATGAGCGCGGCGGCCATCGAGATGGCCGTCCTCGATGCCGAGCTCCGGTCGGCCGGGACGCCGCTCGCCACCCGCCTGGGGGCGGCCCTGCGCCCGGTCGCGGTGGGCGCGGTGGCGGGCATCCCGGCGGGCCATCGGTTGGGCGCCCTGGTCGATGCGGTGGACGCGCTCGTCGATCAGGGTTACGCCCGGGTCCGGCTCAAGATCGAGCCCGGCTGGGACTTCTGGCCGGTCAAGTCGGTGCGCGAGCGTCACCCCTCATTGGCACTGCAAGCCGACGCCAACGGCGGCTACCAGATGGGTGCAGACGGGGAGGACGGGGCAGAGCGGCTGGTCGCCCTCGACCCGTTCGAGTTGGCATGCATCGAGCAGCCCCTGGCCCCTTCGGACCTTCCAGGCCACGCCGAGTTGGCCAAGCGGCTCGAGACGCCGATCTGCCTCGACGAATCGCTCACGTCGCTGCGTCGCCTGGCCGACGCCATCCGTTCGGGTGCCTGCGCGGTGGCTTGCCTGAAGCCGGCTCGCCTCGGTGGCCTCTTTGCGGCCCGCCGGGCCGAAATCATGTGCGTCGAAGCCGGCGTCCCCGCTTTCGTCGGTGGGTTCTTTGAGAGCGGACTTGCCCGCTCCGCCAACGCGTCGCTGGCCGCCCGTGGCGGGTTCAGCTTGGCCGGGGACCTAAGCGATCCCGGCGGCTATTTGGTGTGTGACCCGTGCGGATACCCCGAGGTCCGAGGCGGCTCGGTGATCCCTTCGGCCGAACCCGGGGTCGGGCCGCATCCCTCAGCCGCCGCCATCGAAGACCTCACCGAGGGTTGCTCGTGGTTCTCGGCCCTTGGCTGAACAGATGAGGGGGACGGGCCCCCTCCGGGGGGAGATGGCGACGGGCAGCGTAGAATCATCGCTCCATGCAACGGTTCCTCCTCGAACGACGAATCCGCGACGTGCACGCGCGGTTGGTGCGCGCCCGGGAGGAACTCGCCGTCCTCGACGAGCAACTCGCCGTGGTGTCCGAAGAGGCCGAGGAGGCTCGCGTGCGGTCCTTGGTCTCAGAGACACCGCTGGCGGCCCGTGAGTACGGCGAGGTGCGCCGCCACGCCGACGCCATGACCGGGGCTAGGACGGCCCTGCAGGCCACGGTGTCGGACCTCGACAGACGCCAGGACGAACTCTTGGCCCACGTCGGGACCGGCCGATGAGTTCTGAGGTCGCGCCCGGCTCGGTGCGTATACGCGTGGTCATCGCCGAAGATGAAGCCATCATCCGGCTCGATCTGAAAGAAATCCTGGTTTCGGCCGGCTACGACGTGGTCGGCGAAACCGGCCGTGGTGACGAGGCCGTCGCGTTGGTTGAAGAACACCAGCCCGATCTGGCCATCCTTGACATCAAGATGCCCGGGATGGACGGGGTCCGAGCCGCCCGCGAGATCACCTCTCGCCAGAAGGTGGCGGTGCTGATCCTCACCGCCTTCAGCCAACGGGACCTGATCGAAGACGCTCGAGACGCCGGGGTGTCGGCCTATCTGGTCAAGCCATTCCGCCGCGAAGAACTGCTGCCGGCCATCGATGGCGTGCTGGCCAAGTGTGCCCAGGAGTGGGCCATCGACGAAGAGATCGAGCGACTCGAGCCGGCGGACGCCAGTGTGCAGGACCTCGCCGACGACAAGATCGAGACCCGTCGGCTGGTCGACGTGGCCAAGGTGGTGCTCATGGACCTCCACCAGCTGAGCGAACCCGACGCCTTCTCGTTCATCCAGCGCACGGCCATGCAGACGCGAGCGCGCATGCGTGACGTGGCCCAGCGGGTCGTCGACGGGGAACTGCAGCCCTGAGCACATGAGCGAGCGCCCGCCCGGCTCGGGCCCGCTGTTCCTCCTCGACGGCATGTCGCTCGCCTTCCGGGCGTACTTCGCCCTGCCGCCCGATCTGGCCACAGCGGACGGGACCGTCACCAACGCGGTGCACGGCTTCGTCTCGATGCTGGTCATGATGGTGCGCGAACACCAACCGGGCGCGTTGGCCGTCGCATTCGACCCCCCGGGCGAGACGTTTCGCGACGAGATGGTCGAGGGATACAAGGCGGGACGGGCCGACACCCCCGACGACCTGACACCTCAGTTCGAGATGATCCGCGAGATCCTGGGAATTCTCGCCATCCCGGTGATCGAGGTCGAGGGCTACGAGGCCGACGACGTGCTGGCCACGCTCGCGAGCCAAGCGCGTGACCGAAAATGCGATGTCGTAGTGGTCACCGGTGATCGCGACTGCTTCCAGCTGGTCGAGGACCCACATATCCGTGTGCTCTACAACCGCCGGGGGGTCAGCGACTACTCGCTCTATGACGATGCCGGCATCGTCGGGCGTACCGGAGTGATTCCAGCGAAGTACCCGATCCTCGCCGCGCTGCGCGGTGACCCGTCCGACAACTTGCCGGGCGTTCCGGGCGTGGGCGAGAAGACCGCGGCCAAGCTGATCAATACCTACGGTGACCTCGACGGCATTTACGCCAACCTCGATGCGCTCACCCCCAAGCTCCGAGAGAACCTGGCGACCCACGAGGAGCGGGCGCGGTCGAACGTCGCAGTCATGCGCCTGGTGCGAGACGTGCCCGTCGGTGTGGACGTGACCGAACTCGAACTCGGGGGCTGGGACACCGACGCCGCCCGGGTGAAATTCGCCGATCTCGAGCTGCGCACACTGTGGCGGCGCGTAGCCGAGCTATTGAGCGACGGGAGTCTCGGGTCACCCGTGGCCGGCTCGGTGGCGCCCGACGCCCCCGTTGAACAGGCCACCTCTCGAGCCGTCGACGCGGTGGCCGGGGGCTCCGGGGGGATCGGATCCGACGCCGTCGAGTTGGCTCCGATCGTCATTGAACTCCACACCGTCGAGGTCGAGCGGCCGGCCAACGCCAGTCAGGTGACCAAAGCGCTCAGCACCCTGGTCGAGGCCGCTGCCGGCACGCCCCTGTCGGTGGCCGGGCGATGGGACGGCGACGCCGGACGGTCCCCTCTTCGCGGGGTCCTCGTGGCGGCGACCCCCGCACGACGGGCGGTTTGGCTCGAAGCGGTGCTGCTCGAGAGCTCCTCGGTGAAGGACGCACTCGCTGAGGCCTTGGTCGCCGGTGTTGTCGGCCACCACGTGAAGGAGCTCTTGCGCTCGCTGTTGGCCCTCGGAGTGGACGGCACGGTCGTGCGCATGGACACCGCAGTGGCGGCCTACCTGCTCGACCCCTCCACCGGGGACTACGCACTCGATGTGGTGGCCGGGACCGCGCCTGGTGATTCCGATGCGGCTCCGGCGCCCGGGCAGTTGGCCCTGTCCTCGGCCGACGACGTCGATCTGGCGGTGCTGGCGGCCACCGAGGCCGACATCGTCGGCCAGTTGTTCGATCCCCTGGGCCGCCGACTCGACGCCGAGGGCCTTGGCTCCTTGCACGACGAAGTGGAGAGTCCATTGATTCGCGTGCTCGCCCGCATGGAGGTGTTAGGTATCGCCGTCGATCGGGCCGAACTGCGCCGCATCGCCGACGAGCTTGTGGCCGACACGGCCCGACTAGAAGCAGAGATCCACACCCTGGCCGGTCACGAGTTCAACGTGAACTCCACACCGCAGCTGCGGACGGTCCTCTACGACGAACTCGGTCTGACGCCGGGACGCAAGACCAAGACGGGCTATTCGACCGACGCGTCCACCCTCGAATCGCTGCGCGATGTGCATCCCGTGGTCGACACCCTCTTGCGCTACCGCGAGGTCGAGAAGCTGCGTTCGACTTACGGCGAGAGTCTCTTGGCTGAAGTGGCGTCCGACGGGCGTATCCACGCCTCGTTCCGCCAGACCGTGGCACGCACCGGCCGGCTCTCGTCAGACCGGCCGAACCTGCACAACATCCCGGTGCGCACCGAGGGTGGCCGACGCTTCCGTCGCGCCTTTGTGCCGGCCGAGGGTTTCGGGTTCCTCGTGGCCGACTACGACCAGATCGAGCTTCGGGTCATCGCCCACCTGTCGGGGGACCCCGGACTCGTTGAGGCCTTCACCTCGGGGGCCGACGTCCACCGGGCGGTCGCCGCCGGGGTCTACGGCGTCGCCCAGACCGAGGTCACCCACACCCAGCGCGAGCGGGCCAAGATGGTTTCGTACGGCCTCGCCTATGGAATGGAGGCATTCGGGCTGGCCCGACGGCTTGCCATCGAGGTCGACGAGGCTCGCGAGATCATGGACAGCTACTTCCGGGCCTTCCCCGAGGTGCGCGACTACATGGAGGCGACCGTCGCCGAGGCGAGGGCCCGCGGCTTCACCCGGACCGCCCTCGGGCGCAAGCGCCCGTTGCCCGAACTGGCCGATCGCAACCGCAACGTACGCTTGGCGGCCGAGCGCCAGGCGATGAACGCCGGGATTCAGGGCCTGGCTGCCGATCTGTTCAAGACCGCCCTCGTCCGCCTCGACGCCGTCTTCGAAGATGGGGGACTGGCCAGCCGGATCGTCCTCCAGGTCCACGACGAGGTGATCGTCGAGGCGGCGGCGGGTGAGGAGGACGAGGTGGCCCGGCTGACCGAATCGGCCCTTGTGGGGGCGGCCGAACTCAACGTGCCCCTGGCGGTGTCCATGGCATTCGGCGACTCGTGGGCCGCCGCCAAGGGCGGCTGACCGCCGGATCGGCGGCGGACGCCACAAACCCGGGCTCCCGGCTGCTTCCGAGGCTGCTGGTGGTAGCCTTTTCACCCTGGCTGGCATCGGCGGCCGGGCCTGTCCTATTCCCTTTGTGATCCCGACGCGATCGATACCCACCCCGAAAGCGAGCAATTCGCAATGTCCGACGAGCGATCCACCACCCTTTTGTCCGATGAGCCCATGGGCAACTTCGATCCGGAAGGGAACTACATCCCGCGCAAGATCACCGAAGACGATCTCGGCGAGGTGCCGCTCGAAGGGGTGATGGCCGACACGATCATCGAGTTCGANNGACGGTGACCTGGTGGCGGGCACGGTGGTGAAGATCGACCGCGACGAAGTGCTACTCGACATCGGTTTCAAGTCCGAAGGAGTCATCCCCGCCCGGGAGCTCTCGATCCGAAACGACGTCCACCCCGAAGAGATCGTCACCCTGGGCGAGCACATCGAGGCCCTGGTCCTGCAGAAAGAGGATAAGGAGGGGCGCCTCGTCCTCTCAAAGAAGCGGGCCCAATACGAGCGGGCCTGGTCCACGATCGAGAAGCTCAAAGACGCCGACGAGGTGGTCAAAGGACCGGTCATCGAGGTGGTCAAGGGCGGTCTCATCGTCGACATCGGGTTGCGGGGCTTCCTGCCAGCCTCGCTCGTCGAATTGCGCCGGGTACGCGAGCTCCAGCCCTATGTGGGCCGCGTCATCGAGGCCAAGATCATCGAGCTCGACCGGAACCGCAACAACGTCGTGCTTTCCCGCCGGGCCTGGCTCGAAGAGGCACAGAAAGAGCAGCGGGGCGACTTCCTCGCCAACCTCAAGCCCGGAGAACGCCGGCGGGGTGTCGTGTCCTCGGTGGTCAATTTCGGTGCTTTTGTCGACCTCGGGGGAATGGATGGGCTGGTCCACGTCTCCGAACTCAGCTGGAAGCATGTCGACCATCCCTCGTCGGTGGTCCAAGTCGGTGACGAGATCGATGTCGAGGTCCTCGACGTTGACCTCGACAAGGAACGCATCAGCCTTTCGCTCAAGGCCACTCAGACCGACCCGTGGCAGGAGTTCGCCGACAGCCACGAGGTGGGCCAGCTGGTCTACGGGCGGATCACCAAGCTCGTGCCCTTCGGCGCCTTCGTTCAGGTCGGCGACGGCATCGAAGGCCTGGTCCACATCTCGGAAATGGCGGTTCACCACGTCGACCTGCCCGAGCAGGTGGTGAGCCCGGGAGAAGAGCTCTGGGTCAAGATCATCGACATCGATCTGCAGCGGCGCCGGATCAGCCTCTCGATCAAACAGGCGGCCGAGGGCGGCGAGGTTTCCGAGGAGTACCGCGAGGCCTTCGGTGAACACGCCTACGACGAGGAGGGCAACTACATCGGCACCTATGAGTACGCAGATTCGGAGTTCACCCCCGAGACCGAGGCCCAGGCAGCGTGGGCCGACTACGTGGTTGAGAACCCTGGGGCCGTCGCTCCCGAAGCGACGCCGCACGGGGTCAACCCCGTGTCGGGTCCCGCACCAGACCCCGGATCGGCACCAGATCCCGCTCCCGCATCAGAGTCGGCATCGGCACCAGAGCCGGCTCCGGTCGCAGGGTCACTCGCCGATGAACCCGAAGCGCCAGCCGCACCAGCACCGCCAGCCGAACCGGCACCGGTAGCCGAAGGAGTGGCCGACGTCGTCGGCTCCGCCGCAGCGCAGACAGACGAACCGAGCTCTGTCGACTAGCCGGCCCGCTGCGGACCCCGCCAGCGCATGATGTGGATCAGGGGGCGACGGGGCCCACGAGCGGGAAATGGCAGGCCACGGTATGGCCCGGAGCGACCTCTCGGAGAGCAGGCACTTCGGCGGCACAGCGATCCTCGGCGCGCGGGCACCGGGTGCGGAAGCGGCAGCCCGACGGTGGGTTGATCGGGCTCGGCGGCTCTCCGGCGAGCGGTGCGGAGTGCTTGCGCGCACCGGGGTCGGGTTCAACCGCAGAGGCCAACAGGGCTGTTGTGTAGTGGTGAGCAGGAGCCTGATAGAGAACGTCGGCGGGTGCGATCTCGCAGAGTTTGCCGAGATACATCACGGCCACCCGGTCGCTGATGTTCTTCACGACGGCCAGGTCATGGGCGATGAACAACAAGGTGAGCCCGTAGCGGGTCTTCAGATCCTCGAGGAGGTTGAGGATCTGGGCCTGCACCGAGACGTCGAGGGCCGAAACGACCTCGTCGCAGACGAGTAGCTTGGGTTCCATGACCAGCGCCCGGGCGATGCTGATGCGCTGACACTGACCCCCGGAGAACTCTCTCGGGCGACGCCCCCCGGCCACGTCAGGATCGAGCCCGACCGATTCGAGCATCCGCTCTACGACGCCGTCGCGCTCGGCGGAATTGCCCCGACCCCAGATGTCGAGGGGCTCGGCCACGATGTCACGGACCCGGCGGCGCGGGTTGAGAGAGGAGATTGGATCTTGGAAGATCATCTGGATCCCGACGCGAGCGCGGCGCAGGTCGGCCCTTTTGAGGGCCGTGAGATCGGTGCCGCCGAAGGTCACCGAACCCGCCGTGGGTCGCTCGACCTGCACGATGGCTCGGCCCGTCGTGGACTTCCCACAGCCAGACTCGCCCACCAAGCCGAGGGTCTCACCGGTGGTGATGACAAAGCTCACCCCGGCCACCGCCTGGACCACCTGGTGGCCCCGGCGGAAATCCACCCGCAGGTCTCGGACATCGAGCAGCACGTCAGGGGCTTGCTTTCGGGCGTCGCCCGACGGAGGTTGGGTGTCGAGACCGGCGGTCATCAGGTACGGGTCTCTGCCGCGCCGGAGCCGACACCGTTGGTCGACTCCGAAGTGAGGGGGGTGAGGACAGATCCCGTCCCGGGCGCGACGGTCGTGGCCGGCGGCGTGGGGCCGGTGCGACCCCCAAGGGGGAACCAGCAGGCATAGAAGTGGTCGGGTTCGTCGGCCGGGACCAACGGTGGGATGGAGTTGTGGCAGATGTCCTGGGCGTAGTGGCAACGAGGGGCGAACGGGCAACCCTTCGGGAGGGAGGTCAGGTCGGGCGGCCGACCTTCGATGGAAGTGAGGCGGGTATGGCTGGGGTTGGCGATGCGCGGCGTGGAGCCGAGCAGGGCCTCGGTGTAAGGCATGGCCATGGCGGAAAACAAGGTGGCGGTCGGGGCTTGTTCGACCACGTGCCCGGCGTACATCACGATGATCCGGTCGGTGCGGGTGGCCACCACACCCAGGTCGTGGGTCACGAGGACCATCGCCATGTTCCGTTCCTCTTGCAGAGAACTCAAGAGGTCGAGGATCTGTGCTTGGACTGTGACGTCCAGACCGGTCGTCGGTTCGTCCGCGAGCAAGAGTCGCGGCGCGCAGGCCAGGGCGATGGCGATCATCACCCGCTGGCGCATGCCGCCTGAGAGCTGGCCCGGGTAGGCGCCGTAGCGCTCTTCTGGTGAGGGGATGCCCACCTGGGCAAGGAGGGAAATTGTCGTTGCCTTGGCCTCTTTGCGGTCCATGTCGAGGTGAAGGCGGAGTGGCTCGGCGATCTGGCGTCCGATGCGCATGACCGGATTCAATGAGGTCATCGGGTCCTGGAACACCATCGAGACCCGGGCACCCCACAGGGCGCGCAGCACTTTGGGCGCAGCGTTGAGGATCTCTTGGCCCTCGAAGACCACCGAACCGTCCACGCTCACGCCTTCACGCGGCAGCAACCCCATGATCGTACGCGAGAGCACCGTCTTGCCCGAACCGGACTCGCCTACGATTCCGAGCGTCTCACCGCGGGCCAATGAGAACGAGACGCCGTTCACTGCCCGTAACTCTCCCCGAGGCGTATGGAACGTGGTGTGCAGATCGGTCACCTCTAAAAGCGAGGTGCTGTCGTCAACCGGTGAGAACTCGTGGGTCGATACCGCTTTGGTCGGGGTCAAAGCCGAACCTCGGTCACGTCGAAGTGCTGGCGTAGCCGGTCACCGACCAAATTGAGGGCAAGCAGGAAACTGAACAGGGCGAAGGCCGGGGAGAGGAGGAGCGACAGGTTGATCTGGGATCCGGTGATGTAGCTCCGGCTCTCATTCAACATGTTGCCCCACGAGGCCGTCGGTGGGGGCACCGAAAGGCCTAAAAAGGCCAAGGTCCCCTCCAAGACGATCACCGTCGCCACACCAATGAGGGCGAAGGAGAGGATGGCCGGGATGATGTTCGGCAAGATCTCTTTGAACAAGATGCGGGTATCGGTCGCCCCGAGGGCGCGCGCCGCGACCACGAAGTCCCTGGTGGAATAGGAGAGGGTGGCCGCTCGAACCAACCGGAAGACCAGCGGTGCCGCCGCGATGCCGATGATGATGGTGATCTTCCACAGCTGGTTGCCCCAGAAGGTGACGATGGCAATCACCGCCACCAGAGCTGGGAAGGCGAGCAACACGTAGGACCCGGCATTGACGATGGTGTCGACGGTGCCGCGCCGGTAGCCGGCGATCATGCCCGTGACTCCGCCGAGGGCGAGAGCGATGAGGATCGAACCGAAACCGGCGACGAGTGAGACCCGGGCTCCGAAGATGACCCGGCTCAGAATGTCTCGGCCCAGGTCGTCGGTCCCGAGCCAGTTGGTGGCATTCGGACCGGCGTTCACTGCGCCGTTCTGCGCGTTGGGATTGATCAGGGGCAGGAGGTTGGCGACGATGGCGAGCACGATGACGATGCCGATCCACGCCGCGCAGACCCAGAAGAACGCGCCGAGGCGTTTTCTCGGGGTTTGCACCTCGGTGAACATGGCCGCCGCCCCGCCGACCGCGGCGGCCGCTCCGGACGTGGACACCACGCTCGCGCGTTCGGCCTGTTCGATGGGGATGAGGCGGTCAGTCACGGGCGATCCTCGGGTCGACGACGGTGAAGAGGAAATCGACGATGAAATTGATCACGACAACCCCGACGGCGACCACCAGGACGATGCCCTGCACGGTGATGTAGTCGAGTTGGTTGATGCTGCTGACGAGCTCGTAGCCGAGGCCGGGAATCTGCAGGAGGTATTCGACGACAAAGGTGCCGGCGATGAGAGTCCCGATGTTGATCCCCGCCGAGGCCAACAGCGAAATGGAAGACGGCCGGAACGCGTGACGCAACAGGATGCGGGTATCGGAGAGGCCTTTAGAGCGAGCCATGGTGATGAATTCCTCTTGCAACGTGGCGATCAGGTCGTTGCGCAGCAATCGGTAGTAGATGACGATCGAACCGAAGGCCAACACGATGGAGGGCAAGAGCATCGAATCGATGTTGGTCCAAAAATCCTGTGAGATCGGGACGTAGGAGGCGGGCCCGGGGAATATGTGCCAGTGGGTGGCGAAGAGGACCACGAAGATCGGGGCAATGATGAACGGGGGTAGGGCCAGTCCACCAAACGTCGTGGTCGTTGCCGCCTTGTCGAAGGCCTTGTTGGGTCGGCGGGCGGCGAGGAGGGCGAGGGTGATGGCGATGGGCAACGCGATCACCTGGGACAAGATGATGAGTTCGATGTCGATCGGGAGGGCGTTGGCGATGATGTTGGTGACCGTCTGGTGGGTGACGAAGGACTCTCCGAGGTTGCCCTCGAGCAAGTGGCCGGCCCAGATCCAGTACTGCTCATAGAGCGGCTTGTTCAGGCCGAGCTGACCCCGCAGTATCGCCGCATTGTGCGCCGTGTCATTTGGGCCCAAAATCGTGACCGTCGGGTCGCCCGGCAGGAGGTGGACGAGAAAGAACGCGCCGAGGGAGACCAAGAAGATGATGGCGACGAGAGCAGCTGCTCGCTTCGTCAGGTACTTCGCCACGCGGGTCTCCCTTCGGTCGCGTCCCCCCCCGGGCTCCGCCAGATCCTAGGCCTAGCCGCCCGCTCGGACCGAGGCGACCCACTTCGTCCGCCCCGGCGGCCCCAATGGCCCCGCTGTCGTGGCGGCCAGGGCAGTGTCGCGTACCATGCCCGGATGGACGGTGCGGCCATCGATGAGCTTCCGCGTCCCCCATCGGCGGATCGGGGCTCGCCAGCAGCGACAGGGAGTGATTCGCCGGTGAGCGGGCCGGGGGCGGGTACCGGAGCCCCGTCCTCGCGTCTGACCGGAAGATGGCTAGTGGCCGCCGGCATCGGGGTGGCCGTCGTAGTGGCGTTCGGGGTGGCGTTGCGGTTCTGGACCAAGTCGGCGCTGTGGCTGGACGAGGCGCTAACGGTCAACATCGCCCGCCGTCCCATCCACGAGATCCCGAGCTATCTGAAGCGAGACGGGGCGCCCCCCCTCTACTACCTGCTCCTGCATTTTTGGATGTGGCTCCTCGGTACATCTGATCTCGCGGTTCGCTCATTGACCGGAGTGCTTTCGGTGTTCACCCTGCCCATCGCTTGGCTTGCCGGGCGCCGTTTCGGCGGCCGAACGGTGGCCTGGATGGCCCTCGTGCTCCTGGCCAGCGCGCCATTCGCCATCTACTACGCCACCGAGGCGCGGATGTATGCGCTGGTTATGTTCTTGGTGGCTTGTGGATTCCTCGCGCTCGAACGGGTGCTGTCGCGACCCCAGGTGGGCAACCTGGTGGCGCTGGCCGTGGTGTCCGCGGCGTTGCTCTACACCCAGTACTGGGCCATCTACCTGATCGCCTCGCTTGCACTGTGGCTCATCTGGCAGGCATGGCGGGGGCGGTCGGACCGCCGCAGCCCCACCCGTTACGCCCTCGGGTCCATCGTGGTCGGTTGCGTGGCCTTTCTTCCGTGGATGCCGACCTTCATTTACCAGTCGGCTCATACCGGGACCCCGTGGTCCAAGCCGCCGAACTTCGCCGCCATCATCAATGCGGTCACCGGCTTCACCGACAACCAGGCGACCCTGTCGACGGCCGGGTCGAATCAGGGCCGGCTGCTCGCCGTCTTCTACTTCGCGCTCGGGGCACTGGCCCTCTTCGGCGTCGCCCGGGACCGGTGGCATATCGAACTCGACATCCGGACCCGCCGGCCCGGGCGGGGACTGACCTTTGTGGTGGTCTTCACCCTGGCTGCGGCCATCACCGGAGGGATCATTACGGGGAGCGCCTTCTCGCCCCGCTACGCCTCGGTGATCTTTGTGCCCCTGCTCGTCCTGGTGGCCTACGGCACCCTCACCCTGGCCGACGCCCGGGTGCGGGCGTGCATCATGGCACTGATGGCCGTGGCCGGCCTGGCCGCTGGGGTGGAGAACGTCTGGACCCAACGCACCCAGGCTCCTCAGATCGCCACCGCCGTGCAGGCCCATGCCGCGCCGGGCGACATCGTCGCCTACTGCCCCGACCAGCTGGGCCCGTCGGTCTACCGGCTGACCGGTCCGGGCTACCACCAGCTCACCTACCCCCGCGCGACCGGTCCGGCCTACGTCGACTGGGTCGACTACAAAACGGTCGCCGCCCGCTCGAACCCGGCGGACTTCGCCCGGCACCTCGAGCAGCTGGCCGGCACGACCCACGACATCTGGTTGGTCTCGGCCCCGGGCTATCAGGGTTTTGGGATCAAATGCGAGCAGCTGGCCGGGTACCTGGCCGAGGCCCCTGGCTACGGGGCCCACCAGTGGGTCAACGCAAATCCCGACCAGTACTACGAGCCGATGCAGCTCACCCAGTTTGCGCCGCCGTCTGCGGGCGCCGTTCCAACGCCTGCGGCCAGCGCCGCCCCGTGAAGGCCGGGGCCGTCGGCCTCCGCGCTGCGCGGCCCGGGCTCACCAACCTGGTTCCCCGGACGGGCCGAGTCCTGCGCTCGGTGCTCGCCCCGTGGATCGTGGCCCGGGTCATCGTGCTCGGGACCCTGGCCGTCGCCCACTTCGTGGTGGACCGGATCCACCCGGGGACCCCAGGGGTAACAGCCCGGGTACACCAGGGTCTGCTCGGCTGGGACGCCGGGTGGTACGAAGCCATCGCTCGCTTCGGCTACGCCCCGCTCGGACACCAGTCGCTCCGTTTCTTCCCGCTCTTCTCGTTGGCCGGTCGGGCCCTCGGGTTCGTGACCGGGCTGGGCGATGGTGACGCGCTGGTGATGCTCGCCAACGCCAGCGCCTTGGTGGCCACTGCCTTGGTATTCGTGTTGGTGCGCCGGGAGAGCGGCGACGAGGTCCTGGCCCGGCGTGCGGTCTGGCTGCTGTCGATTGTCCCTCCGGCTTTCGTGTTGGTCATGGGCTACGCCGAGGCCACCCTGCTCGTCTTTAGCGTCGGTTGTTTCCTTGCCATCCGACGAGGGGCGGGCCGCGGCCACTGGACGGGGCGACCGGGGCCGGCGTGGTGCTCCGCCGCCGCGCTCGGTTTTGCGGCCGGTCTGACCCGTCCGCTCGGGGTGCTCTTGGTGGTGCCTGTTGTGGTCGAAGCGGTGCGCCGGCGACGCTCGATGACCGGTCGCGAACAGGCGGCGGCCGCACTGGCCGCCTTCGCCCCCCTGGCCGGCATGGCGGTCTTCCTCGGTTGGAGCGCGCGGGTCTTCGGTGATGCGCTGCTGCCGCTTCGGGTCCAAGCCCAGGCCGGACACCACGGTGGGCTCTCGGACCCGGTGGCGACCCTGGTCCACGACGCCCGGGGGTTGGTGCACCACCACGTGGGCACCGCTCTCCACTTGCCGTGGGTGCTCGTGGTCGTGGCCCTGCTCGTGGTGTGCTGGCGTCGCTGGCCCGCCTCCTACGGCGCCTTCGCCACCGCCGTGGTGCTCGTGGCGCTGAGCGGGACCAACCTCGATTCCTTTGAGCGCTATTCGCTGAGCGCCTTTCCCCTGGTGCTCGCCGGGGCGTCGCTCATTTCCCGTCCCACCGTTGAGCGCTCGGTGCTGGTGCTGGCCGGGGCCGGACTCGCCGTGTATGCCCTCCTGGCCTTCTGCAATCTGCTGGTCCCGTAACAGTGGAGGGCCGGGTCCGGGGCGGTCCTGCACAAAGGGCCGGGTCGGCGCCGACGGACCTCGCCATCGCACCACCGGTTCCCAGCCACCAACTAACCTCGCCGTGGTCGGACGGCTGAGGCGCTCAGACCGGGTCTGGGGGGCCGATGGATGGCCCACGGTCGTCAGTGCCGTCCGCCTGTTTGGGCGCGACCCGACAGGAGCAGCCCGGCCGGCCCGGCCAGGGCTCGGTTCCCCGAAAGGAACACGTGGCAGAGGCAGGACCAGCGGAAACATCGGCCTCATCGCCCACGACCGACGGGGCGCCGGTCGTGGTGATCGGTGCCGGCCCGGCCGGGTTGACGGCGGCCTACGAGCTGGTCAAGGCGGGTCGCAAGGCGGTGGTGGCCGAGGCCGACTCGGTGGTCGGCGGCATCAGCCGGACCGTCGAGCGAGACGGTTGGCGCTTTGACATCGGGGGCCATCGCTTTTTCACCAAAGTGACCGAGGTCGAGGACCTCTGGCACGAGATCCTGCCCGACGAGGACTTCTTGCTGCGGCCGCGTATGAGCCGCATCTTCTACAAGAACAAGTACTACGACTACCCACTGAAAGCGGCGAACGCGCTCAAGAACCTGGGCATTTTGGAAGCCATGCTCTGCGGCTTCTCCTACCTGTGGGCGCGGATCCGTCCGCCCAAGGACCAGTCCAACTACGAGAACTGGCTGGTGGCTCGGTTCGGCTGGCGCCTCTACCGCACCTTCTTCAAGACCTACACCGAGAAAGTGTGGGGGGTGCCGGTGAGCGAGATGCCCGCCGACTGGGCGGCCCAACGGGTGAAGAACCTTGATCTGGGCAAAGCGGTCCTCAACGCGCTGCTCCCACGGCGCAACCAGAAGGACATCACCAGCCTGATCGAGGAGTTCCAATATCCGAAATACGGGCCCGGGATGATGTGGGAGCGTTGCCAGGATCTGGTCCAAAAGGGCGGAGGCGAGGTCATCATGCAAACCGCGGTGACCCGTATCCACATCGACGGCGGTCGGGCCACCTCGGTCACCTTGGCCCACCACGACGGCAGCACCGAGGAACGGGAGGCCTCCCACGTGATCTCCTCGATGCCGATGAACGCGCTCGTCGCCGCCCTCGACCCCCCGCCGCCCGACGAGGTTCGTCGGGCCGGCGCCGGCCTGCACTACCGGGACTTTCTGACCGTGGCCCTAGTGGTGCCCGAGGCCGACGGTTTTCCAGACAACTGGATCTACATTCACGCCACCGACGTGAAAGTAGGGCGCATCCAGAACTTCGGTTCGTGGTCCCCGTTCATGGTGAAAGAGGGGCGGACGTGTCTCGGGCTCGAGTACTTCGTCTTCGAAGGTGACGCATTGTGGGAGAGCACCGACGAGGAACTGATCGCCCAGGGCACACGAGAACTCGACCGGCTGGGCCTGGTGAAGCCCGAGGTGGTGGAGGCGGGGTACGTCGTGCGGGTCCCCAAGGCCTACCCCTACTACGACTTCGACTACCGCGACAACGTGGAGATCATCACCAAATACCTCGACGCCGTTGCGCCCAACGTGCACCCCGTCGGGCGCAACGGCATGCACAAGTACAACAACCAGGACCACTCGATGTACACGGCCATGCTGACGGTCGAAAACATTCTCGGCGCGCACCATGACATCTGGGCGGTCAACGTGGAAGAGGAGTACCACGAGGAGCACGCCGATGACGGGTCGGGGGCCAAAGACCCTTCGCGGGGGGGAACGGGGCGCGACGCACCCGTGCTGCCCCGCCGATCACCCACCGCCTAGTGACCGTCGAGGTCGGCGGCCCTGCCGGGGCCGGCCCGGAGATCGACCCGGAGTTCGGGCCCGGTGACCTCGGTCCGCCCGCTCGGGCGCTCCACCGTCGGCGCAATAATGGACCCGCACGTCGGCGCGCCGTGGTCGGCTCCTTCGTGTGTGCTGCGGGCGGCTACCTGTTGGTGTCGATCGTGCTGTGGTGGCACGTCTGGACGACGCATCCGAGCACCACAGCCACGTGTGGGTGCGGGGACCCGGCCCTGTTCACCTGGTTTCTCGAGTGGCCCGCCTACGCGATCGACCACGGTGCCAACCTGTTCTTTTCGACCGCCTTGTTCCATCCCTCCGGGTTCAATCTGCTGGCCAATACCAGCGTGTTGGCCATCGGCGTTCCCCTGGCCCCGATCACCTGGGCCTTCGGCCCGATCGCCACCTTGAACGTCGCCTCCACCCTCGTCCCGGTCGCCACCGCGCTCAGCGCCTTCTGGCTCCTGCGTCGCTGGGTGCGTTGGACCCCGGCCGCCTTCGTGGGCGGCCTCTTGTACGGATTCTCACCCTTTGTGCTCCAGGGCCTGGCCGACGCCCACCTGATGACCGCCGCCCTGGCCGTCTTACCCCTGATGCTCGGCTGTCTCGACGAACTGCTGATCCGTCAACGCCGCCGGGCCATCCCCGTCGGGGTGGCTCTCGGTCTGCTCGTCTGCGTCGAGTTCTTCGTCAGCACCGAGGTGCTGGTCATCGTGGCCTTGGCCAGCGTGATCGGCGTCGTGTTGTTGATCGTCTACGCGGCGATCGCCGACCGGGCCGACCTGCCGGCGCGGGTCCGGCGGGCCGCGCCCGGCGTGGTGGCGGCCGGAGTGGTCACCGTGGCGTTGTTGGCCTATCCGGCCTGGTTCGCCCTGGCCGGCCCGGCCCATCTGTCCGGTGAGATCTGGCCGCACATCCCGGTGATCGGCGGCTACACGCCCCGCTCGTTTATCGACCCGGGCTTCGGGGCGCGGCGGAGCATCCTTCTCGACATCGGCGGCTACCTCGGTCGGCCCCTCCCGTCGTCTTCGTACATCGGCTGGGGGATGCTCGCCGTTTTGGCCGCCTCTCTCGTGATCTGGCGGCGAGACCGCCGGCTCTGGTTTTTTGGCGCCCTCGCGGTGGTGACGGCCCTGCTGTCGCTCGGCGAACGCAAACATCAGTGGGTGCCCTGGCAGCTCTTCGACCGCACACCCGTCCTCGACAACGTGGTCGAGCAACGCTTCATGGCGGTCACCTATCTGGCACTCGCCGTGATGCTGGCCGTTGTGCTCGATCGGGCCCGGTGGGTGACGCTGCCCAGACGCAGCGGCCGGGCGGGCGCCCCCGCTGTCGTGCGGTCCGGGGTGCGCGTCGTCGCGGTGTTGGTGGCCGCCGGCGTGTCGCTCGTGCCGTTGGTACAGGCCGTCGCCCCGAGCCTTCCCTACGCCGTGCGCCCGGTCGACCTGCCCACCTGGTTCGCCGTGCAAGGCCCGAAGGTGGTGCCGGGCCAGGTGCTACTGGCCTACCCGCCCCCGTTCTCGGGCATCCAGTCGGCCCTGGCGTGGCAGGCCATCAACGGCATGCGCTACGGCCAGGCCGGTGGCGGCGGCCCCCAGGGCACGCCCGGACGGGCCGGGCGTGAGCGCCCGGGTTTTCTCGTCCTGGCCTCTGTCGCCTTCGGCTTTACGCCCCCACCGGCCGGCACGCGCCGGGAGGTCGCCGCGGTACGACAGGCCCTGTCGGCGTGGGAGGTCACGATGGTGGTGATCCCCGATCGCTCCGGAGTGCCGTCGTTCGTCGGCCATGACGCGCACTACGCCGCCGGTTTCATGACCGCGGTGCTCGGGAGAGGCCCGGTGTACCAAGACCACGCCTGGGTCTGGTCCGACGTCGGTCTGGCCCCCCCGGGCCTGCGCATCGACGCCGACACCCTCTCTGTGTGCACTGCATTTGGTGAGCGCCACCGACGCAGCCCCGGGGCGGTGCCGGCCTGTGTGATCCGGGCCGCCGCCGAACAGAAGGCCGCACCAGCAGCGGGCGGAACGGGGGCGACGACCCCGTTCGCCCCAGCCCCCTAGATGCCCGCAAATGGATGCCTCAGGGTGTGGGTACCCCGATGGCATGGCGATCGGTTCGGGCCGCGGCGAGCAGTTGGGGGACCAGCCACGGGTCGATGACCCTGTGTACCCCGGCCGCCGTCAGGTGCACCCGGTCGCCCGCTCGAACCCGGACCCCGTCAACGACCGGGGCCACACGACCGTCGGGGTCGAGGAGGCGTCGCAAGTCGAGCCGGGTCACCCTGCTCGAGCCGGCCGAGTCGACGAGAGTGTCCCAGGCGTCAACGTTGGCCCGAGGGGTGCCGTCGCCGAAGTACGGCGCGTCGAGCAGCACCACCCGGGCCCCGGCGGACCGGGCCAGGCGCAGCGCGGACCCCAGCTGCCGCGCGAGGTAGGAACGAAAGGGTGCGCTGGTGGCCACCGCCACCGTCGATCCGTCATAGGAGTGGTGCTGGCTCTCCCAGTACCCCGACAGCAAGACGACCACGTTCGGGTGCGAGGTGGCGATGGCCTGGCGGTACTGCTGGAGCCATTGCCCGCACGCCGGCAGCGTCGGAGCAGTCGGGCGGGGGTTCGAGTACGTGGCGAGGGCGAGGGAGCCGACCATCCCACAACCGAGGATGCCGCCCACGTCGATGCGCACGTCGAGGTGGTGGACCGCCGCGTAGCGCTGGGTGTCCCGGGCGACTTGGACCGAGAGCGAGTCGCCGACGAAGGTGACCCGCAACGGACCCCGGCGCGCCGGTTGGGGTCCGCGCGCTTGGAAGACCGCGCCGACCGCTTCGGTGGGGGGAACTTGGAGGGCCCCCGGATAGAGCGGGGGGTGGAGCGGGCTGGCGGCGTCTCCGGCGAAGCGGGCGTCGCCGAAGGCTCCGGCCGAACCGTCGGCCGAGACCAGCAGATAACCCCGACCGTCGGGGGTGGTGGCGAAGGCGATGACCGGCGAGCGCGGATCGTGGAGCGACCCGTAGGTGGTGGCATCCCCCGCGCACAGGACCGCTCCGGTCGCCGTGGCCAGCCAATAGCCCGCACCGTCGGGGGTGGCGGTGATGGCCACCACCGGCCCGGCGGCCGCGCTGACCTGGGGCGCCGCGACGGTGGGTACCGTTCCGGTGGCAATGACGGCCCCCGAGCGCTCGACCATCCAGACCCCGAGACCGCCGGCCGCCGAGGCCACCCCGACCACCGGGGAACCGCCCGGGGCAAGCACCGGTCGGGCGAACACCGGGGCGCCGACCGCTCGGAGATCTCCCGGGGCGTCGACCGTCCAGTAGCCACCGGTCACGGGGTCGCCGGCGATGGCGACGGCGCCGGGCATCGAACGGGCCGCGGCGCGATGGGTGGCGTCGCCGAAGGCGTGCACCGCACCGTCGGCGCTGAGCAGCCAGTAGCCCCGGCGGTCGGCGGTGGTCGCCACGCCCAGCACCGGTGCGGCGGGGGTGGCAGCGAGATCGCCGGCGAAGCCGGCGCCACCGAACGTGGCGACCGCGCCCCGAGCGGTGACGATCAGATACCCGGGCGCCCCGAGGTACTGCTCGTTGGTGCCCGTGCGGTTCGTGTGGGCCCCGGCCGCGCCGGGAGCGCTGCCCAGCAGGGCGGCCAAACCGAGGGCCAACACCAGTACCACGGCGCGCTGGAGGGGGCCGAGCACCCGCGGCAGTGTACCGACGCCGTGGGGGTCGACTCCGGTGGGACGCCCCGGCCCGGCCCGGGGACGGGGTCCCGCTCCGTGGACACTCGCTACGGTGGCGGCGTGAGCAGCGAGACCGACCCTTCGTCGGATCCAGAGCCCGACGGTTCGGTCGGCGCCGTCGAGGCGGTGGAAGCGGCGGTTGAGGGGATCCCCGGGGCGATCTCGCTGGCCCCGAGCTCGGTCATGCCCGCTCTCGGGGGCGAGCTGTTGCTGCCCCCGCTCGCCACTGCCGGGCCCGAGCCACAAGGGGACGTGGCCCCCGATTCGGTGCGGGCCGGGCTTCTCCAGGCGGGAACCCTGGCCGTGGCCGGGTTGGTGGCCAACGGGACCCAGGTCATCGTCACCGTCTTGCTGGCCCGCCTGCTGACCAACCGCAGTTACGGCCAACTGAACCAGCTCACCGGACTGTTCTTGATCATCTCGATGCCCGGTTCGGCCGTGCTCGTGGCCGTGGTCCGACGCATCACCGCCTGGCGGGGCAGCGGCTCGGCCCACCTGGTGCAGCGCTGGGCTCGGCGGCTCCACCGGCAGGGCATCGCCGTGGTGGTCGCCTGGGCGGTGCTGGTGGTGGCCATCGGGCCGTCGGTGGCCTCGTTTTTGAACCAGAAGAACGCCGTCGGGGTGGACGCCATCTTGGTCGCGGCGGTGGTCTGGGTCCTGCTCTGCCTCGACCGCGGGCTGCTGCAGGCCCACCGCAACTACGGGACCTTGGCGGCCAACCTGCTGGTCGAAGGGGGGGTGCGCACCGTGGCCATGCTCACCTTGGTCGGCCTCGGATTCGGCGTCTCGGGGGCGGCCATCGGGGTGCTTATCGCCGAGATCGTGACGGCCTGCCACGCCCGCTGGCGGGCCGATCGGATCTGGGCGGCCGAGGTACAAGCCGAAGAGGACCGGGGCGAGCTCGACCCGGCTAGGCGCGCCGGTCCGTTCGGTTCGGGGGCGTTCGGTCGGGTGGCCCGGCGCTGGACCGCGGTATTTCGGTCCGACCCGGTCCTCTCCGAGCCCTCTGAGCAACGCCGAGACATCGTCACCGACCTGGGTGCGGCCTTCATCGCTCTGGCCATGGTGGCGCTGCTCCAGAACATCGACGTGATCACGGTCGGACGTGACGCGCCGCGCCTCAGCGGTTCGTACGCCGCGGTCTCGGTCGCCAGCAAGGCGCTGGTGTTCGGGGCGATCGCCCTCGGGGGCTATCTCTTGCCCGAAGCGGCGATCCGTTGGCGCCAGGGGGGCCACGCGCTGCGCCAGTTGGCGGTCACCCTCTTGTTGCTGGCCGTGCCGGCCACGTTGTTGATCGTGCTCTCGGTGTTCTTCCCCCACCTCCTTCTCACCGTCGTCTTTTCGGCCCGCTACCTCGGTGCTCAGGCGGCCTTTGTGCCTTTGGTGCTGGCCATGGTCTGTTTGAGCACCACGGTGGTGCTGACGATGTACCTGCTTGCCGTCGGTCGTCGCTGGATCACCGTGCTGCTCGTCATCGGAGCCATCGCTGCGACCATGGCGGTGACGTCGGCCCACGGGATCCCACGGCCCACCGCCCGGGCCGACCTTGTGGTCCAGGCCGCGCTGGCCGCCGCCACGATCGTGGGTTTCGCAAAGGTCCATCACCGGCGCGTGCGCCGCCGGTAGGGTCCGGGGCGCCTGCACCGACACGTCGCGGGCGACCAGCGGGAACGATGCGCCGTGGCCTGTGGAGGCCGGACTACGCTCGCCCCCGGGGGACCGGCAGGACGAGATCGGGGGTCAACGGGTCCATGGCCCGGGTGCGAAACACTCAACAGGCGGCCGCGACCGGTTCCCGCGCCGACAAAGCACACGTTCTCGTCCCCGGCTCGGCGCCCGACCACGCCGACGGGGCGCCCGGGGACGCATCGAGCCGCGACGTCTTGGCCGCCATGGCCGACGACGCCGGGCTTCGCCGGATCCACTTCGTCGCCTGGCGGGACCTCGACGACCCCGAGGCCGGCGGCAGCGAACTGCACGCCCATCGCATCGCCAGCCTCTGGGCCGAGGCCGGCATCGACGTCACCTTCCGCACGTCGGCGGTCCCGGGGCAGCCCGCCTCGATCACCCGGGCCGGCTACCACGTGGAGCGGCGGTCCGGGCGCTACGGCGTCTTTCCGGGGGTGGCCTGGGAGGGGGTACGGGCCGGCTGGCGGGCTGGTGACGGGCTGGTGGAGGTATGGAACGGGATGCCGTTCTTCTCACCGATCTGGTACCGCGGGCCCCGCATCGTCTTCCTCCACCACGTGCACGCCGAGATGTGGCGCATGGTCCTGCCGGGGTGGCTGGCCAAGATCGGCGAAGCGCTCGAGAGCCGGGTCGCCCCGCCCTTTTATCGGCAGAGTCGGGTGGTGACGCTGTCAAGTTCCTCGCGCGACGAGATCGTCGAGCAGCTGGGACTGGCCCCCGCTCGGGTATCGGTGGTCCCGCCCGGGGTGGAACCGAGATTCTCGGCCGGGGGCGAGCGCTCGGTCCGTCCGCTCGTCGTGGCCGTCGGACGCCTCGTCCCGGTGAAACGTTTCGATCGGCTCATCGAATCCCTGGTGCGGGTCAAGCGGTCCTGTCCCGCCCTCGAGGCGATCATCATCGGCGAGGGCTACGAACGGCCTGCGCTCGAGGAGCTCCGCCGCCAGCACCACGCCGAGGACTGGCTGGCGCTGCCCGGACGGCTCGAGGACGACGAGCTCGTCGAGTGGTACCAAAAGGCGTGGCTCGTCGCCTCTTGTTCGCTGCGCGAAGGGTGGGGGATGACCCTGACCGAGGCGGGCGCCTGTGGGACCCCGGCGGTGGCAAGCGACATCGCTGGTCACCGCGATGCCGTGCTCGATGGTCGGACCGGCCTGTTGGTCGACGGCGTCGCGGGTCAGGCCGACGCCATGCTCGAAGTGCTCGGCGACGATGCCCTGCGGGCCCGGCTCGGGCGCGGTGCTCACGAGCGGGCCCGCTGGTTCACCTGGGACGCCACCGCCCGCAGCACCCTCGAGGCCCTGGCCACCGAGGCCACCGCCCGGATCTGACCCCCCGGGCCCGATGGCTCGGGTCCCGGCCGCTCGCTAGGTTTTGGGACGCTTCGGGCGTCGTTTGGCAAGGCTTCGGGCCGCGTCAGCCACGGCGTCGGCTCCCAAGAAGACCACGGCCATCCAGACCAAGAGCCCGGCGTTCTCGTAGGCCGAAGGCCAGTCCGAGCTCTCCGGGATCGGGTGCTGGGCCTGGCCGTGCACGACGCTGACCGCCGCGGCGATCAGGAGTCCGACCGCCAAGGTGGCCGTGACCACCCGGGCCTGGGGCACGAGCAACGCGCCGGCGGTGGCGACGCCGGCGGCCAGGCCGACGAGGGGGCCGGCCGCCGCCGCCCCGATCGCGCCGGTCGCCGCGGCGATGAGGACGATGGCCCACAACGGCGGGCGCTGACCCCGCCGGGCGAAGGGCGCGGTCAACGCCGGCTCGGGGGAAAGGGCGGGCAGCGGGGGCCGCTCGGCGGGGACCTCGGCGCCGGGCCGGTCGCCGGCCCCGAGCACGAGCGTCACCGGTGACGTCGCCTCGGCCCGGTCTGGAGTGGGCCGAGGCGAAGGCGCGCCCGGAGCGACGAGGGCGTCCGGCACTGGCGCGGTGGTGCCCGCATCGACCCCGCGGACCGCCGCCGGAGTGCCGTTGACGCTTGCTGCGGGTCCTTGCGGGGTGCGACGCCTCGTGCGGCGCGTCGGCCTCCCGCCACGACGTCGGGACCGAAGCCAACGCCGGGGCACGACGGCCAACAACACGCACAGCCCGAGGGTGCCCGCGGAGATCAACAGGCCCAGCCACACCGTCGACTGAGGGGCCCAGCTCATCGAGACGGTGAAGGTGCCGTTGCCCCCGAGGGCGCGCAACTGGGCGGCACTGACCGGCCACCCGTTAGCGAAGCTGTCAACCAGTTGGGACGGGCCGAGGTTGACCGATCGAGCGCCCGCCGAGGCCCCCGGACCCGGACGGGCCACCGCCTGCCAGCCGGCGTTGACGCTCTGGCCGAGCACCAGCTCGAAGGGGGCGGTCGCCCCGCGCACCTGCACGCTCTCGCTCGAGGTGCCCGCAGAGTCGACGGTGACCGAGGGTGCGGGACCCGGTTGGGTGGCTCCTCGCTGGTTGTCCGCTCCGAGCGGGGCGGGGCCGCCACCGGGCGCCGAATCGAGGACCAGCTGATCGACGTTCCACCCGGTCAATGGAGAATGGCCGAGCGCTGTTTCGACGATGTGCGGTCCGGGGCCGAGGGTGATGCCACCGGCGCTCGGTCCACATGGCTCCACCGGCAGGTCCCCGTTGGCTAGCGCCGACGCGCTGGACCCGACGATCCGCACCCCGACGGGGTGGCCGTCGATCGAAATCAGGTTCGTCCGGCAGGCAACCGGGACCGCCGGTGGGACCGGGGGCATCACAAGCCCGGGGATCCCCACCTCGGCGACGCCGAGGGGAAGGGCGATCTTGGCCTCGTTGTAGAAATTGGTCGTGTACTCGAGTCGCACCCCGGTGACGGTGATCTTCACGTTGCGACCGCTGAGGGCAGGGAAGCTGACCGGCACCGTGGCCACCGCCCCCGCGGTCGCCGAGTCGGCGACGGGCGGGAGCAGGATCTGGCGCGACCCGTGCTCGGTGCTGACCGTGAGCGAGGTGGGGACCGAGTGCCGGCCGTCGGCGACGATCTGCAGGTTGAGGTGATTGAAGGTGACGGGCCGGGGCAGGGCATACTCGAGCCACTGGCCCTTTTGGTGGACCGCCCCCCACCCCGGCTGCCAGGCGGTCGCCGGGTTACCGTCGAGCGCTGCGGCCGCCCCCGACGTCAGTGAGCCGGGCATACGGCCCTTCGAGTAGGCGACGATGCCGGTGCCCGCGGTTCCGGGGCGCCCGACCAGTCGGTCGATCTGGTCGTCAGGGATGAGAGGCGAGATGCTCGCCGCGCCGGAAACGGTGAAGGTCCTCGACGTGGGCAGGGTGAACTCGCGCGAGATGGTGGTCTCGGGGTCAGATCGCGGCGGGTACGGAGAGACCCGCTGACGGTTCATGACGATCGAGAGGCGGTTGGCGAGCGAGGCGGTGCCAGCCGATTTCAGCAGGTCCTCGGGCATTGCGATCACCTCGACGACGTGCTGACCGGGGACTTGGACCTCGCTCAGGCCCACCCCGGCGGCCAGCGCGGGCGGTGCGTGGTCGTTGCTGGTGGCGTCGATGGTCACCCGGAGCGTGGAGAAGCTGCGCTGGGGGAACGAGAGCACCTGGCCGGCGGCGACGCGGGAGGAGGGCCCGAGGTTCTCGGTCACCGGGGCCCCCCCGTTAAAAGAAAGGGTGACCCGGGTGATCCAGCGGCTCACGTCGCCGGTGATCGGCTGGACCAGTGTGATGTGGTCGGTGGTCGCGGGGCTCGTGAAGTGGACCTGCCACCACTGCCCCGACGGGTTGGCCACGAAAGTTCCGGTCTCCCAGTTGGTATCGAGATTCCCGTCGATGGCGTTGTAGGCCCGGTCTTCGGGCGTGTACGAGATGGTCTGGCCGTAGGAGGAGGCGGTGACGTTGACCGCGCCCACGTAGGTGGCCAGGGAATGCGCCGACAGCGGGGTGCCGGGGAACAGGTCGATAACGCTGTCGCTCAGGTCGGTCTTGGCCGGGTTCTGCGCCGGGGTCTCGGTTTCGCCGTAGTTGGCCGTGAGGGTGTCCCAGCGAAAAGCCTGTTTGCGGTTGGTGTCGGTGAGCACCAGCCCGGCCCCGGCCCCGAGCAGCTGGTGGAGTTGGGCCGGGTGCTTGGCCAGCGTGCCGGAGAAGTAAATGGCGCTGTTGGTATCGAGCAGTCCGGCTCCGGCCAGGTTCTCGAGGCCCTCGGCGTCGCCGGCCACGACAAGCGGCCCGGTGTTCGACTCGCCCCGCACGAGGGGCCGGGGATTGTCCACGGTGTAGCTCGTGAGCGGCTCGGGCCAGGCGGGGTTGGCCGGAGACGCCAGGTCCTGTTCGTCGAGCGTGGAGGTGCTCGAGATGTTGGGGACCGGGCTGCCGTAGGAGACGGGGTCGGACAAACCAGCCGGGGTCTGCGCCAGCTGTGGGGCCAGCAGCTGGGGTTGGGGGACCCCGTAGTGCCCGTAGTTCTGGTCGTATTCGACGAGCACGTCGCCCGCGCTGAGCAGTCGGGCCATCGGGGCGAGGGAGCTCCAGTTCTCGGTGCCTTCTTGGACGGGCTGGTCCATGGCATAGAGGGTGTCCGCCGTCGCCATTGACCCCATGATCTGCTGCTCTCGGGTCACGAACGGCCGGTTCAAGAAGGCCGGCTGGGGCGTGTCGACGGTGTCACCCCAACTGAACGAGGCGAAGTCGTTGCCCGGAATGGCGAGCACCCGGGTGTTCGGGTGGGTGCCATTCAGGTGGTTGATCGCCTGCATCTGGTAGTTCGGGAGGGTGGCCGGTTGGGTGAAGAAGCTCGAAATCTCGGCATCCCCGTCGAACATGGCCGGATTGTTGGCGATGACCAGGCCGGCCACCACGATGGCGGTGATGAGCCCGATCCACGGTACGCGTCGCCACAGCGCGGTGACCCCGGTCCCGAGGAGGAGGGCCAGGCCGAGCAGGACGAGGGGGGTCGCCCGGTCGGTCGAACGCATGGCCAGCCCTGCGGTGGTGTCGGTCATGAAGGCCTTGAGCACCCCACCGACCGGCGTCGGGTTGTCGATCGGGTGGGCCCCGACCGACAGGACCATGCCCACCACGACCAACGCGACGAAGTAGGCCCGGTGACGCCAGCGGACGAAGACCGCGGCGAGAAAGGCAAGGACCGGAATGACATAGGACAGGGCGATCAGCCAGACCTGCTGGGTGTAGATGACCGCCGCGTTGGTCCACGGACCAAGGCGGTCGCCGCCGTAGAAGTACCAGTAGCCGAGCCCCCGGATGACCTCCGCCGCGCTCGAGGTCTCGCTCGTCGAGGGGACGGTCTCGGTGTACTTGAGCACGTCGACGCCATACGCCGCTTCGACCTCGAGGCCTATGATCCACCACAGGCAGCACAAAAGGGTGAGCAGCGCGATCTTGCACGCGGTGAGCCCCGCCTGGCGCCACGTCGCCTCGCGCTCGATGACCACGGCATAGATGAGCCACAGGATCGGGGCCACCCCGACGTAGATGATCGAACTGGCGTTGATGCTGCTGACCAGGGCCACCACCAAGGCGAACAGGGCTGGGTAGCGCCAGCCGCCCCGCCGCAGGGCGAGGGCGATCAGGGCCACCATCCAGGGCAGGCCGGCCCAGGGGAGCAAGATGACCGAGATCCGACCCGAGTACTGCAGGAAATAGGGCGAGAGCGTGAAGGCGAGGGCGGCCACGAGCCGTCCGGGGCCCCGCAGGCTGAGCACCTTGGCCAAAAAGAGGATCCCGCTGCCGGCCGCGAACAAGATGCCGCCGAGCCAGAGGCGCTGGGCCACCCAGACCGGTACGTGGACCTCGGAGAAGAACCAGTAGAACGGGCCCATCGGCAGCAGATAGCCGATGTACTCGTGGGTGACCGTCCCGAGGCCGACGGTCGGGTTCCACATGTTGGCCACCTGGCTCAAGAAACGCCCGGGGTCCAAGTACAAATAGGTCTTGGTGTCAGACGTGACGATGCCGGGATCGACCGCCAGCAGCGGGACGAAGGCGATCAGGGCGAGGAGGCAGTGCTCGAGGGTGCCGGTGACGCCGTAGGAGTGGCGGCGGGCCGCAGTGCTGACCGTGGACCGCCGACCCTTGGCACTTGGCGCCGACGCGCTGGCGGGTTCTGGGGCTGGGGCCGGCGCCGCGGCTGGTGTCGTTGTCGTTGTCGTCATCGTCGAACACCCGGTCGGTGCACGCTGCCCCCGCCCGGTCGGTGCCGGGTTGCCGAGAACCTGAGGAGCCCCAAGGAGCCGGGCGCTCCCTTGCCGCCCCGGTAGTGTAAGCACCCGCTCCCGGTGGCAGGTGGCAGGTGCCCGGACGAAGGGCCCGCACCGCCGGGTGGCCCGGGCGGTACCGAGGGCACGGAGTGGGGGAGGAACGTGGCGCAGACGACCAAGAGGAGGTTGACCGGGGAACGCCCCCAACAAGGGGCGACCCCCGATTCGCTCTTGGCCCTCCACGCCGCGGGCTACCGGGCCGTGATCGAGCGCCTGGGACCGGGCCGCCTCCTCGACGTGGGCTGCGGGCAGGGATTCGAATCGATCGGCTTCGTGGCGCCTGATCGCCGGGTGGTCGGGGTCGACTACAGCGCCGAGGCCACCGAGACGGCCTCGGCCCGGTTCGGACCCGGTGGGCTTGGGGTGGCCCGGATGGACGCCCTGGCCATGGGCCTGGCTGGTGGGCGCTTCGAGTCGGTGTGCTCGTCGCACCTGATCGAGCATTTCGAGACCCCGGCCGAACACGTGGCCGAGATCGCCCGGGTGCTGGCCGACGACGGCGCCGCGTTCTTCCTCACCCCGAACGAGCCGGCCGACTTCGAGAACCCGTTCCACGTGCACCTCTTCGGGCGGGCCGAGCTCGCCGACCTCCTCGGGCAGTACTTCGCCGATGTGTGGTTGGGGGGACTCGATGCGGTGCCCCACGTGAAAGGTGACTTCGCGGCCCGGCGGATCCGGGCCAACAAGGTGCTCAAACTCGACGTGTTCGACCTGCGCCACCGGATCCCTCGGAGCTGGTATGTGGCCGCGTACACCCGTCTGCTCCCCGTCGCCTACAGGCTCATCGCCCGCGGGGACACCGGCGGCACGACCGGCATCACCGCCGCCGATTGGTTCGTGACCGACGACATCGACGACACCACCCTTGTGCTGTTCGCCGTCGCCCGCCGACCCCGTCGCCGGGTGTGAGCCCGGGGCCCGACTGTTGATCGCCGTCGGGCTCACCGGGGGCATCGGGTCGGGCAAGTCGGCCGTGGCCGATCTGCTGGTGGCCCGCGGGTCCGTGCTCATTGACGCGGACCTGGTGGCCCGGGAGGTGGTGGCGCCCGGCGGCCCGGCCTATCAGCCCATCCTCGACCGCTTCGGCCCGGGGATCGTCGACCCGGGAGGGACCATCGACCGTCCGGCCCTCGCCGCCGTGGTGTTCTCGGATCCCGGCGCCCTGGCCGATCTCAACGCCATCACCCACCCGGCGATCGGCATCGAGATGATCGAGCGCCGCCAGGCGTTGGCTGAGACCGATTCGGTGGTGGTGCTGGCCATCCCGTTGCTCACCGCCGTGCACCGCGAGACGGTGGGCCTCGACGCGGTCGTCGTCGTCGATTGTCCCGTCGAGGTGGCCCTCGAACGATTGGTCGCGGTCCGTGGGATGGACCGGTCGGACGCCGAGGCGCGCATCGCGGCCCAGATCTCGAGGGAAGATCGCCTGCGCGAGGCCGACATGGTCATCGACAATTCCTCCACCCTCGAGCACCTGGGGACCGAGGTGGACCGCCTGTGGGACTGGATTGAACAGCGCCGGCGGAACCAGCTGCCCTGAAGCAGGCACCGCCGGGTGGGTCACAGCGGGCCGGTACCATCGATCCGATGCCCGAATTTGAGGTGGTCTCCCCGTTTCGACCGGCCGGCGATCAACCGGCCGCCATCGAGGCGCTGGTCGAGGGGGTCCGCCGCGGAGACCACTATCAGACCCTCCAGGGCATCACCGGAAGCGGGAAGACGGCGACGATCGCCTGGATGATCGAGCAGGCGCAGCGCCCGACCCTCATCATCGAACCGAATAAGTCCCTGGCCGCCCAGCTGTCCTCGGAGCTGCGTGACCTGTTCCCGAAGAACCGGGTGGAGTTCTTCGTCTCCTATTACGACTACTACCAGCCCGAGGCGTATCTGCCGACAACCGACACCTACATCGAGAAGGACTCGTCGATCAACGACGAGATCGATCGTCTCCGCCACGCCACCACCGCCTCGCTCCTGACGCGCCGCGATGTGATCGTCGTGGCCTCGGTCTCGTGCATCTACGGACTCGGATCTCCCGACGAGTACCGGGACCGGATCCTCGGCCTCGCCGTCGGAGACGAGTACGACCAACGGGCACTGCTCCGACGGTTGGTGGATCTTCAGTACGACCGCAACGACATGAACCTCGTGCGCGGGACGTTCCGGGCCCGAGGCGACACCGTCGAGATCCACCCGGCCTATGAGGAGACGGCCTTGCGGGTGGAGTTCTTCGGGGACACCGTCGAGCGGATCGTGTCCTTCGATGTGTTGACCGGCGAGATGGGAGAAGAACAAACCGACGTGGTGGTCTACGCGGCCACCCACTACGTGGCCGGCGAGGAGACCATCCAACGGGCCATCGGCTCCATCGAAGTGGAGCTGCGGCACCGACTGGGGGAGTTCGACGAGGCGGGCAAGCTCCTCGAAGCCCAGCGGCTGCGGGTGCGCACCGAGCACGACCTCGAGATGCTGGCCGAGACCGGGATCTGCTCGGGCATCGAGAACTACAGCCGTCACCTCGACGGCCGCAAGCCCGGCCAGCCGCCCTTCACCCTGCTCGATTTCTTCCCGAAGGACTACCTCGTCGTTGTCGACGAGAGCCACGTGGCGGTGCCCCAGCTCCACGGCCAGTACGCCGGCGACCGCTCCCGCAAGGAGGTGCTGGTGGCCCACGGCTTCCGTCTGCCCTCGGCCATGGACAACCGGCCCCTGCGCTTCGAAGAGTTCGTCGATCGGGTGCCCCAGGCGGTTTTCGTGTCGGCCACCCCGAGCGCCTTCGAGCTCGAGCACTCGGCCCAGATCGTCGAACAGGTGATCCGCCCCACCGGGCTGGTCGATCCCGAAGTAGTCATCCAGCCGACCAAGGGCCAAGTCGACGACCTGATGGCCCGGATCGACGACGCGGTGACCAAAGGCGGCCGGGTGCTGGTCACCACTCTGACCAAGAAGATGGCCGAGGACCTCACCGACTACCTGGCCGACGCCGGCATCAAGGTGCAGTACCTGCATTCAGACATCGACACCATCACCCGGATCGAGATCCTGCGCGAACTCCGCCTCGGTTCCATCGACGTGTTGGTGGGCATCAACTTGCTGCGTGAGGGTCTGGACCTCCCCGAGGTGTCCTTGGTGGCCATCCTCGACGCCGACAAGGAAGGATTCTTGCGCTCGGCGTCCTCGCTGATCCAGACCATGGGCCGGGCCGCTCGCAACGTCGATGGCCGGGTGGTGCTCTATGCCGACACCATCACCGATTCGATGCGTGAGGCGGTTGGGGTGACCCAGCGCCGTCGGGAGCGCCAGATTGCCTACAACGCCGAGCACGGCATCGACCCCCAGACCATCCGCAAGGCCGTGACCGACATCCTCGAGCGCCTGCGGGGGAGCGGGGGCGGTAGCGGCCGAGCCAAACGGAGCCGGGCCGACGTGCGCTCGGGGAAGGCCGGACGGGTGGTGCGGACCCGAGAAGCGGTCGGCGGATCGGGCTGGGCCGGTACCGGCGAGCCGCCGGCCGAGATCGCCGGATTGATCGACGAGCTCGAAGTGGAGATGCGCCTGGCCGCGGCGGAGCTGCGCTTCGAAGAGGCGGCACTGCTCCGAGACGAGTTGGTTGAGCTACGACTTTCCGGTGGGGTCCCGGTTCCCCTGGCCGTCACCGAGCCCGACGACGGTGGCGGGGACCCCGAGGAAACCGACACCGAGGGGACACAAAAGGACCGGGCCGCCACCCCGGCCCGACCCGGGCGCTGAGCCACCAATCAGCGGGGATTTAGGGTCCGCGCCGTCGACGAACACATGTTCGTATACTTAGGAGATGACGGGAAGCAGTCCGGCGGCGCCCGCTCGTCACACCCCGGCGCGTTCGAGGTCTTGGGCCGTTCCGAACGGGGCCTCGGACCGGTATCCTCCCAACGTGTCCGACCGTTTGATCATCCGTGGGGCGCGCGAGCACAACCTCCAAGATGTCTCTGTCGACCTGCCCCGGAACCGCCTGGTGGTGTTCACGGGGCTCTCGGGCTCGGGGAAATCGTCGCTGGCGTTCGACACCATCTACGCCGAGGGCCAGCGGCGCTACGTCGAGTCCCTCTCGTCCTACGCCCGCCAGTTTCTCGGGCAGATGGACAAGCCCGACGTGGACTTCATCGAGGGTTTGTCGCCGGCCATCTCCATCGACCAGAAATCGGCTTCACGCAATCCCCGCTCGACCGTCGGCACCATCACCGAGGTCTACGACTACCTGCGCCTGCTCTACGCCCGCATCGGGCATCCCCACTGCCCGAACTGCGGCCGGCCGGTGGCCCGTCAGACGCCCCAGCAGATCGTCGACCGGGTCCTCGAACTCAAAGAGGGGACCCGATTCCAGATCCTGGCCCCGGTGGTGCGGGGTCGCAAGGGCGAATACAGCGCGCTGCTCGATGACTTCGCCAAACAAGGTTTCGCCCGGGCCCGAGTGGACGGGGTCCCGTTGGAGCTGGCCGACCGCGGCGACCTCTCGCTCGCCCGTTACGAACAGCACACCATCGAGGTGGTGGTCGACCGCCTGGTCCGGCGCAGCGGCATCCGGGCCCGCCTGACCGAATCGATCGAGACCGCCCTCGCGCTCACCGGCGGGACGGCCGAGGTGTCGGTGATGGGAGAGGAAGGCGAACAGGAGGCCATCACTTTCAGTCAGCACCTCGCATGTACCCACTGCGGGCTGAGCTTCGAAGAACCCGCTCCCCGGAGCTTCTCGTTCAACACCCCCTACGGGGCATGCCCGACCTGCGACGGTCTCGGCACCAGATTCGAGGTGGATCCCGACCTTGTCGTGCCGGACCCGTCCCTCTCGTTGGCCGACGGTGCGCTCGTTCCTTGGGCCGGGGCCCGCAGCGAGTACTTCACCGGCCTGATCAACGGGGTGGCCGATCTGGGCGGATTCTCGGTCGACACGCCGTGGAAGAAGTTGAAGGCCAAGGACAGAAAAATGGTCCTCTACGGGTCGGGGACCAAACAGGTCCACGTCCAGTACAAGAACCGGTTCAACCGGACCCGTTCGTATCTCTCGCACTACGAGGGCATCATCAGCTGGCTCGGCCGGCGGCACGGCGAATCCGAGTCGGACTGGTCGCGCGAGCAGATCGAGCAGTACATGCGCGAGGTGGATTGCCCGGACTGCGGGGGCGCCCGGCTCAAACCCGAGTCCTTGGCCGTCACCGTGGGCGGCATGAACATCTACGAGTTGTCCAGCCTCTCGATCGTCAAGTCCGTAGAAGCGGTCGAGTCGCTCGAGCTCTCTGAGCGCGACCACCTCATAGCCGACCGGGTCCTCAAAGAGATTCGCGAGCGGATGCAGTTCCTGCTCGACGTCGGCCTCGACTACCTCTCGCTCGCCCGATCGGCCGGCACGTTGTCGGGGGGTGAGGCCCAGAGGATCCGCTTGGCCAGCCAGATCGGCAGTGGCCTGGTCGGCGTGCTCTACGTGCTCGACGAGCCGTCGATCGGACTGCACCAGCGCGACAATCAGCGGCTCATCGGGACCTTGCTGCGCCTGCGCGACCTCGGGAACACCGTGATCGTTGTCGAACACGATGAAGAGACCATCCGCACGGCCGACCATGTCGTCGACATTGGTCCGGGGGCGGGCGAGCACGGCGGTGAGATCGTTCATTCCGGACCGGTCACCGGCCGCAAGGGCCTGCTAGCCAACAAGCAATCGTTGACCGGCCAGTACCTGGCGGGGACCCGGTCGATCGCCATCCCCGAGCGCCGGCGCCCCGGCAGCGGCGACGTGGTGAGCGTCCGCGGGGCCCGCGAGCACAACCTCGCCGGCATCGACGTGGCCTTCCCGCTCGGGTGCATGGTGAGCGTGACCGGGGTCTCGGGTTCGGGCAAGTCGACGTTGGTCAACGACATCCTGCTGCGATCCCTGGCCCAGCACCTCCACCGGGCCAAGACCCCGCCCGGACGCCACAGCACCGTCGAGGGGATCGAGCACCTCGACAAGGTGGTCGACGTGGACCAGGCGCCGATCGGGCGCACGCCCCGTTCGAACCCGGCCACCTACACCGGAGTCTTCGACCACATCCGCCGCCTGTTCAGCCAGACCCCCGAGGCCAAGGTGCGGGGCTACCTGCCCGGACGCTTCTCTTTCAACGTACGGGGTGGACGCTGCGAGGCCTGCTCGGGTGACGGGACCATCAAGATCGAAATGCACTTCTTGCCCGATGTGTATGTCCCGTGCGAGATCTGTGGGGGAGCCCGTTACAACCGCGACACCTTGGAAGTGACGTTCCGGGGCAAATCGATCGCCGACGTCCTCGACCTGTCGTGTGAGGAGGGTTTGGCCTTCTTCGCCAACCAGCCTCCCATCGCCCGACACCTCCAGACGCTGGTGGACGTGGGGCTCGGCTACGTCCGACTGGGCCAGCCGGCCCCGACCCTCTCGGGCGGCGAAGCCCAGCGGGTCAAGCTGTCGAGCGAATTGAGCCGCCGGCCGACCGGCCACACCTTCTACATCCTCGATGAGCCCACGACCGGGCTGCACTTCGAGGACACCCGACGCCTGCTCGACGTGCTCGGGCGACTGGTGGACCAGGGCAACACCGTCGTGGTCATCGAGCACAACCTCGACGTGATCAAGACCGCCGACTGGGTCATCGACCTCGGGCCCGAAGGGGGCGACGGAGGGGGCCGGGTGGTGGCAGAAGGCACGCCCGAACAGGTAGCCAAGACGGCCGGCAGCTACACCGGTGAGGTCCTGCGGCCGGTCCTCGGCCGGTAGGCCCGTCCCGCCCGCAGCCCCGGCACCGCGACGCGTTTTTCCCTCCTGGAGCGACAAAATCCGAGCTGGGAGGGTTCGAAGTCGCCGGGCGTGGGGATGATATTGGGCATGCGCCCGCAAAAAACGGTGGATCGGGCCTCGGTCGGGCGGTCGCGCCAGATCCTGGCCATGGGCCGAGACCCCCGCACCGTGGCGGTTCGATGGGGACGCGCAAGAGCCAGCCCATGACCACCACCACGGTCCCGGGGCACCGGCATTCATCCTCGGCGTTCAGCCACGAGGTCCTCTTCTACGCCGGGGAGGACGATTTCCTCTCGGCGACCGTGCCCTTCATCGAGGAGGGACGGGCCGACAACGCCGCCATGCTCGTTGTCGTGAATGCGGCGAAGATCGACCGGCTTCGGGCCCTGCTCGGGGAGTCGGGCGCCGGGATCACCTTTACCGACATGATGGTCGTTGGTTCGAACCCGGCCCGGATCATCGCGGTCTGGAAGGAATTTGTATCCCGACAAGACGACGCACGGCCGATCCGGGGCATCGGCGAGCCGATCTGGCCCGGCCGCACGCCGGCCGAGCTCGTCGAGTGCCAGCGCCACGAAGAGTTGTTGAACCTGGCTTTTGCCGAAACAGCGGGCTGGCGACTCCTCTGCCCCTATGACGTCGATGCGCTCGACGAGTCGGTCATCGCCGAGGCCCGACGGAGCCACCCGTTCATCTTGGAGAACGGCACCCGTCACCACAGTGAGCACTTCGCCGGTCTCGAGGCGGTCGAAGCCCCCTTCGACGCGCCCCTGCTCGAACCGTCTTCGCCGGCGACGGTCTTCGAGTTCGACGATCATGGCCTGAAGCAGGTGCGGACCTCGGTTGGCGAACACGCCCGGGCGGCCGGCCTCGACACCGCCCGGACGTCCGATCTCATCCTGGCGGTCAACGAGGTGGCAACCAACAGCCTGCGGCACGGCGACGGGGGAGGGCGGCTTCGGATATGGACCGAGGACGGCGCCCTGATTTGTGAGGTCCAAGACCACGGCCGTATCGATCAGCCCCTCGTCGGTCGGGTACAACCACCGCTGACAATCGAGGGGGGCCGAGGATTGTGGCTCGTCAATCAGATCTGTGAGCTGGTCCAGGTGCGCACATTCGCTTCAGGCAGCGTGGTCCGCATGCACATGCGTCTGCCTTGAACCACCGAGGGCTCGGCGTGCGATGCTGGGCCCGTGACTGAAGGCCGAGGCGGTGCCCCCTCCTCGGGATCCACCGGTCCGCGTGGCGCGCGGTGAAGGCACCTGGTGCTCTTCTCGCCTCGGGTCGGGACGCGGACATCTTCGAATACGGCCCGGGCCTGGTCTTGCGACGCTCCCGCAATGGCCGGTCGATGGCCGGCGAGGCGCGGGTGATGGACTATGTGCGCTCCCACGGTTATCCGGCCCCCGCCGTCGAGGAGATCAGCCCGGACGGCCTGGAACTGGTCATGGAACGGATCGACGGCCCCTCAATGGTCGAGGGGATCAAACGGCGCCCGTGGTCGCTGCATCACCAGGGTGCGCTGCTCGCCACGTTGCACCGACGCCTGCATGACATCGCCGGTCCCGAATGGCTCCCGGTGTCCGCGGTGGGCACCGGAGAGGTGCTCGTCCACCTGGACCTGCATCCGCTGAACGTCATCTTGAGTCCCACCGGGCCGGTGGTCATCGACTGGCCGAACGCCCGTCGCGGGGATGGAGCGGTGGATGTGGCCCTGACCTGGGTGCTGCTCGCCTCGGGCGATGTCCCGACGGGGGCGCTTTGGGGCGCCATCATGGCCAAGGCCCGCCAACGCCTCATCGCCGGCTTCATGTCGCCCTTCGACCGGGGCGCCGTCACCAGAGAGCTCCGGGCCGTCGTCACCTGGAAGGTGAAGGATCCGCACATGTCCGAGGTCGAGCAGGCGCGGATGTGGTCCATGGTCGACGCGGCCGAAGTCGATGCCCGGGGGAACGCCAGGGGCGTCGACAAGACCTCAGGGACCGACCGTGGTCACGCCGGATCCGGGACCGAGCCGTGACCGATTTCTTCGCGGTGGTCGGTCGCCAGCGCGCGTGTCGGAGCTTTCGGAACGATCCGGTCGATGACGAACTCATCGAGCGGCTGTTGCAGGCGGCGAGCTTCGCCCCGAGCGCCGAGAACCGACAGCCGTGGGTCTTTGTGGTCGTGCGCGACGCGCATCAGCGGGCTGCGGTGGGCGAACTCGGACGTCGGGCGTGGGAAGGCGGTGCCCGGCAGTACTCCGAGGGGCGCCTCGCCCCGACCCTCCTGGCCGACGTCGACCACGGGGCCCGCGGCGGCATTGCGGCCGCCCCGGTTCTGGTGGTGGTCTGCGCCGACACCTCCCTAGCCCATCCCTCGTCGCTGTCAGCGTCGATCTTCCCGGCCACCCAGAACCTGCTGCTCGCGGCCACCGCCGTCGGCCTGGGCTCGGCGATGACCACCCTGCCGCTCACGGCGGGGGACGAACTGTCGGCCCTGCTCCAACTCCCACCCGAGGTGGTGCCCATGGCCGTCGTCCCCCTGGGCTGGCCCGAGCGGGTCTTGGGCCCACCCCGCCGGCTCCCGGTTGTCGACAAGACCCACCGGGAGACCTACGCAAACGGGTGGTGATCGTCCTGTAGTGCGGTGGGGACGATCGGCTCGTCGGGCTCGGCGGCGGCCCGACGGGTCACGCTACATTCGGGCCCGTTCCAAGGTCGCCCGGCGACCGCCAGGAGGCCTGAACCGTTGCAGAGACACCACTACAGCGTCGAGGTGGAAGGGACTCCCGAGGAAGTGTGGAAGATCTTCTGGTACCGCGGGCCGCGACCCAAGACGTCGACGGGCGTTTCGATCGAGATCCTCCACCCGGGCGATGAGACCGGGGAGGGGTTGATCCGCCATTGCACCTTCCGGGTGCCCCGGTACCTGCTCACCGGTGGGGTCGGGCACAGTTGGGAGTGGCTGACCGAGGTCACCCCGGTGGAATCGTGGAAGTACGACGCCATCGGCAAACCCCTGTGGTCACAAGCCGAAGGGCGGACCCGGCTCGAGGGCCTGGTCGAGGGACGGACCCGGATCCACTTCACCGAGACCTACGAGGCCTTCAATCCGATCCTGCGGGTACTGCTCGAACGGCGGGTGCACCACTTCATCTCGGGCGACAACGACTCGCTCATCACCTCGGCCATCAACGGCGGGCTCCGCCGGATGCGCAAGGCCCGAGAGGTCGGCCCGTGACCGTCGTCGACCTCTGGGTCAACGCCCTGTCAGCCCGCGCCGCGCAGGCCTTCGCGGCACAGACCACCAATGAGGGCATCGGCGAACTCTTCGGCACGGACCTGTCGGTCGGCACACCGCTCGACGCCTTGCTTGCCACCATGGACACCGTGGGCGTCGACGTCGGGGTCCTGGCCGGGGCTCTTTGCAGTCTGGAAATCGAAGGCCTGCTGGCCGACGCCGACCGGCACCGCGGACGGTTCCTTGTCGCCGCGGTGGCCGACCGCCCCGAGCGACCGGTCGAGCAGGTGGCGAGGCTCCGTGACCTGGCCGGTCATGGGCGACTGGCCCTCCTGCGGGTGACACCCCTCGTCCACCAGTACCCGTTGAACCACCGCCTCTACTACCCCCTCTATGCGGCCTGCAGCGAGCTCGGACTGCCGGTCTCGATCAACGTCGGGGTGCCCGGACCCCGCGTGCGCTCGGCGTGCCAGCATCCAGAGCTGCTCGAGGACCTGCTCATCGACTTCCCGGGGTTGGTCATCATCGGGGCCCATATGGGACACCCCTTCGAGGCCCTCTTGATGCAGTACATGCTCAAGTGGCCCTCGCTCTATCTGTCGAACTCGGCCTATTCGGCCAAGTACATGGACCCCGGCCTGGTGGGGTTCATGGGGTCCTCGCGGGGTCGGGGCCGCGTGCTCTTCGCCTCGGACCACCCGTTCTTTGCCATGGGCCGCGCGCTCCGAGCCGCTCGGGCCCTCCCCCTCGACGCCGAATCGATGGCCGCCTACCTCGGCGGCACCGCCGGACGCCTCCTCACCGGCGCCTGAGCTGCCATGACGCGGATCAGCACGAGGCGGCGCCGAGAGAAATCTCTCGTAGGGTTGGCCGATGCATGACTCGGTAACCGTTCACATGGTCGCGCCCCCGGGAAGGATCTGGGATCTGGTGAGCGACGTCACCAAGATCGGCCGGTACAGTCCGGAGACCTTCGAGGCGCAATGGCTCGACGGCGCATCGGGCCCCGCTGTTGGCGCCCGGTTCCGCGGCCATGTGAAGCGCAACGGCTGGGGCCCTACCTACTGGACCACGTGCACCGTGCTCGCATGCGTGCCCGAGCGCGAGTTCGGCTTCGGGGTGGGCCCGAGCGACAAGCCGTTGAACGTCTGGCGATATCGGTTGGACCCCACCGGTGACGGGACCGACGTCACCGAGTCCTTCGAGCTCGCCAACACCGCGCCGCTCCGGGTGTACTGGGCCCTTCTCGGATGGGCCCGGGGTCGGACCAACCGCAACGGCATGCAAACCACCCTCGAACGCATCAAGGCCGAGGTCGAGTGAAAACACGAGCCGACCGGGAGCGAAGCGTGGCGTGAGCCCGCCGTGCGGCATTTGTGCCTCCTGTCGTCGCTGACGATAGGCACAACGCGCGAGGAGTGACGAGAATTCCCTCGCGCAGACTCAATTATGACTCAGGTCACTGGCGGGCAGACCCGGAGAGCACGGTGCCCAGGAACTGCTCCTCGAATGTTTCGTGTGGCAGGGGACAAGACCAGAGGAATCCCTGCATCAGGTCACAATCGAGCCGCCGGAGGGCCTCGAGCTGTTCGGAGGTCTCGACCCCCTCGGCCACCGCCTTGAGGCCGAGGGCGTGGGCGAGCTGGATGGTAGAGCCGACAATGGCGGCGTCCTGGGGGTTGTCGGCCAGGCCGCTGACGAATGAACGGTCGAGCTTGAGGAACTGGACCGGGAGATGACGAAGGTAGGTCAGTGAGGAGTAGCCGGTCCCGAAGTCATCGAGGGCGATCTGGACCCCGATGCCTCGCAGTTCGGCCACACAGTCGTGCGCTCGCGCTTCGTCCTCGAGGAGGGTGGACTCGGTCAACTCCAAGCAGAGGGCACTTGGGGGGAGGCCCACTTCGGCCAGGATCCCGGCAATGACGCCAGGAAGACGGGGCTCGATGAGCTGGCGGGTCGAGATGTTGACGGCCATTGACAGCTCGGGCACCTCCCGCCGCCAGGCCGCAGCCCGGATGCAGGCGGCTCGGAGGACCCATTCACCCAGGTCGACGATGAGACCGGTCTCTTCGGCCAGGCGGATGAAGTCGACGGGCGGGAGGAGGCCCCGTTCGGGGTGCTCCCAACGGACCAGGGCCTCGGCCGAGACCAGCTCGCCGTCGGCGGAGAGGATGGGCTGGTAGTGGACCCGGAGCTGGTCGTCGTCGATGGCCAGGCGGAGTTCGTACTCGAGGTGGAGGCGGTGGATGGCCTCCTCCCGCATGGCCACGTCGAAGAATTCGAAGCGGTTCCGGCCGCGTTCCTTTGCCTGGTACATGGCCAGGTCGGCGTCGCGCAGGAGCTCGTCGGCGGTCGAGTCGCTGGCGGCCAGGGCGATGCCGATGCTCACCCCGGGACGGAGTTCGTGACCGTCGATGCGCAGCGATTCCGAGCAGGCGACGAGGATGGACCGGGCCAGTTCGGTGACGGCGTGCACCGAGGCCAGCCGTTCGGCCACGATGACGAACTCGTCTCCAGCGAAACGCGCAACGGTGTCGCCGGGGCGGGCAGCGGCGGCCAGCCGGTCAGCAATGGCGCTGAGCGCGTCGTCGCCGGCGCTGTGCCCGAGGCTTTCGTTGACGACCTTCAGCCGGTCAAAGTCGACGAACAGTACGGCGAGCCAGTTGTCGGGCTTGAATCGGGAGAGGGCGCCGTCGAGGCGGTCCTGGAGGAGGGCCCGGTTGGGCAGGCCGGTGGGTTCGTCGGTGAATACTTGGCGGGCCAACTCCGCTTCGACGTTCTTGCGGGCGGTGATGTCGCGGACGAAGGCGTTGAACCCGCAGTCGCCGTCGCGTTCGACCCCGACCACGGACACCTCGACGGGGATCATCCGCCCATCTTTGGTGAGCGCCGTGGTCTCCACCGGACCGGCGGCCATCCGGCTTCGATCTGGATGCTTCGCGACCCGGGCCAGCGCCTTGCGGCGGCCGGGGCGGGCCGCGGGCGGGATCACCATTTCGAAGTGCCGGCCGCAGGCCTCCTCGGTCGTCCAGCCGAAGATTGCTTGGGCGCTTTGGTTCCAGTCGGTGATGACCCCGTCGGAGCGGATCCCGACAAAGGCGTCGGTGGTGGCCTCGACGGTGTGGCGGAAGACCTGTTCGGACTCGAGGCGCTGGCGCTCGGCCGTCCGGTCGTTGGTGACGTCCATGACCGCCCCCATGATGCGGACCTTTTTTCCTTCTGCGTCTCGGATGAGGCGGCCGCGACTGTGTATCCACCGCAGCCCCCGGGTGGGGGAGACGAAGCGGTGATCGAGGGCGAACTCGTGGCTGTCGTCGGCGGTCAGGACCTGGTTCTGGAATGCCAGGAACTCGGCGGCGTCGTCGGGGTGGATGAACTGGAGGTAGCCGTCGTAGACGCTGCGGGAGGCGCCGGCGGCGATCCCGAGGACTTCGTCGAAGTTTTCCGAGACGGTGATCCGGTGGCTGGCGAAATCGTTCTCCCAAATGGCCACCCGGGAGGCGTCGAGGGCCATCCGAAGCCGCTCCTCGTTGCGGGCCAGTGTCTTTTGGCCCCGGACCATCTCGGTCACGTCCTCGATCACCCCAATGCAGTAGAGGGGATGGCCCATGTCGTCGGGGACCAAGGACACGGTCAGCCGACCGACGATCTCGGTCCCGTCCTTTCGGATATAGCGCTTATCGAGCTGGTAACGCTCGATCTCACCGGCGAAGAGCCGGTCGGCCAGCGCGGCGTCCTCGGCCAGGTCGTCGGGGTGGGTGATCTCGGAGAAGTGACGGCCGATCAGGTCTTCGGCGCCATAACCGAGCAGGGCGAGCAGGGCGTCGTTGGCCTCGACGACCCGGCCCTCGAGGTCGACAACGGCGGTACCGATTGGGCCGCCGTCGAAGAGCCGGCGGAACCGGGCCTCGGATGAGCGGAGAGCATCTTCGGCTTGCCGGCGGAGGGTGATGTCGCGCAGGTTGATGACGATGCCAGCCACGGCCGGGTCATCGGTCAGGTCAGTCAGGGCCTCTTCAACCCAGCGCCAGGTTCCGTCGGCGGCGAGGAGTCGCCATTGGACGGCAGCCGAGCTCGAGGCGGCAAGGCCGGAGCGGACGAGGGCCACGTTCGCCCCGTCGTCGAGGTCGTCGGGGTGGACAAATTCCCGGACGTTGCGACCACGCAGGAAGGCGGGGGAATAGCCGAAGATGGACACGGCGGGGCTGGCGAAGCGGATCGTACCGTCCTCGTCGATGACGAAGGCGGCGTCCGAGGAGCGTTGAATCATCGCCCAGAAGTAGGACTCGGTCAGGGAGGGGGCGTCGCCGACGAGCACGTTGCCCACGGGATCAGTTCTCACAGCGTCACCTCCAACTCCCGTCTCGGCCGATAGGACCATCCGCCGCGAGTCTTCGACCGAATCACTGTGAAGTAAAATCGAATGATAAGATCTGATTAATCGATTGCACAGGTGAACGCTGGTGGAGCTCCGACAATTGGATTTTTTCTTGGCCGTGGCCGACGAACGGCACTTCACCCGGGCTGCCGCCCGCTGCCACATCAGCCAGTCGGCTCTCTCGGCCTCCATCCAGGCGTTGGAGCGCGAGCTGGGCTGCCCCTTGTTCATCCGGAGCACCCGCCAGGTGGAACTGACCGAGGCCGGCCGGGCCTTCGCCGCGGAGGCCCAGCGGATCCTCGATGCTGCCGAGCGCGCCCGCACCGCGGTCGACGAGGTCCAGACGCTGTTGCGGGGAGCCCTGGCGGTGGGCGGGATCCCGACCCCGGGGGCCCTGGACCAGACGGCGATCCTGGCCGACTTCCGCCACCAGCATCCCGCGGTTGACCTCCGCTACGTCCGCGAGAACTCCCCTTCATTGATCGACGAGGTCGACCGGGGGACGCTCGACCTTGTCTGCGTTGCCCGACCGAGCCGTCTTCCCTCCCGGTTGGCGTTCACCGATTTGATCACCGAACCGATCGTCTTCATCTGCCGACCCGATCATCCCCTGGCGGACCGGGCGAGCGTGGACCTTGAGACGTTGGCCGGGGAGAACTTCGTGGGGCCACCGCTCCGTTCGCCCGGATCCGAAGTGCTCGACCGCATCTTTGCCGACACCCCGGCCGAGCGACCCGTGCCATTCGAGGTCAAAGACCCCGACACGATGCTGGGCTTCGTCGAGCATGGCCTCGGGGTGACGCTCCTTCACCAGACCCTGGCCGAGAGTTGGCCGACGTTGCGGGGCATTCCCCTGAGCGATCCCGCCGTGACGTGGACTTTGGCCGCCGTCACCAGGGAGCTCGAGGAGATCAGCCCCGCCACCCGGGCCTTCCTCGACCTGTTGACGGCCCGAACACGTAAGCGGACGCCCGACAAGGGCGCAGTCAGACGATCGGTGAGGTCGCTCGAGGGGCTTTAGACGGTCGCCAGCATGCGTTCGAGGGCCACCCGGGCCCACGCCGCTGTCTCGGTGTCGACCGTGATGCGGTTGTGTACCTCCCCGGCCTCCAGCCCCTCGAGCACCCAGGCCAGGTGCGGCGGATCGATGCGTGACATCGTCGAACACGGACACACCAGCGGGTCAAGACAGACCACCGTCTTGTCGGGATTCTCATCGCCGAGACGTTTGACCAGATGGATCTCGGTTGCGATGCCGAGCACCGAACCGGCCGGTGCTCCTGCCACGGTGCGGATGATGAAGTCGGTCGAACCCACACGGTCGGCCAGCTCAACCACCTCGTGGGCACATTCGGGGTGCACGACGACAATCCCCTCGGGGTGCTCGCGACGGAATGCGTCCACGTGCACGGGCCGGAACCGCTGATGGACCGAGCAGTGCCCCTTCCACAAGAGCAACCGGGCTCCTTTCACATCGGTCTCGCTCAGGCCGCCGAAATGGGCCCGGGGATTCCACAACGCCATGTCGGTGGCCCCAAAGCCGAGCTGGAAACCGGTGTTGCGCCCCAGGTGCTCGTCGGGGAAGAAGAGGACCTTGTCCCCACGGGGAGCGCCGTCGGCAGCGCCGAGGGCCCAGGTGAGCACGGCGCGGGCATTCGACGAGGTGCAGACCGAGCCCCCGTGTCGACCCACGAAGGCCTTGAGGGCGGCCGAGGAGTTCATGTAGGTGACCGGCACGATCCGTTCGACATCGGTCACCCGGGCCAGGTCCTCCCAGGCCTCTTCAACGGCCTCGATGTCGGCCATGTCAGCCATCGAGCAGCCGGCGTTGAGGTCGGGGAGTAACACCTGCTGGTGCTCCCCGGTGAGCACGTCGGCCGATTCGGCCATGAAATGGACCCCACAAAAGACGATGAATTCGGCGTCCTGGCGGTCAGCAGCGATCCGGGAAAGCCCGAAGGAATCGCCCCGAGCGTCGGCCCAGCGCATGACCTCGTCGCGTTGGTAGTGGTGGCCGAGAATGAGCAAGCGATCGCCCAAGGCCGCCTTGGCCCGGCCGATCCATTCATCGAGCTGCTCAGATGATGCCGCGCCGTAACGCTCAGGGAGCGCACCTTGAAGCCTGATCATGTCGTACCCCTTGCTGGGGGGCTCCGATGTGGCCGGCGGGGACAGCCTGGTCGCCCATCCGCGGGGTTGTCGGCCTCGGAGCCGGTGTGTCGCCGGGATACCAGGCCGGCGAAGACCAGTGTAGGGGGACCCGGACCGCCCCGCGGCCGATGGCCCCGCGGGTGGCCGGCACCACCCCCGGCGTTCCGCCCGACCCGATCGGAGGCCACGGCACGCGAGAGTGGAGGGGTGCAGTTGCGGCCCCCCACGAGTTCGATCCCCGACGCCCCGGGTTCGTACCAATTCCTTGACCACCACGGCCGGGTGCTCTATGTGGGCAAGGCCAAGTCCCTCCGTCATCGGCTGCCCAATTACTGGCAGGACCCCGCCGCCCTCCCCCCTCGGACGGCCCAGATGGTGGCTCTCGCCGAACAGGTCGAATGGGTGGTGGTCGAGACCGAGGTCGACGCCCTGATCCTTGAACACTCGTTGATCCAGACCCATCTGCCCCGTTTCAACGTGCGCCTAAAGGACGATAAGAGCTATCCCTGGCTCGCCGTCACCGTGCAGGACCAATGGCCCCGCCCGGCCGTCGTACGGGGCAGAAAGCGCAAGGGGGTCCGCTACTTCGGTCCCTACGGCCACGTCGGGGCCCTGCGCGAGACCCTCGATCTGTTGGTCCGGAGCTTTCCGGTCCGCACCTGCTCAGACACCAAGTTCGCCCGCCACGAGCGGCTGGGCCGGCCTTGCCTCCTCTACGACATCGAGCGGTGTTCGGGCCCCTGTGTCGGGGCCGTCGATGCCGAGCGGTACCACCACATGGTCGAGGACCTCATGCTCTTCCTCTCGGGCGACACGGCGCCGGTTGTGGCCGGATTGGAAGCCGACATGGCCGAGGCGTCCGAGTCGCTCGAGTTCGAGCGGGCCGCCCGGGTGCGCGACCGCCTGACGGCGGTGCGCAAGGCGGCCGAGACCCAGCAGATGGTTTCCGAGCGTCCCGAGGACCTCGACGTGGTGGGCATCGCCGAGGACGACCTCGAGGCGGCGGTCCAGGTCTTCTATGTGCGCCGGGGACGGGTGGTCGGTCGCGGCGGCTTCGTGGCGGACAAGGTGGAGGATCTGACGTCAGCGGAGTTCGTCGGCCGGGTGGTCGAGCAGCTCTATGCGGGAGCCGGGGCCGAGGTGCCCCGCCGGGTGCTGGTTCCCGAGACACCCGAGGACCCCGAGGTGTTGACGACCTGGTTATCGAGCGTACGCGGGGGGCCAGTCGATCTCGCCGTGCCCCGGCGCGGCTCGAAACGGGCCCTGCAAGAGATGGTCACGAAGAACGCCTCGGAGGACCTGGCCCGACACCGCCTGCGCCGGGCCTCGGACCACAACAGCCGGTCCCGGGCGCTGACCGAACTCCAAGCAGCGCTCTCGTTGCGAGAGGCGCCGCTGCGAATCGAGTGTTACGACATGAGCCACCTCTCGGGTACCGACTACGTCGGCTCGATGGTGGTCTTCGAGGACGCCCTGGCCAAGAAGTCCGACTACCGGCGATTCAAAGTAACGACGGTCGCCGGGAACGACGACTACGCCGCGATGGAAGAGGTCCTCACCCGGCGCCTTCGGGCCCTTGTCGAAGATCGGGCGGCCCGGACCGAAGCCACCGGGAGTGACCGGGCCGAGGTGCCCGTTGACGCCGAAGCGGTCGAGGACATCGGCGTGCGGCGGCCCCGCCGCCGCTTCGCCTACCCACCGCAGCTTCTCCTGATCGATGGGGGCAAGGGCCAGTTGGCCGTCGGGGAGCAGGTGGTGGAACGACTCGGGCTGACCGGTCAGATCGAGTTGGCCGCACTGGCCAAGCAGTTCGAGGAAATCTACCGGCCCGGGCACCCCGAGCCGATCCGCATCCCTCGGGGGTCCGAGGCCCTCTACCTCCTCCAACGGGTCCGCGACGAGGCGCACCGCTTCGCCATCACCTTCCATCGGGAACGACGGGGCAAACGGATGACGTCGAGTGTGCTCGACGACGTCCGGGGCCTCGGGCCGGCCCGGCGCACCCGGCTCCTCAAAGAGATCGGCGGGGTCCGGGCCCTCCGGGCCGCCGCCCTGGCCGACC
>PMOE01000061.1 GCA_003161575.1 Acidimicrobiaceae bacterium | reverse complement strand
CCGTCGCCCATGCTCCACACCACCTCGACCGGGGTGGCCGTGGCGGTCGCCGACACCGGACCAGCAGCCGCAGTCGCCGTCTGCTGGTGCCACGCGGCGGGATTGAGCCATAACCACGTACTTACGTTGACCAGCTGCTCGCTCGTGGCCGGCGGCGCCATCTCGATCGACGGTGAACCGAGCGGCAGTTGTGAGACGGCCTGTTGGGCGAGAGCGGCTGGGTTGACTTGCGCGGCTGCGGCCTGGGCGTTTGTCACCCAGATCGGTGGCATCGGATCGATGACACCCGGACCCGCACAGATCGGGAACACCCACTGCCCCGGGGTCTGCCCGCCGGTACCGAGCAACTGCTCAGTGGAGGGAGGGGCAAGGTGATAAGTACAGCCGTAGGGCTGGTTCGGGTTGGGCTGACCCGGTGGGTCACCCTGGCTTCGCTGCGCCCATGGGGAACCTGCTGGCGGCGTCCATGCGTCACTAGTGGCGCCAACCGAGATGATGCCGCCGGAAGCAGTCGCGTTCGCCGAGGTGGAGTTACGCTGCCCTTGACCGTCGTCGGCCCATGCGGGAGTGGTTCGGAGGAAGACGACTGATCCGAGGGTGATAAGGAGAAGAGTCGTCAGTACCCGGCGGGGCAGCTCCCTTCGCTCACGTGTTCGCCGGACACCTTCCATGTGCCAGGAGAGGTCTGCGTGAGCGTTGCTTGGACGCCATCGTGCTCCGGCGGAGTCACCGGCGGAACGGGCTTGCCGGTTGCGGAGTACACCAGTTCGAGCGAGCTGAAAAGGCAGTCGTGTACGACCGCGTCGTTGCCGGTGACCGACATGACCTTCGGGTTGAGCTGAACGGTTCCCTTGCCCACAATCCCGTTCGTCTGATCGGCGACGAGGGACCGGCGGACCGAGTCGAGTTCTCCTCCGGTCATTGTCTGGGCAAGTGCTGGGAGAGTCGGATCGGCTTGCTGGATCGCTTGGTCGAACGCCGCCTGGGACGCTCGGTAGGCGGCAAGCACGCCGCTGGCCTGGGCATTCGTCGAGGTCGTTGTCGAACGTACGGAACTCGTGGTCGAGCTGCCGCCTGTGGCCGACGGCGAACCTCCACAAGAGGCGCAGAAGACGGCGACTGCCACGAGCACCACCATCGGAAGTGTTCCGAACCGAATCCGAGGCCAAGCCATACCCCAGGTTACGGCTCCTCCTGACCTGGTCATCAACGGCGACCTCCTCGCTTCGGTTGCCACCGGCTCCGCCCGGGTAGAGAATTAGGCACGGACTCCATCTACCCTGCGGCAGAGCGTTGACCCGAGCACCTGGCCGGCTGCCCGGAGCGACGTAGCAGGGCGCGCCGGGGAGCACGTGCGACGTCGTCGACTGGGCCCCCGGATCAGCGTGCCGTACCACTTCCATCACTACTTGAAAGATCCAGCCGCCCTTCGGTAACAGGATTTCTTGGTTCCGACCAAGATTCGCCTCTGGACTGGGACGACGCGTGGCCGAGGGTCGCCGAGCGGGTCACTCGAGTCCTGAGGAATCGGGGTGCCCCTGCCACCACGGTCGAGGACGCGTTGCAGACAGCGGTCCTACGAGCACTGTCTCGACCCGAGGGCTTCGACACCATTGACGGACTGGCGAAATGGATGGTGGTCGTGGCGTGGCACGAAGTGCAGGCTGAGTGGCGCCACCAGGCCCGGGCGGAGATCGGTGAGGTTCCAGACGTTCCGGGCGGACCCGATCCTGCTTCCGTTGTAGAGGGCCGCCTGGTGTTGGACGCAGTTGTCGATGGGCTGGCATCAATGGATGACGGCGAGCGAGAGGCCATTGCGTCCGTGTTCGATGACGACCGTGGCGTTCCACAGGATGCCCGCCTCAAGATGCGTCGGTATCGAGCCCGTCAGCGCCTATCGCTGCTGGTTGACGACCGCTAGACCGAGTCATTCCTTGCTGTCCAGCAAAGAATCGAGTAGACACGCATGATGGCGACCAACCTGGTGACGACTGGCCAGCTCGGGGAGAGCTTGGGCGTTACTCACACCAGGGTCGCCGACATCATCCGGAACGCCGAGGATTTTCCCGAGCCTGAGGTCGTCCTGCCCAACGGGACTCGACTGTGGCGTGACGAGGTAGCGCTCAAATGGTTCGAGGAGCATCCCCGGCGAAAGTACGAAAGACGCACAGACACGCTGCTGGCCCTTGAGCCCCATGAGCCATGAGAGCCGTTCCGCTGCTGTGCCACCCGCCTTCAAAGCGAATGACACACCCCTGCCGTACGCTGGGGATACTCGCGAACATGCACGCGCAGGCCGGGCTGACTAGCCAGGTCCTTATGTGCATTCGGACGGGAGGCAACCAGGAAGAAGATCCAGTAGCAAGGGAGAGCACATGAGCGGCTTGGCGAGCATCACTGAGACCTGTCAGCCACGCGACGACGTTCTGAGTGGGCAGCTCTCCGACCAGATGTTCGCCGCGAACCTCGACACCATCGTGCGGGACCGTGCCAGCTACCCGATCTACGGCGACCCCGAGCAGTTTTTCGCCCTGACCCACCCGACCCGAGGAGTGCGGCGGCTGCTGGAACGGACTTTCGGCCGACTTTCGGGGGCCAAGGTGCCTGGTGCGGAACACGGGGTCATCCGGTTGCAGACGACATTCGGCGGCGGGAAAACCCACGGGCTCATCGTCACCTTCTACCTCGCCGAGGGCGCCCGGCCCTCGAATCTGGACCAGTTCATCGACCCCGAGCTGCTGCCAGATTCTTGCCAAGTGGCGGCGGTCGTCGGCGACGCCCTCGATCCGGTGGCGGGTGTGGCACACGATGGCTTCCAAACCTTCACTATGTGGGGGGAGATCGCCGCCCAACTAGGCAGTTACGGCGACATGCGCTTGAACGACGAGCAGCGGTCGGCTCCGGGGACGGGCACCTGGGACAACGTCATCGGCACCATGCCAACGGTCATCATCATCGACGAGATAGCCGGGCATCTCCGCCAGTTGCTGTCGTCCGGGAGCGAGGACGCGCGCCGTCAAGCCACGGCCGTCCCTGTCTTCCTCAAGAACCTTTTCGAGTATTCGGGTTCCCACCCCAACGTGGTGGTCATCCTCACGCTCGCCACCCGATCGGACGCCTTTGGCAAAGAGACTTCGGAGATTGAGGACCTTCTGACGGAGGCTGAGGAGGTCTTCCAGAGCACCCTGGCCGACACCAAATCAGCTCTCGCCCGTTCGGAATCGATCATCCGCCCAGCTGAAGATAACGAGATCGCCCAGATCCTCAAGACCCGGCTGTTCAAGCACATCGACCAGGGAGCTGCCGCAGCTGCTGCCGCCGCATTCCGTCCCTTCTACGAGAACCTCGCGGAGAAGGGCCAGGCCCTCGAAGGGGGAGCGGACCAGCCGACCAGTTACGCCGAGCTGATCGAGGCTTCTTACCCATTCCATCCAGAGCTGGTTCGGGTCCTCGACAAGCGCCTGGGTGCGATCCCCAACTTCCAGCGAGCCCGGGGTGCGTTGAAGCTTCTCGCCGAAGTGATTGCGGGCATGTGGGCATCAGAGAAAACGACCGGGGTCATCAACGTGGCCGACATTGACTTGAACATTGACCCGGTGCTCACTCACCTCACCGTGGGGCTTGGCAGGGACGAGTACGAGCAGGTGGCCAGGGTGGACATCTGTGGGGAGTCCTCACACGCAGCGGCAATCGACAACGAGAGATTCTCGACCCGCAGCCCCTTCGCTACCCGTGCTGCCACCACGGTCTTTCTTCACTCACTCGAACAGACGGCTACATCCGGCGCACCGCGGGGCGCGTACCTGCTCGGCACATTGGAGACCGGGGACGACCCGGCGGTCGTCGAGGAGGCGTTGGCGCTTCTCCAGGATAGGGCCTGGCACCTTGACTACGACGGGTCGCGGTACCGGTTCCTCACTGAGCCCAACGCCAACGCCATCGTGGCCGAAGAGGCTCGGAACATCCCGAACAGCCAGGTCTCCCAGGAGTTGGAAGAGCGCATCGCCAACGCCTTCGGCGACGACGGACCAGTCAAGACCCGGATCAACCCCTCCGGGCCGGTGGACGTGCCGAACGAGACCCGCCTCCAACTCGTCGTAATCCACCACGACGATGTATCGGTAACTTCCCGCTCAGCCACGCCGCCACCGGAACGGGTCATCGACATCCGCGAGCATGCCGGTGCCGCTGGCGGATTCCGAACGAACCGCAACGGGGTGGTATTTCTCGTGGCCGACACCGACCAGGTGCAGAACGTGAAGAGCCGGGTGCGAACGACCATGGCGACAGACCGCATCTGCAACTCGCCCGACCGCCTCAACCAGTTCCCCCCGCAAGTTCGCAAGAAGATCGAGGCGATCGCAGACACGGCTGCCCTGGAGATGAAGGTCGCAATCGCCCGGTGCTACTCGCACCTCTACTACCCGGTCGCGGACGCTCACAACGCTCATCTCCGCCACTACGAGATGCCTCCGAAGGACAAGGGATCTATCCCGCCGAAGCTCACCAAGTCGATTCCCGAGGCGCTGCGTGACGAGCAGAAGATCCGGGACACCAAGTTCCCGACTGACTACCTGAAGCAGAAGGCGTGGCCGAAGGATGCCGCGGAGATCACGGCGTCGGCAATTGCCGACTATTTCTGGCAGGACCATTCTGTGGCCATCATCCTCGACTCGAATCTCTTGAAGGAGACCATTCGGGACGGGGTGAAGAACGGCTCCTGGGTCTACTTCGACGCGGACCAGGGGAGGGCTTGGACCGCCAACGACCCGCCACCCCCGGTGGCGCTGGAGAGTTCAACAATCCTTTACACCCCTGCAAGGGCTGAAGAACTCGGACTCCTGCGTCGGCCGTTGCGGATCGACGATGTGACAGCCGTATTGACCGGCCCGCTCACCGGGCCCGAGTTGCGAGAAGCCCTGGAAACCCAGATGGGCTACGAGCCGCCTAAGGGTGAGATCGCTGCTGCGCTCGCCCGTGGGGCGGGTGGCGGCCCCGCTGCCAAGGTCGTCGTGGTCATCGGCGAGGTGTTCGAGGGAGCAAAGGCAGCCACCCAAGCCCAGATCGAGAAGGCTGGTTTCGACGCCCTCACGATCCTGACCCCGATTGAGGCACAGACCCAAGGCGTCGATCTCGGAATGACCTCGAAGGGACCGCGTCCGGTTGAGGGGCGTGGACTTGCGGGAGTTGCAATGGGTCAGGTCGCCGAAAAGGCACTCGACGTGGCTCAGAGCAACGGGATTGTTGCGTTGTACGTGACCGCCACCGCCGACCCAGGTGAGGGCATCAAGGACATCCGTGCGCTCGGCCAGGTCATCCCTCGCCTTCCCAAGTTTAACGTCGAGGTACAGCTTGACCTCGTGATTCAATTCAACGGTCTCACTCCCGGCGTGACTGCCAGACTCTCTGGCAATTCGGTCGCTTACCAGGCCGTGGAGGACCAGCTCCTGGCTCTTGGCAAGGCGGCTGCCCAGGTGGCCGGGAGTATGACCTTAACGACCAGACCTGACAGCCCGATGGCCCCGGATGGCGTGGAGTTCACCCAGCTCAAGAAGGCTCTGGTCGATCTCGACCCGGGTGAACTCACGATCAAGGCAGAACTGGCATGAAGGTCACAGAGCATTCCAAGATTCGGGGATTTCGAATCATCGTGGAGTCCGTTTCAATCGACGATTACGGCATCCGGCTCGAAGAGACCAACGGGAGCGCTATAACCCCTCCCAAACACCTCGCTTCCCTCAGACCGGAGGAGGTGGTTGACGTTTCAGATGTTCTCCAACAAGCTCTCCGGGAATCCCACCAGCCGCGCACGTCACTCTCGCCGGGACGACGCAAGCCCATCCCACTTGAAGAGCCGGCCGGGGTGCGGCTAGCTCTCGCACTCATTGCCGTCGAGCCGATCAAGAAGCACAGCCGACGGCATGCGATCCTCTCCGGCATCGCTGGCATGAGCACCGAGGAGACGTACTACTGGTTCGCCCGGACGACCGGACCGATCGCCCAGCGCGCACGGCGCGCACTTCGCATTCTCCTGGCCGACGACGGAAGAACGGGAATCACCTCGTGAGGATGAGATAGTGAGGCGCCCCCGTGTACTCATTGAAGACTGGCTGCCCATCGAGGAGCTGGGCATCGAGTCGCAGCGTGAACGTGCAGTTCCGATGGATCTGCCACCGATATTCGCCCTTCATGTTTGGTGGGCCAGGCGCCCCCTGGTCGCTAGCGCTGGCGTAATTCTGGCAAGCCTCTTGCCTTCATGGACTCCGGAACTCCCGGCTGCCTTCATTGACGAGCGCGCACTATCGACTGAGTCCGAATACCACAGTTGGGTCTTACGACTTTGTGGGATCCTCGCGGATCCAGTAGCCGGCAGAAATCGACTCAGAGTGGCGAACGCTGCCGGAACCCGCATCAAAGGTAACGGGTACGGCTATTCCCAGGCATTCAAGAATTCGCCATCCACCGCCGATCTTCTGCTGCTCTCCAAGATCCTTACGGAAACCTGGGGTAGTCCACCGGCAGTCCTAGACCCGACGGCTGGTGGAGGTTCGATTCCTTACGAATCAATTCGATATGGGCTAGCCACAACCGCCAATGATCTGAACCAGGTCGCAGCGGCGATTCTGCGGGCGGGTGTTGACATACCGGCGCGATATGGAATCGGGCTGGAGAAGGATCTCGAAATTTGGGGTACAGCCCTTCTTGAACGCCTGCAGACCCGTCTTGGCCCTTACTTTCAAAAAGAGAATGAGGACGAGCGCGTGGTTGGTTATCTCTACGCTCGAACCGTCCCCTGCCCTCGGACGGGAAAGACGGTACCTCTCGCCCCAAACTGGTGGGTGTCCCGGGAAAGTGGCAGCAAGACCGCTGTCCGACCGCTGACCCATCGAAATGGCAAAGTTCTTACTGAACTCGAATTCGAGATTCTCGTTGGCGACGATGCGGCTCAGTCGATGCCTGACAAAGGAACTGTCTCGGGTGGAAATGCGGTGTCCCCTTGGGATGGCCTCACAATCGACGGTGATTACATCAAGGAACAGGCTAAGGCTGGCCGGATGGGCAGCCTCCTCTACGCCGTCGCTACTCGGTCGAAACTTGGAACTTCAGGAAGCAGAAAGTCTTTTCGCTCAGTCCGGCTTCCGACTGCCGCAGACCGCAAAGCTATAGAAGCGGCGGAGTCAGAGATCGATCGAATGCTGCCTACTTGGCTAGCCAACGGCACCATACCCAGTGAAGAAATTCCGTTAGGCAACAAAACGAAAGAACCCCTCAGCTACGGAATGACCCACTGGTACAGCCTGTTTTCGGCTCGACAACTACTAGTTCATGCGGCCTTTGTCGAAGAATTCCAACGACTGATTCCAGACATCAGAGGGGCGTTGCCCCCCGATCGAGCCGACGCGGTGCTTGGCCTCCTGGGGCTAATGCAGGGAAAGGCACTCAACTACAACTCGAATCTCTCCTCGTGGCACGCCACGCGAGGAGTGATTCGGTCAGTCTTCGAGCGCCATGACTTTGGCCTCGCATGGACCTTCGTTGAGTTCGATGGCGCTTACGAGCTGTTCCCTTGGATTATCAAGCGGCAGTTACTTCGAGCGTACAGAGGCATTGCTGAACGGGTTGTCCCTTCGGATGCGAAGTTCGCGGGCTCTGATTCCACAAAGTTTCCCGGCGCCGCCACCATCCTCCGCGGTACGGCAGGTGATCTTAGGGATGTCGACACTCAATCGCACGCTCTCGTGTGCATCGACCCTCCGTACTACGACAATGTGATGTACGGGGAGTTATCGGACTTCTTTGGAGTATGGGAGCAACATACTGTTGGAGCCGTGTGGCCAGATCTGATGCCGGGTGGGCCTGCCGATATCAAGAACGAAGCGGTTGCAAATGTCGCACGATTCGCGGAATCGGGCCGTAGAAATAAGAGCCTCGCCATCGGCGACTACGAGGCAAAGATGAACGCCATCTTCGCTGAGTGCAATCGCGTCTTGCGTGACGATGGAGTCATGACCGTCATGTTCACGCACAAGCGGGCCGAAGCATGGGATACCCTCGGAATGGCACTGATGCAGGCGGGATTTACGATCGAAACCTCGTGGCCAGTCAATACCGAGTCAGAGCAGTCGCTACATCAAGCAAAGATGAATTCTGCCGCATCAACAATCATGCTGGTCTGCCGCAAACGACAAAACACCTCGGAGGAAACGCCATACTTCGAGGATCTCGAAGGCGAAGTCCGTCAGGCAGCAAAAGACGCGGCAGCTCGCTTCTCCTCAATGGGTATTTCGGGGGTGGACCTCTTACTTTCGACCTACGGTCCTGCTCTCTCGGTCATCTCCTCCCATTGGCCCGTGTTTTCTTCGGAGGCTGACGATTCGGGAAAGTCCCGACTGCTACGACCCGAGGAGGCCCTCACCGCTGCCCGAGAGGAAGTTGTTCGAATGCAACGTCTTGCCTTAATCGGACGACAGGTCGAACTTGATCCGCTGACCGATTTCGTGCTGCTGGCGTGGTCGACCTTCAAGGCCGTTAGCTTCCCGTTCGACGATGCTCGCAAGATGGCGGTGGCTGTTGGCGGCCTCGAGGTGAGCGAACTCGAAGCGGATAAGATCCTCACGACCAGATCGGGCACCGTCACTCTGTGCGAGCCAGCTGAGCGCCTACGTCGAAGAGGAGACGAAAGGCCCGGTGTCCGTCCCGTTGCCGAGTCGTTTAGTGGGCCCGTCATCGATGCCGTCCATACCGTCCTGTATGTCGCAGATCAGGATGGTCTCGCGGACGCCAAGGCACTGATTGATCGGGCCGGACTGGCTAGTGACAATCGCTTCACTGCGTGTCTCCAGGGCTTAGTGCACGCCATCCCACGGACCAAGGCAAAGGGAGAGTGGGTGCGTCCCGAGGCTGGATTGCTTGACGGACTGGTCACTGCTTACTTTCCGGACATCGAGGTACCAGAAGAGTGGACCGGACGCCTGGATCTCGGGTTATAAGCCATGACGCCCGAACCCGAGGGCTTTTACGACTACTGGCACCGGGTGGGGTGGAAAGGAACCTGGTCGGCCGAGGACGATCGTGTCACTGCTTTCTACGTACCCCTTTTGGAGCGGTCCAAGGCCTACGATCGAATGGCGGGCTACTTCACCTCCTCCGCGCTCAGCCTTGCCGCGGCGGGCCTGTCGAGTTTTGTCGCGAACGGCGGGGTGATGCGGCTCATCGTCGGCGCACAGCTCGATCCAGACGACGTTGAGGCAATCGACCGGGGAGAGCCGCTTTCGGACGCCGTGGCGCGGGTGTTGCTTCGGTCTGACGCAATGGGCGAGGCCAAGCACGTGATCGCCGAGCATCGGCGCAACGTGCTGGGTTGGCTTGTCAAGGAGGGCCGTCTTGAAATTCGAGTCGGCGTCCCAGTTGATCCGGCAACCGGCAGGCCGTATCGGTTAGCTGAGGCGACGAAGTACTTTCATTCAAAATACGGGATCTTCACAGACTGTACGGACCCGGCCGACCGGGTCGCATTCATCGGGTCGGATAATGAAACCTGGCAGGGTTGGGTCGGCAACCATGAGACGTTCGCCGCGGCGCCCACCTGGCGGACCGAGACCTGGGATGACATCGGAGCGGGTCTTGTGGCCCTGTTCGATGCGCACTGGCGTGACCGGCCCGACGAGGGTTGGAAAGTCCTAAGCCTGCACGATGCCGTTCGAGACGAACTCATCAAGTGGGCGAAAGGCGACTTTCCACCGATTGGACCTGACCCGGAAGAGCATCGAACTGTTGCCCCATCTCCGATTCGTCTGGTTGACCTTGATCCTCGGCTGGTCGAGCTTGCCGAGGCTCCCCGAGTCGGTGGCGGCTCGTACGTGGGGATGGCGACCGCCGGGGTCGAGCCGCTCCCTCACCAGACCTCGCTCGTCCGCAAGGCAGTGGAGACATGGCCGCGTGGGTACTTCCTCGCTGACGAGGTGGGCTTGGGGAAGACCATCGAGGCCGGTTTCATCATCCGGGAGCTTCTCTTGTCCGGGAAAGCTGAGCGGTTCCTTCTCCTCGTTCCTGCCGCCGTGCTCCGCCAGTGGCAGGAGGAGTTGAGCGAGAAGCTAAACCTGCGGGTCAATCGGTACGAGGGTGGAGAGTTCATCGACCCCGACAACAAGGTCGTGTCATCGTCTGGCACCCCATGGGCGGCGTTCCCGATCGTGCTCGCCTCGTCACATCTGGCACGGCGGCGCGACAGGATCCGAGAAGTCCTTGCTGCGGGTCCATGGGACGTCGTATTGGTCGACGAGGCCCATCACGCACGACGTAGTGGAGGCAAGACGAACGGCACACCCAACCAGCTTCTGAGACTGCTCCAAGCAATGAGGGACAACAACGCGTACAGGGCTCTCTTTCTCGCCTCGGCCACGCCGATGCAGATGCACCCTCATGAGGCATGGGATTTGGTTGAGCTGCTCGGCCTCCCTGGTCGCTGGGGAGAGTCCTCGAAGGAGTTCATTCGCTACTTCGATGAACTGCGGGAGGACTTCGAGCGACGCCACTGGAGCTTCCTGACAGTCATGGCGCACGACAGCCTGTCGGACCCCGCTGCTCGGACCGACCGGGTTCTTGACGAGAAGATCGATTCTGAGCTTGGCATTGCCGAAGCCCTTTGGGTACGGCAAGTCGCAGAGACCGGCCTCACACAGTCGAAAGCGAAGGGCCTCGGCCCCGAGCTTCAACCCTGGGTCACGACTTGGCTGCTGACCAACAACCCAATGCGGGAGCGGGTCTTCCGAAACACCCGTGTGACGCTCCGCGCCTACGAGGAGGCCGGGCTGCTGCCGCCAGGTACGGTCATCCCCGAGCGGAGGGTTGAGGACAAATTCATCCGCATGACCGACGAGGAGTGGGAGCTGTACGAACGGATTCGGTCCTATATCAAGCGCTCGTATAACCGGTACATGAATGGGAGCCAGGCCCAAAAGGCCCTCGGGTTCATCATGACGGTCTATCGCCGCCGCCTCACCTCGTCCTTCCAGTCAATCCGCCTCTCGCTTGAGCGCCGGCGGGACGTCCTCGAAGGAAAGCTCACCGCTTCAAACCTGCTTGATGACGACGACGTAATGGCCAACCCGACTCTCCCTCTTGACCTGGAGGATCTGGAGCAGACCCCTATCCAGGAGCTTGAGAACGAGATTTGGGAACTGAACCAGTTCATCAAAGACCTGACCGATCTGCCCGCTGACGAGTCGAAGATGGACCGTCTCCACAAGTACATCGATGCATCTTTCAAGTCCGGCCACGACACCGTGCTCATCTTCACCCAATACGCGGACACGATGAACTACGTCGTCGACCAGCTGTCTACCGCCTACGGATCCCGGGTGATGTCGTACTCCGGCTCCGGCGGGCGGAGGCGTCACCCTGAGACCGGCGAATGGATCGATGTCACGAAGAAGGAGACCAAGCGGCTGTTCCAGGAGGGAAACGAGATCAAGATCCTGGTCGGCACCGATGCCCTCTCCGAAGGGCTCAACCTCCAGACCTGTGGGCGGCTCATCAACTACGACATGCCGTGGAACTTCATGCGTGTCGAACAGCGCATCGGTCGGCTCGACCGCATCAACGGCAAGCCGGTTGTCGAGGTCACCAACCTGTTCTACGAGAACACCATCGAGGAGCAGATCTATAAGGGCATCGCCGCCGGGCACGACGGCTTCTCCTGGGTAGTGGGCCCGGCCCAGCCGGTCCTCGCCAGCGTTGAGGACGCCATCGTTCAATACGAAATGGGACCGGAGGAGAGCAGCGGGGACGCACCGCAACTCCTCCCCGATCAGTCCGTGGAACAAATCGTCCAGCAGTTGCTGAACGAGATCCATAAGGCGGAGGCCCAGGCTGTCACGGTGACCATCTTCAATAACGACGACGTGGACCCAGCGGCGGGGATCCTTTCGCCCGTCGTGACGCTCGAAGACGTTCAGCGAATCCTTCTGGACTCCCCGGCGACCAGGGAGCAGCTCTCCGAGCACCCCATGATCGATGGAGCATGGCTCGTGGAGGACGAGAGCGGGAACAAGATAGCCGTCACGTTCGACCGGATTGTTCTGGACGAGAACTCCCCCGAGGTGCGCCTCCTTAGTTACGGGGATCCGCTATTCGACCTTGTGCTCATGCGTGCAGGGGTTGGCAGCAACCTCGTAGGCAAAGGGACGGTCGTGACGATCGCTGAACAAATCGGCGAGCTTTCACTAGGAGACAAGCTGTAGAAAGCCGGGAGCGAAGTCGCAACCGGGTCGAAGAGAATTGAGATTCATATCGCCAATGCTCAGCCCTCGTCGCGTTGGGAGCGCTTGCCAAAGGTCTCGCATGCCGGCCCGACTATTCGCACATCGAGGTAGTCCAGGTAGCGGCGCCCGAGGTAATCGATGCTGCGGTCGTTGAGAAGCTGGCCCTGATGATGGGCAGGTGGGTCTGGCAATCGCACGGAGCGAAGCCGATGGTGGGTGGCACCCCTCGCTGCCGCAACTTCGGCCGACCTTCGTTGCGGTCCCTTGTCTAGGACGCCATGAACCCAAAGCCCAAACTGGTCTTCCCCCAAGGCCACCTCTGCCGTCGCGACGATACCGTTGACGGGTTCGAGAAACTCCACCGTGGCAATAATTGGCTGGGGCATGCCCTCCTTTTCGATTACGGTGCGCAATCGGTGGAAGTAACGCAACAGCTGGTCGGCGGCCATCTCATCCTGAAGTGGGGTGTACCAACCGTCAAAAGTGGATTCCCGAGAGGAGAGCTTCTGCAAGATCCAAGTCGTCGTGCGGGCAGCTGTGATCATCGACTTGAGGCCGTTCCATTAGCGAACTGAATCTTCACCGCCGCATAGGTCGTTCCAACCCTGTTCGGATTGCGACAGCGCAGCGCAGGCGCTGCCGAGCACTTGATCCGTCGTCAGCTTGGCCCACTTACTCACGGACTGGCCTCTTGCCAGCACTCAGGTTGGATCACCTCCGCGAGCTCGATGAATCGACAAAGGCCGTTGGCGAGTCGAAGCTGTTGCACGGTTCGGCACGCGACACTGAGCAGCGCGGGTGATCCAACAAGAATAGTGAGGGCCTGAGCGCGAGACACGGCCACGTTGAGGCGTTCTTGGCTGTATAGGAAGTCGAACCCGCGGGGGATCTGATCACTGCTGGAGGTCGTCAGCGACACGATCACCACAGGAGCTTCCTGGCCTTGGAACCGGTCCACGGTGCCGACGCGAACTCCGTTCGGAAGAGTTCTGCCAAGGAGAGCCACCTGCGCGTTGTACGGCGCCACCACGAGGACATCCGATAGTCGAAGCGGTCGGATGTTTTCCATCTTGTCGGTCCAGGATCGGACTAGGAGATCCTCAACGAGCCCACGGATGACCTCGGCCTCTTCAGGGGCCGAGGTCCGGTTGGCCTGATGGTCGACCGGAACCCAACGAAGTCCAGAGCCACCGAGTGGTCCAGCTCCCCCGATTGCCTGGTGTTCGCAGCCCGGCAGAGACTGGAGCCGGTCCTCGTAGACGATCTCGGAGATGAAAGTGCAGATCGCTGGGTGGAGCCGGTGGGTGTGGTCGAGGAAGATTCCGAGGTCCGGGGGCATCGTGGCGGCATCGCCGAGGAGGTGGTCAAGTCCCGAGGTTCCGGCCCCTGGAGGGTGCGTGCCTTCCGAGGGCTGGGAAAGCTGGCGTGGGTCGCCGACGAGCACGAGGTTCTTGGCGGACGTCCCGACCGCGCAGACGTTTGCCAGAGACAGCTGACCCGCCTCGTCGACGACGAGATAATCGAGTCGCTGGTCGAACTCGGGACGCGAGAACAACCACGCCGTCCCGGCGATGACGTTGGCGCCTTGGTCGAGGTCCGACGCCATGTCGGCGTTGTCAGTCCGTCGGGTGACGCCAGGGTGATTGAGCGCTTGACCGTCTTCTGCTTTCTGCGAGGCCCGAAGAGGTACGCCCTGCTCCTTGGCGCAGCGCATCACTGTTTCGAGCAGGTGGGTGATGACCGCGTGACTGTTTGCAGTGAGCCCGACCGTGCGTCCAGCACGGACGAGCTCGACCACGAGCTGAGCAGCGGTGCTCGTCTTTCCGGAGCCGGGGGGACCTTGGATGGCGAGACACCCTCCGTCGAGGTGACCAGCGATCCTCAAGCTCGCACTGACGGGGTCTTCACCGGACTCCCGGAGGGCGCCTCCGGCCAGGTCTGACCGCCGCGGTGGGCGGCGCAGCAATAGGTCGCGAACCGCCCGATAGGAACCGGGGCCGTCGATGCCACCTTCGAGCACAGCGCGCACAACGCGCCTGATCGCCTCACGCTGCTGCACGGTACGGAGTGGGCCTCCCGGGACGAGGTGCTCAGGGTGGGGCGCGGCCGAGCGCTCGCCTCGGCGAAGGTCGAGGACGCCCTCGATTGGGTCGAGGAATACGAGTTCGCCCGGTCTAGGTGGACCCGACCCCCCCTCAATTCTCCGCCGCTCCGTCGCTGGGTCGAAGACCTCCTGGCCCTCGCTGAGTTTGTAGGGCTGGTCGGGATCGAAGCGGTAACGGTGGAGGATCGACCGCGCCACTCGCCCCGCCTCGCCCATATAAATCAGACCCGAGATCGCCTCAGGGTCGAGGAGCAGGTCGTCGGCGTCACAGCGCAGTACGCGATCGAAGAAGCGCCACCATTTGGGCTTGTCCTCCCTGCGGTACCAGTCGAGCAACTCACCCAAGAGCCGGACCGCACGCGCTGACGTCGCATCAGATGCCTCGGCCAACACTCCGAGGCGGACCTTGAGCTCCGCGTTCTCGGAGATCTCCGCAGTGACACCTTCGGAGGCATGGCTGTCAGCGGCCAGTGGGCGGGAAGGCGCCAGGCCAAAGGTCGCTTCGTACTCCGGCCTCCGTTCTTCGAGCCAATCCCGAAGGAGTCGGGTCGAATCGCAGTCCACCCGGTTGTACGCTTCGAGGTCAGCGCGGATGGCATCGTCGCTCGTTTCGAGCCATCGCTCGTACTCCACAATGGAGGAACCGGCGTCGGTGATGGCATCAGTGCGCGCAGACATGTAGAGCGCCTCGAGCTTCTTCAACGAATACGACAGCGTGCCGACGCACAAACCCTGCCGGGCCACTCGGTAGAGATCAACCAGAACGCCGCCACGCAGTAGATCGTCAACCTCCTGCTCGCGCGTCGCATGGCGCCCCATGAGGCGCCCGAGAGCGGTCGGTTCGTAGGAGGCATAGTGATAGACGTGGAGGTGCGGAGCTACCGCAAGCCGCTCGGTCACAAAGTCAATAAAGGCCTCGAAGGCCGCCTTCTCTCCGGCTTCATCGTGGCCCCAGAACGCTTGGTACGCGAACTGGCCGTCCGAAGCGATCCATCCCACCCCGAGGAGGTACTCGATGCCGCCCTCACCAACATAAGGATCGCCCTCGATATCGAAGTACAGGTCACCTGGATCGGGGTCGGGCAGTGCGCCGAGGCCGATCCCGGGTTCCGCTGTCTGAAGCATCTCATAGGGGGGGATCGCGGCCGAGGACGTACGCGCAGTAACAAGCAGTCGTGCCTGGCGGGAGAGCTTCTCAATCGTCGCTGCCGCCATGCCTGGCACCGCGCCACCCGAGAGGGCTGCCAGCGCTGCAACGGTCGTGATTCCACTGTGCTCGGAGAGCTTGCGCGCCTGTTCGCTCGATAGCCCCGGCACCAGTGACAGGTGGTCATCTGCACTGCGCTGTTCGTCGCACCTCGGCCGCCAGACGCAGACGGAGCAGTGCTCAACGGGAATCGGGTAGGTGGCCCTGTCATTCGACAGCGCTTGCTCGAATCGCATCTTGACTGTCCGAAAATAGGCACCGAACTCCGCCAGTCGGAGCGACACACGGCGCTGGCCGCCAAGGACGACGTGGATGAATTCAGGTGCGCAGCCCTGGACTCGGGCAAGCTGCTCGGCATACGCGCACAGTTGCAGCACGGCCGAGGGCCGAACACGGCGGGCGAGCTTCGTATCCTCGGGTTCGTACGAGTAGTCACCGAGGCGGCTTGGTAGAGCCACTTTGGTGAGAAAGTCGGCATACCCAATCCACGATGGACCCGACCCGTCGGTGTCGAAGAACGCCGCCTGATATACCACCTCGACACCGGCAGCGAGGGCGTCGATCGTTTGATCGACGCGGGTCCGGAGGTCCGCGTCAACATCGATGGACTCGATGACGAGTCCCCCTGCATCAAGCTCGGCAAGGTGCGCTGCCTCATGTTCGAGGCCACGGCGCTGGACGATCGCCAGATCCGGGTCCTCTGCGTGGGGCTTTGCGAGATTGCCTTGTACCACCATCAGAGAGAGTTCGGTCAAGTGGGGGCACGAGAGGTAGCCGACAAGGTCGCTAGGGCTGACGACGAGCTGACCATCTTGGAGGTACATTCAGCTCCTCTTCGAGCTCACATTGGGTGTTTGCATCCTCGCACGGAGCTGTGACCGACTCGCGTGTGCATCAGACTCCACCGAGGGGCGCCGTCAATGCCGAACCAACATCACGGCAGCTACGGTTGTTTTCGCGTCGACTCAGTTCCGTCGGCTATGGAGGCTGAAAGTGCTGGTCATTGAGTACGACGTGACGGTAGAGGGGATGGTCGAGCTGGTGGCCCTCATCAATGCCGTGGAGGAAGACGGGGCGGATCCGGGTGGCGAGGCCTGGCTGGCCTGGCGCCGGGGCCACGAGGATGCCGGCATGGGCTGTGCCCCGGTACCGCCTGAGATGTTGACTCGCATGGAGGCCACCGAGGATCCGGACGAGCTCCGGGCGATCGTGGAGACCGTGATCCTGGCCGATCGCCGGGCCAAGGAAGAGTTGCCCTCATGAGTACGACCAGGTCACAGCTCTATCGCTTCGCCCGGGACCTCGGGAACGTCGAGTCCTTCGAGCACGGTTATAGACGCGCCGGGCTTTCAGGTGGCGCCGAAGGCGAGGTGGAACGCCAAGCTCGTCGGGTCATCTACCGCGCCGGAAACCGCCAGATCAACACGTTCGTCCGCGCCATCGGGCTCGGTCCCCGGCGCCGCTGAAGCGACCTCCGACTCCCCATGTGAGCATCGGATCGCTCACCCAACGTGATGTGCCACGACGGTGCCGGCAACCTGAATGGCAACGTCGCGTAATGCCCCCCCGAGCCAGAGCGCCGTCTGTTGGAGCTTCGAGCGGCGCTCGGGATCCTGCTCTCGCTCGGCAGCGCCAGCGAGCGCGTGTATGAGCTGATCCACCAGAGACTCTGCCGTTGGCCATGCTCCGGTGGCCTGTCGAGCATGCGCGGTGACACCAGTGATGATCGCCGGACCCCGCTCTTCGCCCACAGTGATGCACTCGAGGTAAGCGGGGCGGGCCTCGCAGAGTGCGGTGAGTGCACGTAGTACCGCGGCATCATCCAGTCCCGTAAGAACTCCCACCTCTGGCGGCCTCACTTGGTCGACCGCTGGGTCGTCGAACCGCTCGACGAGAGCCGTGAGGACTGGAAGATCTCTCTTCATCCAGGTGTCGTCCATAACCACAGCCTAGAGCGGTCGTTGTCGTGATTGACTCCGTCTTGAACCGGCGACTGTGCTCTGTCCTACTCCGCCTTCCTCGTCGCCCCTGGCTATCCCGGCTCCACAGTGCACGCTAACCGCGGCGTGGAGGAGCTCGCCTTGGCCGGCGTCCTCGAATCTGCCGTGTACAACGCCACGACCGCGTTGGTGCGTCTCATCCACGCCACGGGGATCGATTGGCAGGCGTGGCTGGGGGCCCGTAGTGCCCGCGGAGCGAGCTGGTCGCCGCCTACGGGGCATACCTCGGGTTCACCCGCCGGTGACTGGCTGACCGAACGGTTCGGTGCCTTCTGGCTGAAGGGCAGGCAGAAGCTATGGATACAGCCCGTGTGTACCGTGGGGCGAGGACAAGGCAAAGGACGAGCTCAAATGTGGCTATTTACCCCGGACGGTTTCTACAGCGTCGTGACGGCCGACGAGTTCGGTCATCCGCTCCAGGTTCGTGCCCGATGCGATGACGATCTCGATCGGCTCCGGTCTTCGTATTTCCCGACGCTCGGCGAGAACGTCCACATTCCCGGACGTGATTACCCGGTGCGGGCGTTTACTACGCACAAGGAATTTGCCGATTGCCTGACGAAGATCGCCATGGCCATCGATTACGACAACTTCAAGAGCGCCGTGGCAGTCCGGCACAGTAGCGAGCGAGCCCACGTTTACGGCAACGTCTGGAGCGACTGCCGCAAGATCAAGCAGAACTCGGTACGCAAGCCGCCGCAGAGGGTCCTCGAAACGGAGAAACCCTTTGTCGTCGATGACCACCGCACACGGCCGGTCAGCAGGACCGATGAGTACCGAGGCCGGGATCTCCAGCGCGACGGGATCTGGGAGGAAGACAAGAACTCCCGGTACGGCCTTGTGGTATTCAACGACGAGGGCCAGGTGCTGCTCCGAGAGCCGGCCAACCACTTCGGAGGGTATGTCTGGACGTTCTCCAAAGGCCGGCCCAACAAAGGTGAGCACCCTGTCGACACCGCGCTCCGAGAAACGCTGGAGGAAACCGGCTACAAACCCGTGATAATCGGGCACATCCCACAGACCTTCCGGGGAGGTTCCGTGGGGTCGGCCAACAAGTTCTATTTGGCCTACGACACCGAGCGTCAGGTCGACTCCACCGCTGTGGAGCGCAACAAGGAAACGTGGAACATTACCTGGGCGTCCCACGAGGAAGCGGTGGAACTGATTTCGCAGACAACCGACGCCGGCCGAGAGCGGGACTTCAAGACCCTCCACGCCGCCTACGACGAGTACGCCAAGATCATGTCGGACAACGGCTGAGCGCCGAGGAGAGCACATGGGTGGCTACGACGTAATCGGCGATGTCCACGGCTGCGCCGACAAGCTCGAAGGCCTCCTCAAGAGGCTGGGCTACGAGAAGCGAGATGGTGTCTACCGGCACCCGGGGCGTCAGGCGATCTTCGTCGGCGATCTCATCGACCGAGGCGACCAGCAGATCGAAACTCTCGTACTCGTCCGAGCGATGATCGAGTCGGGCAGCGCTCAGACCGTGATGGGGAATCACGAATTCAACGCCATCTCGTTTGCCACGCCCAATCCCGAGATCCCCGGCGAGTTCATGCGGTCGCATAGCGACAAGAACCGGAAGCAGCACAAAGAGTTCATGGACCAGGTGCAGCTCTTCGCTGGTCACTACGCACAATGGATCGAGTGGTTCAAGACCATGCCGATCCATCTCGATCTTGGCGGGTTCCGGGTCGTCCACGCCTGCTGGAACGACGAACAGATCGAGAAGGTCAATCAGTGGATTGCCTCTGGCACGCCGATGCCGACTGAGTTCGTCATCAGGGCAAACCAGAAGGGGACCGCCGAGCATGAGGCGATTGAGGTGCTGCTCAAGGGTCCCGAGCTGAGTCTCACCAAGTACAAGCAACCAAACTTCAAGGACAAAGACGATCACGTCAGAAGCCAGGCACGGATTCGCTGGTGGAACGCCAACGGGACGACTCTGCAGGAGCTGGCCGAGATCCCGCCGGGTGCCAAGACATCAGGAGGTTCTCCCTACCCGCCGCTTCCCAGCATCGATTGCCAAGACGAGGCTGATTACGACTACAAGGATGCGAAGCCCGCCTTCTACGGTCACTACTGGCGAAAGTGGGAGCCCGAAGAGGGACAAGACTGGACGTCCAACACTGTCTGCGTCGATTTCAGCGCCGTGAAGGGTGGTCCCCTTGTTGCATACCGATGGGACGGGGAGGCGAAAATCTCCGGTGAGAACTACGTCGAGTTTCCCGAGACAAGCATTTCACCCCCATCGTAGTGTCATCTTCCGTGACAGACGAAGACGACGAGCAGGCCGAGGACTATCTCACCTGGCTCGAACGGTTCAGCGGTGAAGGTCAACTCCTCGAACACTTGGCGGGCGCTGAGCCCGGTCAAACCTGGTGTTCCTACGGCGATCCGATCGAGGTGCTTGTCGGTTACACCGAAGACAGCCGGCTGCTAGTTGGAAGGCCCGGCGTCCAGTGGAACGGTCCGGCGTGGCCAAAGCTGCACGTCTCCAAAATCGTGGAGGCGAAGACCCGAGCAGATGCGTTGCCCGCCGTCAAACGCATCCGCCGAAATCGCCTGAGAACGTTTCGCCGTTGCTACTACTGCAACGAACTCAATCCGCCCGAGTGGTTCGAGCGAACCGCTGTGCCGGGAGGCGGGAGCGAGGTCGTTTGCCATTCGTGCTGTGGGTCAAAGCTGGGGATGGTCTTTTAGCAGGGCCTGCGTAGAGCCGGCCGAGCGAGGCGGGTTGATCGGTGACGGCGATCAACGCCGTTCGGGCAGCGGTGTGGGTGGTTTGACAGCCGGCCTCGAACTCGTGTCGCGTTGCCAGTGAAGCGGGCCAGGCGCATGGGCCGGTCCGGGTCGACCGGGACGACGAGTGAGCCGGAGCATTTCCCGGACCATTCGCTGGTCTTCCTCTGAGTGATCCAACCAGCTGATCGTCGATCCCACGCCACGGCCTTCCATGTCCGAGCGGGCCGTTCTGGCGCTCCTCTAGGCCAAAGATACCTCCCGGCTGGACTCATGGGACTGGGTTGCTCACCTAGGGTCATCCTGGTGCCACCTTTGTCTCAGCCACTTACGCTGCCCCCTGGCCAGTTGGCGACGCTTCGATCGGCGATGCGTGACCTGCAGGTGTCCATCGGCAACTATTACCGGTGCAGCGAGGGCTTCGGCGTGGAGGCCGAGGTACTCGCCACGCCTGTACGAAGCTCCATCGGCTTCGTACAGGTGCTCAACGAACTGCTTCGAAAACAGACGAGCAGAGCCGCCGAGTACTGCGCCATCTTCGAGCCACCAGTGGACTCGCGGGCAGGAATCATCCAGGGATTTGAGTACGTGAGGCACGTCACGCAGCACATCGATCCCGTTCGTCCGCAGTCCGCGGCGATCTTCGGTGGCGCGGGACTCGAATTCCGAACGTACGCGACGTGGGAGGAGGTCCCATTGTCCGTGCATGGACGCCTGACGTCGAACACCAAGGCTTTAAAGCCCACCTACGAACACAACCTTCAGGGCCGGGAGGTCGTCGGCACGCTGCTCGATGCTGCGCGCTTCTTCGCCGAAGTGTGCCCCGACCTTGTTCATCGCCAAGCCAACGGAGAGTGGACTGGCTTCCCGCTGCGCCATCAGCCGGGCGTGTCGTCGCGCCTCCACCCTGAGGAGCCCGACGACCAGATCGCTGCGCTTGCATGGATGACCAGGCGGCGTCCGGGCGGGGACCTTCGTGTTGTCTGCGGCAGCCTCACCGACGTCACGAAAGGTTCGATCCTGTTTGGGTTTACCTTCACGAACCAGTGCGCGTTCGTGCCGTTCTTCGAGACGCCCGACCAGGTCAACGACGACATCGCGCTGAAGTTCGCATACTACGAGGCTGACGTAGCAGCAAATACGTTGGAGAAGGGGTCAGAGTTCGGGATGCCCGCAGGCCGATCCGTCCTGTGTAGCGAGCAGCCGGTTCCGCATTGGGCCGGTTTACCGCTCAGCGAGGCGCCGCGGAAGGAGGACCACGCGACGTTTGCATTGCTCGATTTCTGGCACACCCTGTGGATGCAAGAGGCAGCTTCCGGCGCCCCGTCCTTCCTGACTCGTCGGGAGAGGCGACTCAACGCTTCGCAGCCCCATCTCTGAAGTGTCATGCAGGCCTGGGCATCTCCTCACTTGACTTATGCCGGCTGTGAGCGCCTACCGGATCGGCATCTATCTCGCTGATATCGCCAGCAGTCGTGGGTTCTCCGATCCCAGACGGCGATGGTCGCGGTAGCTGATCCAATCGGAGGCGCAATATCCGACCAGGCGCATCATCCCTGGTCCAGGAAGTGGGAGGACTGGTCGTCCTCACGGCGTGCCCATTCGCTGTAGTTATCTGCGATACGTCGGAGCATGGCGGCAGTTCGAGGGTGCGCGTCAGCCACGCGGGTCGCCCAGCCCCGATAGGTCTTGACGAGGCTTCGCTCGGGGTCTCCGCCAGCCCTGATATCCCGACTCTGAACCCCTCGGCTGTTGACCTTGCCATTCTGCAATCCGGATTCGAGTCGTGAGGAGGCCAGGTCCTCGATCAGATCGCGTACCGGTCGGGAGGGCCACAGCCCGTCGGGGTCAGGAGGAAGGTGGGCAAGTACCTGGCCGATCAGACCGTCGCCAATCTCCGCACGCTTCGCGTCAGCCAGCTGACGCCGAGCTTCTGTCACCCAAGTTTTCAACGCTGCCTCGTCGATGGTCCCAGCTTCAGTGAGGCCGGGCGGTGTTCGCCATGCGAGAAGAGCGTTATAGCCGTACGTGGCAATGGCCTGCCTCTGTTCCGATGCCTCTTCCGGCGGCTCGCCCTCGGGCCCACTGACATAGGTGACCAGTTCCACGAAGAGGGCGGGATCGTTTTGAAGGGCGCTCGACAGGGCCTGGGCGGGGCGGGTGTGCTGGAGAAGGGGCAGCAGAAGGAATTCGATGCGTGCACGAGCGACGGGATCGGCGTCCGATCGCTCCAAATAGTCCAGGAGCTGGCCTGCCTCCCAGGCAAGCATCGATATCTGGCCGATCTCTTCCGAGGATCCGAGGCCAGCCGCGAGGAGAGCAGACTGAGCCAGTTCAACGTTGAGTCCGGGCGGTGTGGGACCACCATGAACGGCGAGTCCCGCCAAGACATCGACGGCGAGCCATGGTCGATCACGATCGAGCAGCGCACGAGCGATGTCGGCGCGGGCATCCATCTCCGAGAAGCGGGGGTCGACTCTCTTCCAGAACTCCACACCGACGTCGGGATCCTCGGCAGCAAGGAGGTCCAGCACCGCCCTGCTGGTACGTGGTGGAGTCAGCAGGAGAGTGGCTCGCTGTGCGGGTGTCCATTTCTCCCGGTGGTCGAGCTGTGCCTTGATCCAGTCAAGGTGTTCTTGGTCGACTCGGCCGGCCGCAAATCCGACGGCGACTCGTCCTTCAGGGCCGTCTTCACCGAGGTGAGACAGGACCGGATCCTCTAGGTCGGTCCGGTCGGTGTCAGCGAGTGCGTATCCGACGAAATACGGGAGAGCTACCTGGCGTCCGAGAGCCAGAACGGAATCGAGACCACTCGTGCCAGCAAGATCAACGACGGCATCACGGCGTGCCCCTTCCAGAGCCTCGTTGTAGGCGGGGTAGTCGTCCATGTCGACGTCGGCAAGGTAGGGGTGGTGGTCGAAGAGATCGACATATCGATCGACGGCATATTCGGGCGTGAAACGTTGTGCGACTGCGTCGATGCGATCCGTGATCGTGGCCGGCATCGACCATTGGGCGGAGGGAAACCGCCGATGCTTCTCGACAAGAGCAACGATCGCGTGCCAAGTGGCGGTGCCGTCCTCCGGATCGAACTCTGAGGGATTCAGCGCCTCGAGGGCGGCGAGAACGCGATCTCGCTCTGCAACCGGAAGGTCGGGGATGTGCTCGACGAGCTGCGTCCACCGATGGGGTGTTGCGACGACGTCGTCGAGCATCCGCGTGATTATCTCGGGGATGCCGTTCGCAATGTCGGAATGGTTGATCTGATTCGAGACGCCATGGTGCCACGTTCTCCAGCGAGGGGTGTGGCCGTATTGCAGGATGCCGAAGTTCGCCGGCAGGAGCGTCCGCATCAGAATCCAGGCGGCGTCGGCATGTCGGCGACGCAATCCATCGATGACGGCAAGGCGCCGCTCTAGTGGTGCAGAGGTTTGCGGGAGGAACAGGTTCACTGCTTGTGCGAGCGCTTCTGCAGGATGTGGGCCACTCCGATTGCCCTGGTCAAAGGGTGTCAGCCGGGCGAGGTCCGATGCCGCACGACTGAGGTAATCGGGTGACCAGCACAGGTTCTGAAGAGCCCAGATCAAGCCCACGTGCGTCGAAGTACTTCCGAAGATGGAGGTGGGTTCGTCGGGGAAGAACGCCATTAGCGGCGGGGGGTCGCCGGAGAGCCCAGTCTCGACTGCATCGAGAAAGACATCCGGGGCCGCCTCTGCGAGCAGCGGCAGGACGTCTGCAAGCGATGGCCACAACCTGGAGGTCGGATCCCCATTGGCGCCATCGAGGACCTGGTACACGAGGCGGGCAGCGAGCTGTTGCCCTGTGCCTCCGGGTTGCAATGGGACCTCGGCGACATACCCAGCCAGGAAAGCGGCCGAATCCGCAAGCGCCTCGCGGAGAACGTTGGAACATGCCCGCTCCGCACCCAACACGCTGGCCATGAACCGTTTATCGGGTTCAAGGTCGAGAGCGGGATTGTGTTCGCGCAGGACGGACGTCGCGGTCGAGAGGAAGCGGTCGATGTCTGTCTGCGTGATGAGTGCCGAGACAAGATCCCAGGCATCGTCCTTGGCGACGATCTGCCACTGACGGCCGGAGCGCCGGATCGGTGCGTCCTCTTCCGCTGACCACGCCGCCAAATCGGTCTCGATATCCGGGTACTCGCGGCCGGTCAGCGCTTCGATGGCTGTCTTGTCACCATCGTGGTCGGCCATCCATGATCCGGCGAGCATGAGTGAGACGAGACGGCTGCCACTCGGGGGCCGGGACCAGTCAGGTCTGCGCGTCAGAGGGCTGGCGGCGATGGTGCGGCGAAGGGAAAGCATGCTCCGTCTCCCCTGCCGTGCGTACCGTCGTGCGTCATCCTGAGAAACGCCCACCTGTACCAACGCTTCCACGGCTGCTTCTGGGTCCAAGGGTGCGGCGGAAATCCCGGATCCCCGGGGTTGCATCCGCTCGGTCAAGGGTGCGAACACGTGGTGGCCCTTGCGAACCGCGGTGGGGATATCAACGTCGTCGACGATCGGAATCAGAATCAACGGAGTTGGCGAATCGATGATCCGGTCCCAGGCGCTGATCCCTGAGACCACGAGGGCTCGGGCGGCGAGGCTCTCTTGGTCTCCGGACAATTCCAGCAGTGCGGCGACGGTGCAGGCGGTTGCCTCGTCGCGGGACTGAGCGATGACCGGCGTCATCGTGGGAGGTCCGTTCAGGGCCTGGTCGATGCCCGTCGGCACATCCGCCCGACCCGCCAGAATGAAGGCGGCGGGGAGTGCCGGAGCCGTTTGATTTGCCCAGGTATCCCACCAGGAGTCGATCGTCTTGACGTCTCGCGGATCCCTGCCGAGGAGTTCGGACATCCAGATATGAACGCTGGGAGTCCGCTCCAGCCATGTCTCAAGGTCGTCGGCGTCGTATGCACGAATGTCGGCCCACCGGGCATCGGCCTTCCGTCGTTGGACCCAGTCGTCACGTTCCCTCCAGATCCGAGGTGTGACAAAGACGAAGGTCGTCAAGGCAGGGTCGACGTCCTGCGGGTTGGCGGTTCGCTTTCGATAGTTCTCCTGTGCCTTGTCCTGTGGGTCTTCCCCAGAGCTCATCTCCCAGCGAGAAACGCCCTTGGGAACATGGGCATCCCCGACGCTTGCCTCGACAAGGCCGTCCCATCCGGGGATTCCCGTGCCCTCGCCCGCTCGCATGGCCACCTTCGTCACCGAGGTGTTGGCCAGGATGAGCCGGCGAACGAGACGGGGAAGGGTCGAACGAGCAGCGAGTGACCCTGCCCACTGATCCACGTCCGCAGCGCTGACCAGTTCCGGATTCGGCATGCCATCCATTGTGCCCGGCGTCTCGGGCGAACAGGTCGAGGCGGCGACAGGTGATTGCACAGTCACTCTGGGAGTCAGGGAACATGCAGGTCGAGCAGCGAAAGTCGCTGGCGCAAGTGCGGGAGCGGACGTGACTAGGCAGGTAGCTGTCGTTCGGTTCGCCTAGAGGCCGGGAGCCCAACCCCGACCGCCGCTCGGATCTGGCTCGAGCCGGTTGCGTAGGAAACTGGAGACGGTCGTGGTCGAGCCCGCGTCTCCCAGTACCCAACCAGCAAGGAAGGCCGTGCTGTAGAGCGCAGTCACCCGAGCGTCTTTGAGCATTGACGGGCCTAGCTGAACCGGCAGTGTGCGAACGAATCCGCCCGGAAGGAAGTAGGCATCCAAGACGTTAAGGGTGGGATGTAGCGATCCACCGGAGAGCACTCGATATATGTGGTACATCGGCGTAAAGCTCTCTCGCCCGAATCCCTTCTCGGGTCCCCACTTGGTCAGTGCATCGACGACGGTCCTCACCGGAAGGGCCTCCGCCTCAAGCTCTCCGAAATCTGCGATCGCGTCGCTGAGGTCGACGCCAGTCGTAGAAAGCTGCGGTACGTACGGTTCCTCGAAGATGGGACGGGGAGGTTCTTCAGGATGCTCGGCGTTCCATTTCGAGTTGGCTTCGTTGTTGCGTCGGATCTTGTCGCGGGCTTCCGCCGTGCGCACCTTCTCCTTTTCCACCCATTCGTCCCACGCCACGAAGTCGTTGTGGGTCGCCGCGAGGGAGGAGAGGGTGTCCTGTGCGATCTTCGTCACCGCGTCGATGCCACCGAAGTGGATGTAGAGGGCGAACAGGAATGCCTCAATGTGCGTCCTGATGAGCACACGAGTTGCCAGCTCTTGGCCGGCCTTTGCCACGGCTTCGATCTCCGCGAGTAAAGCGGCACAGTGACGCAGACTGGCAGCGTCGTAGAGCCGATGGATACGGTGGTCACTGGCCCTGTCGATGATCGCCCAGGCGTCGGCCGAGAGAGTTCCATCGATCTCCGCCAAAAGCGCATCAGCCCATTCGGTGAGTTCCTTGTCCGTCGGATCGGTCCGGGTCGGCTGTTGGCGATCGACGGAAGCCATCCCAAGAGTTTCACATGGAGACGCGTTACTCCAGGTCAAACGGATGAATCGTCGCCCTCTGGTTCGTCGGGCTAAGGGCTGAGGTCCGCCCCTTGCCAGGGTGGTCACACCCCGGTCGTAGCTTCACGGGGGTGATCCCTCGCCTGAAAGATGGAACCCAGCTTGCCGACGCTCAGCGACGCCTGTGTGAGACCGCCACCCACGGTCGGAATCTCGTGGGCAGCTCTGCTGGCCAGTCCGTACCGATTCACCAGAACAGCTTTCTGGCTTGGGTAGGTACTGCCGAGAGCCAGCTGCGCAACATCTTCATTGACCCGTCAACCTGGGAGCGTCTCTACGGCGAGCGCCATTGGCAGATCTACGGCCTGACCCAGGAGAGTCCCCGGGCGATCGAGCTCATCAACAATGAAGCCACCTTCCAAGCTGCCTGGTTGGAGGAGCTGGCGGATCGCCTGAAACAACTGTCCGATCGCCTGGCGGCGGCTCCAGGTCATCTGACGGTGCTCGATACTAACGTCCTCCTTCACTTCCAGCCGCCCGACCAAGTGGACTGGCCCGCCATCGTCGGTACACCCGAGGTTCGACTAGTCATCCCGCTCCGGGTCGTGGAGGAGCTGGACGAGAAGAAGTACACCGCCCGTGACAACCTGGCCGACAGAGCCCGGCGTCTCCTGAGCCAGTTGCGAACCCAGCTTGCTCCCTCGGCGGGCGGTCCGACGCCCCTCCGGGAGAAGGTCACGATTGAGGTACCCGTTGACGACGGGCCTCGCCGACGGACACTCGACGCCGATCAGGAGATTCTTGACACCTGCCGGGAGCTGCAATCCGGGGGCCAAGGAGTCACGTTCGTGACCTTGGTGAGCGATGACACGGGCATAACCCTGAGAGCCACGGCAGAGGGGATTCGCGTCGTAGCCATGCCGGAGGTGTATCTCCGTAGAAAGCCCAAACCTGAGAATGACGAACCCTGATGCAGCAGGGCTTCCCTCGACCGGTCAATCCTAGGTATGTCCACTATGCGAAGGCGCCGATCGTCGGAGAATGGGTCGTGCCGTGGGATGAGTTGTCGGATGACTTGCGCGCTAGAGCTGGTCATGAGGCATCGGAGGCACCACCTCCACTTGCGAGGACTCGAACCGCTGGCCGCCCGATCTACCGGTCACCATCGCCGGTTCGCAGGACTGTGTTGGACCCCGCTAGATGGATAGCGTCGCCGTCGACTACGGCTGTGACCTGGTCTTTTACCGATACGGGGGTGTTCGTATAATGACACCCCAAGACCACCAGGTCAGCGGCGGTTTTAGAGGTAGGATCGGAAGGACTGCCCTGCGAACTCACCGGCAAGACACTCGTACGCGGCACACTTCGCGTCGAGGGTCTTCGTCGACTTCAGTGTCGGCCGCCGTCGTAATCCGATATTCGGGCGCGAGAGACGTCAGACCGCCCCGCTTGAGCACCAGCCCGGCGACGACCGCACCGGCCACGAAGATCAAGGACGACCATAGGAACGCCGTCGTGTAACTGTGTAGGGCGGCCGCCTCGAGGCTGGCCGGGTTCACCGCCCGACCCACCAAGTAGGCAGCGGCAGCACCGGCGGCAAGTGTGTTGAGCAGCGCCGTGCCGATGGATCCCCCCACTTGTTGGGCCGTGTTGAGGGTGGCCGATCCCACGCCGGCGTCTTGGGGCGCCAGACCGAGGGTGCCGGTGCTGAACGAGGGGGCGACGCTCAGGCCGAACCCGAAACCCAACACGATGAGATACGGAAGCACGTGGCTGACGTACGAAGAGTGCAATCCGACGAGATGGAGCCCGAACAGCGCCGCAGCGGACATGAGCAAGCCAATGGGCACGATCGGCTTGGGCCCGAACCTCGGCAGGAGGATGCGGTTGGATACCTGAGCCATGGTGGCCAAGGCGGCCACCAGGGGGAGGAATGCGACGCCGGTCTTCACCGGGTTGAACCCCAAAGTGCCCTGGAGGTAATAGGTGAGGAATAAGAAGACACCGAAAATTCCGACGCTGGCAAACAGCATGGCCAACATGGATCCGCCCCTTGTTCGGTTGAGCACAACCCGGGGCGGGAGCAGCGGGTATTTGGCCCTCGTCTCGAAATAGGCGAATGCGGCCAAGAGGACCACCCCGATGACGAGGAACCCGATGGTGAGGGGATTGCTCCACGCCGTCGTCTCGGCGTGAGAGAAGCCGAAGACGAGCGAGAACAGCCCACCGGCTACGAGGACGAGCCCGGGCAGATCCAACGGGTCGTGGTCAGCGCCCTCGTCGTTCTTCAACCAGAGCAGGGCGCCGACGGTGGCGGTGAAGGCGAACGCGAGATTGACGAAGAGGGTCCACCGCCACGACGCGTAGGAGGTGAGGATGCCGCCGAGGAGGAGTCCCAGCGCGCCCCCAGCGCCGGCGATGGCGCCGTAGATCCCGAACGCCCTCCCACGCTCCCCCGGATCATTGAACGTGGTGGTCAAGAGGGCCAGCACCGAGGGGGCGAGCAGGGCACCGAACGCTCCCTGCACCGTTCGGGCGATGACAAGCATCGCGAAGTCGACCGAGGTCCCGCCGATGGCCGAGGCCAAAGCGAATCCGACCAATCCGATGATGAGGGCTCGCTTGCGTCCCACCACGTCGCCGATCCGGCCCCCGAGGAGGAGCAGGCTGCCGAAGGCAAGGGAGTAAGCCGTGACGATCCACTGTCGGTCGGCGTTGGAGAAATGCAGATCGTGCTGGGCAGTGGGCAGGGCGATATTCACGATGGTGCTGTCGAGAATGACCATCAACTGGGCGATCCCCAGCACGGCGAGGATCCACCACCGCCTGTCGTCGTTGGCGACCTGATCGGTGGTCCCATCGTCGCCCACCGGCTCCACTGCCATCAATGTGGTCATCAGATCCTCCGTCTATACAGAGGGGAGTCATTTCTGATCCTACCGATCGACCGAGGCGGAGGGATCCGGCAGTCACGAGGAAGCAGAGCGCGGGGTCGATGCGCCATCACCGGCGGTATGCGGAGAAGCCTCACCGCCGGTCCTGACTGACGAGTCACGGAACCAGATGGAACCGCCTCCGCGCTCTTAGCCCGTTGACGTGCGGTGATGTGGGTCGCGGGGCGGTAGGCCCCGCGTTTTCGACTTATCACTGCCCACCCGACTGCTTGAAAGACGAGGGAAGAGCAAGCCCTCACGAGCTCCAGGGAGGACCTGTGCAGAAGCGCGGCAACCGCCAAGACCTTCGGTGTAATTGCGCGAAACCATTTGCCAAGTAGCCGGCTGGCTGAGCGATATCGGCGAGCCCGTCACGAGCAGCTGCGCGTGGGTGGAACGGCAATCGAGAACCACCAGTATTCACCAAGTTAAGAGCGCGCCTCTGAGTTTCCTTCCGAGAACCCTTCACCAGCGGTTCGCGTGACCCTTAGCCGACACGGATCCGCACGTCCCACTCAGCGCCGGGTCAGGACCGCGGCGATTCGGTTGTAGCGTTGATCTTCATCACCGGCGATGCGCGCAACCCAGCGGAGGACTTCGGCCACGTCTAGCTCTGCGTCATTCACAAGTATGGAGTCGATGTCGACCCAGTCCTTCAGGCGGTTGAACACCACCTTGCACACGATGAGATGCTCGGCCGCAAGGATTGAGATGGTCGCACCGCCAAACGGCACGAGTTTGCGCGCTGCACCGGCTGCTTCGTGGAACGGGTCGTAGGAGAAGAACAGATCAATAGGTGTCGCATCCCACATCACACGCGCTTGGCCATCGGAGCTAACGAGCGCCGCAGTCGTGGGGTTGTCCACGGCGGCACCGAGCTGGGCAAGGGGCGTAGCGACTTCGGAGAATCGCTCGGGTGGGACGAAGACGTTGAGGTCGATGTCAATCGTGGCTCGGGGTTCTGCGTAGTAGGCCAGCGCCAAGGCGCCCCCGAATGCGTGGGGAACACCGGACAGGGCAGCCTCGATCTCGAGCACCCGCTGTGCGAGCGTGAGCGCCCTCACGTCGAGACGAGCCGCGGCGCAGCGAGCACTGCGCTGCACCGACGGGTGGGGATGGCGTCGGCCAACGACAGCACGTCGAGCAGGCGACGGGCGTGCTCAAGCTCGTCGGCCGGCGGTGGGAGATCGGACCGGGGCTGCACCGCGTCGAGCTCCAAGCGCTCACCTGCCGCCTCCACCAGCTTGCGCAGCGTCTCGTAGGTCGGATCGCGGTGTGCGTGCTCGTAGGCCGAGATGACTGGTTGGGAGGTGCCCGCTCGCCGCGCCAGCTCAACCTGGGTCAGCCCCTTGCGATGCCGAAGGGCCTTGATGAGCATTGCCGGATCCACACGGACAGTATATCGGATTGATTATAATACGACGTGGCCCTTCGTGCGATGACACCCCGAGACCACCAGCTCAGGTGCGACTCAGTCCCAGCACCGCTTCCCATGGTCGGCTAGAAAAGGGGCCGAACACGAGGGTCGGCGGCCGCAGCGGTGCTGGAGGCGGTGCCGGTGGAGCGGAGCCTTAGGGGGCGCCATGGAAAGGACCGGTCGGACCAGTCGGCGGGACGTCCTGAAGATGGGTGGCCTCGGCGCGCTCGCTGTGGCCAGTGTGGCCGTAGGTACAGCCGTTCTTGACGCCAGTAGTGGCCCAGCCAGCGCCGCCGGGGTCAGGCGGAACCTTCGAGTCCCCCAGCCGGGCGCACAGGAGCTTCGGCGGGAGACATTCCAGCCGCTGGTGGGTTCGACGTTCACCTTGCGGACGGCCAATGGGACCCAGGACGTAGTGCTCACCGCCGTTAAGCCTCATAAGACCGCCCGGACCGAAAAGGGGGAGTGCTTCTCGTTGCTCTTCTCGGTTCCCGCCAAGGGCGCTGTCGAGAGCGGCACCTACTCGATGGCGCACCCGGCACTGGGCACGTTCGGCATGTTCGTTTCGGCTGTGGGCCAACGCGGAGCGGATCGGCGCTACGAAGCGGTCGTCAACCGCTACTGAGCCCATGGAGCACTCGTCCCCAACAGCGAACAGTGGCGGCGGCGGCGGCGGTCGCCTCCACGCGGTATTGCGACCGGTGACGGAGGTCGACGAGCCCTTTCTGCGCCGGCTCTACCGATCGACCCGGGGCGATCTGACGGGCGCGCCACAGCTGGATGCCGCGCAATTGGGGCCCCTGCTCGATCTGCAGTTCCGGGCCCAGCAGGCCGACTATGCCCGGGGCTTTCCGGCCGCCGACTACAACGTGGTGCTCGTCGCCGACGCGCCCGCCGGGCGCCTCAGCGTCAACCGGGGCGGCGGGATCCTCCGGGTGGTGGACGTCTCGATGCTCCCCGAGTATCGGGGCCGGGGCATCGGCACCATGCTCCTGCGGGACCTCCAAGATGAGGCGGACCGTCTCGGTGCGGTGGTCCGGCTGCACGTGCGGCCCGGCGGCGGAGCCGAAGCCCTCTATCGGCGACTGGGGTTCCTGCCACTTCGACGGTCCGGGACCGAGTGCCCCGGTTTTGACGAGGGACTCGACATCGAGATGGAGTGGCGGCCCGAGCATTGGCTGCCGATCCACATCCAGCCCCGCCGACCCTGCGCCCTCGTGGACTGGTTCGACGCCGGCCAGGAGCGCCTGGTCGACCCCTTCTTCGTGCAGGCGTTCCAACGGGTCGAGGCCAAAGGGAGCCGGAGCCCGGGTCGGCCGGTCCGTCGGATGGGTTCGATCGATGAGCTGGTGGCGGAGGCTGCTGACGCCCCGGGCCTGGCGCCGTCCGGCTTCGTGCTGCACATGTCGCGCTGCGGCTCGACGCTGCTCTCACAGATGTTGGCTGCCGATCCCGAGAACCTCGTGCTCTCCGAACCACCCGCTGTCGACGGAGTCCTGCGGACCCTCTTCACCTGCGGAGTCAGCGAGGAACTGGCGGTCGCCTGGCTGCGGGCCGTTATTGGCGTGCTAGGTCGGCCGCGGCACGGAGAACGGCGGCTCTTCGTGAAGTTCGATGCTTGGCACACGACCCAACTCTCGCTGCTCCGCCGCGCCTTCCCCGAGACGCCCTGGGTGTTCGTGTACCGCGACCCTCTCGAGGTGCTGGTGTCCCACGAGCGCAGGACGGCCGGTTTCGTCGTCCCAGGCGCCGTGCCCACCGAGGCCTTCGGCTTGAAACTGGCCACCGCGGTGACGATGCTCGCCGAGAATTATGCCGGCGCCGTCCTCTCGGCCATCTGCCGGGCCGCCCTGGGCGGGCTCGACGCGGCCGGGAAGCTGGTGGACTATGAAGAACTGCCCGCCGCCCTGGCCGACGTGCTTTCGCACTTCGGCGTGACCGTTGATGCCGAGCGTCTGGCGCTCATGGAGTCGGCGGGACACTGGGACGCCAAGTCCCCGACGCTCCGGTTCGTGCCCGACGGTCCGGGCAAGCGGGCCGAGGCCGACGAGCGCCTGCGGGCTGCCGCCGCCGACATGGCCGACGTCGTGGCCGCGCTGGCGGCGGCGCGCAACGACGGCGTCAGTGGGCGTGAAGCCGAACCGACCCGCGCCACCCTGATGCCGGCCATGTCCGGGGCGCTCGCAGTTCTCCGAGGCGGTGGCTGATGGAGCAGGTGACCCAGTTCAGCCGCGCCCTCTTCGCCCCCCATGTGGGTGAGGAGTTCGAACTGGTCGCCGGGGACGGCCAGCGCGTGCTGACGGTGCTACAGCGGGTGGCCGACCGGGGCGGAGCGCCTCACACCAATTTGTTTTCGCTCTACTTCTTGGTGCCCCCCGAAGGCCCGAAGGAACAGGGCCTCTTCCGCCTGGAGCGCCCGGGTCTCGGAGCCGTCGACCTCCTCTTGGTCCCGGTTCGACAAGAGGAAGAGTCGATACTGTTCGAGGCAGCTTTCAGCCTGCTCGGCCCGGAAGGAGCGTGAGGGACCGTGTCTCAATCCTACGTCGGTGAGATCCGCCTGTTCGCCGGGGATTTCGCCCCGGCGGGGTGGGCCTTTTGCAACGGACAGCTCATTCCGATCTCCCAGAACGACACCCTCTTCGCTTTGATCGGGACCACCTACGGCGGCGATGGCCAGGCCACGTTCGCCCTGCCCGACCTCCGTGGCCGCCGGCCGGTCCACCAGGGAACTGGCGCCGGGCTCTCCCCCTACGTCATCGGGCAAGTCGGCGGGGTGGAGTCGGTCACCGTGACAGTGCCCCAGTCGGGCGATCACACCCACACGCCGCAGGCGGTGGCCGAGAGCGGGATCGTGAACTCCCCGGCGAACAACGTGTGGGCACAGTGGTCGAACAACCCCTATGCCTCCCCGGCGGCGCTTGTGGCCATGGCCGGTGCCGCCCTGAACTCGACTGGGGGGAACCAGCCGCACGAGAACCGCTCGCCCTTCCTCGTGGTCAGCTACATCATCTCCCTCTTCGGGATCTTCCCGAGCCGGAACTGAGAACCGAGCGAAGGGAACCACATGACCGAACCATTTCTTGGAGAGATCCGGCCCTTCTCCTTCAACTTCGCGCCCAAAGGCTGGGCCATGTGCAACGGGCAGATCCTCCCGATCAACCAGTACGCGGCGCTCTTCTCGCTGCTCGGTACGCAGTACGGGGGGAACGGCCAGACCACCTTCGCCCTCCCGAACCTGCAGAGCCGAAGCCCCATCCACATTGGTGGATCGGAAACCTACGTCGAGGGCGACACCGTCGGAGTCGAGGCGGTGACGCTCGTGGCCGGCACGATGCCGACGCATAGGCACCAGGCGTTCGCCAGCGCGGCCGCAACAGCCGACCAGATCTCCCCGGCCGGCGCCTTGTGGGCGAACAGCGGCCACGCGGCCTGGTCCACCGCCACACCGGACACCACTCTCGACCCGGGCTCGACCTCGGGGGCGGGCGGTGGGCAGCCGCATAACAACATCTCTCCCTACCTCACCATCAACTACTGCATCGCCCTGCAGGGGATCTTCCCCTCCCGGAACTGAGCACCGGCTCGAAAGGAGCCCGAGATCATGGCAGATCCCTTCGTCGGCGAGATCCGCGCCTTCGGCTTCAACTTCGCGCCCCAAGGCTGGGCCATGTGCAACGGGCAGATACTCTCCATCGCCCAGAACACTGCCCTGTTCTCCCTCCTCGGGACCTTCTACGGGGGGGATGGCAAGTCCAATTTCGCCCTCCCAAACCTCGAGGGTCAGGTGCCCATCCACCAGGGCCAGGGCGCCGGGCTCTCCGACTATGTGTTGGGCGAGCAGGGCGGCGTGGACTCGGTGACCCTCCTGTCAACCGAGATGCCCTCCCACAGCCACAACGCGCTGGCGGTGGCTGCGAAGGGAACGTCGGCGGAGCCCACCGGTGGGTTCTGGGCCGAGGCGGCGGCGGCCAGGGGGTCGGTGCCGTCCTATTCGGACCAGACGACCAGTCCCGTCGCGCTGAACCCGGCGGCCATCGGTACGGCGGGTGGCTCCCAGGCCCACGAGAACCGCCCGCCCCTCCTGGTGGTCAATTTCTGTATCGCCCTGCAGGGGGTCTACCCGGCACGGAACTGAGCCTCATCGAGCGGGACGGGACATCGGAGACGACGAGTTGAACGTGGAGCACGAACAGAGAGTTGAGGGATCGAGGCCAATGCGCACCAAGCACCCTGCCGACAGCATCGGGGGATCGCTTCGCCGGCGCGCCATCGGTCGCTACGCCGGGGCGGCGCTGGCCGCGGCCAGCATGGCCGGAATGCTCGGAGTGGGCGGGTTGGCCGAACCGGCCGGTGCCACCACGACCTTCACCGTCGTCCCCACGGCTGACGAGGGCCTGACCACCCCGGGGGACACCGCCTGTGACACGCCGGACGGCGTGTGCTCCCTGCGCGAAGCCATCGAGGCCGCCGACAACCTCGGGGGTACGAGCACCATCGACGTCACTCCGGGATCCTACGTGCTCAGCCTCAGCCAGGTCCTGTCGGTCGGAGCCACGGCCGGGTCGAACATCTCCATCGTGGGCCTGGGCTCTCCCGGTGACACCACGATCGAACAGCTACAGCCCCTCGGCTGTACGGCTGGTGGTACGACCGGCTGTCAGCAGGTCTTCGCCGTCGACAGCCTGGGAGCAGGCGGGATCACGTTCAGTCTCAGCAACGTCACCGTCACCGGCGGGGCCACCAGCGCCACGACCACGCCCTTCGATAACGGGGCAGGCATATCGGCCGGGGGGAGCGGCGACAGCACCAACCTGACGAACGACGCCATCACCTCCAACACCGTTGTCGGCACCTCCCAGAACTCTCCCGGTGGTGGCATATCCCAGCAGGGTGGCGACCTCTCGGTGACCGGCTGCACGTTCAGCAACGATTCTGCGGGCAACAGCAGCGGTGGTGCCATCGACTTCGAGTCCACCGACGGCAACGCGGACACGCTGGCGGTCACGACGTCCACCTTCTCCAATGACAGTTCGGCCAACCCGTCGGGCGGCGGTGGTGCCATCTACATTGATAATTCCTCTCCCCCGGGCACAGTTTCGGCCACCCTCACCCGGTCGACCTTTTCGCAGGATTCGTCCGCTGGCGGTACCAGTATCGCCGCCGGTGGGGGCGCCGTGTTGGTGGAGAGCGGGACCCTGGACGCCTACTCCGACAATTTCCTCTCCAACTCGGCCTCGGCCAGCGGGGTCGGCGGCGCGGTCAACATCGTCAGTGGGACCACGTCCTCGTTGGCCGGTGACCGGCTCGTGGACAACAGCCCGGGCTCCACCCTCGCCACCGACTCGCCGAACGGGGCCTCGCTCACCGCCAATGACAACTGGTGGGCCGCAAATTCGGGCCCCGGCGTCGACGACCTGACGACCGGTGTCACGGCGAGCACGTACCTCCAGCTGCGTGTCTCGGTGTCCGTCAATCCGGTCCTGAGCGCCAACACCACCGTGGTGACCGCCGACTTGACCCATGACCAGACCGATGCCCCGTACACGACCCATTTCATTCCCGACGGAACCCCGGTGACCTTCGGCGGAACCGCCGGCTCGTACCTCGATACGAGCAGCACCACCAGCAACGGGACCGCGACCAACTCGATGACCGCGGGCGCCGGTGGCCTCTATCCGCAGGGTGCCTCGGCGACGGTCGATGGGCAAACTGCCAGTACCTCAGTCACCGTCGACGAGGCCCCCTCGATCACGAGCACCAACGCCACCACCTTCAATGTGGGCAGTGCCGGGTCCTTCACCGTGGCGGCCGGCGGCTATCCTCCCCCGTCGCTCTCCGACGGTGGGGCCCCGCTGCCGACCGGCGTCACCTTCGCCGACAACGGGAACGGGACGGCCACGTTGGCGGGGACCCCGGCGGCGGGGACCGGCGGCACCTACACCTTCACCATCACCGCTTCGAACGGGGTGGGCTCCGACGCCACCCAGAGCTTCACCCTCACCGTCGACGAGGCTCCGGGCATCACGAGCGCGGACCAGACGACCTTCACCGTGGGGGCCAGCGGGACGTTTCAAGTCACCACCTCCTCCAGTTTCCCCACCCCACCGGCCCTCTCCGACGGTGGGGGCCCGCTGCCGACCGGCGTCACCTTCACCGACAACGGAGACGGGACGGCGACGTTGGCGGGGACCCCGGCGACGGGGACCGGCGGTACCTATACCTTCACCATCACCGCCTCGAACGGGGTGAGCCCCGACACCACCCAGAGCTTCACCCTCACCGTCGACGAGACCCTCTCGATCACGAGCGCCGATGCCACGACGTTCACGGCGGGCAGTGCCGGGTCTTTCACCGTCGTGACCGACGGCTTCCCCACAGCGGCCCTCTCCGACGGTGGGGCCCCGCTGCCGAGCGGCGTCACCTTCACCGACAACGAGAACGGGACGGCGACGTTGGCGGGGACCCCGGCGGCGGGGACCGGCGGCACCTACACCTTCACCATCACCGCGGCCAACGGGGTGACCCCTGACGCCACACAGAGCTTCACCCTCACCGTCGA
>PMOE01000017.1 GCA_003161575.1 Acidimicrobiaceae bacterium | reverse complement strand
CCTTTTCGATCAGCATTTACACCTCCCGGGCAACCCGTTGGGCAAGAACCCCGGCGACGTCTGGACGATGGCCACGGCGGGCTTTCGGGGGGCGCACTTCGCCACGTTCCCGCCGGCCCTGGTGGAGCGGCCCCTGCGAGCCACCTGCCCGGAACGGGTGTGCACGGCCTGTGGCGGGGCCTGGAAGCGCCGAGGGAACGGCGTTCGGACCCAAGGCCGCCTCCGGCCGACCTGTGGTTGTGGGAAACCCTGGCAACCGGGGCTGGTGTTGGACCCCTTCATGGGGGCCGGGACGGTCGGGCTGGTGGCCGAGCGCCTGGGTCGTAACTGGCTGGGGATCGAGCTCAACCCGGCCTTCGCCCGGCTTGCCAGCGAGCGGATCGACGCTCAGCGAGGGGAGCAACGTCGTGCCGCCTGAACCTCGTCGGTCAACTGCGGCTCCAAGAAGGAGATTCCAACCGGGGATCGCCGGCCGCACCACACCGAGGAGGTTCCACTTATGGGACTGAATTTGGAACACGCCGACTTCCAGAGGCCCGGGTCATGAAGACCTTGGCCATTCGTCTGGAAGACGACACACATGCCCAGTTGAGCGTTCTGGCTCAGCTGGAGGAGCTGACGGTGACCGATGCCATCCGGCAGGCCATCGACAACTTCATCGACGCCAAGCGCAGCCAACCCGAGCTCACAGCTCGGGCCGAAGCGGTGCTCGCGGACATTGACCGCGATGCGGCGTCCAAGCGTGAGGCCATCGCCTCCCTCTTCGAGGGAGACGGACCCACGGCAAAACCAGCGGGAGGAACCGGGGCGAAGTCGCCCTCGCGGTCATCCCGCAACAAAGGAGACGCACCAGCCAACTAGCTGATGCACTTCCAAACGGTGGGGGCTCCCTCGACGTCGCTCAAGCGACTCGGGAGCCCCCACCACATCACACCAAGCCAAGAAAGGAGGTGACCGTGACAGCACAAGAACAAGATCCAGGGGGTGAGCACGAACGGAACAGGGAAAACGACAGGAGTATCAGTCCCCGCATCTACGTGGCGTCCTTAAGCGATTACAACAACGGGCATCTCCACGGTGCCTGGCTGGAAGCCGACCAGGACCTCGACGATCTTTACTCCGGCGTCGAGGCGATGCTTCGCTCCTCCAACGAACCGGGGGCCGAGGAGTTCGGCATCTTCGATCACGAGGGTTTCGGGCCCTGGCGGGTCAGCGAATATGAGTCGCTCGACACCGTGGCCACGGTCGCCGAGGGCATCGCCACTCACGGGCCGGCCTTCGCCCACTGGGTGGAGATCGTGGGGGGTGAAACCGACGATCTGAGAGGCTTCGAAGACGCTTACCTCGGTCACTGGAAGAGCGTCGAGGCCTATGCCGAGGACTTCGCCGAAAACGTCGGGCTGCTTGAAACCGAGCAGATCCCCGGCGCCTTCTCCGCCTATATCCATGTCGATTACGAGGCCTTGGGTCGAGATATGGAGCTGTCCGGCGACATCACCACGAGCGAGGGGGATGGCGGTGTCTATGTCTTCTCGGGAGTTTGGTGAGGTCCGTTGTGAAATGGGCAACGAAGGGGTGCGTTTACGCATTGTTCCTGGTAGAATGGAAATTCAACACGGGAACCCCATCCATGGATCACAAACAGGCCAAGACCCTGGGCGATCTGCTCCGGCACCGGCGGCACAGCCTCGGACTGAGCATTCGCCAGTTGGGCGAGCGTGCCCAGGTCACCAACACCACCATCACCCGCATCGAGCAGGGTGCCTTCAAGGCGCCCCGGCCCGACAAGTTGGCCAGAATCACCGCGGCCCTTGGATTGGGCCTCGGCGAGATCTTTGCCCGGGCCGGCTATCTGGTCCCCGAGGATCTCCCCGACTACGTCACCTACGTCCGAACTACCTACCCCGAGCTACCCGAGACGGCGATCGAGGGGTTGTTCTCTCATTTTCAATCTGTGCTCGGGCAACACGGCCTGACTTTGACCCCCGCTCTCGTCCCACTCACCGAGGAGGTGCCCGATGACGCCGATGGAGGCATTCGATGACGATGCCGACGACTTTGAAGGAGGAAAAGAGGACATGAGCTCGGCGCCGGAGGCTCCAACGAGCAGTCCCGCGCGCCCAGAATCCTCGACTCGACCCGCCACGGCCATCACGTACCTGCGAGTCAGCACCAAGGAGCAAGCTGAGATGGGGGGCTTGGCCGAGGGCTACTCCATCCCCGCCCAACGCATCGCGGTGCAACGCAAGGCCGAGTCCATGGGTGCCAGCGTGGTTGCCGAATTCACCGACGCCGGTGAATCAGCCCGATCGGCCGACCGACCCGAGCTGAAGCGAATGCTGGCCTTTGTCGCCAGCGAGAAGGTGGATTACGTCATCGTCCACAAGATCGACCGATTGGCCCGCAACCGGCTCGATGACCTTATGATCTCCGTGGCCCTCGAAGAGGCCGGCGTCCAGCTGGTCTCGTGTACTGAGCACATCGACGCCAGTCCCGCCGGCAAGCTGACCCACGGCCTGATGGCCCTCATCGCCGAGTGGTACTCGTCGAACCTCTCTCAGGAAGTCAAGACCAAGACCATGGAGAAGGTCCGCCGCGGTGGCACCGTCGGCAAGGCCCCGATCGGCTACCTGAACGTACGCAAAGTGATCGAGGGACGAGAAGTTCGCACCGTCGAGGTCGATCCCGAGCGCGGAGACCCTGTCAGCTGGGCGTTCGACGCCTACTCCACCGGCGACTGGAGTCTGAGCGCGCTCACGCAGGTGCTCCAAGAAGAGGGGCTGACGACGGTTCCCTCGCCCCACTACACCCAGAAGCCCGTTCCCCGCTCCACCGTGTACCGGATCCTCCGCAACCCCTACTACACCGGCGTGATCCTCCGGCAGGGTGTCACCTACCCGGGCCTGCACGAGCCGCTCGTTTCACCGACCGTCTTTCAGAAGGTCCAAGAGGTACTCGAGACCCACAATCTGGCCGGCGAGAAGCAGCGAGTCCATGAGCACTACCTGAAGGGCAGCGTCTTTTGCGGAACGTGCGGAAGCCGACTCTGCATCACCAAGGCGAAGAACCGTCACGGCAGCGAGTACCTCTACTTCTTCTGTCTGGGCAATTATCGGCGCCTCACGGTATGCAATCAGGGCGCCATTCCCGTCGAGTTGGTGGAAGCCCATATCGAGGACAAGTGGGCGAACATCCAGCTCAACGCCGATTATGCCGAGACGATCCGTGACCTCATCGAGGAGGAGATGGCCAAGCGCCATGAGACTGCCGAGCGGAGCAAGGCCAAATCTCTGCGCCGGCTGGCGCTCCTCTCTGAGCAACAGGAAAAGCTCCTTCAAGCCCATTATGCCGGGGCGGTGCCACTCGATCTGATGAAGAAGGAACAGGATCGGATTGCCACCGAGCTAATGGCAGTCGAAGAGCAGATTAGGAGGGCCGATCTCAAGTTCGAGGCGATCGAGACCTCACTGGAGATGTGTCTCGGCTTCCTTACAAATTGCCACGAGGCCTACAGCCGAGCTGAAGCGCTCACGCGGCGGAAGATGAACCAAGCGGTGTTTTCTCGCTTCTTGGTCAGCGACGATGGAGTCGAAGAGGCCGAATTGGATGGCGTATTCGGGATTCTCCTGCGTCCTGACCTTCTTGCAGAAAGAGGGAGAATCGAGGTAGGCGAGGATGCCGTACACAGACGTCGCGATTGGGCCGATGGCGTGCCAAGGCGATATGGCGTCCCTCTTGGGTCCGCAAACGGACACACCGAACGGTCGCCCTCTCAATCGAGAGAACGGCCTCGGCGTGTATGGGGTTTGAATAAGCACTACTTGGCGGAAGAGGTGGGATTCGAACCCACGGTGCCCAGTAGGCACAACGGTTTTCGAGACCGTCCGATTCGGCCGCTCTCGCACTCTTCCGTCGAACAGATTAGTGCCTGCAATCGGTGTCTATCGGCGCTCAGCGAAGAAGGTGGTGAGGACTTCGGCGCACTCTTCGGCCCGCACACCTGCGGTGACCGCCACTTCGTGGTTGAGGCGCGGATCGGCGCAGAGGTTGTAAAGAGATCCACACGCGCCGGCCCGTGGGTCAGCTGCTCCGAACACGAGCTCTCCGACACGGGCCGCTACCAGGGCTCCGGCACACATGGAGCACGGTTCGAGGGTGACCACCAGGGCGACTGACGACATCCGCCAGTTGCCAAGAACGACAGCGGCGTCTCTGAGGGCGAGCACCTCGGCGTGGGCGGTCGGGTCGCCGGACTTCTCCCGCTCGTTGTGGCGGGAGGCGATGACCCGGCCACCGACCGTCGCGATCGCCCCGACGGGCACGTCGCCGTGGGCGAGAGCGCCGCGGGCCTCGGCCAGTGCCAGGACCATGACCTCGTCGTGGGTGAGAGGAACGGTCCGAGAGCGCGGGTCCTCCATGGGCCCGGATCCTACCGATGCCGTCGTGCCCGGCGGCCGGGCTTGGCCGATGAGCACGGTGTGGCGCGCACTCGAGCAGAGAGGACCCGTCACCGAGGCCCGCGTGCGGTGTCGGGGACGCATCGGAGGGTGACGGGGCGCTCTTGTGGGCTGCCGGAATGGTGGGGCGCGGCGGTGCCCGCATGGCGGAGGCGGTGGGATTTGAACCCACGGTGGGTTTCCCCACACACGATTTCCAATCGTGCCGATTCGGCCGCTCTCGCACGCCTCCGGGAAGTGCAGCCCAGACAGGCTAACCGAGGCCCCAACCAGCTCCAGAGGCCGCTGCAGGCAAGCACCGCGCTAAGTTGACATCTTCGCTGCGCCGGTGCTGGGTGCGGTGGCCGGGTCCTGCGCAACGGCCGCTCGTGAATCGAGTCAGGGTCGGAAGGCAGCAGCTCTCAGCGGGTATGGCCGTGTGCCGTAGCCAACCTGGCCACCGCACCGAGCACCGGCGCGGCTCGCGCCCACTTGGGTGCGCTGGCAGCGCCAAAGCCGGGGTGTGAACACGCCGACGATCTAGCCGCCACCAGTAGGCTCCCCCGGCATGGGCGAGCACGATGGACCGGGGATGCCGCTGGGCACCGGCGATGAGCCCTTCGTCGCCCTCTACCGGCGTTTCCGCCCGGGCCGATTCTCTGAGCTTCGGGGCCAGCCTCATGTGGTGCGGGGCCTGCAAAGTGCGGTGCGCGACGGCCATGTGGCCCACGCGTATCTCTTCAGCGGACCTCGGGGGACCGGCAAGACATCGACGGCCCGGATCCTGGCCCGGGCCCTCAACTGTGCCTCGCCGATCGACGGCGAACCTTGTGGGATCTGCACCTCGTGTGTCGAGATCGCCCGCGGCACCTCTCTCGATGTCCATGAGCTCGACGCCGCGTCCAACAACGGCGTGGACGCCATGCGCGACCTCATATCGCACGCTGCCCTCGGGACCCCGGGCCGGTGGAAGATTTATATCGTCGACGAGGTCCACATGCTCTCGAACGCGGCGGCCAACGCGTTGCTCAAGACCCTCGAGGAGCCGCCCGCCCATGTGATCTTCGTGCTGGCCACGACCGATCCCCAGAAGGTCCCCCCGACGATCCGCAGCCGGACCCAACACTTCGAGTTCCGCCTCCTCGGGGGCGAAACCCTCGACGGGCTGCTGCGTGATATCCGCTCGGAGGCCGGGTTGACTATGGACGACGACGCGCTGTCGGTGGCCGTGCGCCGGGGCCGGGGGTCGGCCCGCGACGCGCTGTCGGCGCTCGACCAGGTTGTCGCCTCCGGATCGGTGGAGGACACCCGGCCCGAACTCGACGAAGCCCTCGAAGCGCTCTGTGTCGAAGATGCCGGTCGGGTCCTCGTCGCCGTTGCCGCTCTGCACGAGGCCGGTTGGGGTCCCCAGCAGCTTGCGGCCGAGCTGGTCGACGACCTCCGCCAAGCCTTCCTCGCGGCTCTCGCCCCCGAGCTCGCAGCGGCCAGCGGGACCGAACTCGATCGTCTCTCGGACCAGGCCGACCGACTGGGCCTCGCCCGTCTGGTCCGCTCCATTGAGGTGCTGGGACGGGCCCAGGTCGACATGCGCGAGGCTCCCGATCCCCGGGTCGTCCTCGAGGTGGCGCTGGTGCGCCTGTCTCGGGGCGAGCTCGACGACTCAACCGCCGCGTTGGCCGACCGACTGACCCGGGTGGAACGGGCGCTGTCGGCACGCCCGGCACCCGCTGCGAGCCCCTCGCCTCCCACCCCGTCGCCCATCCCGGCCCCGGTCAGCGGCGAACCCTCCACGAAGCCGGGTATCGGCGCGCTCCGTCGCCAGCGCCAGGCGGTGACTCCCCCTCCCGTGCCGAGAAACGACGCCGAGACACCGCCGATCCCGTCCGCCGCAGCCAGCGCGAACGACGTGGCCCCGTCCGGGCCGGGTGCGGCGGCACCGCCAGCCGCCGCCACCGGTGAGATCCCCGACCGCGACACGCTCGTCCAGGCCTGGGGTGACAGCATTCTGCGGGTCCTTCCGGCCCGGGCCAAGGCGCTTTACAGCGCCGGCCGATTCGTTGTGGTCGAGGACGGGGCCGCGTCGTTCGCGTTGCCGAACGCGGCGCACCGCGACCGGGCCGAGGAGGTCCGCCCGGTCGTCGAAGAGGCCCTCGCCGCGCACTTCGGTGCGGCGGTGCCGCTACGTCTGGTGGTCGAAGACGACGGCCCTGCACCGGTCCGCCGGGTAGCTGCCGCCAAAAGCGGTGGGGCGCCGACGAGCACTGCATCCCCGCCGGCCGTCGGCGAAGAGGACTTCGACCCGACCGATCACGGTGCTCCCGAGGCGGTCGAATCGGTGGCTGAGGCACGCCTGCTCGAGGCGTTCCCCGGTGCCGAACAGGTGCCCGAGTAGGTGTACACCCCACCGCTCAGAGCCCTCATCGACGAACTGGGCCGCCTGCCCGGGATCGGGCCGAAGTCGGCCCAACGGATCGCCTTTCACCTCCTCAAGGTGCCGATCGAGGACGCGCTCCGGCTCTCCGACGCCATCGTCTCGGTGAAGGAACGGACCACGTTGTGCGCGCGGTGCTTTAACGTGGCCGAGGGGGGCGAGCTCTGCGACGTCTGTGCCGACGACCGGCGCGAGGCGACCACGCTGTGCGTGGTCGAGGACCCCCGCGACATCGTGGCGGTCGAGCGAACCCAGCAGTTCCGCGGTCGCTATCACGCACTGCAAGGCGCCCTCAACCCGCTCGAGGGCATCGGTCCCGAGCAATTGCGGATCAAAGAGCTGTTGGTGCGCATCGAGGAGGAGGGGATCACCGAGGTGATTCTGTGCACCAACCCCAACCTCGAGGGCGAGGCCACGGCCATGTACCTGGCCCGGCTCCTCAACCCGTTCGGGGTGACGGTCACTCGGATCGCGAGCGGCCTGCCGGTCGGCGGCGACCTCGAGTACGCCGACGAATTGACCCTCGGACGGGCCCTGGAGGGCCGCCGCCTGGTCGAGCCGTAGAGGACGGAGCATCGCTCGGCCCGGGCCAACACCGGCCAACGCGAGTCAGCCCACGAGCACGGGGGTCCGTGCCGGGCCCGAGGTACGCGGGCACACTGGTCGGGTGACGCCGGCCCCCGACCGCCTCGTGTGGCTGCTCAGACACGCGAAGACCGTGGCTGACCCGCCGAGCGGTGGGACCGACCACGAACGTCGACTGGCCCCCCGGGGGCGTCGCGACGCCGACGCCCTCGGACACCGGCTCGGCGACGCTGGTGACCACTTGGGGTTCTCTTCTGCCGAGCTGCCGGGGCTCATCCTCACTTCGTCGGCGACGCGCACCGTGCAGACAACCGAGCGCGTGCTGGCCGAGATGACCGACCCGCCGGCGGTTACCCGAAGAGAGGCCCTTTACGACGCCTCTGTCGACGAGGTACTCGATGAGTTACGTCAGGTCGACGACGCAACCCATGCCGTCATGGTGGTCGGACACAACCCGACGGCTCACGCGTTGGCCATGGAGATGATCGCCCACGAGGACAAGTCCGGACGCCGTCAGGTCGAACGACGGGGTTTTCCCACCTGCGCGCTGGCGGTCTACCGGCTGTCGCTGGCGCACTGGTCCGACATCGCCGAGGGGACAGCCACCGTGGTCGGGCTCTTCACCCCACCGTATTGACGATCGATGTGGTTTCTTCAGATCCGTGTGCGCCGACCCACTCGACGGTGACCACGCCGGATCTCCGCTTCACGCAGTCACGGCATCTCGCCCGTGGCTTCGAGCCCCATCGCTCAAGCGAGTGAGCGCAGCACAGCGGCATCTCCCTGGCCGCCGCCGCCGCACAGGGCGACCGCGGCGAGACCGCCGCCCCGACGCTTGAGCTCCATCAAGGCGGTGAGAGCGACCCGGGTGCCCGACATGCCCACGGGGTGCCCGAGGGCGATGGCCCCGCCGTTTACATTCACCTTGTCCTCGGGTACCCCGAGTTCGTCGCTCGACGCCAGGCCGACCGCGGCGAACGCTTCGTTGATCTCGAAGAGGTCGACGTCGCCCACCGCCATGTTGGCCTTGTCCAGCGCCCGCAGGATGGCCCGCGAGGGCTGATGCAACAGCGAAGTGTCGGGCCCGGCCACTTGGCCGTAACTCACTAGCTCGCCGAGCGTGTTCACCCCGAGCTCTTCTGCCTTGACCCGCGACATCACGACCACCGCTGCCCCGCCGTCGGAGATCTGTGAGGCGTTGCCCGCGGTGATGGTGCCGGCTTTGTCAAAGGCAGGACGCAGGGCGCCGAGCGACTCGGCCGTCGTCCCGGGTCGGACCCCCTCATCGGTGTCGAACACCAGCGGATCGCCCTTGCGCTGCGGGATGCTCACGGCGACGATTTCGTCGGCCAGGCGACCGTCTTTGGCCGCCACGGCCGCTTTCTCGTGACTGGCCGCAGAGAAGGCGTCCTGGCGCTCCCGGGTGATGCCGACCTTCTCGTTGTGGCGCTCGGTCGAGAGCCCCATCGCGCACTGGTCGAAGGCGCAGGTGAGCCCGTCGAACATCATCGAGTCGACCAGGGTGGCGTCGCCCAGGCGGAAGCCGGCTCTTGCCCCGGGCAGCAGATGGGGGGCCTTGGTCATCGACTCCATGCCCCCGGCCACCACGATCTCGGCGTCGCCGGCGTTGATCATCTGGTCGGCCAAGTAGATGGTGTTGAGGCCCGACAGGCAGACCTTGTTCACCGTCGTGGCCGGGACGGTCATGGGGATCCCGCCCTTGGCCGCCGCCTGACGGGCGGTGATCTGGCCCTGCCCGGCCTGGAGAACGTGGCCCATGAGGACGTAGTCGACCTGCTCGGGGGTGATCCCGGCCCGCTCGAGAGCCGCAGCAATGGCGAATCCCCCCAGCTCCATGGCGCTGAATCCGCTGAGCGCTCCGGAGAGCTTGCCGATGGGCGTTCTGGCCCCGGCGACGATGACCGAACCGGACATGGGAAACCTCCGAGTATCCGCCCTGCTCAGGGCGCTGGGCTGGGCGCGGGCCGGATGGTCACCGGCCGGGTAGCCATTCTACGGGTCCGATAGCGTCAGTGCCCATGAGCGAGATCCTCCAGGCCGTGGTGGACGGGGCCAGCGGCGCCGACCTGACCGGAATGTCCCTTCCCGAGTCCTACCGGGGCGCCTTTGTCCTTCGGGATGAGGTGGGGATGTTCGAGGGGGTGAGTTCGGCGGACAAGGACCCCCGCAAGTCCCTCCACGTGGGCGATGTGGCCCTCCCCGCCCTCGCCCCCGACGAGGCCTACGTGGCCGTGATGGCCTCGTCGATCAACTTCAACACGGTGTGGACGTCGATTTTCGAGCCCCTCCCCACATTCGGTTTCCTCGACCGGTTGGGCAAGGAGAGTCAGTGGGGCGCCCGTCACGCCCTCGACTACCACGTGGTCGGCTCTGATGCGGCCGGTGTGGTGCTCGAGACCGGCTCGTTGGTGCGCAACTGGAGGGCTGGCGACAAGGTCACGGTCCACTGCAACTACGTCGACGACCAGGACCCGAGTTCTCACGACGACTCGATGCTGGCGTCCAACGAGCGGATCTGGGGTTTTGAGACGAACTTCGGTGGCCTGGCCGACATAGCCGTGGTCAAGGCCAACCAGCTGATGCCCAAGCCCACCCACTTGAGCTGGGAGGAGGCCGCGGTCAACGCCCTGTGCAACTCGACGGCCTACCGGATGCTGGTCTCCCACAACGGTGCCCCGATCACCCAGGGTGACCGGGTGCTCGTCTGGGGTGCGAGTGGGGGACTCGGGAGTTTCGCCGTCCAGTACGTCATGAACGGTGGAGCCACGCCGATCGGCGTCGTCTCCTCGAAGGACAAGGTCGACCTGCTCCACGATATCGGGGTCGCAGCCGTGATCGACCGCAAGGCCGCTGGTTACAAGTTCTGGAAGGACGAGCACACCCAGGACGAATCGGAGTGGCGCCGCTTCGGCAAGGACATCCGGGGCCTGGTCGGTGACGATCCAGACATCATCTTCGAGCATCCCGGGCGCCAAACTATGGGCGCGTCGGTCTTTGCGTGCAAGCGCGCCGGGACCATCGTCACCTGCGCGGCGACGTCGGGCTACATGATCGAGTACGACAACCGCCACTTGTGGATGAAGCTCAAGACCATCAAGGGGTCGCACTTTGCCAACTACCGCGAGGCGTGGGACGCCAACCAACTGGTTTGCGACGGCAAGATCCTGCCCCCACTTTCGGCTGTCTTCGCGCTCAGCGAAGTGGGTGAGGCCGCGTACACGGTGCACCGCAATCTGCACGAAGGCAAGATCGGCGTACTTTGCCTCGCGCCCGAAGAAGGCTTGGGCATCGAGGACCCCGAGTTGCGGGCTCAGATCGGCGAGGACCGCATCACCGCCTTCCGGCGGCACGGGGCATGAGCACCGAACTGCTCACCGAGATCGACCATGTGGCCATCGCGGTCAACGATCTGGATGCGGCCGTCGCGTGGTACAAAGAAGTGTTCGGGGCGACGGTTGAGCACCGCGAGGTCGTCGAATCCGACGGTGTCGAAGAAGCGCTGTTGAAGGTGGCCGAGTCCTACATACAGTTGCTCACCCCCACCACCGGCTCCTCGCCGGTGGCCAAGTACCTGGCCAACAAGGGCGAAGGGCTCCACCACATTGGTTACCGGGTGGCGGATTGCGCCGTCGCCCTCCAGGCGGTCAAAGACAGCGGCGGCCGGGTGATCGACGAGGTACCCCGACCGGGTTCACGGGGCACCACCGTTGCGTTTGTCCACCCGAAGACGTCGTTCGGCACCCTGATCGAACTGGTGCAGGAGTAGCGGACCGGCGTGCCGCTCTGGGCGGAAGCTCACGTGGCGCGCGTGGGCGAACGTGCGACGAGCGGCTCAGATCGGCTCGCGCTTCTTGCTGCGACCATGATGGCGCCGGACACATCAACTTCGATAGCACCCACCGCGCCCGACGAGTGATCCCTGCTCACACGCACGGAGTCGCCGCCGAGTTCGCAGTAGGTTCGAAGATCTCAGAGGGAATGATCGTGCGGGGCTTGCAGGGCCATACGTGAGTTCGACCCGTCACGGACTGGCCACGAGAGCCTGGCTCGATGACGGCGCCCCGGCTGGGCGGCGAGGGTCATTGTGGTCATGCGGACCGAGGCGGGCCCGTATCGGGTGCCTCGCCGGTGTCGACCAGGGTCTGGGCTACCTCTCTGAGCTTCAGGTTGAGGTGCTGTGAGGCTCGACGGAGGATGTCGAACGCCTCGTTTGCGGTGATCCTCTCGCGCTCCATCAAGATCCCCTCGGCCTGGCCGATCACCTCTCGGGTGGATAGGGCAGCGTGGAGATTGTCGGTCCGGCGTTCCTCGTCTTCGTGCGAGTGTGCGGCCGAAAGGGCGAGGCCGGCCAACGACGCCAGGAGCGCCGCTTTGCCCCGGTCGACAACTCCGAAGGCCGCGGGGTAGCGGGCGAAGAGGTTGAGGGCCCCGACGGTTCCGTAGGCGACGAGGGGAAGCGCCAGCACGCTGCGCATCCCCGCGGTGATCGCCTGGGGCCCGAAGTCGGGCCATCGGTCGTCCTGGGCGAGGTCCTCGGCGTAGAAGATGGCCCCTTGCGTGATGGCCTCGAGGCAGGGACCCTCACCGGTCCGGTGTTGCAGCGCGTCGATCTCGTCCACAATCGGGTGGGTGTGCACCGGGGTGGTGACCACGTCTCCATCGACGAGAAAGAGGCCGGCGTAGTCACAGCCCTCGATGGTCGCCACGGCCAACTCCACCACCTGGGCCAGGGTGTCGGTGACGCTACCGGCCGAAAAGAGGGTCCGGACCGTCTCAGAAAAGCTGATGGTGAGCTCGGAACTGGGGTCCCCACCGATGGTGGCCTGGTCTTCTTTAGTGTCCATTGGTCGCCTGCACCCGCCTCGGCTTCAGTATCGCCCTAAGGCCATCGGGGAATCAAGGAGCCCTCGTAACTGGTCGGGGAAAGGTGTATGGTCCCAATCACCTTCAACAGTGAGGGTTCGGAAGGGTTTGGCTCGCCACCCGCTGTGACCTTGGAGACGACGACTTCGTGTCGAGTTCCTCACTGTCGATTCAAAGACGTGGTTCTGTTTCCATTTCGGGCCCCGCCCAGTTCCCGAATGACCACCGCCCCGTTCGTCATGGTTCGCGGACGTCGCGGGCGCGAGGCTCGTCCCCCGTCGGCTCGATCCTCGGTATGGCCCGAAGGTGACGACCGGCACCACACCAATCGCAGATTTCGGCGTCGGGGTCAGCGTCGTCGGGGAACGGGCGATTCTCGCCGTCCGCGGTGAGGTCGACATGCTCACCACCCCCGATCTGATCGCCATGGTGGACGCGGCCATCGACGACGGGCACCGGTCCGTGGTGTTGGACCTCGCTGAGTTGGACTTCATGAGCGTCATGGGGCTGCGGGCGATCGCCGGCGGAGCGGATCGCCTCGAAGTGGCGGGCGGCGCGCTGACGATCCGCTCTCCCTCGGCCCTGGTCCGTCGCCTTCTCGACATCATGGGGCTTGCCGGGCTGGTCCACCTAGAAGAGCCCCGGCCGTTTGGACGGCTTGGCCCAGAGCAGTCGGGTCCCCCCCTCAGTGCCGGGCCCTACAGCCACCTGAGGAGGGTCACGGCCGTCCCCTCCGACGACGAAGTCGTCAACAGCGCACTTCGCCTCGTGGTGGCGCTGGCTCGGGCCGCTGTGGGCGGCGCCGACGGCGTCAGCGTGTCGCTTCGGCGCCGTGGGTGCCTCGCCACAGTGGCAGCGAGCGACCAGACCATCGCGGAGATGGATGCCATTCAGTACGCCACCGGGGAGGGACCCTGCGTCGACGCTTCGGTTGAAGGACGTTGGTTCCACGTCCAGTCCTTGGACACCGAGTGTCGGTGGCCAGCGTTCACGCCGGGCGCTCAGTCTCTCGGTATCAATTCCATCTTGTCGTCGCCTCTGCTGGCCCGGGACAAACCGGTCGGAGCCCTCAACATCTACTCGCGCGCCGAGGGTGCCTTCGCGCCGAACGACCAGAAGTTAGCGTCGGTGTTCGCCACCGAAGCCTCGGTCATCCTGACCGAGGCCGGGGCGGACGTCACCGACGACCAGCTCTCCAGTCGGTTCCAAGAGGCGCTGCGGACTCGGGAGGTCATCGCTCAGGCCCAGGGTGTGATCATGGAACGCGACGGAGTCGGTGAAGACGGCGCCTACTCCGACCTCCGCCGCTTTTCAATTTGGAACGGCACGCCACTGCGCCAGCGGGCACAAGACGTCGTGCATTCCACCCAGCGACCGGAGCCGCACCTCGGGGCCCCACCGTGGGGAGGCCACGATGGCTGAGCAGACGACCGACGTGCTCGACCGGTACCGCCAGGACGCCGAGCTGTCCCATGGCGAGTTGTGGTTGCGCTACTTCGAGTTGGGGGGCATGAGCACCGGGCTCCAACTGGAGGCCTTCCTCTACGGCGCCCTCGCGCCCAGCGCCCATGACCATGACTTGATCGCTCATGCCTTGAACGAGCGCTTCACCGAGCTCGGCGGGGACCATCCCGTCCCGTACGTGGAAGATGAGAATGATAACTAGCGAAAATCAGACGGCGACCGGTGTTATTCCGGCCAATGAGGCCGGTCCCAATGGCCCGCTGCGCGAGACCCAGGGCGGGGCCATCTCCAACCGGACCAACGCCAGCCTCCTCGTCGCTCTGGCCCGAGCCCAGGACGACGCCTTGGTCGAGGCGCACAACCGCCTCCTGCGTCTATGGCTTCGCCCGCCGGCAATGCGATCCGGCGCAGACCCGGGAGCTGGGTCCCCCACCCTTGGACTCGGCTCATGGTCGGCCCACCGAATCTCTGCGAGGTGTCAGCGCCCACCGAGCCCAGGAGGCGGCCATGGCGGCTGACGACCTGGAGCAGGAGGTGCTGCGCCCATGGGTCGGCTCGGCGATCGGCGACCTGGTCCTTCCCGGTGCCGAGCGCAAGGCCATCGCCCCCTACTTCGGCGGGAACTCCTACAACCAGGTGGCTGTGTTGGTCCGCCAACCAGACGAATCACTCAAAGGCGACGATGAGACCGCTGTCCGCCAACCCGGAGGAACGATAGACAGAGGGGCCCGAGCGCCAGTCCCTTCGGGGCGACGAACCCGAGACCGTCGAGAGTTCACACGAGTGGCGGAGAGCCGAGCACGCTTCTCCACCCTGAGTTTCGACGGGTCGCGAGCGAAGTGGCGCTGAACGCCGTCGCCCTCGACTGCTCGCTCAAGCCCGCGGCTGAGATTTTCTAGCACGGACACGGTGATCGGCGAACTGCCGGCGGCGTTGGAGTCCCATGGCGTCTCGTCAAAGGGACGGCGCGAGTTGCAGACGGCAACGTCCGCCCGGGCGTCCGAAGGTGACCGTGGCCGGAGCTGCGGCCGCAGATCCTCGATGTCAGCAGGTTCCCGTCGAGTCGTTGAAGATCGACCGATCTTCACGCCGGGGATGGCCATTTCTCGAGGCAGATGCCCTCGTGGGGCCCGAGGAGGTCCAAGTATCCTTCGAGCCGGCCCAGGCTCGCGCCGCCATTTGACGTTTCTAGACCCCGGAGAGATCGTGTCCGGGAACATCTTGACAAGCAATGCGGGTCCGGGATCAGACTGGGACGGTGACGGGGAAGCTGAATAGCTGCGAGAGCGTCCCGCGGCCTCCAATGGGAGATTCCGATTCTTCTTGCCTCCATCACCGTGTTCGCTATCGGAGAGCGCCGATGAGTAGCGTCTCGCCGGGAGCAGTGTGGTGCAGCAGTTGGACCGCAAGTAGTACCCGGAGCACGTTCCGCACCGATCATCTCTCGACCAGATGGGCCGTCGATGAATGATTCGATCTCTCGGGAGCCTGATCCGCGCGTGCAGCTGGCGGGTTCTGAGTCATTCGGTCCTTGGTGGAAGGAAAGGCCCTCGGTCATTCCCATTGTCGGGATCATCGTGATGCTCGTTCTCGGGATCTCCATCGCAGTACTTTCATCCTCTTCAGGCGGTGGGGGTAGCACCGGCCCTACTGGATCGAACCCGGCCGGCGTTGGTATCACCTCCGGATCTGGGACCTCAGGTGCAAGTGGCAATACTGGTACAGCGGCCGGTGGCTCCGCCGGCAGCACCGGTGGTGGAAACACGGGCGCCGGCGGCAGCACCGGCGGTGGAAACACGGGCTCCGGCGGGAGTGTTGGTGGCGGAAACACGGGCGCCGGTGGGAGCACCGGCGTTGGTGGCGGAAACACGGGCGCCGCCGGGAGCACCGGCGTTGGTGGTGGAAACACGGGAAGCGGAAGCGGTGCCCCTCCCGGGAGCGTCGGCGGGGGAGGTGGTGCCGGAAGCTCGGGTGCCGGCAACGGTGCCGCTTCCGGGAGCACCAGCGGGGGAAGTGTGGCCGGGAATTCGGGTGCCGGCAACGGTGCCGCTTCTGGGAGCACCAGCGGGGGAGGGGGTTCGGGAACCTCGAGTGCCAACGGCGGTGCCGCTTCCGGCAGCGCCGGCTCTGGCGGGAGTTACACGGGAGGCACCTAAGTGGTCACCTGGGGATTCTGAGTTCGGCGCGCCCTCTTCACGTCGAAGAGCAGAGTGCCCGCCAGCACCAGTCCCGAAACAATAACTAGCGGTGCGTAGAGATTAAATCCCACGTAGGTGAAGACCACCCGGTGAGTTCCCGGGCCAACGCTCACCGCAACGAGGGCAGGCGCGACCATTACAGATGTGGCGCTCCTGCCGTCAACAAGGACTCGCCAGCCGGGATCGAAGGAGGCAGCAAGCACCACCACGGCGCGCTTTCGCAACCGAACGGTCGCCTGTGCCGTCCCCTGATCGAGGTGGGCGTTCTCTGAGATCACCGTTCCCACCGGTTCACTTGGGCGGACATGCCCCGAAGCCGGTGCAAGAGCAGAATGACCTCCGGCGTAGTCGACCGCGAGCGTTTCGCCTCTTCCCGGCATCCGTGAATGGAGGTATGCAACGGATCGGAGGCCCACGTTCTCTCGGTCTGCCGAGACCACACCGACGACTTCGGCAACATGGAAGTAGCTGACGGAGGGCAATTCCCACAGGGCATAAGGAAAGCGGAGCATGACGAGACGCGCGGGCACCGGTGGGCGTCGGCCAGCGGGCTCAAGGACGTAACGGATTCCAAAAATGGAGTAATCGCCAGGATTCGACTGGTCGAAGAAGAACTCTGGATCAGTCATCAGCGATGCTGTCCGCAAGGTGTAACCGACTTCGTCCACGTCCTGGCTCTCGATGTACTTGAACACAGGCACAGCTCCGACGGTGAAGTGCGCCCCCCAGTTATCCGGTGTGCCGGCGTACACGCGCCCGTCACGGGATCGCCGGATCAGATCCAGTAGCGGCGCGATCACGGCGCCCTGCTCAGTGTCAGCGGTTCTCTGGTAGTCGATTGCCCTGGCGTTATCTCGATCGTAGGTTACGAGTTGGCTCCACGCGGGGGCTAGAGCCACGACCATGACAACGAGTAACCCGATGATCGCCGAACGGCGCGCCCATGTCCGAGATGTCACCGCAGAACGAATAGTCGGCCAGCGGCTGCGCACCGTATCGACAAGGAACGCCCCGATCGCCGTGCCACCAATGCCTGCCAGTAACAAGGCGGCAAGTTGGATGCCCATCATGAAGCGCCGCATGAAGATATCCGCGCTTCCTGGAATGACGCTCACCAGCGACCCGAACGTTGTGCGTCCGAATGAGAGGAGCAAACTCATGAGGAGCAGAAGAAGCACAGCGCGACCGCGCTCATCTCTCCGAAATCGGACAACACAAACGATCAGACCGATGCCCGCTAGAAAGGTCACAGCGGGCCACCTTCGGGCATCGAGAAGGTGACCGGTAACCAGCCATTCGAGAACCTGGCGTGCTCCGTAGCCGTTCTCAAGAGGAGTACCACGGAGAATCTCGTTTACCGAGGCCCACTTGCTGAAGACAACAAGCGGGACCGTCACCCAGGCCGTCGTGGCGAGTGTTCCAACTGCGAGGACCAAAGATCGAGCAATTCGGGACCGCAGGCCTGACAGTTTCAGGAAAGGGAAAAGTCCAATGGGCAGGAGTGCCAGAAACCCGGTTTCAAAGTGAAACATCACGGTGAGAGAAACGAAGAGAATTGCCAAAAAATATCGGCGCCCCTCGGTGATGGCTTGCCAGCTGAATCCCCAGGCCAAAGGGAGAGTGAGCATCGCCCAAAGCTGTGCCCAAACACCAAATCCGATCCAGAGATAGGCGATGGTCTCGAACCCGATGCCAATCGTGCTCATGATGAACGGAGCGAGGAGCGCGGCGATCGCCGCAGTCCACCGGCTCAATCTGAATGCTCGTGCCCCCAGGTAGATGCTCACCGGCCACAGGGACACCAGCAGGTACAGACTCCAGGCGAACGCCCGATCCGGGCCGATGGCTAATCCGATGAGCCCGGTTATGGTCGATGGGAGGCTTTGATAGTGCAGGAACTGCGGGGAACCGAGCCCGAGGTACGGAAACCAACTGGTCTGCGGGAGGTGGCCGGACTGGATCCTTTCCGCGGCAAACCGGACCATCTGTTCGTGTACTGAGCTGTCGTTCAGATACGCAACAGACGTCGCCTGGGCTCGGAGGAACCAGTAATTGAAGAGCACGGCAGCTGCGACGACGAGCCACTGGGGATAGATGGATCGGTGATTGCCGAGGTGTTCCGGTCGATCACCCGGTCCTCGTTCGATTCGGTCATCGGGTAGTTGCAGGCGGGTGCGCATGAAGACTGGCAATCTGGGGAATGTGAAGGATCCGTTTGTAACCTTCCACCCCCGACGAATTGGTTGCGTGGGAGCAGCCCCGAGCGGATCTCGTCTCAGCCGAGGCGCAGCGTCTCGAGAGGTTCGAGGCGCGCCGCTTTGATCGACGGGTACAAGCCTGCACTGACGGAGACGAGGAGTGCCAGACCCATCCAGATCGGTATCTCACGGTAGGCAATCACAACCACCCAACCCGCGAACGCGGAGACGCCGTACACGACAGCCACCCCCAGTATTGCGCCGATGATCCCGCCGAGGATGCCGACGAACAAGGACTCGAGAAGGAACTGTGCACCGATCTTCGACCGGCTGTGACCGACAGCGCGACGAATGCCGATCTCAGCCGACCGTTGGATAACGGAAATCGACATGACGTTCGCTATTCCGATCCCACCGACCGTCAACGCGAGCAGGCCTGCAAGCAATGCGACCTGTTGCAGCGTCTTGTTCGCCTGCGCTGCCGCCTGGAGGATGTCGGTCGGTATCTGCGTTGACACTTGGTTCGTGCCGCCGAGGCTGATCGCGGTCGGAATTGCATTCGCGGTCGCCTGCGTTGAGCCCGGCACGGCGCGAATATACAACTGGTTGGGTCTGCCATTCGTGCCCAGAACGTGTTTTGCGGCCCATTGGGTGACAAACGCGGCGTTGTCCAGTTCTGGATCGAGCGCGACGGCACCAAGTACCCCGACCACGCCGAAATTGGAGTTATTGAGTCGGATCGTCCGCGTCTCACCCGGCAGGTAGCCGTACTGTTTCGCTATTCCCTCGCCGAGCACAACCGAACGGAGATGGAGTCTGGTGTCGGCGGTACTCAACCAGCGACCGTCCAGCAACGGAACCTGGAGAACCGAAGGCAGTTCGTCATCAGCGGCGCGCACCGGCACAGGGAAGGCCTGGTAGTAGCCGCTGGCCCCTTGGATCGGGATGGAAATGACACCGGAGAGGTTCGAGGTCGCGGACGCACCGGTCACCGTCGACACATTCTCTACCCGCTGAACGGCGTTGCTGGGAAATGTCGGATTCTGCGAACCAAACGTGCCACCCGCTTGGGCGATGACGAGGTTGGTTCCCAATTGCGAAAGTTGAGCCTGCAGAGCACCTTTGGCGCTTTCGGTCAATCCGACGGCACTGACCATGGCGGCGACACCGATGATTGGACCAAGCATGATGAGAAGTGTGCGGATCTTGCGGGCCTTGAGGCCAGACCAAGCCACACCGACGAGGTCACCGATCTGGTTCATGTCGTTGCTTCCACCCGCTGCTCGTCCGCGACGATGCGACCGTCGCGCATGGAGACCTTGCGGCGTGCCGTGCCGGCCACCGTCGGATCATGGGTCACCATCACGACCGCCCGCTCGGCAGATTCGAGGCTCCTGAAAATATCGAGCACGTGCGCGGCGTTGGCAGAATCAAGCGCGCCGGTGGGCTCATCGGCGAGGATCATGAGCGGATCGGTCACGATGGCTCGTGCCAGGGCGACGCGTTGTTGCTCTCCACCCGACATCTGGACAGGCCGATGATCGGCCCGGGCCGAGAGACCGAGTTGATCGAGCGCATGGTAGGCGCGCTCACGACGATCTCGTGGCGCGATGTCCCGGTACAGCAGCGCGGTCTCAACGTTGCCGAGCGCCGTCAGGTGGGGGATCAGGTGGAACTGCTGGAACACGAACCCGATGGAGTTTCCTCGTAACTTCGAACGGGTCGGGTCATCCAGGGTGCTCACGTCTTGTCCGGCGACGCGAATAGTTCCCGATGTCGGTAGATCGAGAACACCCAGCAGGCCCAGCATCGTGGACTTGCCGGATCCCGAAGGGCCGACGATCGACATGAATTCGCCGGGCAAGATTCGCAGGGAAACATCACGCAGCGCGTAGACCTCGATCTCCTCGCCGTAGACACGGGAGACATTTTCGAGCTCGAGGAGCGGCTCCCCGTCTGTACGCAGCACGCCAGGGGGCGCGGTACGCGGTACTCCGTAGGGCGGAGTGTCGAATGGTTGCGTGCTCATTGTGGCTGATTGACTTGCACGACGACCGTCTCACCGACGCGCAAACCCTTTGTGATCTGGATGTATGAGCCCTCGGTCAAGCCGGTCGTCACCGGCACCTCGGTGACCCTTCCGCCTTCCGCGAGATTGATCACCCGGACAACGGAGACACCCGATCCGTTTTGCTTCACCGCCGCGATCGGAACTGTCAGGGCGTTGTTCTCCTCCTGATCGACGACCGTGATCGAAACCTCCGAGCCGTCCGCACCGGTGAGGTTGGACACTTCGATCCGGCCCTCGTACACCTGGGAGGATTGGCCGGTTCCCGAGCTGACCACGGTCGGGGTCGAGTCGAGCTCGGTGATAGTGCCTGTACCCGTGTTGTTTTCGCCGGAGATCTGCACCGTGCAGGGCTGTCCCACCCTCAGCTTGCTCCGATCCGCGGCCGAGGCCTGGAGCGTGACGCTCAAGTTGGGCTCGGTGAGCGAAAGTATCGCTGCCCCGGGCGTCACCGGTGCTCCGGCCTTGACGAATACCTGCCCGACCCGAGTCGGCCATTGTCCGACGATCATGTCGGTTGGTTGGAATGTGATGTTGTTCTGGATAGATTGCAAGACCACGGTCACCTGCGTCTGGCCGGCCTTGAGGAGTGCCGTCCCGGCAACCGGCACGTAATTTTGGCCGGGTTCTGCAGTGCCTTGCACTGCGAAGCTCACCGACGTGTCCTTCACAGGCGCTTGGTCAGCGGCGATGGTGAACGATGCAGCACCGCCTTCAGAGACAGTGGAGGTGTTGGACGAGATCGTGAGCGTAGGAACCACCGTGGACGTGATCGTTACCGACGCGCTGCTCGGCGTGCCTATCTTGTATTTCGAGTTCGCGGCCACCGAGACGGTGAGAACCCGGTCCGGCTCGACGACGTTGTTTGTGACAGTTGGGATCGCGACCTGTAGCGAGGTTTGCCCCGCCGGCACGATAATGCTCCCGCCAGGAGTGGTGTAGTCGGTTCCCGCCACGGCGCTCCCCGAGTACGACAAGCCGATTGTCAACGCGGAGCTGGTCGCCTCGCTCAAACCAAGTGTGACCTGATACGGCTGTCCCTTTTGGAGGTAGGCAGTCGGCGAAGTCAATGTCACAATTGGGAGCGCGCCACTCCCGTTGATCGTGATGACAGCGGAACCTTGTGATCCCACGCCGTACGATGTCGGCGACGGAGCGATCGACGCAACAATGAATTTGTTCGGCTCGATCACATTGTTGTTGAGGGTGTTGATGGTGACGCTTGCCGAAGTGCTACCGGCGCTCAGCACCACAACCGGATTAATAGGGTTGTAGTCGGTTCCTTGCACGGCGCTTCCCGAGAGGGTGAGTCCGACCTGTGTGTTCTGGAGGGGAGCTTGGTTCGCAGCGATGGTAAGTGTCGCCGAGCCGCCAGGCGAGATTGTGGTTCCACCGGAGATCTGGAGAGAAGGTACGTTGCTATTCGTAATAGTCGTCTGCGCGGAACTGGGAGATCCCACTGAATATCCGGATCCGGCGGCGAGCGACAGAATGATGTTCGGATCTGCCTCTACGACGTTGTTGACACGCGTCTGCACAGAAATCGTCGTGGTCGTCATGCCCCCAGGCAAGACCACCGACGTCGGCGGCGTCACGACATCCTGGGTGCCGGCGGTTCCACTCGAAGTCACGTTGACGGTGATGGCGCTACCTGCAGCGACCGACGCGCCGATCACGAATGTCGCGGGCATACCCTGTGCGACGTCATTGTTCACCGATTGGATGGTGAGCACCGGTGGTGGCGTTGCCGGCGACGCGACCTCCGACGGGAACGCGGCCAGGGTGGCGTCAACACCGGGCTTGGAAGAGAACGCCGCTGCCTGCGCCGGTGGTGGGCCGATGATGAGGCCGGCGCTATCCTCAGCGCCCAGCTTGTAGCCGGTACCTTGCTCGAGCGACACAGTCGCGGACTGCGGGCTGGCTGGCGTCGAGTTGGGATAATGATGCTGAGCCTGCCACTGTGCCAAAGCAAACTGAGTCTGCTGAGTGAACACGTTATCCATCGGACCGGGGTAGTCACCCGCGGCGGCCAGGATCTGCTTCAGCTGAACCACGTCGTCGCCCTGATCGCCGGGTACCAGCGACCGGAAGAATGGCACTGTGCCCTGTTCTGCAATGGCGCGACGACCATTGATCGCAAACATCGCATTGCCCGAGCGCGAGAACGTGCCATTCTTTGAATACACGGCGTTGACAAGCCCCTGGGTTGCGGCAGTGACGTTACGGAGTTCTTTGCGAGCGAGCGTTCCGTTCAACGACACGGTGTCCTGCAGTGTGCGACGCTGCACCTTGCTGAAAATGATCACTTCGCCCTGTTTGGCCGAGTTACCGCCGCTCGATATCGCGTAGGCGACGCCTGCGGTCACAACCACCACGGCCGCGACCACGCTGGCGACTATCTTTTGATTGCGCGACACTGTCAACCCCCCGAGGTTGTTCTAGGACCCGCCCTTTTGCGCTTTTGCTGCGCAGTCTTGCACGTCCGAGCTCGACAGAACGCTCTGTCCAGGTGGCGGCTTGAACTGCGCGCTGGCTCCTGAAGCGGCGCCGAAGGAGAAGAGGAGACCCTTGGAATTGGGTTTTGGCTCGGGTATCCCCCATCCACGAGCAATCATGCAGGTGCGCCACTTCAGATAGTCCTTGTTTTCGGTTTTGACCTGTGCCTGCGTCAAGTTGTCTTGAGCGCTTTGCGCGGCCTTGAGTGCTTGGATGATGTCGCTCTTGGCCGCACACGTCGTCAGACTTTTTATGTACGAGGGGTCGTTGGCGCCTGAGTTGGGATCACTCGGGTTCGGCGCGCCGACGAAGGTCACTCCCAACCCCGCGAGGCAGGATTGAAATACGCCGATCGACGTGAAGAGTGCAGTGGTCGGATTCTGTTTGGCCAGCGGAATTGTGCCACCGGACGAGCCTGAGGCCCCTTTGCCTTTCAATCCACCGGCGGGTATGTCGGCCCGCGGAATTTGCCCAGATTCAACGATGGCCGCTTTCGAAGCCGAGTTTGATGCACCGCCACAACCCGCCATGACGGTCGCCACGAGGAAGATGGCGAGCGCCAACCCCCGCTGTGGCTTGCTGCACGTCACCTCGCCCGCCGCCCACGGTGCTGCCCACCACGGGCTTCACGTCCAGATGTACGGACGGGACGACACGACTGGTGTTGTTGAGTCGTGAAGGCCCGACAGAAATGAGGACGTGAGCGAAGCATCACAGCAAAGGAGCGCAAGTTCCTGACATGAGCGCGACCGAGCATTCCAGGAGGTGGCCGTTGCCGTCGACCGATCCTGGATCCATGGCGGGCATATTAGACCTGTCGGTGGCGGCGCCGTTGCTCGCGGTCGGCGGATTGTCGAAGGCGGGTGGCGGTCAGCCAGTTTCAATCATGCACGCCACCGAAGGATTGCCCGATCACGGCTGGCTCCTTGTCCAGCTTCAGGTGTCGAGAGATTTGTGGAGCGAGAGTTCCACCCACCAGCATTCTGTGTCGTCGTCTCGGACGAGCGCGAACCTACTAATGGTCTGCTGGCCGCCGTCATGATCCCGATAGAGCAGCTCGAGCCCCACTTCTCCCTTTGCTATCGCATCGGTTATCCGAGCATGGGTCTCCTCTTGCTCGTCACGTAGGGCCCCTTGCCAGAACGCGACGTCGCCAGGCGGGATCCACAGTGCCCGAGTCTGGCGGCGGAACTGTTCGGGGTCCCCAAATTCATCGGTACTGCTCTGCAGTCCGGGGTAGGGGTTCCAGGCCTCGATCACCGCGATGCCGTTTCCGAAGTTGCGGACACCCATCGCCAGATAGGCCACGCCGTTGACCGATTCCACCGCCGCCCGGCCTCCAGCGAAACTCACCCAGTGACGATCGACGAACATGATGCGCTGCTCAGGGTCTTCGAGCCTGGAGGGAGCCAGGACAGGCCGCAGTCCGAACTGAAAAGCGCGCTCGGCGAGACGCTGGGACCGTCTCCCGGACCGGACGGCGGCAAATGTGGCCACGGCAAGCACGAGTGTGCCGCCAGCTGTCGCCAGTGACGAGACGGTGGTCCAGTTCAAATTTGACACGTGGTCACCCTACGCGACGACCCTGACTAGGCTCGAAAGTTCACCCTCGCCGGGGTGGCTTGGGAGCGTGCTGCTCAGGCCGGACAGAGGAGGGCACCGATGACGAGCACCGACCTGTTGGTGGACGCCTTCGAGAGGATCCGCGATGCCGTGCACCCAGCGGTAAACGGACTCTCGCCGGCCGAGCTGACGTTCCGTCCCGACGGCGAATCGAACTCCATCGCCTGGCTGGTATGGCACCTGACTCGAATACAAGATGATCACGTTGCGGGGCTCGACGGCAGCGAACAGGTGTGGACGGCAAACACGTGGGCTGAGCGGTTCGCGCTGCCCCTCGACGCGTCGGACACGGGCTACGGCCACGACCCGAACATGGTGGCGGCAGTCACCGCAGACGCCTTATCGCTGCTCGGCTACTACGACGACGTGCACGACAAGACGCTGAAGTTCCTGCGCTCCCTTGCCGAAGCCGACCTGACCCGGGTGGTAGATCGAAGCTGGGAGCCACCGGTGACTCTGAGCGTTCGGCTGGTGAGCGTGATCGTCGACGACCTCCAGCACGTGGGTCAGGCGGCATACGTCCGAGGGATCCTTCAGCGGCACTGAGTGCGCTGGACGACGGGCGCCCCTCTTGTCAGCGGCTGGACCCGGCGCCGGCCAGGATGAAGCCAACGCGACGACCGGCCACGTGACCCGAGGTCCCGGGGCGCCCGATTCACAGGTGCCGATGCAATTCGTTCGCCGGGCCATCTTCCCGGCGCTGGCAGAACGTCGAGGTCCCGCACGTCGGTGACCGAGCTCGTTTCGACCGACTGGTCGGCTCCCTCCAGCGCCCGCACCTCCGCGAAATGCACCCCTATCCCGTCGTCCTCTCTCCCTGGGCGACCCCCGGGCGCTGCCTCGTGGGTGCCCGAGCACCCGCGTGTCCGAGAACGTGCGGGAAGGCAGGACCATGCGGTCGATTCGGGGGATTCGGCGACCTCTTGTAGCCTCGCGGCCCATGGAACATTCCATGTCCCAGCGCCTGGAGGATCTGGCAGCCCGCAAGGAGCAGGCGCTCCACGCCGGCAGTGACCAGGCGGTGGACAAGCACCACGCCAGGGGCAAGATGACGGCCCGAGAGCGGCTCGACTACCTGCTCGACGAGGGTTCGTTCCAAGAGCTGGACATGCTGTCGCGCCACCGGGCCCACGGCATGGGTCTGGAGGACAACCGCCCTTACACCGACGGGGTGGTCACCGGGTTCGGCATGATCGACGGCCGGCGGGTCTGCGTCTTCTCCCAGGACTTCACCGTCTTCGGGGGTGCCTTAGGGGAGGTTTTCGCCGAGAAGATCCACAAGGTGATGGATCTCGCCGCGTCCACCGGTGTGCCCATGATCGGTTTGAACGACGGGGCCGGGGCCCGGATCCAAGAGGGCGTGGTGTCGCTGCACTCCTACGGCGGGATCTTCCACCGCAACGTGACGTCGTCGGGGGTCATCCCCCAGATCAGCGTGATCCTCGGCCCCTGCGCCGGCGGAGCGGTCTATTCACCGGCGATGACCGACTTCATCTTCATGGTGCAAGGGACCTCGCACATGTTCATCACCGGTCCCGATGTGGTGAAAACCGTGACCGGCGAGGACGTCACCCTCGAAGAGCTCGGTGGCGCCATGAGCCATGCCACCAAGTCCGGGGTGGCCACGTTCGTCTCGGCCGACGAGAAGTCCTGCCTCGACGATGTCCGCTATCTCCTCTCTTTCCTCCCCTCGAACAACCTCGAGGAGCCTCCGCCGGTCGTCTCGGGCGACGACCCACAACGCCAGATCCCCGAGCTCATCGACCTGATGCCGGCATCGCCCAACCAGCCCTACGACATGAAGAGGATCATCGGGGCCATCGTCGACGACGGCGACTACCTCGAGGTCCATTCCCACTGGGCCATGTCGATCACGTGCGGGTTCGCCCGGATCGACGGCCGGGTGGTGGCTATCGTGGGCAACCAGCCCGCCGTGTTGGCCGGCGTCTTGGACATCGACTCGTCAGAAAAGGCGGCCCGCTTCGTCCGGACCGCTGACGCCTTCAACATCCCGCTCGTGACCTTCGTCGATGTGCCCGGCTTCATGCCCGGCACCGACCAGGAGTACGGCGGCATCATC
>PMOE01000018.1 GCA_003161575.1 Acidimicrobiaceae bacterium | reverse complement strand
TCCAACAAGGCGTGCACGGCCGGGGACCAGAACGCCATCGGACGCTCGACAGTCATCCCGACACGCCTAACCCGGCCGGTCATCGCAGCAACACCCTGCATAGTCCCCACATCACGAACCATGTTGTCACTCTGTGCAGCATGCCGATCGGTGTGCCATTTCGAGTGCCGGTTGCGGAACGCTGTTTGGGTCACGGATTGACGGGTCTGGCCGCTATGAGGCTGGCTTGTGGCCGCTTCTCCCGACCCTGTGCTGCTCGCATCAGATGCGTGTGTACGATCAATCCCGCCTGGCGGGCCAGGCCGGCGACCTGCTCGGGCGTCATGTCGTAGGCGTCGACGGAGGCGTCGCAACGGTAGGCCACCGTCCTGGGCCGATGTCCGTCTCCAACGTGGAAGCCAACGAGCAGGTACCCGCCAGGCGCCGGCAGTGTAGGTCAAAGAAAATTCCTGGTCAGGGGATCATCACGCCGACTGTCCTCGCTCCCTATGCGAACGTCGTCCGTCCTTTGTCCGTCGCAGGTGAACGACCTTCGTTTTCGTAGCCAACTCACCGAGGCTTCTGCGAGGACAAGATCCCGATGATCTGTGGCGTGCTGGTACCTCAAGGCTGCGGTCGGCGAGGCATGGCCGCCCCGCCGCATCAGTTCGGCGGTGCTGGCCCCGGTAGCTGCCGCCAGGGTGAGCCCAGTGTGTCGAAGATCGCAGCGAATGTCCGATCAACGGGTCGCCGTCAGTCATTCGGCTCTCTCCACATCAGCCACATGCAGGGCCCCGCGGGCGCGAGTTTCAATTCCTTCGTAACTTTGAATCCGTGGCGAGCGTAGAGCGCAACATTGCGCCAATTGGAAGACTCGAGATAGGCGGGAATCCCTTCGGCGTCACAGCGCGCAAGTTGAGGAGACAGCATCGCCGAGCCGATCCCGTGGCCCTGGCGGGCCGGCTCCGTGCCGAGCAGTGCCAGGTAGTAGTGAGGCTCCTTCGGGTGGTTCGCGTCGAGGAGGCGCAACATGCCGGGGGCCCGCATCAAGGCTCGTCCGACCAGGGGAAGCAGAAGCACCACGCGCGAGGCGAGCCGCAGGACGTCGGAGGTGGCTGGCGCGGCGTTGCCCGGAGGGAGCCACAGCGCAGCGGCGGCAAGGTCGGCGGTCGTGTACACCTGGTCGGCAGGAAGGTAGAGGTGGCGGATCATGGCCGCGAAGAACCGGGGCAGCACCCGTCGGCGCGTTTCCGGATGGGGGATCACCCAGCAAATCACCGGATCGTCCTCCATGGCCCGCGCGAGGAGCGCTGCCAATTGCGAGACATCGCTGGTGGTCGCTTTGCGCACCCTGGTGTGAGGCACTGGGCCTCCCAGAGTGTCGCTGTCGTCCATGAGGCCATCATCGTCCGGCGCTCACTTGTAACGCAACTTATGTCGCATTAGTCTTTGGGTCATGTCAGAGGCGCCGAAAGGTAGGGCGGATTCAAGGGATCACTGCAACGGCTTGGTGAATAGGCAACGCTTCGTTGCCCTGACCAAGGAGGCTGCAGATGGCAAGGCACATGACCCGCGAGCAGAAGCAGACGGCCTGTCGGCTGGACGCCAAGGGCTTGAGTCATAAGGAGATCGCGCGAGACCTCAACTACTCATTGCACGCGATCGAGGTTGCTCTTTTGGGCGACTATCGCCGCAATGCTCCGGCAGATGAATGGACACCGGCTCCCGGTCGTCTCAGCGCCGATGAACGTGAAGAGATCCTGGTTGGGCTGTCGCGTGGGGAATCGATGTCCTCCATTGCCCGTGGACTTGGTCGAGCCCCTTCGACGGTCACCCGAGAGGTGGCCGCCAATGGCGGCCCTCGGCACTATGGAGCATGGAAGGGACGCTGTCGGGCCAGGGCGTCGTCGTTGCGCCCGAAGACCGCCAAACTGGACCATCCTGCCCTCGTCCAGCAGGTGACCGCCTGGCTCGAAGAGCTCTGGTCACCCGAAGAAATCGCCGTGCGCTTGCGCATCGTGTTCCCGGACGATCCGATGATGCATGTGAGTCACGAAACCATCTACCAGTCCCTCTTCGTCCAGGGACGAGGCGAGCTGCGCCGGGAGCTGACCCGCTGCCTGCGTTCGGGGCGCACGGCCCGCAGGCACCAAGGACGGGCCGTTCGCGGAGCGCGGATCACCGACATGGTCATGTTGAGCGAACGGCCGGCCGAAGCTGACGACCGAGCAGTGCCCGGGCACTGGGAGGGAGACCTCATCGTTGGGTCCAACAGCCGCTCTGCGGTCGGGACATTGGTCGAGCGCTCAACCCGCCTCGTATTGCTCTTGCACCTCCCGAATGGTCACGACGCCAAGAATGTCGAAGTCGCCATGCGTAAAGCCATCGCCACCCTTCCGAGCGAGCTCGCCCGGTCGGTCACCTGGGACCAAGGAACCGAGATGGCTACCCATGCGAGCTTCACGGTGGCCACCGGTGTCCCGGTCTATTTTTGTGACCCTCACTCGCCCTGGCAACGCGGTTCGAATGAGAACACCAACGGTCTCTTGCGCCAGTACATGCCCAAGTACACCGATCTATCGACTCACACGGCGAGGGACTTGGCACGAATCCAACGGAGTCTCAACGGTCGACCGCGCAAGACACTTGGATACATGACACCATTGGAGAAGTTCGCCGAGTTCGTTGCGCTCACCGCTTGAATCCGCCTAGACCTTCGAGCAGCGAGAAAGAGACACCGGTGCGACCTCGGCCCGGGGGCAGGACGGAACGGATTCGGCTCGCCGTGGCCCGAGCGGTCCTGGACCTCTATCGGGAGGGACACGTTGTGTTCGGGGTGGCAGAGGTGGCCGAGCGCTCCGGGGTCCACCGGGCCACGATCTACCGCCGGTGGCCAACGCGCGCCCAGCTCTTGCGTGAATCACTCACGCTCTATACAAACCACGTGGCGCTGCCCGACACCGGGAGCCTGCGACGCGATCTGCGGCTCTTGGCCAAGCAGCTGACGGTGATCTTCTCGGACCCACTGGTTGTTGCAATGAACGGCGCCATTGCCTCTGGGTCGGACCCAGAGCTCGCTCAGGTCGCCGTCGAGCACTGGACGCCGGTGTTCGACGAGATTTCCCGGGCACTCAAGCGGGCTGTCGAACGAGGGGAGGCGCCGGCGGCCGTGGATTCTGGGCTCCTCAGCTATCTGCTTGTGAGCCCATTGCTTGTCCACACGGTGTTCCTGCACGTCGCACCGAGTCCACGGTTCATCGCCCAGCTCGTCGACGTCGTAACCGCGTCCGTACCCGCGGGGCAGCGATTGCTGTGAGGGCCTCGCGCTCATTGGTCCCATGAATGCGGAGATAGGCGGTGTCAGTGGTGCGCCCCAAATCACCGGGACCGTCACACCGATCGGCCATCGGGAAGCACAGCCCTGAGCGCGGGTTGAGGATTTCCGGGAAAATGCGATTGCACCAGCGCAATCGATGAGCCAACCAGGTAACTTGTCGAGGGTCGCAGGCCTCCTGGTCGGGGTCGAGGTCGGTCGGCTGTCCGGTCGCGATGGCGAGGTCCCAGGCGTGGGCGAGAAGGTCACTTGTCCGCAACTCGATGAATGCGGTGCCGGGAAGCTCTCCGATGGGCAACTGGTAGGTGCGGGTAAGGGCCTGAGGCGCAGCGAAGGTCTCCTGCGCCGCCTTGGCAGAGGCGCGGTGCGCCGAGGTCTTCGGGGAGTGGCGCCACTTGGCCACCGGCGCGCTCCACGACTCGCTGATTGCCCGCTATGACATGGTCGATGAGGGCCTTTACATCCCATTCAGGACACGGCGTGGGTGACGACAGCTGATCGGATGTCACGTTGACAAGCACATGGGCGAAGACGTCCTGCGCCCGCTGATGGGTGACCAGTGGGTCCATGCCGATGGACCATACAGTGCATACAGTCGCCACGGTCGGTCCTCGAGGCAACCGAGGCACCGGAGGCGACTCCCGCAGATCTGGCCAACGCGTACCAGAGTCGCCCAATAAGGCGTTGGTCTGGACGGCCAACGCGACCCATGCCGCCGGACCGCGGGCAGTATCCCGCGCAGGCACCCATACGCGGGAAGGTTGGCGGGTTAGTGCGATGTCGCCACGGCCGGATAGAGGGCACGCGTCGGCACCTTAGAGGTGCAAGCGGCGACCGCCACAGATCTGGCGCACGAGGGGTGTGCATGTGAGTAGGGTGCTCTTCGCAGTACATGAACCACAAACCCGAAGAGGAGCGAACATGTCGGTATTGGTGAGGTTGTCTGTTTCAGGCATGACGACGGATTCGTACGACAAGGTGTCAGAGCAACTGACGCCCCCCCTTCTGGCCGCGGCGGGATTCGTCGCCCACGTGGCATTCGTGGGAGACGGCGAGTTTCACGTATCTGAGATATGGGAGAGCCGGGATGACTTCCAGAACTGGTTCGACAACAATGTGAAGCCGAACGTCCCCGGTGTCAAGGTTGATGTGGTGACGGAAGTGCACAACGTCATAATCAAGAAGTAGCCAGGAAGCACCCATCCGGGTTCACTCGTCCGCCTCTCGGGCCCGATTGGAAGAGGAATACAGTGGGTGGCAGGCTACCTACGTGCGCTGAAGCGATTCATCGATGGAGTCGTCGACTAGCCCAGTTCACCGGGACCGGGGCGGTTTGAACGCCGCGGCTAATGCGCTCTCGATTATCGTGAGAGTGTCCATGACGACAGAGCCGATACTCGTGCCACGCGTGAGAATTAGGGCCATCGAGCGCGCTGCGTGAAACACGCGTCGCGCGTCGGATTGTTGGCCTTTGTGATTGCGCTGGCGACTTGCATAGCCGCTTGTAGCTCCTCATCGCCGCCATCAACGTCATCAACTTCAACCACGTCGGTGTCGTCCTCCTCTGCGTGGGTGAAGGACAGCATCCACGATCTCAACGTCTTTCTTCCGGATGCCGACAGCGTCTACTGGTTCGATGGGTACGGCACCTCCAACGGCGCCCGGACGGTCATCAATGGGCAGGTTCCAGATACCCGCTACTGGTCATTCACTGCCTACCCCTTCCCGCCGAATTCGACACGGCGGCACGTACACGACACCCAGATCGACCAGTCCGACAGTCGCTACAAGGTGACGATCGCCGCCAGTTGCTCGGGCGTGAGCGGGACCTGCCTCGCCATGGGGAGTGCCGTCGAAGGTGGTGTTGTCGTCATGCGACTGTACGTGCCCGTCGATCTGTATTCGGCTGGCACCGGCGGGGTTGCACTGCCGGGCATCTCCTACCAGAGCCCGTCTGGTTCGTCGTTGACGCTGACCCAGGCAGCAGGGTCACAAGACATCCCCAAACTGATGGACAGCTACCGGGCCCAGAACGGCGCGTTGCCGGCGGCACTGACGAAGCGTTATGCGGCTCCGGCGCCAGTTCCCGACCCCGTGGAAAACCCACCCCCGGCAACCGTCATTTCCCATGGGGAGGGCCCTTACGCCAATCCCGACAACGTCTACCAGCATGTGCCCTACACCACGACCCGCGGTGACCTGGTGGTATCGGCCCAGGCGCCGACCTACCAGAGCGATTCATTCCCCAAGGCCAACGGCTTGGATCGACGGGCATCGCAGAATCCCCAGGTCCGTTACTGGTCGTTGTGCACCGTGCTCAAAGGTCGCCATACCGGCGACTGCCTCCGAGACGAGGAGGTTCATATCCCGAGTGGTAGCACCACGTTCATCGTGATCGTGGCCCCGACGTGTCCCGTGTCGGGCTACGCCAACTGCATCGAAGCGGGTCCCGAGCCGCTGCAGAACTCGCTTTCGTATCGCAACCTGCTACCGAACCAGAGCTTTGCCCCCCTCGCGTTTACCGGTCCCTATGGACTGACAGCGAGCTATGTGGCACGACCGGGGTGAAGTACTCAGCTGGGCGAAGGGACCTATTTTCCTAGCCGTGGATGACGGTCGCCGGTACATTGCGTTCATCGCCGAGCACCCAGACAACGGCCGTTCGGAAACAAGAGGAGATCAACAGATGTCGGCAACGCTGAAGTTGACGCATAAGGCAATCGGAGCGGAGGTCCGTCGGAGCACGTACGAAGTCGTGGTCGACGGTGAGCGGATCGGGTCGGTGGAAATGAACGACACGATCGAGATACCAATCGAGCGTGGACGTCATACCCTGCAGGTCCGCAATGGCCGAAAGACGAGCAGCACTGAAACCTTCGACGCAGCCGAGGGCGAGATCGTCTTCTTCCGATGCACCGGAAAGAGGTTCTTGCCGATTTTTCTGGCATCCTTCATCGTTCCCAGGCTGGCGCTGAAGCTCGTTCGCGGTTGAGTTGGCGTCGCCGGTGCGGCGCTCACCAGCACGTGGTCATCGCCGCCCGGACTCCCAAGGTGGATTCAAACAAGTTGCCGGGAGTGGGTCGCACTTTCGGCGTCCCCAACCGTCACAACTGGGATACCCAGATCACCGTGTCTACCGAACGCTTTTGGGGGGTGATTCCATTCTTACGAACTCAGGCGGTCGAGTATTTCGTGAAAGTGGTTGCAGAAGAGCCAATGTCCCTCACCAGCAATTTTGTGCAGTGTGGCGTTCGGTATCTCATTGGCCTGATAGATACCGTTCTCAGCCACGACGTTGCGATCGGACTCGCCGTGCCATACATCCACGGAAATCGTGATCTCGCGGAGCCAAAACCCCCAAGGTCGCAGTTCCAGTTGAAGGTCTTGGACGCCGGCGCGGCCAGCCGTCCAAGAAGGATGCGCGAGGTCATCTCGCAGTGCGGCACGAATCTCTGGGCGCTCGATAACCGCGACGTCGCAAGCAGGTAGGGTACGACTCATCCACGCCAGCGCCTTGTCGGGCGCCCGCGCACCTTGCCGCAATCCGGCTCCGACCATTGCGCTCATCAGCCGGGGTGCTACCCGAGCAACGCCTTGGGCAATGCGGTTCTGGCGCATCATCTCGTGCTTCGAGATGTTGGCCTCGGGCGGTGCGGGACCGCTGACGATGGCACAGCCGACGAGGCGATCACCGATGAACCTCGCGCATCCTGCGGCGTTCGGTCCACCGCTCGAATGACCGACCACCGCGAAGCGATCGATGCCAAGGTGGTCGGCTAACTGGCCAACGTCGCGCGCCCAGCTCTCATAGCTGCGAGCTGAGTCGTATGTGCTGTGACCGTAACCAGGTCGATCCGGCGCGATGAGCCAGGTCCCCTGACTGGCCGCTACGTCGCTCAGACTCTCAAAGTGATAACGAGATCCCGTCGAACCATGGAACGCGACGACCGGCGAACCGTCACGATCGCCGAACTCAGCCCACGCCAGCTCACGACCATCTGGTAGCTCAAACAGTCGGGTATCGACCACGGTACACAATGCCCGGTAGGGCGTAGTTGTGCAATCAGATCATTCCGCTGGGTCCTAACCAGTCACAGAAAACAGCCCCAATCACACCAGACCGCCGCTAGCACCATCACAATGGGACAGAAAGGGGCGCCCAGGACACCAATGATGTCGCTGAGGGTCCACCGCCGAGAGGTTGGTCTTCAGTAATTTCGTGAGTACCGGGGTTTCCGGCCTGATGACTTGAACTAGCGGATGTAGGTCCGCCCACCGTCGGCCGGAGCTCCGGACACATCAGATTTGAGGCGCGGCGCGCCTCGTTCCAGAGGGGGTCGATGCAGTCGGGGCAGATGTAGACGCCCTTGGGCCCAGCGACCCCTCCGACGCGGTCCCGACCGCAAAACGAACACCTTACGATGGCCTGACCCACGGACTACATGTTCGCGCCGTACGCCAAGGGACGCCTGCCAATCACCCAGACACCGAGGTCGGAATCTCCGGAGCAGTCCCCCGGACTTTCATCGAGTTTCGCGGTTGTGCCCTACAGCGCAACCAGTGTTGGAAGTGGCTGCCCCTGGGCACCCGGGGGAGGGATCCGAGGGAGCCTTGCCCCGGGCAGGACCAGAGCCCTCGTCTCCCCAGGGTGCCACGCAAGGATCTGGGTATATCCGTAGGCCGTGTAGAACAGCCATCCGCTCCTCGACCACGTCGCATTGAACGTGCCGACGTTGGGGAAGGGCTTCTGTTGGGAGCCGGGGAGAACCCTGACCGCTCGGGTTCGCACATTGACCAGCACCAGTGCGGTGGGATACCGCCCCGGCCAAGCGCCCCCCAGCCCTACGGGGATTGCAAGCGTGGCCCCGTCAGGTGAAAATGCCCCTTCAGCGATACTGACGGCCCCGGCGGGCATCGCGAGCTTCTCCTCGCTCTGTGTCTGGAGGTTGGTGATGTGCACCGAGCAACTCCGTCGACAGGACCCGAAGACCCACACCACCTGGTGTCCGCTGGCAGCAACGACCGAGGCGTCACGAGGAAACACGTGGAGGACTTGGTTGGAGGCGGGGTCCCAGATCTCTTCGTATTGCGCAAGATAAATGGGCGCAAGGACGAGGCCGTCGTCGACGGTCTCACCGGTCGGGAACCAAGCGGCACCCGGGGTGCCGGCCGGCGCGCCGGGGGGTGGCGGGAGGAGAGGGAGGGGAATGGGAGCGCCGATCTGGCGTCCCGAGAAATTGACCAGCCGGACATCACCCTGTCCGTAGTCACTCTCGGCCCCAGGGCATCCAGGAGCTTGGGCAGGGACGCCTGTGCAGGGGATCCACCACAACCACACCTCGTTCGGAGCAGGCCCGGGGATGATTCGCAGAGATGGACCGAGGTCCACGGGTGCCCCACGAAGATCCGACCGATACAGCCACGCCGTGTCACCGCGGTTGAGGAGGAGTGAATCTCCCATCCGCACCATGGAGCGGTCGCTGGCTCCGCCTGCTGGCGCCGGCAGGGGCATTGTCCGGCTCGCCCCGGTATCGGCATTGATTACTCGAAGGTTGCTGAAGCTGTAGACGAGTGTTGCCCCGGTACGAGCGCCCGACACTGGCGAAGACGGCGAGCGCGACGGATGCGCACCCGGACTCGCGGGGTGCGCGATGTAGATGCCGACACCCAGTACCGCCACCGCGGTGGCGATGACCAATACGGAGCGGACAAGTCGAAGACGGTGGCGGCGCCTCTTATGCCGTCGCGCCTCTTCGATGAGGACCTGCACGTCAGGTAGTGCGCTATCGCGTGGTGTGTCAGTGAGATGTGTCATCCGGAGTCACAACCTTGCCGTGGATCGATCATCACGGGGCTACTTGTCTCTGCTCCATACGACCAGCGCACCATCGACAGGGAAATGAGTCGGTAGTCCGAGTCCGGCAATATCCAAATGCCGGGCGGCGCTGGTCCCAAGCAGGTAGCTCGCCATCACCGGCGGGACGGTCCAGCGGGTCTGTACCGGGAAGAACACACGAGTTCCATCTGGGGACCATTCGACAGGGCTGGCTGCACCGCTGCTGCCGGGCACGGTGGAGCTCGATCCACGAGGAGCGTTCACGAGGGCAACGTAGCCACTCCTCCCGCCCAAGAGGGTGCCCAGGGCGGGCTGCCACACCATGGCCACCAACGGGCCCTTGGGAGCGAAGGCCACCGAGGTTGCCCACATTCCCGGAGGCCCAGTCACCACCGATGCGGTGGTTCCGTCGGGGTGAACGAAGTGCACCACGTTGCCGACGGTCCAGGCGAGCAGACCGTTGCCCGTCGCGATCTGGTCGATGCGGTTGACGGTGTCGGGAGCACTCAGCACCGCGAGCACTCGCTGTGTGACGGGGTCCCAGAGTACGAGCGTTGGAGCGGGATATGCCGCAGTGAGGACGAGGTTCGGACCAACCTGGCCCTCAACGATGAAGCCCGACGGTAGCGCGACGGGTGCCCTGACCGGTTGCTCGTTGACGTTCAGTTCAACGGCCTGACCCGATCCACTCGTCGCCCAGATGTCTGCCGGGTTGCTCGCCGGAGCGAAGTACGCGCCATATTCGTCGGTCCAGGTGTGGATGGTGTGTCGTAGGTCGTAGGAGCGAGACACCCAGTAGTCCTGCGATGAAACGAATATGTACCCGTCCCTCGGGATAGCGGCGGCAACCGGATCTGGTGCCTGAGAGGCGATCCCGGTGTTGAGATCGACCGTGACATTGGTTGTTCCGAAGCCGGTTCCCGGAGTCAAGAAGAAGTCCAGCACGATTGGAGTCCGCACCCCGAGAACGGGGGTCCGGACCGAGGTGGTCGATCTCCCGGCACGTCGACCGCTCGTGTAGACGACGCTCGCGGTGACTATGAGCACTCCCGCAATGGCGACAACAACTGCGGTGAAGCCCAGACGCCGATAACGGCGTCTTTGGCGGCGGCGGGCTTCATCGATGAGCGCCTGTTCCCCGTGTTCAACCCCGGACTGGGTTGCCCGGGGAATGGCCGATTCGTCAGCGCCGTGAGCGATTCGTCTCGGTGCTTCGGAGGTTACGGTCACTGGAGGCCCTCGATGATCTGCACCAGTTCGTCGGGGCGGTAGCCGAGGTGCCTGGAAAGGCGGACCAGATCTCGCGCCCGTTGTATCAAGAGGCTGCGCTCCGGGGCGTTGCCCGAGACCGTGACACCCCGTCCACGGCGGAACTCGAGGAGACCCTCGTCCCGTAGCTGGCGAAGGGCCCGCAACACGGTGTTGGCGTTGACCCCGAGCACGGCAGCGAGGTCCTGCGCCGGTGGCAATCGTTCACCTGGCCCAGCTTCACCATCGGCAATTGCTCGACGGATCTCGGATGCAACCTGCTCGTGCAGCGGCATCGAGTCGGCGCTGTTCACCCGCATCATGATGCTATTAAGATTAGCACTATTCACAGGAGCGGGCACTGGGTCTGCCCCAGCGGGACGATGCCGGGTGTAGGCGGAGGCACGTCGCATACCCCGGATTGGCGTGGATGAGCATCACCTCACATTCGGGTCCCCGTCATTGGTGGTGGGAGACAGTTGGGCTGAAGGAGGTCGTCGTCAGTCGACATAAGGGGCCAGACCGACGTGGCACTGGGCAAGCACGGGTGGCCGTGGACCCGGCGAGCCTCCTGGAGGGCTTCGAGCTGCCAGCGGCGGACCCGGATTGGCGATGCGGACGGGGCGACGTTTCGGGCATGAGATTGAGGGAGTCGAGTTCTCCCAAGCCACAATCGTGCAGAGTGACGGTCAGCCGTTTCCCCCTTGGACAGCCACCGCCGAGCCGGTGACGTCGTCGTTCGCATTCCTGTCGAGGCTCAGGAGCGTCGCCGTGTTCTGTCCCGCCTTCAGCTCGAAAGCCTGGATCACCGACCCTTCGCGGTAGCTACCACCGAAGAGTTCACGGCCCGACGGGGACCACGTCGCCCAGCCCTGCGGCTCCCCGATCTGGACGACGGTATTGCCGACGAGCCGGACAGAACCGTTGGTGGGGTTCACCAGCACGAGTTGGGCATTCGGCCAGTCGTGCGGTCGGAACGCGGTGACGAAGGCGGCGAGCTGTCGACCGTCGGGAGAGAAGCCGCCACCGCCCAGGAAGTTGTTGCCGAACTCCGTGTCCGTTGACGAGAGGGGACTTGTCACCAAGCGGGTCTTGAACGTCGCGGTGTCAGTCAGGGCCAACCGCCCGCTATGGGCACCGTCGACCCAGGCAACCAAGCTGTGTTTCGCCCGAGGTGCGGTGTATGACCCGATTACGAAGAGATCGCGACCCAGGATGCGGACGGAGCCTCTGGTCGGATCCCAGAACGCCAGGGTGTAGGCCGAATCCGGTGCCGCCTCTCCCGAGGGCAAACGAGTCGGTCGCGTGGACTGAATGACGATGCCGTCGGCGACGGCAACCACCGGATGCTGGGGAGCGTAGGTGTCGAGCGAGTAGCCAGAGGGGATCGTCCAGACCCTGGAGAGTCGAACACCGGTCGGGGATAGCTCGACGAGATGAGACTGATTCAGGGCTACCAGAAGATCCCGGCCGTCCGTTGTGGTGGTGAGGTTGATACCGGTACCGAGTGAACGCAGTCGGCCGGTACGCGTGTCGAATACGGCGACGTGGCTCCCGGCGGTCTGCAGGCGGACACAGCCAGCTTCAGGGTTGCATCGCCAAGCGATGGCGTGTCGCACCAGGAAGTACACACGGCTACCGATGCGGAGCAGGCGGGTGGCGGTGGCGGCAGAGGTCTGGGGAACAAGGTGATTCGTACCCTGGCTCGGACTTCCGAGGTGGAGTCCCCCCGAGGCAATCCAAGCCAGTTCGGTGGCGCCTGGCGTGGCCGCCTTCGACGGCGCGACGGCGGCAGGCGTGGGGTGCGGGCGTGTTGCCGTGATCTGGGCATTGCGCCCACCCCCGCCAGCAGCCATCAGGCCAGCGATGACCCCGCCGAGCAGGAGCGTCACCAGCACGACTCCCACAACGAGCCGCCGGCGCCGACGTCGGTGCCTCGCCTCCTCGAAGAGGTCCTGGGTCCCGTCGACCGTGGGCTCTTTGGGCGGCGAGGCAAGAACCGTCACGGGAGACCTGGCCAAGCACCGAACATAGACCTACTATGGCTAGGACCATGTTCGATGTCAACATCGACCGCTCAGAGCCGACACCCCTCCACGATCAGGTGGCGTCCGAGATTCGCCGAGCCATCGCCGAGGGTGAGGCCGGCCCGAGGGAGCGGCTGCCCCTGGCCAAGGACCTTGCGGCCATCCTGGGTGTGAACAAGAACACCGTGCTGCGAGCAATGCACATTCTCCGCGATGAGGGGTTGGTGGAGTTCAGCCGGGGCCGGGGCATCACGGTGACCGGCACGCCAGAACGCGGCGTTGTCGTCACCCGTGTGCGCGACATGATCGAGTTCGCTCGCCGACAGGGCTACCGCCCGGACGAGGTCATCCAGATGATCGAGAGCCTCGGCTAATGGCGAGCGTGACCGCGGACAATCCAGTGACACTGCTACAAGTCCAAGCCAGCGGCCCCTCCACTGCGGGGCCGGATCCCCAGGCACTCTTCGAGGAGGCCCGCCGGCGCCGACGGCGTCGCCAATGGTGGATCTGCCTGATCTCTGCCGGAGTGCTCATGGTGACGACTGTCGCGGTCGCGGTCGTTTGGAGTTCTGGCCAGCCACCTCGATCCTCGATCAAGTCCTCGTCCACCGACTCTGCGACCTCACCACTGCCCGCCGAGATGGTGGTGTGGACTGACCACTTCCAGGTCGAAGTCGTGTCATCGCGAGACGGTCATCGGATCCGAACCCTCGCAAGTAGCGTGGCGGAGAACCGCGGGAATCCAACCTTGTCCGCGTCGCGGTCGCACATTGTCTATTTCGACAACGCCTTCAACCAGGCCGGCGTTCCGAGCGAGCGGATCATGAGCGTGCCTCTTTCGGGTGGCTCGCTGACCGCGGTGGCTCGGGGGCGCAACCCAGCCGTCAGCCCGAATGGGTTGTTCCTCGCCTATATCTCGGACTCAGACTTGGCATTTACTGCCCAAGCCATCCTTGTCAGGGATCTTCGCACCGGGTCAACACGCCAGTTTGTGGGACAGAGTCCGGAGGTCGATCTGAGATCGCTCTCTTGGTCGCCCGATTCGCGCTCGTTGTCGTTCACCGCTGTTCCACCATGGCAGCCTGGGCAAACCCCCAAGGCTGTGTCTTGGATCTTGGATACTCAAGGGCCCTCGAACCTTCTCAGCGCGTCGCGGCCCATCCCGTTGCGCTCAGGGATCACTTGGGCCGGGTATCGCACATCGACGCAAGGGATGGGGGTGGTGAATCAGCAGGGGGGGACCGAGCTAGTCGGACTTGACCCAAGAACTGGGCGAGTGGTCAAGCACCTCGGACTCCTCCGGGAGACTCTGGCAACCGCCAACGGCTATGACGGAACGGAAGGGACCGTTGTCTCCGATCCCTCCGGTCGATATCTCATCCTGGCTGCGAATGGAACTGGATCCGGCCGCCTGTATCGCTTCACCGTTGGTGCCGCCGTACCCGCAAGGGTCACCGACCGAGTCCTTCGGGCCGCCTGGGTTCCCTGAACGCGGCACCGGCCCGGTTCGGGGACGCGGCCACTGGGGTCAGCGGGTGTTCGTCCGGTGGGTCAGCTCGTCCCGGTGGTCTTCGCACGCGTCCACCCGGTAGACCTTCTCACCTCGAGCGCGGAATCGTCCCCGCCACACCACTGGCTCATCACAGTGGGTCGGCTGGCCGTGGCGGCGTGGGTCAGGGTCAGTGACCATGCGAAAAGCACGGCCGGGAAGGAGGGTGAACCCCTCGGCGTAATGGGTGTCCATCGGCGGTATCCTCGCGCCTCTGTGGGCGGGAACGCCGCCACGTGCTCATTCAGTCTTAAGCCTTAGCGGCGTCGCAGACGCGGAAACCGCCGCCCCGAGAGGCGGCGGATTCCAAGCGCTCAGATGAACCACGGAGATTCGCTGGCGCTTTGGCCTGAATGCCAACCGTGCTCGGCACAGGCGCCTGGTTCAAGTCTGAAGAATCGACAGGTGTGAGTCAAGGATGCTCACATGACGGTTCGGTTAGGGACGTTAGGCCCTACTTAGACAGCTCTCCCGGCGCGCACGCTGCGAGGATGGAGAACGAGACGGAGGAACGGATACTTCGAGCCATCGAGGCCGTCCTCCCGACCGAGCTGATCGCCAGGATGGAACGGATTGAGGCTCATCCGGGCTGGGGCGATGCTCTGATCGTCAACGTGCACACAGCCACTCGTCGCCTCTTGGCGGAATATCGAAGCGACCTAATCGCCGCGATTGCCGCCGCAACCGGAGAGAACCGCATCGTATTGAGCATCGTTGACCATTGAGGTCGCAGGCACGGTCCGACGGCCAGGTAGCCTTCACTTGTGGAGCGGGATCACCCCGATACCTTTTTCGTTCGGCCCTCATTTCCCTACTCCGGCGGCGCTTCCCCACCCATGTTGAGTATCAGTTCTTTGCCCGAGACGGAAGCACCATCAACGTCACGGCAGAGATAGGCGAGGCCGACGAGGCCGGCGGCAACTGCCGGTTTCGGCACCGGTACTTGTGGGGAGAACGCCCGGGCGCCTGGAGCGATGAAGGCGTCACCTGGAAACCCCCTCAGATGTCATTTCGTAAGAGCCTCCGATCCCAGCTCTCTCGGGCCGCCTGTGACCTCGGCAACGTCGAGACAGCGAGCGAGGTCCGACGCCGCAATGGTACGTTTCTTGGTTGACACGTCTCACCGAGCCCGGCAACCGTGGCCTCTTGTGCACCTGTCGGGGAGAGGAACAGGACGATGACCGTTGTCACCACCCGGGCCGGGACCCTGCCGGTCGATGAGTTCGTCGAAGACCTCGTGTCCACGATGCGATCGCTGAAGCGCCCCAAGCCCTCGCGGCTCATGGTGGGCATCTTCACCGGGAAGGCCCCGGTCGAAGCCGTGGCTCGCTACACCCTCGAGCAGTACGCCTACTCCCGTTTCGCGGTCAACTGCATCGCGGCCGCCATCGCCCGCATGCTCGAGCGCGACAACTTCCTCATGCTGTCGGAGAACTTCTCCCGGGAGGCCGGCTTCTACCAGACTGGCAACCACGTCGAGATCCTCGTCAACTTCGGCGAGGCGCTCGGGCTTACCCGCGAGCAGATCGAGAGCCACACGCCGCTGCCCGAGACCCTCGGGGCCATGTACACCCTGGCCTACTTCTGCAACCGCTCGGCGGCCGAGGCGGTGGCGTCGTTCTCCATCGCCACTGAGGCCCGGGGAGAGATCCTGAGCGAGAACAAGGACGGTACGGTGACCATCCCGCCCTTCTCGGAGGTGTTCAAGCGAAACTACGGGCTCTCCGACGATGCGGTCGCGTTCTGGAAGCTGCACGAGGAGATCGAAGGGGACGACGCCGAGCAGGGCTTCAAGATGATCCGGGCCTACGCCGACTCCGCCTACAACCAGCACCTCATCCGCCAAGCGGTCGTGCACACGTCTCTGACGTTCGACGCCATGTGGTACTCCTGGGACCGCTTCCTCGACGAATAAGCAGTCAAACCGCTCAGCGGAACCTAACGACTCCGTCGAGGCACAATCCCCACCCAAGTTCCCGAGATAGCGTATGCGGCGGCTCGTCTTCCCTCCTACACGAATGGCGCCCGGCGCCCGGAGCTGTGACTTGCGTCTGCCAAGGCGCGGAACCGCCCCCCTACCGAGAAAAGGTGGCGGTTCCACAAGCGCCCGTCCAGTTCCTTGAGGGGAATCCCTTGCTGGCGCTTGACCATGCGCCGATGTCTGTCGGCGCCGGGCGTCGGTTCTCATTGTGAGCTGTTCTATTGGGGAGAGTCGAGTCCCCTAACCCAACCGTAACGTGACGATCCGGTTAGGACCCTAGCGACGCGATCAAGGGACATGTACGTTCTGCTCATCGTGAAGGGGACATCGTGTGCAATGTGCGACCGGACGCCTGCGGCCGGTTTCGCCGTCCTAGGGGGCAACCGCTATTGCATCGGGGGGCACGGACCCATGTGCTTCGCGTTGGCCCAAGAAATCGAGATCACCGACGACGGCGAGGCCCACCGTTTGTTCACTCTGGTAGCCGAGCCACCCGTGCCGGCCGAACTCTTGTTGTTCCCGCACCTTGACTCTCTGGGGACCACTACCTGATTTTCGTGCGGTGCGTCAGCTCGTCGCCATGCCTCTCAACGCGTCGACCCGGCAGAGGGTCTGTCAGAAATTCTGTGTA
>PMOE01000084.1:23321-34132 GCA_003161575.1 Acidimicrobiaceae bacterium | reverse complement strand
GGCTACTGGCTGGTGGCCTCCGATGGCGGCATCTTCAACTACGGTGACGCCGCCTTCTTCGGCTCGACCGGCGCCCTGTCGCTCAACAAGCCCATCGTCGGCATGGCTTCGAGTCCCGACGGCCTGGGCTACTGGCTGGTGGCCTCCGATGGCGGCATCTTCAACTACGGCGATGCCGGCTTCCTCGGCTCCGAGGGCGGCCAACCCTTGAACGAGCCAATCGTGGGCATGGTGACGCCGGGGTAGCGATACATGAACGCGGTTTGATGGCAGCGGTGCGAACCTCTCGGTGTCGGCCTCCCTCCTCGCCCGGTTGTCTACCGGAGGCTGCGAAATCATCGCGGTGCCAGTTCTGACCGTGCGAGTTGGCCCTGGTGGGCTGTCGGGGAAGCCGGAGTGCTGGATTAAGCTGACCGGGCCATGGGGAAGACAACCGACGTCTTCAAGGCATACGACATCCGGGGGACGGTTCCCGACCAGCTCGACGCACCCATGTGCCGGGCCATCGGTGGCGCGGTCGCACGGTTTACCGGCGCGAAGCGCCTGCTCGTGGTCCGCGACATGCGCCCGTCGGGGGTCGAGCTGGCCGAGGCGTTCGCCGAAGGAGCCCGGGTCGAGGGCACTGCGGTCACCGATCTCGGGATGGCGTCCACCGACTTCCTCTATTTCGCGTCCGGCCGCCTCGATGCTCCCGGAGCCATGTTCACGGCCTCTCACAACCCCGCCGCCTACAACGGCATCAAGCTCTGCCTGGCGGGGGCCCGACCGATCGGCCGTGATACCGGGCTCACCGAGATCGAGGCCATGACCCAACAGTTGATGGACGACCCGCCGCCGGTCGTGGCGCTGGCCCCCCTCGATCACGCCGACCTGCTTGCCGAATATGCCGATCACGTTCGGTCCTTCATCGACGTGGACGCGCTGGCGCCCCTCAGGATCGTGGCCGACACCGCCAACGGGATGGGCGGGCTGGTGGTCCCGTTGGTCATGGGTCCGCTCCCCTTTGACGTCGAGATCTTGTTCGGCGATCTCGACGGCACCTTCCCGAACCACCCGGCCGACCCGATCCAGCCGGCGAATGTGGCGGACCTCAAGGCGGCGGTGCTTCGGGTCGGCGCCGACGTGGGGCTGGCCTTCGACGGCGATGCGGACCGGGTCTTCTTGGTCGATGAACGGGCTCAGTCGGTCTCGGGATCACTGACGACAGCCCTGGTCGCCGCCTCGATGCTCGAAAAGAACCCGAACTCGACGGTTCTGTACAACTGCATATGCTCGCACGTCGTGCCCGAGGTGATCGAGGAGAACGGAGGGATCGGGGTGCGGACCCGGGTGGGCCACTCCTATATAAAAGAGGTGATGGCCCGGACCGGGGCGATCTTCGGCGGTGAACACTCCGGGCACTACTACTTCCGGGACAACTACCGGGCCGACTCGGGGATCATCACCGCCCTGATCGTCCTTGAGCTGTTGAGCCGGACGAAAAAGCCGCTCTCGGAATTGCTCGAGCCCTTCCAGCGTTACGTCGACTCGGGGGAGATCAACACCGAGGTAGATGATCCGGCGGGAGCGGTGGAAGCGATCGCTGCGCGCGAGGCTTCCGCCGGCGGGAGCATCGATCGCCTGGACGGCCTCACCGTCGAGCACGACGACTGGTGGTACAACGTCCGCCCGTCCAACACCGAACCACTGCTTCGCCTCAACGTGGAGGCCCGGACGGCCGAAGAATGCGAGCGCCACGTCGCCGAGGTGCTCGACCTGGTTGCGACATCAACGACCGGGGCGTGACCGCCTGCGGCCTGAAGACCGATTGCTCCGAGCGGAGCCGAGACAAGTGAGACAAAGGAGACGAACTCATGCCGTTAGACCCGTTGCTCGTGGAGGTACTCGCGTGCCCCGTCGACAAGGGCCCACTCTTGTGGTTCGCCGACGAGGACCTGCTCTACAACCCCCGTCTGCACAAGAGCTACGCCGTGCGCGATGGCGTACCGGTCCTACTGGTCGATGAGTCGACCGACGTGAGCGAGGCCGAGCACACCCGCTTGGTGGCCAAGGCCGAAGCCGACGGCGTGCCCGAGACCGGCCGGGGCGCGACCGGGGGTGACGCCGGGTGAGCCCAGTCGGCGAGGAGCGCCCGACAAGTCGGGCGCTCTCGCCGCTCCCGGTTGACTCCCTCTCCATGTGGGAGATGACCGCCGGACTCCCCGAGCAGGCGGCGGCGGCGGCGGCAACGACCGCCGACGTCCAGCTCGGTCAGATCGAATCTCGCCCCATCACCAACGTGGTGGCCCTCGGCATGGGGGGCAGCGGCATCTCGGGCGACGTGCTCGCCGCTTTTGCAGCCCCGGCGATGGCGGTGCCGGTCACGGTGGTCAAGTCGTACGACCTCCCGGGGTTCGTCGGACCCGATTCCCTCGTCTTCGCCGTCTCGTGCTCGGGGAACACCGAAGAGACGGTGGCCGCCGCCACCGCCGCCATGGAGGCGGGGGCGGCGGTCGTGGCGGTCACCGGGGGCGGTCAGCTCGCTCGACTGGCCGAGGACGCGGGAGCCCCGGTGGTCCATGTGCCCGGTGACATCCCCCAACCTCGGGCCGCCCTCGGGGCCATGGCGGTTCCACCGCTCCTTGTGCTCGAGCGTCTCGGCCTCTTGGCCGGTGCGGGTGCGGCTGTCGGTCGGGCGATCGACCAGCTGAGCCGACGACGGGACCGCCTCACCGGCGCTCGGAGCCCGGCCGAGGAGGTGGCCCGGCGGATCGGGCGCACCTCGCCGCTGATCCACGGCTCGCCGGGTCTGACCGGGGTGGCCGCGCAGCGTTGGAAGACCCAGGTGAACGAGAACGCCAAGTGCCCGGCGTTCTATTCGGCTCAGCCCGAGTTGTGTCACAACGAGATCGCCGGTTGGGGCGTCAACGGCGACGTCACCCGCCAGACCCTGACGTTGGTGACCCTGCGCCACGACGACGAAGATTCCCGGATCGCCCGGCGCTTCGCCCTGGTCGAGGACCTGGTTCTCGAAATCGTGGCGGACATCGTTGAGGTCCGGGCCGAAGGCGACGGCGTGCTGGCCCAGTTCTTCGACCTGGTGATCACCGGTGATTTTGTGTCCCTGCACATGGCCGGCCAACAGGGCGTGGACCCCGGCCCCGTGCCCGTACTCACCGAGATCAAAGAGGCGTTGGGCGGTTCTTGAGCGACGACCGGTCGACAGAGCCCGATCGCGCCCCCGCACACCATCGAGCCACCGCCCGGACAACGACAGGTCTTAAGAAAGGCGCTCAACGATCATGGCCATTCCTTGGCCGCCGCCTACGCACATCGACTCGAGTCCGAAGGTCTTGCCCGCATCCTCGAGCCCGTTCAACAAGGTCGTCATGATGCGCGCTCCGGTTTGGCCGAAGGGGTGGCCAAGGGCGATCGCCCCGCCGTGCACGTTGAGCTTGTCCCAGCCGATGCCCAGCTGCTTGGCCGACGGGACGACCTGGGCCGCGAACGCTTCGTTGATCTCGACAAGGTCAATGTCGTCGATCGTCATGTTGGCCCGCGTGAGCGTCTGGCGAATGGCGGCGACCGGACCGAGTCCCATGACCTCGGGATTGAGTCCCGAAACCCCGCTGGCAACGATCCGGGCGATAGGCGTGATGCCGAGTTCGCGGGCCCGTGTGTCGCTCATCACGATGACCGCGGCGGCGCCGTCGTTGAGCGGGCAGGCGTTCCCCGCAGTGATGGTGCCGCCTTCACGGAATACCGGCTTGAGCTGGGACAGGCCCTCTAGGGTCGTGTTGGCCCGGGGACCGTCGTCCTTGGTGACCACGGCGCCGTCGGGCGTGGTGACCGGAATGATCTCGCGTTCGAAGAAGCCGCTCTCTTGGGAAGCGACGGCCCGGGTCTGGGACTGGAGCGCGAACCTGTCCTGCTCTTCGCGGCTCACGTGCTCGAACTCGGCGACGTTCTCAGCGGTCTGACCCATTGCGATGTAGATGTCGGGCAGTCCGGACTGGGGGGCCCACGGCTCTCCGGCTTTGGCCGACCTGGCCGCGGTGCGGGCTTCGGCCTCGGCGAACACTGCGTTGTGGGGGCCGACATCGGCCGCCCCATGGCCGTAGCGGCTCACCGTCTCGACGCCCGCCGCGATGAACACGTCGCCCTCGCCGGCCTTGATGGCGTGGGCCGCCATGCGGATCGACTGCAAAGAAGAAGAGCAGTAGCGATTGACGGTGACGCCGGGGACATCGTCGAGGCCGGCCATGACGGCGACCACCCGGGCGATGTTGTAGCCCGCCTCGCCGGCGGGCTGGGCGCATCCCAAGATCACGTCTTCGACGGTGTGGGGCGGGAGCTGGGGCACCTTGTCGAGCACCGACTTCACGACGAGGGTGGCCAGGTCGTCGGGGCGGCAGTCGACGAGCGAGCCTTTGACAGCCCGACCGATGGGGGTCCGACCAGTGGCGACGATGACAGCTTCGGGCATTGCCTTCTCCTCGGTTCGGAGACGGGCGTACGAGAGGGCCCGCTCGGTGTGTCGCGACCTCAGGTTACCGGCTGGTAACAACGGTGGTGCAGCCTCACAGTAACGGGGCTGGTCGATGTCGTCGAACGGCGGTCGGTCCGGTGGCCGACTCGTCGGAGATCTGGCGTCGTCGGCGTCCCGCGTGCCGGGTCACGACCCGGCCCCGCCGGCGGCCGCAGGTGGCCCCCGGGGGGCGAGCACTGTAACGTGTTCTACTGATCCGGACCGACCATGGCGCACGCCCGGCGGCCTCGAAGAGCGGCGGCAACCGCGCCACAGGGAGGGAAGTCATGGAGATCGGCTACACGGCCGAACAAGAGGCGCTCCGCCAGGAGCTGCGCCAGTACTACGGCTCGCTGCTGACGCCCGAGATCCAAGCGGAGTTGGCCGTGAGCAACGGCATCGGTCCGACGGTCCGACGCGTCGTCGCCCAAATGGCCAAGGACGGCTGGCTCGGTATCGGCTGGCCGAAGGAGTACGGGGGCCAGGGGCGCTCCGCGATCGAGCAGTTCATCTTCTTCGACGAGTCCATGCGGTGCGGCGCCCCGGTGCCGATGTTGACCATCAATACGGTCGGTCCGACCATCATGGACTTCGGCACGCCAGAACAGAAGGAGTTCTTCCTTCCAAAGATCCTGGCGGGCGAGATCCACTTTTGCATCGGCTACACCGAACCCAACGCAGGGACCGACCTTGCCGCGCTCAGTACCCGGGCCGTGCGCGACGGCGACGAATACGTCATCAACGGGGCCAAGATCTTCACCAGCCTGGCCGGCGATGCCGACTACATCTGGCTGGCCACCCGCACCGACCCCGAGGCGTCGAAACACAAGGGCATCTCGATGTTCATTGTGCCCATGGACACCCCGGGTATCCGGGTCGTCCCGATGAAGCTGCTCGGCGATCACAACATCAACTACACCTTCTACGAAGACGTTCGGGTACCGGCCACCAACCTGGTCGGCGGGGAGAACATGGGCTGGACCCTGATCACCAACCAGCTCAATCACGAACGGGTGACCCTGTGCTCTCCGGGGATCATCGACCGGGTGCTGAGCGACGTGCGGGCCTGGGCCCAAGACACCAAGCTCCCCGACGGTCGACGGGTCATCGACCAAGAGTGGGTCCAAGAGCACCTGGCCCGGGTGTACTGCGAGCTCGAGTTCTTGAAACTCATCAACTGGAAGGTGGCCTGGCAGGCCACCAAGGGACGGCTCGACGTAGCCGACGCATCGTCGATCAAGGTGTTCGGCACCGAGTTCTACCTGCGGGCCTTCCGCCTCCTCATGGAGGTCATCGGCCAGGCGGGGTACCTCAAGCGAGGATCTCCGGCGGCGGTCATCGCCGGGCGCCTCGAGATGTACTCGCGCAGCATGATCATTCTCACCTTCGGTGGCGGTACCAATGAGATCCAGCGGGACCTCATCGCCATCTTCGGCCTCGGCCTGCCGCGCTCGTTGCGCTGACCTGGGCCGAACGGACTTCACGATCACCAGACGGAGGAAGCACATGGACTTCACCTACAGCGAGGAACAAGAGGCTGTTCGCGAGCTCGCTGGCCGCATTTTCACCGAGCAGTCGACGCATGAGCGACTGAAAGAGGTTGAGGGGTCGGCGGGACCCGAGGGACCGTTCGACACCGCGTTGTGGGCCGCCCTGGCCGGGGCCGGCCTGCTCGGCATCGGCCTGCCCGAAGACGTCGGCGGGGCCGGGCTCGACTTCGTGGCGGTGAGCCTGATCCTCGAGGCGGCGGGACGGACCGCGGCCCAGGTGCCCGTGGTCGAGGTCTTGGCCTACAGCGCCCCGGCGCTCGAGAGGTTCGGCACCGAGGCCCAACGACAGGCCTGGTTGTCAAGGATCGCCTCTGGCGACGCCGTCGTCACCGCGGCGATGGCCGAGCTGGTCGACGACATGGTCGTCCCCGGCGGGCCCGCACCGGCGACGACGGCCACCAAGACGCCGTCGGGATCCTGGGTCCTTTCGGGCACGAAAGCCTGCGTCCCGGCCGGCCTTTTGGCCGACCTGGTTCTCGTGCCCGCCACCACCGTGACAGAGAGCGGAGAGGAGGCGGGTACCGCGGTGTTCCTCGTCGAGACGACGGCGCCGGGGGTGACCCGAACCCGCCAGGACGGCCCGGCCCGCCCAGAAGCCCTCATCGAATTGTCCGGAGTCGAGGTAGGCGAAGAGGCAATCTTGGGGGGGCTTGGCGCCGACGGCGTCGCCGTCAGCGCGTACATCGCCGAGTACGCCACGGCCGGACTCTGTGTGCAAGAGGCGGGGGTCTGCGCCGCAGCCATCGCCCTTCTGGCCGAGTACACCAAGACCCGCGAGCAGTTCGGGAAGCCCATCGCCACGTTCCAGGCGGTCGGCCAGCGCGCCGCTGACGCCTACGTGGATACCGAGGCGATCCGCCTCACCGCCTGGCAGGCGGCGTGGCGCCTCTCCGAAGGTCTCCCGGCGACGGCCGAGCTGGCGGTGGCCAAGTTCTGGGCGGCCGACGGCGGCCAGCGGGTGGTCCACGCGGCGGCTCACCTCCACGGGGGAGTGGGCGTCGACCGGGACTACCCGCTGCACCGATTCTTCCTGCTGACGCGCCAGATCGAACTCACGCTCGGCGGGGCACACGCGAGCCTCGAGCGCCTCGGCGCCCTCCTGGCCGCCGAGCCCGCCTGACCTCCCTCCCCGGACGCGCCGGGAAGGCACCGGTGGGCCGGGAGCGGCTCGAAACACCTGGTGAACGCTCTCACGCAGCCTCGGGCGCCGGCGTCACCGTCTCGTGCCTTTGGCCTCAGCCAGACTTCACCGCCGATCGACGACGGGCGCTCGCTGTTGATCGTCGTGGTTGAGACGGTCGCGTCGAAGCCGTGGCCGTCAGGGGATATGGTTCGCGGGTCGAGCTGTGAGGGAGATCTCCAATGGTTCCGCTGATCATCGTTATCGTCATCGTCGTTCTGGTCCTCCTGGCCCTGTGGGCAGCTTTCAACGGCCTGGTCAAGAAGCGCAATCGGACCCAAGAGGCGTGGTCCGAGATCGACGTCGAACTGAAGCGCCGCCACGACCTCATCCCGAACCTGGTCCAGACGGTGCAGGGATACGCCACTCACGAGCAGAGCACGTTCGAGGCGGTGACCCAGGCCCGGGCGAACGCGGTGAGCGCCGGCGCGACCGGCGATCCTCAAAAGATCGGCCAAGCCGAGAACGCGCTGTCAGGCACGCTGCGGTCGTTGTTCGCGGTGGCCGAGAACTATCCGCAGCTGCGAGCGGTGGAGAGCTTCTTGCAGCTCCAAGAGACCCTGACCGCCACCGAGGACAAGATCGAGTACGCCCGTCGCTACTACAACACGAGCGCCCGCGACTACAACATCGCCCTCCAGACCTTCCCGCGCAACCTCCTTGCCGGTATGTTCGGCTTCAAGGCGGTGGCCTTCTTCACCGCCGACGATGCCGACCGCGCCGTCCCCGAAGTGAACTTCGACACCGCGGCCGGCGCGGCCGGGCCGGCCTCGTCCGGTCCGCCGTTGGCCGGTGGCCAAGAAGGTCTTCCTCCCGCTTCGAGCGGGCAGGGACAGCCGCCGCCGGCCAGCTCGTAAAGACACCCGAACGAAGTGACCACGGGTCACCGCACGGACCGTCCTATGGGACATCCAATGTGATCCGATTGGAAAGACCCCGCGACATCGAACGTCCATTGCGGACACTTCGAATGAGCGGGTTTTGGGGTGCCTTGCAGTGCCAAGCGCCCGAAGGGTCAAGCGGCCACGGGGGCACCCCGTATCGGGCATTCCGTGTGACACCCGAGTAGATCGCCTGAAGGTTGGGGCCGGTATTGCAATGGCATTGATCTGCGGACCACGGCGATGGTGGACTCAGTCGAGACAGGAGTTCGGACATTGATTGTCGGAGTCGTTGGAAGTGGTGAAGGATACAAGAAGTACAGCGCCCGTGGCAGCGTGATGTTCTTCAAAGCACTCGCCGAGCAGAACGGTGGCGACTTCTCGCTGATGGAGCGCACACTTCCGCCCAAAGGTCGCAGGCCACCACCGCATCGACACACCAACTGCTCGGAGGCGTACTTCGTGCTCGATGGACAGGTGTCGGTCATCGTGGAAGACGAAGAACTGATCGTGGGTCCGGAGGGCTTCGTATTGATACCTCGTGGCACTGCGCATACCTTCGGGAACGCCAGTGAGGACGACGCGCGGCTCTTGGTGCTCCATGCTCCCGCGATGGACGCTTACTTCGCGGGACTCCATGAGTTGTGGAACCGTGACCAGCCCCCTTCGACCGATGAGGAACGGGCGCTGATGGCTCGCTTCGGCATGGAGACGGTGTAGTCGACCTGGTTTCCGCCCCATTATTCCAACCGATCGGTGGGTCAGCGGCGAGGTGCCGGTCTGCATGCGACCGGCAAAGACGAAAGATCCGACATGGTCGACGACGCGCTCGGGCACACGAAGGTCGTCGCTGCTCCGTCGGATCAGACTGACTGACCCGAGGCGATCCTCTCGAGCGCGGCGATCCGCTGCTCAATCGGTGGGTGGGAGTCGTAGAGGCGGTGGATCCAGCTCTCGTGGTGCTGCAACGGGTCGTCGATGCACATCGCAGCGGTTGCGTGGTTGAATTTCTTGAACGGTTTGTCGTTCTGCGCCAGCTTCTTGAGGGCACTGAGCAGACCAGCGGGGTTTCTCGTGAGCTCCACCCCGCTCACATCGGCCAGTGACTCCCGACGTCGGGAAAGAGCGAGGCGGATGAGCGGACCGAGGATAAAGCCGACGACGGCGAGGAGAGCGCCGGCGGCGAAGATCACGATCATGAGCTGCCCGCCGTTGGAGTTTCGGCCGCCGCCGGCGAAGAAGGCGCTCCGCCACAGAATGCTGGCCAGCAGGGCGGCCATACCGATCATCGTGCTCACGATGAGCAGGAGCCGGATGTCGTGGTTTTTGATGTGACTCATTTCGTGACCGGTCACGCCCTCAAGCTCCTCGCGGTTCATGATTTGGAGTAACCCAGTGGTGAAGGTGATGGCCGCCTTCGATGGACTCACGCCCGTCGCAAACGCATTGGGCGACGGGTCATCGATTACATAGACCGCGGGCTTGGGGATTCCCTCACCAATCGCCAGGCTTTCGACCAGGTTGTGCAATTGCGCGAACTGGGTCGGGTCGGCCGGCTGGGCTCCAGAGACCCGCAGCACCAAGCGGGCGCCCCCATTTAACGAGTAGAGGATCCCGAAGATGGCGAAGATGCCGGTGATCACCATGCCGACGATGATCGGGGCCCAGCCGTAGTGAGTCGGTGTCGAGTAGTAGCCGTTGGAGGTGGATCGATAAATCGCACGGAAGATGAGGCCGCCGATCGCCCCGATACCCACCCAGATCAAAAAGAACAGGGCGATGAAGATAACGCTCCGTCGTTGGTTGCTGGCAATTTCGCTGTACACGCGCCAGATGATACGGCATCAGGCGCCCAGTGAATGGGCGTCCCAGGTGCCGGGGCTGGCCCGAAAAGGGCCGGGCGGGCTTCAGCCGACCAGCTCGGCCATGGTGCGCAGGGTGTTGACGTCACCGCTCACCAGCAGGGTGGTGGCGATTGACTCCCGCCAAGCATCGAGATCGTCGCGCACCTTTTCTTTGGGTCCGATGAGGGCGATGTCCTCGACCATGGCCGTCGGGACCGCCGCTGCGGCCTCGTCTTTGCGCCCGTCGAGGTAGAGCGCCTGGATCTTGCGGGCCGCGTCCTCGTAACCCATGCGGGCGAACACGTCGAAGTGGAAGTTCATGTCCTTGGCCCCCATGCCGCCGACGTAAAGGGCGAGATGCGGCCGGAACGAGTCGGCCGCCGACTCTACGTCGTCGGCCACGATTGTCGGTGCGAAGGCCAGCACTTCGAAGGTCTGAAGAGTGTGTCGGGCGCCGGGCCGGGCGAAGCCCTCAGCCAGGGAGGATTCGAAGGACTTCATGGCCTTGGGCGAGAAGAAAATCGGGAACCAACCGTCGGCGATCTCGGCTGCGAGTGCGATGTTCTTCGGGCCCTCGGCCCCCATGATGATCGGGATGTCAGCCCGCAGTGGATGGACGATCGGTTTGAGGGCCTTGCCGAGCCCGGTACCGCCGGGGTAGGGGAGCGGGTAGTTGGGGCCGTCGTGTGTGACCGGGCCCCTGCGGGCGAGCACGCTGCGCACGATCTCGATGTAGTCGCGGGTCCGGGCCAATGGCTTGGCGAAGGACTGGCCGTACCAGCCTTCGACCACCTGAGGGCCCGAGACGCCGAGCCCGAGTACGAAGCGGCCCCCCGAGAGATGGTCCAT
>PMOE01000084.1:0-23303 GCA_003161575.1 Acidimicrobiaceae bacterium | reverse complement strand
GTGCGTGACCCCCACCAGGCGAGGGGGGTCAGGGCGTCAGAGCCGTAGGACTCGGCCGTCCAGATCGAATCGAACCCCAGGCGCTCGGCCTCGTCGACCAGCTCGACGGCGTGGGGCGGTGGCCCCGCTCCCCAGTAGCCCAACTGCAGTCCGAGCTTCATGTTCTTCACGGCGTGCTCCTTGTCTGTGCGATCGGGGTTCGGACAGTCCAGATCTCTGCGGCCTGCCTCACGGATCTTTCCCGAGGGCGTGGCTCACTGCGGCAGTTTCGCGATGCACGCCCGGATTCAAGAGAGCCGCGACACGACATTGTCAGCGAACCACTCACACGCGCCCACCCGGGCGGCCAAGGCCTGCTCGTCGGTGGCGTCGGCGGCCATCGGGGTGAACATCCAGGGCGCACAGACGAGGTCGGTCACCCCGGCATCCTCGAAACGCCGGTAGAGGTCCACGTCGGGGGCCACGGCCAGGGAGAGCAAGATGGTGAAGGCATCGTTTTCACGTCCGGCCCGGCGCAAGTGGTCTCGGAGCTCGTCGAGCCTGGTCCAGGCCTCCTCTTCGGTGTAGGCGCCCGCGGCGATCCAACCGTCGCACAACTCCGCGGCCCGCCGCATCGCCGGTTCTGAATGTCCGCCGCCGAGAATGGGTACCGGTTCGTTCGGAGAAGGGTTCATCTGGCAAGTCGGGACGTCGTAATAGGTGCCGTGGAACTCCACCCAACCGCCACCCCAGAGCGCACGCAGCGCTGCGATCATTTCATCGAGGCGCTTGCCCCGGTTCGAGAACTCCTGGCCGGTCTGGTCGAATTCCTCTTTGCACCATCCAACGCCGACGCCAAGGCGGACCCGGTTCTCCGAGAGCACGGCCGCGGTGCCGACCGTCTTGGCCACACTCACCAGATCGCGGGCCGGGGCGATGTAGACGCCGGTCGTGAAGCTGAGATGCGAGGTGACCGTGGCGAGGCCGGAGATGAGGCACATCGGGTCCGGCCACGACGTGTCCTTGTCCCAGCCCGGCGCCCCGTCGGGTCGGGCCGAATAGGTGTAGCGCGATTCGAGGTCGCGGGGGTTGAAGAGATGGTCGGACAGGTAGATGCCGGCGTAGCCGAGCGTGTCGCAGGCGGTGGCCAAAGGGACGACCTGGTCGGTCGGAAGGAAGGTGACGGACTGATGGAAGCGCACAGGCCTAGCGGCCGAGGGGCGCAGAGGGGGCGAAGGCCACAGGGATGTGCTTGGTGCCGTTGATGAAGTTGGACTGCAGACGTTGCACCTTGCCGTCGAGGTGGATGTCGGGCACCCGCTCGAGTACTCGATCGAACATCACTTGGATCTCCATCCGGGCCAGGTTGGCCCCGAGACAGAAGTGGGGGCCACCTCCACCGAAGGCGATGTGGGTGTTGGGACTGCGGGTGATGTCGAAGGTTCCCGGGTCGTCGAAGGCTTTTTCGTCCCGGTTGGCTGAGGCATGCCAGAAGACCACCTTGTCTCCCGCCTGGATCCTTTGACCCCCGAGCGTTGTGTCGTTGACCGCGGTGCGGCGAAAGTGCATGACCGGGGTGACCCAACGAAGCATCTCCTCGGTCGCCGACGGAAGCAGCGATCGGTCGGCCAACAGCTTCTGCCACTGGTCGGGGTGCTCGAAGAAGGCCGCCATGGCGCCCGACATGAGGTTTCGGGTGGTTTCGTTCCCTGCCACAATGAGAAGGAGGAAGAAGAGATCGATCTCGAGTTGGTCGAGCTTCTCGCCTTCGACCTCGGCCCCGAGCAGCACCGAGATGACGTCGTCGGCCGGGTTTTCGCGCTTTCGGTTCGACAGCTCGTCGGCGTAGGCGTAGACGCCCATCGCCGCTTCGCCGGCAGCCTCAGGCGCAATTTGGTATTCGGGATCCTCGCTGCCGATCATCTGGTTGGACCAGTCAAAGACCATGCGCCGGTCCTCGTGGGGTATCCCCAACATCTCGGCGATCACGAGCAGCGGTAGCTCCGCCGAGATCTCTTCGACGAAGTCACACGACCCCTTTTCGCTCACCGAGTCGATGATGTCGTCAGCGAATCCGACGATCTTCTCATGGAGGTCGCGAACCATCTTCGGTGTGAAGCCCTTGTTCACGAGGCGCCGGTATCGGGTGTGCATCGGCGGGTCCATGTTGAGCATCATCAGCCGCTGCTGCTCGAGGTTGGCCTCGTCCATGTCCTGGAACAGCGATCCGAGCTTGTTGGAGCTGAAGCGGTCGTAGTCCCGGTTGACAGTCACGCAGTCGTCGTAGTCGGTGACGCACCAGAAGCCGCCCCGTGGGGCGGTGTCCATTGGATGCCAGTAAACCGGGGCGTGCTCTCGGAGGTACTCGAACCATTCGTGCGGAACGTGGTCGACAAAATTGCGACTGTCGGTCAGGTCGATGTCCTCGAGTTGCATGAAGCCCTCCTGGCCGAAAGGCCTGTGGCCCGACCGGCCGTGTGCACCCGGGCCCAGGCACGGGCGGGGGGTGATAACTAGAACACGTATCAGTCTCATCATAGGGGTTGTGTCCCCTTCGGGCCAGAGTCACCTGAGACAAGAACGTGTTACAGTTTCAGCCCACGCCGGCTTGGACCCGCCGGGACCGGCGAGGGTGCACTCGGGAGCGTCGCACGCCATGTTTCTCGAAGAAAGTCCAGACCAGGAACGCCTTCGCGCCGAGTTACGCGCCTACTACGCCGACCTTCTGACCGACGAGGTCCGGGCCGGTCTCACCGACGGCGGAGAGGGCGGAGCGCAATGGCGCCAGGTGGTGCGCCACATCGGCAAGGACGGGTGGCTCGGGATCGGCTGGCCCACTGAGTTCGGCGGCCAGGGACGTCCGGCCACCGACCAGTTCATCTTCTTCGACGAGACGCGCCGGGCCGGGGCCCCGTTCCCTTTCGTGACCATCAACACGGTGGGACCCACCCTGATGCGCTACGGCACCGAGGCGCAGAAGTCCTTCTTCCTCCCCCAGATACTGGCCGGCGAACTCAACTTCGCCATTGGATATACCGAGCCCGAGGCCGGGACCGACCTCGCCTCCTTGCGAACCCGGGCCGAGCGCGACGGGGACGAGTACGTGATTAACGGGGCCAAGATATTCACCAGCGGTGCCGACGCGGCTGACTACATCTGGTTGGCCGTGCGCACCAACGCCGACGCGCCCAAGCACAAAGGCATCTCGATCATCTGCGTCCCCACCTCGGCTCCGGGTTTCGAGTGGAGCATCATCCACACCGTCGGCGGCCTGACGACGACCTCCACCTATTACTCCGACGTACGGGTGCCAGTCGAGAACCGGGTAGGGGAGGAGAACGAGGGGTGGCGCATGATCACCACCCAGCTCAACCACGAGCGGGTGGGCCTTGCCGCCTGGAGCGGTGTGGCGCTCCAGCTCTGGGGTGAGGTCGTGGCCTGGGCGGCCGACCAGCCGACCGACGACGGGCGCCGGTTACTCGACGTGGAGTGGGTGCAGATGGACCTCGCCCGAGCCGAGGCCGAGATGGAGGCCATGCGGCTGCTCAATTGGCGGATGACCGCCTCGGTGTCCGCCGGCGAGCTCACGGCGGCCGAGTCATCGTCGATCAAGGTCTTCGGCACCGAACGGACCCTCGAGATCAACCGCCTGCTGCTCGGCATCTTGGGCGCTGCGGGCTATCTGGCACCGGGCTCTCCCGGGGCGTTCCTGCGGGGACGTCTCGAGGCCTCCGGCCGCCAGGCTCAGATCAACACGTTCGGGGGTGGGGTCAACGAGGTGCAACGCGAAATCGTGGCCATGGCCGGATTGGGCATGAAGCGGGCGGCCCGATGACCGAGCGTCCCGATCACACTGCCGAGCTCGAAAACCTGGTGGGTTCGGCCGCGGGTCCGCCCCAGCTGGCCCCGCACGCCGTCAACGAGGCCATGATCCGGCACTGGGTCGAAGCCATGGGGGACACCAATGCGGCCTACGTGTCGAACGAGGCGGCCCAGGCCCTCGGCCTCGCCGGCGTCATCGCGCCGCCAACCATGCTCCAGGCCTGGATCATGCGGGGACTGCGGGCCACCGTCGAGGTCGAAGCCGCCCGGGCCAGTGGTCGGCCGGCCGGTGATACGGCGACCGACCGCATGATGACCTTGCTCGACGACGAAGGATTCACGTCGGTGGTGGCCACCAACTGCGACCAGTCCTATGCCCGACCCCTCGTATTGGGCGACCGCGTTGTGGTGTCCTCGGTCATCGAAGCCGTTTCGTCGGTCAAAAAGACCGGGCTCGGCACGGGACGCTTCATCACCACCCGGCTGGACTTCGCTGCGGTGAGTGCGCAGACCGTCGGGTCAGATCCTGATCCGACCGAGATCTTCGGGCGCGGCGAGCCGGTCGCCACCATGCGCTTTCGCATCTTGAAGTTCGCCCCCGCAGCTGTGGCGCAGCACAAGGGCGCCCAGACCCTCGTCGCCGAGTCGATCCCACCAGCCCTGCGCCCCCGACCGGCGATCACCCAGGACATCGCCTACTTTTTCGAAGGGGCACGCCAGCACAAGCTCCTCATCCAGCGCTGCGCGGCGTGTGGAACCCTCCGTCATCCCCCCCTTCCGGCGTGTGGGCTCTGCCGGTCCTTTGCCTGGGACACCATCGAGGCCTCGGGCCGTGGTGAGGTCTTCAGCTTCGTCGTGGTGCACCATCCCCAGGTCCCCGGCTTCGAATACCCCCTGCCCATCGGGCTGATCGAACTTGAAGAAGGGACGCGTATCGTGGCCGACCTGATCGGCGTCGAGGGGTCCGAGGTGCGCGTCGGGATGCCGGTCATGGTCGAATTCATCGAATACGACGAAGAGCTCACCCTGCCCGCCTTCCGCCCCCGGCCCGAGGGGGCGACCTGATGGATTTCACCTTCACCGAAGAACAGCTGGCGGTGAGAGAGGCGGCCGACGGGGTCTTCTCGGGGTTGGTCGATCCCGAGCGGGTCGCCGCCATTGAAGCGACCGAGGACCGGATCGACCGGGAGCTGTGGGGTGCGCTGGCTGCGGCTGACCTGCTGGGTCTTGGCGTACCGGTCGAATTCGGCGGGGGTGGTCTCGGGCTGAGCGAACTCTGCCTCGTGCTCGAAGCCCAGGGCGCGTGCGTGGCCCCGGTGCCCCTGTGGGCCACCTTGGTGCTCGGAGCGCTGCCGCTGGCCTGGTTCGGCTCGCCCGAGCTGCGGGCTCGTTGGTTGCCCCCGGTCGCCGCCGGGGAGGTCTTCTTGAGCGCCGCCCTGGCCGGATCGGCGGAGAGCGCGTCGGGCACCCCGGCGGTGAAGGCCGAAGAGACCCCCGAAGGATGGCGGCTCACCGGCACCGAGATGGCGGTGCCCCAGGCCCATCTGGCGACCCGGGTGGTCGTACCGGCGCGGACGGCGGACGGGGCTGTCCTGCTCGCCCTGGTGGACCCGTCGGGCGCGGGAGTTGCGCTCGAGCGGGCGTGGACGACCAACCGGGAGGTCCACCCCCACCTGCACCTCCAAGGGGCACTCGTTCGCGGCGACGAGGTGCTGGTCGGACCGGACAATGGTGCCGCGGCGCTGAGCGCCACCCTGCAGGCCGCCTGGACCGGGCTCTGCGCCCTGGCGGTCGGGTTGAGCGAGTCGGCGCTGGCGATGACCGCTGCCTACCTCAACGAGCGCGAGCAGTTCGGACGACCGCTCAGCGCCTTCCAAGGTGCGATGTTGCGAGCGGCCGACGCGGCCATCGACATCGAAGCGATGCGGGTGACCCTCTGGCAGGCGGCCTGGCGGATCGACACCGGTCGTGACGCGGCCCGGGCGGTGGCAGTCGCCAAATGGCAGGCAGCCGAACGGGGCCAGCGGGTGGTGCACGCTACCCAACACCTCCACGGGGGCATCGGAGCCGACATCAGCTATCCGATCCACCGCTACTTCTTGTGGGGCAAACAGATCGAGCTGCAACTGGGTGGTCCGAGCCGCCAGCTCGCCCGGCTCGGTCGGCTGATCGCCGAGGGCGCCTCGGAGCCGGCTGCCGAAGGTGTCGGCCGATGAGCCCTGCTCTGGTTCCGACCCGATCCTTCGCCCAGGTGTCCGTCGGCGATGCCCTACCTGAGTTGTCCCTCCCGATTACCCGGACCCTCATCGTCTCGGGCGCCCTGGCCAGTCGCGACTACCAAGACGTGCACCACGACGCGGAGCTCGCACGCGAGCGCGGCTCGAAGGACATATTTATGAACATCCTCACGACCAACGGGCTGGTCGGCCGGTACGTGACCGACTGGTCCGGGCCGGGCGGCCTGCTGCGTGAAGTCTCGATCCGCCTCGGCGCCCCCAACTACCCCGACGACACGATGACCCTCACCGGTATGGTCACGTCCAAGGGGGCAGTCGAAGCCGACGGCGAGCGGGGTCTTGTCGAACTCACCGTCCGGGGGGCAAACGGCCTCGGGGACCACGTGACGGGGACCGTAACCGTGGCCCTGCCGTTGCGCGCTGCGGGTGGTCCCGCCGAGTGAGCGGAGACGCCTTCGCCGGCAAGGTCGCCATCGCCGGCATCGGGGCCACCGAATTCTCGAAGGCCTCGGGTCGTTCCGAGCTCCACCTGGCCACCGAGGCGGTCGACGCCGCGCTGCGCGACGCCGGCATCGAGCCGGCCGAGGTGCAGGGCATGGTGACCTACAGCGCCGACTCCAACCCCGACATCGACATCGCCCGTGCGCTTGGTATTGGGGATCTCACCTTCTTCAGCAGGGTGCACTACGGCGGCGGCGCCGCCCTCGGTGTCATGGTGCAGGCGTCGCTGGCCGTCGCGAGCGGGGTGGCCGACGTGGTCGTGGTCTACCGGGCCTTCAACGAGCGCTCGGGCAATCGGTTCGGGGCCGGTGTGCAGAACCGCCCAGTAGTCGCTACCGCCGAGAACGCACAATTCGCCTGGTACTCCCCCCAGGGGTTCTTGACCCCGGCCAGCTGGGCCGCCATGTTCGCCCAGCGCTACATGCACGCCACCGGGGCCACGAGCGACGCCCTCGGGTGGGTGGCCGTGGCCGACCGCAAGCACGCGGCAACCAACCCCAACGCGTGGTTCTACGAGAAACCCATCACCATGGACGACTACCGCGACTCACGCTGGATCGTCGAGCCGTTGCGTTTACTCGACTGTTGCCAGGAGACCGACGGCGGCCAGGCCATCGTGGTCACTTCGGTCGAGCGGGCCCGGGACCTGCCCAACCCACCCGCCGTCGTGCGGGCGGCGGCCCAGGGGTCCTGGCACGGCCAGGACATGATGACCTCGTATTACCGCGACGACATGTCCCATCTGCCCGAGATGGGTCTGGTCGCCCGCCAGCTCTTTGCGACCGCCGGCATCGGGCCGGCCGACATCCAGACGGCGGTCCTCTACGACGCCTTCACACCGTTCGTGCTGTTCACCATCGAGGAGTTCGGCTGGTGCGGATGGGGTGAGGCCAAAGACTTCGTGGCCAACGGGAACATCGAGATGGGCGGCTCCTTGCCCATCAACACCCATGGCGGCCAGCTGGGCGAGGGCTACCTCCACGGCGTGAACGGCATCGCCGAGGCGGTGCGCCAGGTGCGTGGCACGGGGGTCAACCAGGTCGCCGGCGTTGAACACGTCGTGGTGACCGCAGGCACGGGCGTCCCGACCAGCGGGATGATCCTCGGCGTCGACCGCTGAGTGGCGGTGTGATGACGACGCACTCATTTGCGGGCACGGTTGCGATCACCGGCATCGGGGCGACCGAGTTCTCCAAGGCTTCGGGCCGTTCCGAGCTCCATCTGGCCACCGAGGCGGTCGATCTGGCATTGCGCGACGCCGGCATTGAACCGGCCGAGGTCGAAGGAATGGTGACCTACAGCACCGACACCAACCCCGACATCGACATCGCCCGCTCCCTTGGCATCGGCGAGCTGAAATTCTTCAGCCGAATCCACTATGGCGGAGGTGCGGCCGGCGGCACCATCCAGCAAGCGGCTCTGGCTGTAGCCCATGGCGTGGCCGACGTCGTGGTCTGCTATCGGGCCTTCAACGAGCGCTCGGGTTTCCGGTTCGGTGCCGGTATCCAGGACCGCCCGCCCGTTGCCAACGCCGAGAACGCCCACTTCGCTTTCTACGCACCCTTCGGCCTGCTGACTCCGGCCCAGTGGGTAGCCATGGCGGCCGCTCGCTACCTGCACATGTCCGGGGCGACCAGCGAGGACCTCGGTCGGGTGTCGGTGGCGGACCGCCGTCATGCGGCCACCAACCCGAAGGCATGGTTCTACGACAAGCCGATCACCCTGGCCGATCATCAGTCGTCTCGCTGGATCGTCGAGCCCTTGCACCTGCTTGACTGCTGCCAGGAGACCGACGGCGGCCAGGCCCTCGTCGTCACCTCCCTCGAGCGGGCCCGTGACCTCGAGAACCCTCCGGCGGTGGTCCGTGCCGCGGCCCAGGGCTCGGGGGCGAACCAGGACATGATGACCAGTTACTACCGCGACGATCTGTGCGGCCTGCCGGAGATGACGGTGGTGGCCCGCCAGCTCTTCGAGACCGCAGGACTGTCGCCCGATGACATGCAGGCGGCCATCTTGTACGACCACTTCACCCCCTACGTCCTCTACCAACTTGAAGAACTCGGCTTCTGTCGCCGCGGCGAGGCCAAGGACTTCATCGCCGATGGGAACATAGAACTGGGTGGGCGTCTGCCGATCAACACTCACGGGGGTCAGCTGGGCGAGGGGTACCTGCACGGGATGAACGGCATCGCCGAGGGCGTCCGATTGGTGCGTGGGACCTCGGTCAACCAGGTGCACGGACTTGAGCATGTGGTCGTGACGGCGGGGACGGGCGTCCCGACCAGTGGCTTGATCCTGGGCGTCGACCGCTAAGCATCGGCCGAGATCGGGGCGCGCTCGTTGGGCCTTACGGCGAGCGGAGCCGACCGGAGTTGCTCGTTTCGGGGCCGAGCTCGGCCAGGCGTCGGTCCAAGAATGCGTGCTCGGCCAGATTCGCGGTGTGGTCGCGTGCCTCCGCGTAGGCCACCGACGCCTCGTCAACCCGCCCGCAACGACGCAGCAGATCGGCCCGGGTCAGGTGGAAGAGGTGGTAGTCGCGCAACGCCTCGGACAATTCGGGATCCTCAAGCACGGCCAATCCGTCGGCCGGGGTCCCCGCCATGGCCACAGCCACCGCCCGGTTCAGCCGGACCACCGGGGTCGGCTCCCAGGCGAGCAGCTGATCGTAAAGGGCGACAATGCTCTGCCAGTTCGTCTCGGCTGCTCGCGGCGCGCACGAGTGCACCGCGGCGATCGCCGCCTTCAGCCAGTAGGGCCCGGGTCGCCCCACGCCGCGGGCCCGTTCCAGACGTTCAAGGCCCTGGGCGATCACGACCTCGTCCCAACGGCTGCGGTCCTGCTCTTCGAGCGTGAGTGGTTGCCCAGCGTCTCCGATCCGGGCCTGGCGGCGTGCGTCCTGGAGCAACAGCAGGGCCGAGAGCCCGAGTGGCTCGGACTCGTCGGGGAGAAGGGCGACGAGGACGTCGGCCAGCCGGATCGCTTCCTCACACAGGTCGACACGGACCAGGTGATCCCCGTCGCCCGGGAGGTAGCCCGCATTGAAGATGAGGTAGATGACGGCCAACACGGCCGCCAGTCGTTCGGGGAGTTCACCGGGGCCGGGCACCCGGTACCCGATGCCTGCCTCTCGGATCTTGCGCTTGGCCCGCACGACCCGTTGGGCCATGGTCGACACCGGCACGAAGAAGGCGTGGGCCACCTCCTCGGTGCTCAGACCCCCGAGGGACCGCAGGGTAAGGGCCACGCGGGCTTCGAGCGCGAGCGCCGGATGGCAACAGGTGAAGATGAGGCGGAGCCGGTCATCGGCCAAAGGGAGGTCCGACTCCCCGGCGTCCCACGCGTCCCAGGCGATGGCCAGCTCACCCCATGCCCGGTGGCGGCGCTCGAGCGCCGAGCTGCGCCGCAGCCGGTCGATGGCCTTGCGGCGGCCAGTGGTGAACAGCCACGCCCCCGGGCTCTTCGGTACGCCGCCCTTCTCCCACGCCGCGGCGGCCGCCACGAAGGCGTCCTGGAGTGCCTCCTCGGCCAGGTCGAAGTCCCCCACAACCGCGATCAGCCGCGCCAGCACGGCCCCGCGGTCGGCCCGGTAAGCGGCGTCGAGCGCGTCGCCCACCCGGCCCTTCCCTGCGGTGGCGGGTGACATCGTCAGCGCCTACATCTCCGCGACAGGGCGGACTTCCACCGATCCGTACTTGGCCGATGGCACCATCGCCGCTGCGGCGAGCACCTGGTCGAGCCCATCCGCCTCGATGATGAAGTAGCCCGACATCCACTCCTTGGTCTCGGCGAAGGGTCCGTCGACGATGAGGGTCTCGCCTTCTCGTACCCGCACGGTGGTGGCGGTGTCGGGTCCGGCGAGCGGATCGCCGCTGAACGGCTTGCCGAAGGAGGCCAGTTGCTCACTGAAGGCGGCGTAGCCGGCCATTAGGTCGTCCCAGCCTGGGCCCCCGGGGACGGGGTGGGTCTCGTCGTTGTGGATGATCAGCATGTAGCGCACGGATTCTCCGATGCTCAACCCTGCGGGAGGTCCGCAGTGCAGTAGTGACGCTCCCGGGGCGCCCGATCGACACCGTCTCGGGAGATTTTCTTAGCGATCGGTTCGGCGACCCCGAAGAATGGTGTCAGGTCATCCTCCCAGTGTGCCGGGGTGCGCACCAGCGCCAGAGTCCCAAACGGATGCTCCCCGTTACACTCAGCGTGAGAAAGAAGGAGAACCCGAAAAAGGAGAACCGATGGACAATGCCGAACCCGTCTGCGCCCATTTCGATGCGGCGGCCTCGGTGACGCCGTCATCGCCTGGCTGTGAGGATTGCCTGGCGATGGGCGGCCAATGGGTGCACCTGCGCCTCTGCATGACCTGCGGGCACGCCGGGTGCTGCGATGATTCGCCCAACCGCCACGCCACGGCCCACTTCCACCAGAGTTCCCACCCGGTCATCCAGTCCTACGAGCCGGGAGAGGACTGGTGGTGGTGTTACCTCGACGAGGTGGCGTTCGAGGTTGAGGGCGCCCCGAGGTTCTCGCATTCCTGATTCGTGCCGGTCCCGTTCCCCGACCCGTCTGAAGTGCGGCTCCTGCCGCCTGACGCAGCAGAGACGCTACTGCTCAGCCGCGGGATCGTCTCGGCCACAGCACCGGTCGGCGGCCTCACCTCGACCCAACGGCTGCTCATCGAGGCCATCTCCTCCGCCATGACCGGGTACCCGGCCACCCTCGACGCTCCGAGCATCGGGCCCGAGGATTGGGCGGCCGGACTGGCGCAGCGCGACGAGATGTTCCGTGCTCGCATGGTCCAGGTCCTGGTGCTGGTGGCGCTGGTGCTGCGGCCGATCCCGACGGAGGTGGCGGCGAAAGTGGCGGCCTTCGCGAAGGAGTTGAGCATCGACGAGGGCATGCTGGAGGTGGCGCAACGTTTTGCCTCGGGCAGTCTCGGGCTGGCCGCCATCGACTTCGAGCGCAACGGCTACACCGCCGAGTGGCACGCCGACGACGTGGCGGTCCTCCACACTTCCCGGGATTTGACCGGCGCTTGGGAGGAGGTAGTTGACGACCCGGCCCTGGCAGAGCGCTGGAGCGAACTCGAGCGTCTTCCCGAGGGCACTCTCGGCCGGCGCGTCACCGAGTTCTACCGCGCCCGCGGCTTCGCCTACCCGGGACTTCTCAGTTCGGCACCCCCCCTGCTGGCCCAGCACGACTGGGTCCATGTGCTCGCAAATTACGGTACGACCGTCGAATCTGAGCTTGAAGTCTTCGCCTTCATAGCCCGGGCCAACGACGACCTGCGCGCCTTCTCGCTGCTGGCGATGGTCGTATCGCTGTTCGAGACCGGCTATCTGCGGCGCGGTGCGGGACTGTTCGAATATTCGGCCGGACACTTGTCGCAGGCGGGAATGCCGGCGAGGGTGGCCGACGCCATGCGCCGGGGGTCGCTGTGCCGGGAAAGCGTCGACTACCTGCGCACCGACTGGTTCGAGCTGGCCGGCTTGAGCGTCGGAGAGGCGCGAGAGCATTTCGGGGTTCCCGCCAAATCCCCAACCGCGGTCGCTGTTGGGTCTGTCGGCCCCTGGGAGCCCGGCGGCATCAGTGAGTTCCAGTTTGACGCCGGTCGAGCGCGGGCCGTCCTCTCCGGCCTCCCCTTCGAGGCCTTCGGAGCCCAGCCAACCGTTTAAGTCCCCGCTCGTCCCTGGGTGACTCATCTCACCAGCGAGGACGACCGTTTCGGTGCGGAGTTGGACTCCGCTCCGTCAGTTGCCCGAACCGTGCGGGCGTCGTGAGTTGGCTCGTCGGTACTGAACACGAACACCCAGGAGAACCGGGGCGTGACACAAGCTCGGCGCTACAGATCGTGTTGGGTGCATTCGGCTTCTCGCTGCTCGCCCGCACGTCCCCGGTTCCTCCGTTCGGGACCATTGCGTGACGACCTCGCGACGAGCAACCGATCGGCAGATGTTTTCTTCGTGTCACCAGGGATTTCTGATTGAGTCCGGCTCTTCAATCTGTCAAGTTCATCCCAGAACGAGCCGTAAGGCGGCTCCGAGCCGAGGGAGATCTCTTCACATGGCAAGACGAGACGTGACAAGGGTGGTCGGCGCCGTAGTCGCGACGCTGACGGCAGCAGCAACGCTCTCCCTCGTGACCTTCGCCAACACTGCGGGCGCCACTGGTCCGCCGAGCGGCAGCACCCTCCCGGGTGCAGCAATCCCGAGCGGGAGCTTCACGGCGGGCACGCCGTTTTCCGATGGTCAGCAGATCGACGTCCAGGTTCCGGCCAACACCGTTCTGGCACCCAACACCAACGTCAACATCTTGGAGTGCTCCGCACCCGGGGGCGTCGACCCCACCGACACCCTCGAGTGTCAGGGGGACACGATCCAAGGAGTCACGCTGAAGCCGAGGGCGGACGGGTCGATCGACCTGCAGGCCCAGACCCACTCGCTCTACCAGTTGTTCGCGCTGCCCGATCTCCTCATGCTCGGTGAGACCGGGGGCCCCGAGTGTGATCTCACCACAGAGTGTGTCCTGTACATCGGTGACAGTCAGGGCGACTTCACCCAGCCCCACTACTGGTCCCAGCCCTTCTACATTGCTCGCAACGCTGACGATCAAGGTGAGAACCCCGGCGACGGAAGTGCCCTAACGGCCCTGACGCTCACCAAGTCCACCACTTCGACCGGCTTCACCACAGCGGGCCAGACCATCCCCTACAAGTACCTGGTCACCAACACCGGGAACACCACGCTCACGGGCATCTCGGTCAGCGACAACAAGAACTCGGTGAGCTGCCCGTCGAGCACACTCGCCGTTGGGACCGACGAGACCTGCACGGGCACCTACACCGTCACCGCGGGTGATGTGAGCGCCGGGTCGGTGACCAATACGGCCACGGCCAGTGCGATAGGACCCAAGGCGGTCAGCTCCGCTCCGTCGACCGTCACGGTCACTTCCACCCGCAGTTCGGGGCCGGCGAGTGGCAGCGTCCTTCCCGGTTCTGCCTCCCCGAGCGGGAGCTTCACGGCGGGCACTCCCTTCTCGAGCGGCCAGCAGATCGACATCAAGGTCCCGGCCAACACGGTTCTGCCGGTCACCCAGAACGTCAACATCTTGGAATGCTCCGCCCCGAACGGTGCCGTCCCGACCGATCCCAGCGCATGTGACGGCGAGACCATCCAGGGAGTCAGCCTCAAGCCGAGGGCGGACGGGTCGATCGATCTCCAGGTCCAGACCCACTCGCTCTACACGCTCTACGCGTTGCCCGACCGCATCTCGCTCGAAGAGTCCCCTTCGGGTCCGAAGTGTGATCTCACCACCGAATGCATCCTCTTCATCGGTGACAACCAGGGCGACTTCACCCAGCCTCACTACTGGTCCCAGCCCTTCTACGTGCAACCGAACGCTGACGACCAAGGGGAGAACCCGGGCGACGGAAGCTCGATCTCGAGAATCACACTCACCAAGTCGACCACTTCGACCGGCTATGGCGAAGCTGGCCAGACCGTCCCCTACAGCTACCTGGTCACCAACACCGGGACCACCACGCTCACCGGCATCTCGGTCAGCGACAACAAGAACCCGGTGGGCTGCCCGTCGAGCACGCTTGCCCCGGTGACCAGCGAGATCTGCACGGGCACCTACACGGTCACCGCCACCGACGATACGGCCGGCTCGGTGACCAACACGGCGACCGCCAGCGCAACAGGTCCCCAATCGGTCAGCTCCGCTCCGTCGACGGTCACGGTGCACGCCTGCGAGGCGCCGGTCTTCACGAGCGGGAACCCGCCGACCGCCGTGGCCGGAACGGCCTACAGTTTTTCGGTGACGACCTGCAGCGTGTCGGTACCCGCGTTCAAGGTCACCGGCCTCCCCAAGGGACTGGTGCTGGTCAGCAACTCGGACGGGACGGCGACCATCTCGGGCACACCACCGCTCACGGACTCGGGCGTGTCGAATGGCACCATCACCGCCACGGTCAAGGGTCAGGCCGTGGCCGCCCAGCACTTCACCCTCACGGTCGACAACAGCCCGGTGTTCACGTCGAAGAGTGCCTTCCTGGCCAAGACTCAGGTGGCGTTCTCCTACTCGGTAACCACCTCCTCGGGCTTCCCGACGCCGACGATCACCACGCCCTCGACCTTGCCCGGCGGGGTGAGTCTGGTCGACAACCATGACGGGACCGCCGCGCTGACGGGAACTCCCACTGCCACCGCCGGTGGTGTCTACCCGATCACCTTGACGGCAACCAACGGCATCGGGAGCCCGGTGACCCAGGCTTTCACGTTGACCGTCTACCAGGCGCCGACGCTCTCGAGTGGGGCCACCGACACCGTTGACGAAGGAGTGTCCATCGCGCCCTTCACCGTCAACTACGCGGGCTATCCGGCACCGGCGCTCAAGGCCACCGGCCTCCCGAAGGGCCTGACCATGGTCAACAACGACAATGGGACGGCCACGATTTCAGGCACCCCCACGCTCAAGGATGCCGGCAACTATACGGCGACCATCGCGGCGGGGAGCAAGGCCGGAACCGCTTCTGAGACCATTGCCTTCACGGTTGACAGCAGCCCGGTCTTCAAGTCGAAGGGTGCCACCCTGGTCCACACCACCGTGGCGTTCTCCTACCCGGTGACCACCGTCTACGGCTTCCCGACGCCGACGATCACGACGACCTCGACCTTGCCCGACGGGGTGAGTCTGGTCGACAACGGCAACGGGACCGCCGCGCTGACCGGGACACCAACGGCCACCGCCGGTGGGAGCTACACGATCACCATCGTGGCCAACACCGGGGTGACCGCACCGGCGACGCAGACCTTCATCCTGACGGTGTACCAGGCGCCGACGATCACCAGCGCCACCAGCGACAGCGTCACCGCCGGGGTCGCGATGACACCGTTGGCCGTGGACTACGCCGGGTACCCGGCCCCGGTGCTCAAGGCCACCGGGCTTCCCAAGGGCCTGGTGCTGGTCAGCAACTCCGACGGGACGGCGACGATCTCGGGCATCCCCGCGGCCACCGACGCCAGCCCGGCCACGGTCACCGTCACGGCAAGCAGCAAGGCGGGAACGGCCAGCGAGAGCATCACCTTCACCATCACCGCGTGAGCGAGTTCTGAGATCCACAACACCCGATGTGAAGCTTGGAGTGCTTCCCGGCACGCCGAGCTTCACGTATGCGGCCGAACCGGCCGACTCGCAGCTTTCGCTCTTCGGTCACGTCCGTGACCGGCCCGCTTGCCCGCCCTGACCCGCGAGCGCCGTCTCGGTGTCGCCCGGCGCTCCGGGGCGTCAGGCGATGAAGGCGTGCTCCTCGGCCAAGAAGATCGGCGAGTGGGCATGGTCGATGAATCGGCGTTCGTCCTCGGCCAGCACCGCTCCGGCCGCCCGGCCGTCCGGGCTCGTTGCCGCCGCGTCGAGGGCTTCGCGGTCGTCGAACCACAGTTCGGCTATGCCGTCAAAGGGCGCGGGGGCACCCCGGCTCTCGGCCAGGAGCACGTTTGCCTGTGGCTCGATCGTGTGCACCTGCACGTAGCGGCGGATGCCGAGTGTTGCTGCAAACGAGACGACGAGGGGTCCGTGCTCGTCGCGCCAGATCCGGGAGAACTCCTCAAAGGGAACGTCGTTGCGCCGAGTGAGACAAAAGATGAGCTTGATCATCGGTCCAGCCTGCCAACCGGGGACCGACGCGGCAACCGGTCAGGATCCACGGCCAGCGGCCCGGCCCTTCAGAGGGTTCGGTCGGATACCGCGTCGTCGAGGGTGGCGCGCTCCACGCCGGTCAGGCGCCGGTATGGACCGGCCTTGTCGGGTCGCCACCAGACGGGGTCGTCGCAGTTCCACCGCTCGCTCCGGATGGCCTTTTTCAGGACCTTGTTGGTGGCGGTGACGGGCAGTGCCTCGGTGATCCGCACGAAACGCGGCGCCCACTTGGTGCCGAGATCGTCCTGGTCGGCCAGAAAGGCGGCGAAGGCTCCTGGGTCGAAGCCTCCGACGTCGGGGCGCAGTTGGAGCGCGACCATGACCTGGTCGCCAACGACGGTATCGGGCACGGCATAGACCGCGGCCAGCACGACGTCGCGGTGGCGCTCCACGATGCGCTCGATCGGAGCGGAGGCGAAGTTCTCCCCGTCCACCCGGAGCCAGTCATGATCGCGTCCGGCGAAATAGAAGAAACCCGCCTCGTCGCGGTAGGCCAGATCCCCGGTCCAGTACCAGCCGTCGCGCAGTCGGGCCTTCTCGGCGTCCTCGTTGCGCCAGTACCCCTCGAAGCCGGCGCCGCCGCCCTTGGACACGAGCTCGCCGATCGCCACCTCGGCGTTTTCCAGCCGCCCACGGTTGTCGAAGCGGGCGACCGGGCACTCTTCGCCGGTCTCGGCGTCGAGCACCACGGTCCCCTCGGGCGCCCGGCCGAGCGCACCCGGGGGGGTGTCGGGGGTCCGGGCCACGGTGGCCCCGCCTTCGGTTGAACCGTAGGCGTCGGTCACCGTGCAGGCGAAGCGTTCGGCGAATCGAACGAGGTCCGCGGTGGCCCCCTCGTTGCCGAAGGCCCGAACGAGCGGGTTGTCCGCGTCGTCGGGCCGTTCGGGGGTGGCCAGCACGTAAGCGAGGGGCTTCCCCACATAGTTGAAATAGGTGGCACCGAAACGTCGCACATCGGGCAGGAAATTCGATGCCGAGAATCTTCCCGCCGAGGGCAGCGCCACCGTGGAGCCGGCGGCCAGAGCCGGGCCCCAGCCCGCCATGAGGGCGTTCGAATGAAACAGCGGCATGCTCAGGTAACACACGTCGCCCGGGGTGAGTTCGAACATCTCGGCCACGACCGCCGAGATGCGAGCGAGACGCCCCTGGGAGCAACGGCAGGCCTTGGGTGCTCCCGAGGTCCCTGAGGTGAAGAGGAGGTAGCCCAAGGTATCGGGGGTGATGGCGCTCTCCTTCGGATCCGGTGGGGTGGCGCCCGCGAACTCACCCAGCGCGCCGGCCGAGTCGGGGTTGTCGACGATGAGCACCCGCTCGTCGGCTGCGTGCACTGTCCCGAACGCCTCGCCGATGCGGCGCCCTTCGACGAGAGGCAGCGAATCCGAGCTGGTGACGAACAGCTGGCATTCGGTGTGGGAGAGGTCGCGTGCCAGTTCGTCGCCCCGGTGCGTCGAGTTCGCCCCGACCACCACCGCCCCGGCCAAGGCCGCCCCCTGGAGCCAGAACACGTACTCGGCCACGTTGTCGAGCAGGACCGCCACGTGGAACGGACCGGCCCCCCGGTGGGCCGAAAGCCACGCCGCCCGGACCGACGCCTCGGTCACCACCTCGGCGTGGGTATAGGAGCCCCCGGCGCAGACCAGGCCTGCCCGGTCGTCACCCGCCCGCGCCCGGACCAGTTCGGCGATGGTCTCATGATGGAACACGGGTACCTCCGGGGACATGATGGCACGGCGGTGAACAGGGACGACGAGGCCAATACTGGAACACGTTGCAATTTAGTCGATCCCATGTTACCGTCGCTCGACAGCTCCGGGGAGTGGTCCCGGGCGGCCGAGCCGGAGGGAACAGCAGCACCATGGAGTTCGGGATCTTCAACGCCATCAGCATCCTGCCCCGCTACCGAGGAGCCCACGGTGCGGCGGCCGAGCACGACCGCCTGATGGACGAGGTGGCCTTCGTCTGCGCCGCCGACAAGGCCGGCATCAAGTATTCCTGGGCCTCCGAGCATCACTTCCTCACCGACTACTCCCACCTCTCCGACAGCGAGTCCTTCCTGGCCTTCTGCGCGGCCAAGACGAACAACATCCACATCGGTTCAGGCATCTTCAACATCACGCCGCCGGTCAATCACCCGGTCCGAGTCGCTGAGCACGTCGCCATGCTCGATCAGTTGAGCGAGGGCCGCTTCGAATTCGGGACCGGCCGGGGTTCGTCGACCACCGAGCAGCGCGGCTTTGGCATCGAGGACCCCGAGCTCACCCGTGAGATGGTGGCGGAGACGCTCCCCGAGATCGTGCGCATGTGGGCCGATACCGAGTACTCGTTCGACGGCAAATTCTTCTCGATGCCGGCACGCAACGTGCTGCCCAAGCCCTACACCCAGCCCCACCCGCCGCTGTGGATGGCGGCGGGCAGCCCGAGCACCTTCGAGCTTGCGGCCAAACTCGGCGTCGGCGTGCTCTGCTTTGCTTTCACGCCCCCCCAGGTGTTGACCCCCCTGATCGCCAAGTACAAAGAGATGATCCAGGACTGCACCGACCCGGTCGGCGCGTACATCAACAACAACGTGATGATCACCACGCAGATGCTCTGCATGGAAGACGGGGCCAAAGCCCGTCAGGCGTTCTTGAAGGCCGATTCGAGCTACCACCTCTCCTTGGTCTTCCGGTACCTCGACACGTTCCCCAAGCCCAAGGGGATACCCGAGTGGCCCGAGGTCATCCCCGCGGCCTCTGCTGAGCAGGTTGAGATGATGATCTCCAGTGGCTCGGTTGCCGTGGGAGATCCCGAAGAGGTCAGCCGGGCCGTTCAGGTTTTCGCCGACACCGGGGCCGACCAGCTGGCCTTCGGGATGCTCTCGTCGTCTATGGAGCGTGACACCTGCGTGGAGGCGGTCGAGACTTTCGGTAAGCACGTTCTGCCCGTTTACGACAAAGACCCCGTGCACTCGACGACCCGTCAGCGCCTGGAGCAGATCGCCAAGTCTTAGTCGGTCTCCCCTCGGCGGCCACGCGTCACTGCCACAGCCTCAACCAGGCCGGCCCAACACCGCTCGAGGAGACACAGGTATCCCGATCAACGTTCTGAGGGCGCGAGAACGAACGGTCCGGGCCGACGGTCGGAAAGAGTCACTTCGCCGATGCTTCTTTCACGGTGCGCTCCGAGATCGCTCGGGTTGGCCCTCTTGGTCTCCGAGAATCCGGCGGATCGCGGCCAACTGCGCCGGGACGATCGTCCACCACATCCATCGTCCGCGTTTTTCGCCGGTAATCAGTCCCGCTGCGGCCAACACCGTGGTGTGGTGCGACACCGTGGGCTGGCTTCGGCCGAGGGGCTCTTCGAGGTTGCAGCTGCACACCTCACCTTGTGCGGCCACAATTGACAGCAGCCGGAGGCGGACCGGGTCGGCTAAGGCGGCAAACACCGGTGCAAGTTCCTGGGCGCCGTCCACCGACAGGGGCGTGTGGGTCATCGGGACGCAGCACGACTCGGTGATCGCCACCAGGGGTACGGGTTTGGAGCGTGGGGGCATCGACCCTCCTATTGACACTTGTCAATCTAATGGGCATACTGATCGATAGATATGAATCTATAGGAGGTAGCTCGTGTCCCGCGTCCAACTGGCCCTCAATGTGGCCGATCTCGATGAGGCCATCAAGTTCTACTCAACCCTGTTCAACACCCCTCCGGCCAAGGTGCGCCCCGGGTATGCCAACTTCGCGGTGGCCGAACCACCTCTCAAACTCGTCTTGATAGAGGACCCCGCCCGGACGCCGGGGTCGCTCAACCATCTCGGGGTGGAGGTCGCCTCCACTGCCGACGTGATCGCAGCCCGGGACCGGTTGAGCGGTGAAGGCCTTCGGACCGCGGTCGAAGAGCAGGTGTCGTGTTGCTACGCGGTGCAAGACAAGGTGTGGGTTGACGGGCCGGGCGGAGAACCCTGGGAGATCTACTCGGTGCTGGCCGATACCGAGATGCCCTCCGGCGAACTCCGCACGGCCGACCCTGGTGGTGCCGCCTGTTGTGCCCCTCGCACCGGCCAGGGCGTCTCCGTGGCACCCTCCTGCTGCTGAGGCCCGGGACTTCACCACGACGAAGGACGACACCGTGAACGACGTGGTGCTGTGGCGGCGGCTGGTGGCCGAGTTTCTTGGCAGCGCCTTCTTGGCCGCGGTCGTAATCGGGTCTGGCATTGCCGCCCAACGGCTTTCCCCGGGGAATGCCGGACTGCAACTGTTCGAGAACGCGGCGGCGACCGCAGCAGGCCTGTTCGCCATCATCTTGATGTTCGGGGCCGTCTCGGGGGCTCATCTCAACCCCGTGGTGTCCTTCGTCGACGCGACATTCGGGGGCTTGTCGTGGAGGGACGCTGGCGCTTACCTTCCCGCTCAGGTTGCCGGCTGCATCGGCGGTGCCATTGTCGCCAACCTCATGTTCTCCCGGGCTGCGGTCAGCATCTCGACGAAACACCGGGCGACCCCGGCCCACTTTCTCTCAGAAGTGGTCGCCACCGTGGGACTCCTGTTGGTCATCTTCGCGCTGGCTCGTACCGGGAGGACCCGCAGTGCACCTGCGGCGGTCGGTGCGTACATCGGGGCCGCCTACTTCTTCACCAGCTCGACGAGTTTCGCCAACCCGGCCATCACCGTCGGGAGGATGTTCTCGGACAGCTTTGCCGGAATCGCTCCATCTTCGGTACCGAGCTTCATCGTCGCCCAGGTGCTCGGGGGTGTGGTGGCGATCGGCGTTATCAAGGTGCTGTACCCCGGCATCAACCGGGCCGAAGCCGCCGACATCATCGTCCCCCATCTAAGGGGTCCTTCTGATCCCGAGACCAATTTGGGCGCCGTCCCCGCACACGACACCCAGCAACGGGAGACCCTGTGAGAGCACGACGACCCGAAGTGCTCTTTCTGTGTGTTCACAACGCCGGTCGCTCGCAGATGGCAGCGGCCCTGCTAGCCCGGCACGGTGGGGATCGGGTCGTGATCCACTCAGCTGGATCGACGCCCGGCGAGGCCTTGAATCCGGCCGTCGTGGCTGTTCTCGCCGAATGGGACATCGATATCACCGCCGAGGTGCCCAAGAAGTTGACCGATGAGATGGCACAGGACGCGGACGTCATCGTGACAATGGGGTGTGGTGACACCTGCCCGGTGTATCCAGGAAAGACGTACCGTGATTGGGAGCTGAGCGATCCTGCGGGCAAGTCGATCGACGAGGTCCGACTCATACGCGACGAGATCGATCACCGGGTCCGGGACCTTCTTCGTGACCTCACCACCGACACGTCGCCGTAAGCCCCCCGGGGGGGCTGGCCAGCAAGTCTGCGCACCGTCGGTCGAGTCGGTCCGGTTCCGGGTACGGGTCGGAACTACCGGGGGACTGCGCGCCCAGCGATGATCAACGCGGGGCCTGGTCGGCACCGGCGGATGAACATCAGACGCTGACCGGCAGTCCGCAGAGGGCGAGTACAACTCCAAGGGCACCGGCGGCCAGCAAGGTGCCGACAGTGCCCCGGCGAAGAGCCAGCATCCACAGAGCCGCTCCGGCCAGCACCGGCAGTTGCCAGAGGTGGGAGAGGGCCAAGGCGAGAGGGACCGCCGCGCCGGCGATGGCCCCGATGGCCGCTGGTCCGGCTCCCGAGAGGAAATGTTGCACCGAGGGATTGCTCCGCAGCCGGTCGAAGTGGGGCGCACCGACCAGGACCACAAGAAAGGACGGAGCAAAAGCGACGGCCGAGGCCAGGAGCCCTCCGGCGAGCCCCCCCGCCGCGTAGCCCACCACGGCCACGGTCTGAGTCACCGGCCCCGGTGTCACCTGGCCCAAGGCCACGGCATTGAGGAACTGGGCTCCGGTCATCCAGTGGTACTGGTGGACGGCGTCAGCCTGCATGAGCGGGACGATCACGAAGCCCCCCCCAAAAGAGAGGGCCCCCACTTTGAGTGCGACCCAGGCCAGCGCGGCCAGACCGCCCCCGGCGGCGGCGACGGCGCCGAACGCGGGGAGGGCCACCATATTTAGCCCCGGCGCCTCGTGGAAACGCCATCGGCGCCAACCGACTTCGACCAAACCACAGCCGATGAGCACAACCACCAAGAAGGACCCGGTAGTGGCGGCGGCGGCGGCGCCGACCGCTAGGTACAAGGACCACCGGATCCTCGGCCCTTGGGCGGTTCCAGCCCGGCGCCAACTCGCTGGCATGAGCCCTATCGCCGCCTTGAGGGCCACCGCGGCGACCACCGCCCCGGCACCGGCCGCCGCCCCGAGCACCCAGCGGGCCGGATGACCAGAGAAGAAGAGCACCGAGAGGGCCAAGATCACCACGAGGCCCGGGAGGATGAAGCAGAGCCCGCCGAGCACGGCACCGGCCGTGCGGCGCAGGCGCCAGGCGCAGAGAATGGCGAGCTGGGTGGACGCCGGACCGGGCAGCAGGTTGGTCGCGGCGATTCCGTGCTCGAACTCCTCGGCACTCAGCCAGCCTCGGTCCTCCACGCACAGACGCCGCAGCAGAGAAATGTGAGTCGGCGGACCACCGAAACCGATGCAGCCGATACGCAGCCACTCGCGGGCGATGGTTGCGAGCGGTACCGAACTCGGGGGCAGGGGCGTACTCCCGACCGTCTCGGGGGGAGGATCAGCGGTCACCGGGCCCCGGTGGTTGTGCCCGGGCGCGCGTTCACCACGATCCCCGGTGGCCGACCCGGGCGCCCGGCAGCTGGCTCAGACTGCGCCGTCCCGAGTCGGCACTTCGGACCTTTCGGCGTCGGTGGCCGACGCCACCACCGCGTTGGCCCAGCGGTAGTCGGGCTTGCCGCTCGGGGAACGCTGGATCAGCTCGACGGTGTGCAGCTGGCGGGGGAGCTTGTAGCCCGCGATGGCGGTCCGACAGTGCTCCTGGATCCCCGCGAGATCTGGGGAGCGACCCGGCCGCGGCTGGATGATGGCGGCCACCGTCTGCCCCCACCGCTCATCGGGGGCGCCGACGACGATGGCATCCATCACATCAGGATGGGAGCGGACGGCAGACTCGACCTCTTCGGGGAAGATCTTCTCGCCGCCCGAGTTGAT
>PMOE01000076.1 GCA_003161575.1 Acidimicrobiaceae bacterium | reverse complement strand
CTTTTCGATCAGCATTTACACGTGCCCGAAGATGCCGATACCCCGGATGATATTCACGCCGGCTGTATCGGTGGGGACGATGATCTGGGTCATCCGGCCGGGGGTCCCCAATTCGCCAGCGGGATCGTTGGCCCGGCACATGACAATAAAGAAATTGGCGTCGATGCCATTGGAGGTGAACCACTTATGCCCGTTGATGACCCAGTGGTCGCCGTCGCGGACCGCCTCGGTTTCGATCGAGCGGGGATCGGAGCCGGCGTGGTCCGGTTCGGTCATGGAGAAACCCGACTCCATCTCGCCTTCGATGAGGGGCAGTAGCCACCGGCGCTTCTGCTCGTCGGTGCCGTATTTCACGAGGATGCTGGCGTTTCCAGAATTGGGTGCAGCGATGCCGAACAGGGTGGACGCGCCAACGGCGTAGGCGAGGATCTCGTACATGTAGGCAAGCGATAGAAAGTCAAGCCCCATGCCCCCGTACTCCTTCGGCAGATGAGGAGCCCACAACCCCGCCTTATTAACCCCGGCCTTGATTTCCTCGCGTAGCTCGATACTCCGGCGCCGGTTGGACTCTCGCGCATCCTCGGTCAGGTCTGCGCCCCGCCGCGATTGCCACAGCATCTCCTCCATGGGCAACACCTCGGCATTGATGAAGTCGGCCGTGCGGCGGCGGAGGTCGTTGATGTCAGGGTCCAAGCCGGGTATCGGCGTCACGTTGATGGCCACTGGGGTCTCCTTGTCGAGGCTTGAAATTGTCTCTACCTCATTATGGCGGAGTGGCGATGTCCCGACTCGGTGCCACGTGGGCCGACCCTTGCGGTGTGTGGAAGGGCATTGGTGGAGTTTTACGGAGCTCGCTTTACGAGCGGTGCGGAGCCTACGGATGCATCGCATTTGGTGACCGCCGGCTGGGGCAACGGTGAGTTGAGCGGAAATACAAGTGGGTAGGCCCCTCCATCTGTGCCTGTGTGATGTGGGCCGCGAAGTCGAATGCGGAATCCCCGATCCACAGGGGGTGTGGTCGATGCCGGCAGCGGTGGAAGCACTCGACGTAGCAACGGTGGGATCAGGTGGATGCGATCGGCCATCGCCTGGGTCACCTCTCGTCGATGCCTAATCCCATCGAGAGCCCGGTCGGGTCGAGCACGAGGACCCCGACGAGGTGCATGTGCTTGGGCGGCATCTCGATGTAGAAGAACGCTGCGTCCATCCCAGCCATTCGCTGCATCGGAACCCGGTTAGGCCTCGTTCTCGAGACCGGCCGCTGACTCGGCGACCGATCGCGCCCAGGGGTAGTCCGGCTTGCCGCTCGGTGAGCGGACGATTTCGTCGGTGACGATGATCTTTCGTGGCACCTTGTACCCGGACAACCGTTTCCGACCGTGCCGGAGGAGCGTCTCTGGATCAACTTCGCGTCCGGGCCTGGGTTGGACCAGGGCGACGACCCGCTCGCCAAAGCGAATGTCGGGCACGCCGACAACGATGGCGTCGCTGACGTCGGGGTGGTCCTTCAACGCGGCCTCCACCTCGTCGGGGAAGACCTTCTCCCCCCCGGTATTGATGCACAGCGAGCCGCGCCCAAGCACGATGATGGTCCCGTCATCCTGCACCGTCGCCAGATCCCCGGGGAGCGCCCAGCGTTGCCCCCGGTGTTCGACGAAGGTCGTTGCGGACTTGGCCGGGTCCCCGAAGTAGCCGATCGGGACGTGACCACCCCTCGCTAGGCGTCCGACCACGCTGGAGCCGGGCCGCACCGCTTCGAGATCGGCATCGAGCACGTCGGTGCGCTCGTCTACGCGCAGACGTGGCGGCCCGTAGGGATCGCCGGGCGGTGCCTCACCGCCGATCTGGCCGGTCTCGGAGGACCCGAAGAGGTCAACGACTATGCGTCCGGGCAGGAGTTGTGCCAGCTGCGCCTTGGTCGACGGTGACAGTACCGCACCGCCTGAGCCCACGGCCATTAGCGACGAGAGGTCGTAGCGGCCGGGATCGGCCGCGAGCAGGTCGAGCAATGGGCGCGCCATGGCATCACCAACGACGACGACAGCGTTGACCGCTTCGGCCTCCACCAGCCGCCACACCTCGGACGGATCGAAGACACCTCCTGGGATCGTGACGATCCTCCCGCCGCCGAACATGTTGGAAAACGCCAACCAGTGCCCGGCTGCGTGCATGAACGGCGGGATGGCGAGCGCCGTGATTCCTGGTTGCAGGACCCGATCAGCGAGCTCCTCGGGAGAACCGATGTGGTCCCCAAGCGACAATGGGTCGCCGCCACCCATCGCGGCGAAGAAGATGTCCTCGTGACGCCAGAGCACGCCTTTGGGCATCCCGGTCGTTCCTCCGGTGTAGACGCAGTAGAGATCGTCGGCGCGGCGCGGAGGGAAACCGCGGATAGGAGGCGCGGACTCGATGGCCGCCTCGTAGTCGTCAGCCGAGCCCAGGGAGCCGCCGGCATCGGGCACCTCCAGCAATACACGTGTCTCGGGCATGGCACCGAGGGCACCGGTCACCGCCGGGACGAACCGGCTGTGGAAGATGAGGCCCACCAGAGACGCGTCTTTGTAGAGGTACTGCAGTTCGCTGGCCACGTAGCGGTAGTTGACGTTGATCGGCACGGCACGGATCTTGAAGCATGCGAGCATGCCTTCGATGTACTCGGTACCATTGACCAGTTGGAGACCGACGCGATCTCCGGGTCCGGTGCCCGCGCGCTCGAGGTAGTGGGCAAGGCGGTTAGCGCGCTGGTCCAGCTCGGTGTAGCTGAGCCTGCGGGCGCCCGCAACTATCGCGGTCTGCGAGCCCACGCGGTCGACCACACTCTCGAAGAGATCGGCCAGATTGAATTCCACGGCTCTCCTCGCTCCTCCATGGGTCTTCCGGCCCTGCCGCTCACCTGACTGGCGCAAGTAGTATTTCAGGTAGCGAGCCCGCCGAATCGGCGACGAGCCGCCACGGAGTCTGGAGGGAGGCCGGTGGGGGTGGCCGACGACGATGCAACGGCTGGCGACGGCCGGACTGACGGCCCTCGTGAGGCCAAAGCGGGACTCAGGGTATCGGACGCCTCCTCATCGGTAATCGATCGCATCACCGGGTCTCACCGCGCAGTCGCCGGATTCATCAATCGTCGGGCCCTCGCCCGGGCGACCCGCGCCGTGCCGCGGACGTTGCACTTCGTCGGTTCGGCACTGCTGCGCGGCGAGGTGGCGGACTCGCTGCCGGCGCCGCGCATCTCCTTGGGTCTTGCGGCCCAGGTGGCCATGGACGAGGTGCTCCTGGCCGTGGCCATGACGCCGCGGCGGTTCCCACACCCCGAGGACTACGCGAGGGTGGCCGGCGAACTCGCCGATGCGGAAGCCATGTACACCCGTCGCGGTTGGATCGCCGACCCCAGCTCCTACCATCGCACCCCGCCGCCCCTTTCCGGCGCCGACGTGAAGACGAGCCGGGGCTGGGCCATGGGCCTCGGCTATGACCGGCTGAACTGGGACAGCGGTTTCGCTCCCCATCCGAGCGAGCCCGGTGGTGATCGGTGGATGGCGTTCGAGCCGAATCGGACCGCCTCGGCTGTCGTCGTCCGCCACTCCGACGGTCCGCGTCCCTGGGTCATCGCCGTGCACGGCTTCTGTATGGGATTCCCGTTCATGGATTTCCAGGGTCTCAACACGGCGCGGCTCCACCACCAGCTCGGAGTAAACGTGGCCCAGCCGGCGCTCCCGCTGCACGGGCCGCGCCGGGTCACTCTTGTCAGTGGAGAGCCGTTCTTGTCCTTCGAGATGATGAACGCGGTGCACGGGCTGACCCAAGCCGTGTGGGACATCCGGCGCCTGATCCACTGGATCCGCGAGCAAGGTGCCACGTCGATCAGCCTCTACGGCGTCTCGCTCGGCGCCTACGCGGTCTCGCTCTGCGCCGGAATCGAAGATGGCCTCGATGCCGTGGTGGCGGGTATCCCGATCTCGGACTTCCCCGGGTTGTTCCACCGGCACAGCCCACACCACATCCGCGCCAGGGCGATCGAACATCAAATCATGGGCGGCGCTGCCGAGAACGTCTACCGCGTCGTGTCCCCATTGAGTTTCGACGCCAAGGTGCCCAAGAGCCGCCGGTTCATCTTCGCCGGCTACGGCGACCGGCTGGCGCTGCCCGACCAGGCGCAGCGGCTGTGGGAGCACTGGGACCAGCCTCGTATCTCGTGGTACTCCGGGAACCATGTCGGCTACCTGTGGTCCAAGCAGGTATCCGAGTTCCTCGTCACCTCACTCGGTGAGGTATCGATGGTCGGTGAGGCCGAGGTCGATGGAGGTTGATCGTTGGAGACGATGACGGGGTTAGACGCCAAGTTCCTCTACTCCGAGACACCGACGGCTCACATGCATACGGTGAAGGTCGCGGTGTCCAACGTCTCTGTCCTTGACGGAGGGTTCTGCTACGACGCATTCCTTGAGGTCCTCGAACAGCAGCTTCGTCGGCTCCCGCCGTTCCGTCGTCGGGCCGTGCCGGTCCCTTTGGGACTGGGGCACCCGGTCTGGGTGGAAGACCCCGAGTTCGATTTGCGCCGCCACGTCAGCCGGCGGGTGCTCGACGAGCCGGGGGGCGATAGAGAGCTCGCCGCTGCGGTCGCCGAGTTCTCGGGTATCGCGCTGGCGCGCGACCGACCCCTGTGGGAGCTTTTGGTCGTCGAGGGGCTAGCCGGTGGTCGAATGGCGGTCGTGGCGAAACTCCACCATGCCGTGGCCGATGGGTCCGCTGCGGTCGCTCTCCTCCAGAGCGTGGTGCGAGGCAACAGTTTCAAGGCGTCGGAGGAGCCTGATGCGGACCTGTGGCGTCCTGAACCGATCCCGGGCCGGCGCCAGTTGTTCAAGATGGCGGCGCACGACCACCTCACCCGCTGGAAGGGCCTGCCGCGTCTCGCGGTGCAATCGGTGAGAGGGGCACGTGCATCCGAGATTCGGCGCCGCAGCTTCGCGGTCAAGCCGCCTCTTCCGCTCCATCACATCCCCAAGACGTCGTTCAACGTCTCGCTCACGCCCGGGCGAACCTTTGCCATGACCAGCCTGCCGCTCGCGGACCTCAAGGCCATCCGGCGCGCCGCCGGCACCACCCTCAACGATGTCTACTTGGCCGTGTGCGCGGGGGCCTTGCGGCGCTATCTGTCGGACCGGGGTGAGCTGCCCGCGCGTCCACTGGTTGCCAGTGTCCCGGTCTCGACCGATCCCAACGTGGCCCGCATGTCGGGCAACCGGGTGGACAACCTCTACGTCGGCATCGGCACCGACATTGCCGATCCGCGCGAGCGCCTCAAGCACATATACGATGTGACGACGGCCGCCAAGGAGGTGCGCAGTTTGCTCGGTCACGATCTCCTCGAGCAGCGCGCCGATGTAATCCCGCCCCAAATCTACCGTTCGATCGTGCGGCTCTGGACCCGCTCACACGTTGCGAACCGGGTGCACCCGCCCCTCAATGTGGTGCTGTCCAATGTCGCGGGGCCACGAGAGCGGATCTTCTTCGGCTCGATCGAACTGGAGGCCCTCTACTCGGTGGGGCCCATTCTCGAAGGGATCGGCCTCAATATCACGGCCTGGAGTTACGAGGACGTGCTCGGTGTCTCGGTGCTCGGATCTCCGGCGAGTGTTCCCGATCCCTGGCTGATCATCGACGCATTGCACGACTCACTCGATGAGCTCCGAGGCGTGATGGGCACTGAAGCGCTCGCCGAGCAGTGATCCGAAACGGTCGTTCTAGATGCCGATTTCGTCGTGCGGACCCCGTTCGGTAGGACTTTCGTCGGCGTGGACTGCGACGAGGCCAGTCTATGGCACTCTCCTTCTTCCATTTTTCGTTCGTTCGATTCCTCCAGCTGCTCCGACTCGTTCACTATGACCGCCGCGCGCGAGGAGCGACATGCACGTGGTGCAACCGGAGCTCGACGACCAGTTATCCGAGAATCGGAAAGCGGCGCTCAGCGGCGAGTCGGTCGAGCGTCGCCTGCATCGTATTCGTGAGCTCCTCATAGCAACGACGGACAATAACTTCGTCCTCACTCGCCTCCGGACCGTACCGAGACGACCAGTCGATTGGTTCGCACAGCTCCACTGTGATCTTCGCAGGAAGAGGCCACGTCGGAATCCCCCCTGGAACGATACCAAGCGGCGGTCCGAGTACGAGAGGCCACACCTTGATACGGAACATCCGGTCGAAGCCAAGACGCTTTGCGACGCGCTCTCCTCGAGCGAGAACGATCACTGTCTCGTGGGCACCTACTGATACTGCGGGGACGATGGGGACCTGCGTTCGCAGGGCAAGACGAACGAAGCCGAGGCGATCCCCGAATTCGATGCGATTTCGCTCCCACCAGGGTCGGAAGACCTCGTAGTCACCACCCGGGTAGTCGATCAGGATCCCTCCACCGCGAAGGATCGCCTCGGCGGCGTCCCGCCCAGCCTCGACAGCGCCAGCTCGCTCCATTAGCGGTCCCACACGGGGAAGACCCAGGAAGAAGGAATGGAAGAGTGCGTAGACAGGTTCGTCTACGCCTCGCTCCCGCCACCACGCGGTCAACAGCACGGGGAGGTCGGGTGGCGTTTGCCCACCCGAATGGTTGCCCACCACGAGGAAGGGCCCCCCCTGCGGCAGCCGCTCGAATCCCCTCACCTCTGGCCGGAAGTAGGACGCATAAAGTTCAAGGATCGGTCGAACGGCACGAAGGAACGCCGGGTCACGGGCGGACCCAACCCGGGTATCCATGGTGTTGCGGTCATCCACTATTCGTCAACTATGCACCGTGACCGGAGTCGATGTCCTGGCGAACCCCCAATAGGTCAAAGATTGGCGTCAGGGGGTCGGCAGTTGAAACGGGACCTTCGGCCCTGATGCCGGCCGGGGGCAGTTCGGAGGCCGGATTCGGGCGGGTACCACCGCCCATCCGACGCCAACCACCAGCCCGGTCTTTGGCTTACTCTACTCACTCCACTCACGGATCCGCTCCTGACCCTTTCCCGTCGCACTCACGTTGTGCGGACAGTTGTTCCTTCCTTTCGGACTGGGAGTCCGAGCGGCCGCCAACGTAGCAATGAGCGATCCGCGAAGACGATCAGCCCATTTGGTCCCACGAGGAACAAGGGGTTTCTGCTCCACCCACCTTTACGAAATCGCTCAACGGTTTTACCCCTTCGCCGACATAGTATGGACGCAAGCTTCCCTGGCTGCTGGAGTTGTTCCACGGGCAGTGGCCCGACGACCGGGATGGAACCAAACTCATGCAGCAGCGTCACCGGACGTAGTAGGCGGCTAGGCACGACCGTCCAAAAGTACCGAGTGTCTACCCTCCGTCACGCAGAACCAAAACGGGGCAGTGAGCATTTGTGACGCAGTGCTCGCTGACCGACCCGAGCAACATGCCGACGAACTCCCCGTGACCTCGGCTTCCGACTACGAGCAGGTCCGCGTCGCGAGATGCTTGAACAAGTGCTGGAGCCGGGTGGCCCTCGAAGACGATCTCTCTGATGACAACGCCTGGGTAGTCGCCCTGCACTTTCACTAGGACCTCATTGAGCATGCTTCGTAGATCGCTAGCCGGGTTGTAGTCGGAGGGGAAAGGCAGAGCCCATCCGTAGCTGGTCGGCCACTCCCATGTCGTCACGACATCGAGAGTGGATCCTGTCAAGTCCGCCTGGCGCGCGGCCCAGTCCAAGGCGGCCACCGAAGCCCGCGAGCCGTCGATCCCGACCACGATTCGGTGAGTGGGTTCTGCCTGTGCGTTCATCATCACTCTCGCTCATTCGAGGCTTGAACATCATCCATCATCGCACCGCTCTTGCTTCATTTCTCGTAGGGACAACGCCCCAAAAAGGTTCATGACTAGGCTGTCGCCATTTAGCGACCTGTCATCATTCTGCCGGACCTGGATGAGACTCGGGTAGTGCCAAAGGTCACGTACCTCACCATTCATGGATTCGGTCGACCTGACGTTGAGGCGGCAATGAAGTTGGTCGCTCACAGTTTCGATATCTGCGGCGAAACTATTGAGCTGTCGACTGTGACGTGGTCGCAAGCGAGATGACTGCCAGGCGTGAGACGTCGCCCAGGCCGGACCCGAGGATAGGCGGTGTGGGATCACGCCAACTGCCACTCACCCGGTGACCAACCACTCAACGAGGAGTGAGAATCCAATAAGGTGCTCATCGCCCACGTAGGCATCGAGAACGTGCAGGCGTGCCATCGCACCGAGGTCAGCGATCTCCTTCGGCCGGCTGAGGAGGGCACAGAGGGTATCGCCGAAGGCGAGCAGGTCGGTAGGGTCATCGAGGAGCAGGCCTGTGCCTGGGGTGATCTGTCTCGCGATGCCGCCGACGCGAGACACCAGCACAGCTTTGGCTCAACCCACCTTCACCACCGCGTACCAGATTCTGTGGGCGACACCCTCGACGGCCTCACCCATCCGGGCGTAGCGGCGATAGAGCTCTCGGCGGCCGGTGACCTCGCGAATCTCCTCCACCTGAAAAAGTGCCGACATGGCGCTCCGGTAGATGCGCTCGACGCCGCGTTGATGGTGGACGGCGGCGTCGGCTTGGCCGGTGGCCCGGTCGGGATCCGCGGCGAGGCAAGGAAGGGCGCTCACCAATTCCCGCACCCCCTGGGCCACCAGATCGGCCATGCCCGCCATCGGAGGATCCGGATCCATTCCCAAGAGCTCGGCCTCGCGTACCAGATTTTTGGCCGCGTTAAGGATGTTGTCCAGTCGCTCGGAGATTTCGTAGACATCCTCAGGACTAATCGGCGTCACGAAGGCGTGTTTGACCGCCGTCAACACCTCGCGGCGTGCCTGGTCAGCCTCGTGCTCACGGGCGCGGACCTCGGCCTCTGCGGAATGATCTCCAGATGACCAGGCGCAGAGCGCCTCGATGCCGGCGATCGTCACCTCACCCTGATGACCCAAAAGCCCGAGAAGGTCAGGCGCTTCGGGCAAAAACCACCGTTTCATCCCGCCCACCTCCATAACGGGAGGAACAAGACTCCCAGTGCCGCACTCACCGGGAGCGTGACGATCCAGGCAAGAGAGATCTCCCTGACCACGGCCCAGCGAACGCGGTGCCACCGCTCCCCGGATCCGACACCGACGATGGCGGGAGCGACCACATCGGTCGTGCTGATTGGCGCGCCGACCAGGGACGCCGCCAACACGATCATCCCGGACGAACCTTGGCTCACAAGTCCGTCGAGGGACCGTAGAGGATAGATACGGCGGCCGAGTGTGCGGACAACTCGCCACCCGCCGAGCATGGTTCCCAAGGTGAGCAAGGCGGCCGACGTGAGCACGACCCAAAGGGGTACCTCGAAGTGCGAGAGATGCCCACCGGCGACGAGGGCGGCGGCCATCAATCCCATTGTCTTCTGAGCGTCGTTGGAACCGTGGGCAAACGCTAGCCCGGCCGACGCCACCACCTCTCCGCTCCGGACGGGGGTCGCGATAGCCCGGCTCGCTCGCCGAAGACCTCGACGGGCTAGGCGAATCCCGAAAATCGCCAACGGCACAGCGAGCGCGGTGGAGAAGACGAGCCACAACAGAGAGCCAATCACACCCACCGGCCGGATCCCATCCAGTCCACCCCAGTGCACGGCATTCACGCCGCCGCTGGCTAGCGCGGCCCCGGTCAGTGCACCAACAAGACAATGACCAGAGCTGCAGGGGAGCCCCCACCACAGCGTCGCCACGTTCCACACGAGCGCACCGGTCACCGCGGCGGCAAGAACCGGGAGCGCCTGGTCAGCGGGGACGGCGATGATCCCGGCGATAGTCGCGGCGACCGCCGTACCTACCGCGAGCGCACCGACTACGTGGAAGGCAGCCGCGATTCCGACGGCAGGACCGGGACGCAGTGCACCAGTTACTACTGGTACGGCGATGGCGTTCCCGGCATCGTGAATACCGTTTACCAATCCGAAGGCCGCAGCGAGCCCAAGCACAATTACCAACACTCGCCCGATCCTGCCTCTGCGATCGGGTACAGCGCACCGACATAGCCGACCAACCGTTCCCGGAGTCTACCCGTCCTCCATCTCCTTGAGCTCGCCCAAGCGGCGTTCGAGCGTATGAATCTCTTCATCAAGCGCCTGGGATGAGATCGATCTTGCGACGATTGAGCCGCTGGGACACCACCTTTGCCTGGAGGCCCCTCGTTCGGAGACGCTCGACGGTTCGCTCGGCCGCGTGATCTAGCGCAAGGTCTTCCTTTGCGCTGGCGATGCGCCGGAACACGAGCTGTGGCCCGTCGTTGGTGACTGCGAAGATCTCGGAACCTCGGTTGCAACAAATGTGTAAGAGCCCACGACCCAGCGGCCTTGCCCGCAGCTGGCCGTCGATATTTGCGAGGCCGGTGCCGCTCACGATGAACACGTGCACGCCCGCAGCCAACAGCGCCTCAATACACTCTCGCACCTCGGTGGCGTCGGCCTGCCGATCCGGCACCGCAGTGCCGTCGCAGTCAAACACGATCGCTTCGAATGTCTCGTCGGGGGCCACCACGGTTCGATACCTGAGAGGGGCTGGACGGCTATTCGGGTCCGGCACAGTCAGATGTTGGTTTGTTGGCTAGATCCTCGGCCAGATGCATCGAGTTCTTCCACCCGGCACCTAAATGCGGATCAACATCGACACCATCACCGGGCACTACGGGAGCCGAACCCCGTGCCCCGGGTTGGCGCCGCCACGTCCCTCAACTGCCGCTTGCCTCACGTTGAAGGTCTGTGGAGACGCCGTCCGCTGACGGTGGGCTGCGAGATGGCAACGGTGCGATCGTGGGGCCCCGGAACCCACGGATCGACTGGTGCCTGCAGCGCTTGCTCAGACCAAGGGTCGGCTCCGTCAGTGATATCTTCCGCGACCCCTTTCACTTCTACTGTCCACCCCACTCTGGTTGCCGGATCGATGTCGTCAACTTCGAACGCCACCCGCGAGAGCGACGCATGCGCCAGTTTGACCCCCTGCTGGGTACGGATGACGACCGTTCGTCCGCTCAGGAGATAGTTCACGGGGAAGATCTCCGGGCGCCCATCGCGAACCACCGCGAGCCGACCGAACTGGCGGCTGGCCAGGAGAGAGAAGCACTCCTCCTGGCCGAGCTCTTCCAAGATGGGCTCGGTCAGTGATTCGGGCGGTGCCGTGGCGGGCTTGTCCGGAGCACCGTCGTGATCGGCAGTGGGCTGAGTGCTCATTTCTCCAACCTGTAGGCCCCACCCGGGGAACGAGCAGGGTCATTCGTCCTCGACGTGGTGATCGTCAATCCTACCTTCGTGAGGCGAGAGGGCGACGATGGCCGAATGATGTTCGTTCGTTCCTTTCTACCTTGGGCAAACGGGTCATTCGCCATCGACCGGTTCATCACTCTCGGCAGCAATTGGCCCGCGCCACCACAGGCGCCAGCGTGCGTAGGAGCCATTCCAAGAAGCCCTACTGGGCACCAGTCGCTCCGTCCCATCGCCACTGGGCGATCGCCGGCGGATCCTCGCCGTGCTCGCGCCCGTAGCGGCGTGCGTCGAGTCGGGCGTCGATCATCTGCTGCCGTAATGTGGCGGTCCGGGGACCGAGTCCGGGGACTCGATCGAGCACGTCTATCACGAGTTGAAACCGGTCGAGATCGTTGAGCATCACCATGTCGAAGGGGGTGGTCGTGGTTCCCTCCTCTTTGTACCCGTGTACATGGAGATTGTCATGGTTCGTGCGGCTGTAGGTCAGGCGATGGATGAGCAACGGGTAGCCGTGGTAAGCGAAAATCACCGGGCGGTCCGGCGTGAAAAGGGTGTCGAACTCGTCACCTGGCAGGCCATGGGGATGCTTTGTGTCCGGTTCGAGCCGCATCAGGTCGACGACGTTCACTACGCGCACCTTCAACTCCGGAAGGTTCTGGCGCAACAGTTGAACCGCAGCCATCGTCTCGAGCGTGGGGATGTCACCGCAACAGGCCATGACCACATCGGGGACCGATCCCTGGTCGTTCGACGCGAAGGACCAGATGCCCAAGCCGCGGGTGCAATGGTCGAGGGCCTCGTCCATCGTCAGCCAATCATGCTGCGGCTGCTTGCCAGCCACGATGACGTTGACGTAGTTCCGGCTGCGCAGGCAGTGATCGGCGACCGACAAGAGGCAGTTCGTATCCGGCGGGAAGTACACGCGGACGACCTCGGCTTTCTTGTTGACCACATGGTCGATGAAGCCGGGGTCCTGATGGGAGAAGCCATTGTTGTCTTGTCGCCAGACGTGGCTCGAGAGGAGGTAGTTCAACGAGGCGACGGGCCGGCGCCACGGGACCTCCGCGCTGACCTTCAACCATTTCGCATGCTGGTTGAACATCGAGTCGANNGAGTCGACGATGTGGATGAACGCTTCGTAGCAGTTGAAGACGCCATGGCGTCCGGAGAGGAGGTACCCCTCGAGCCACCCCTGGCATTGGTGCTCAGAAAGCGTCTCCATCACCCGCCCCTCGGGAGCCAGGTGGTCATCGCCAGTTCGCAGCTCGGCGTCCCACGTCCGGTCCGTGACCTCGAACACGTCCTGCAACCGATTGGAGGAGGTCTCGTCGGGCCCAAAGAGACGGAAGGTGGACGGGTTGGCCTGCATGACGTCTCGGAGAAACGAACCGAGCACTCGCGTCGCCTCGTGAAACACCGTTCCCGGACTCGCTACGGCGACCGCGTAGTCACAGAAGTCGGGGAGCTCGAGGTCGGTCAGAAGGAGGCCCCCGTTGCCATGCGGGTTGTCGCTCATGCGTCGCTCCCCGGTCGGAGGAAAGTGACAGATGCCCTCGATCGGGCACCCGGCCTCGTCGAAGAGCTCGTCGGGCCGGTAGCTTCGGAGCCACGCCTCTAGTTGGGCCAGGTGTTCGGGGTTGGTGCGGACCTCGGCCAGGGGGAGCTGGTGGGCACGGAACGTACCCTCGATGGGCAGCCCGTCGACCACCTTGGGACCGGTCCAGCCCTTGGGCGTCCGCAGGATCAGCATCGGCCACGTCGCCCGATGCTTGGACCCATCCAAACGAGCGGACTCTTGAATGTCGAGGATCTCCGCAAAGATGTCGTCGAGCGCGGCAGCCATACGACGGTGCACGGCCATGGGACTCTCGCCGTCAAAACCGCCCTCGACCAGTACCGGCCGGTAGCCGTAGCCGGTGAAGAGGGCCAGCAGCTCGGGCGTGGGTATCCGAGCCAGCACCGTCGGGGCGGCGATCTTGTACCCGTTCAAGTGGAGGATGGGCAACACCGCACCGTCTCGGTGGGGATTGAGGAACTTGTTGGAGTGCCATCCGGTGGCCGCTGGGCCCGTCTCAGCCTCACCATCGCCCACGACACACGCCACGATGAGGTCGGGGTTGTCGAACGCCGCTCCGAAAGCGTGGCTCAGCGAGTAGCCGAGCTCCCCACCCTCGTGGATGGACCCGGGAGTCTCCGGGCTGCAGTGACTTGGGATGCCACCGGGAAAGGAGAACTGGCGGAAGAGCCGAGCCATGCCCACAGCGTCTCGCGCTATGTGTGGATAACGCTCGCTGTAGGTGCCCTCCAACCAGGTGTTGGCGACGATTGCCGGGCCCCCGTGCCCCGGACCGCAGACGAAGAGGGCATTGAGGTTCCGCTCCTTGATGCTCCTGCTCAAATGGGCGTAGAGGAAGTTGAGTCCAGGGCTCGTCCCCCAGTGACCGAGAAGGCGGGGCTTGATGTCCTCAGGTAGGAGAGGCCGACGCAACAAGGGGTTGTCCATGAGGTAGATCTGGCCGGCAGTCAGGTAGTTGGCCGCCCTGAAGTAGGCGTCGAGCTGGCTCAGCTCGTCCTCCCCCGGTGGGGTGGGAGATCGTGAACTGTCGATGGCGGTCATCGGACGCTCCTTGGATGCATCGCGGGGTTGATCCTCATCAGTCTGTCTGTACGACGGATCGATCTGGCAAGGTGGGCTCGTGCACATCCTCGTCGTCAACGCCGGTTCCAGCAGTCTAAAGCTGCGCCTGTTGGACGGCGCAGACGGCTTGGTCGAAACGAAGGATCTTCCTCCACAGGTGCGGCCCGACTTGGACAATGCGCTCAGCGCCTTTCTCGACGAGAGTCCGGGGATCGATGCGGTCGGTCACCGGGTTGTCCACGGTGGCTCCGCCTTCAGACAGCCCGTTCTCCTCGACGCGGGGGCCGACGCGGCGCTCGAAGTCCTGGCGGATCTGGCTCCGTTGCACAACCCCCCAAGCCTGGCAGCCATCCATGCGCTTCGATCGTTGCGGCCGAATCTCCCCCAAGTTGCCTGCTTCGACACCACCTTTCATGCTGACATGCCGGCGAAGGCTGCCACCTACGCGCTACCCCGGACGTGGCGGGAGCAGTGGGACATTCGACGCTTCGGCTTCCACGGGCTGAGCCACTCCTGGGCTAGCCGGCGGGCGGGCGAACTGCTGAGTCGGTCCCGAGAACAGCTCCGCTTGGTAACGGCTCACCTGGGTTCTGGCGCCTCGCTGGCGGCGGTGGCCTTTGGGCGCTCGGTCGATACCACCATGGGTTTTACCCCGATGGAGGGTCTCGTCATGGCGACCCGCTCGGGGAGCGTAGATCCCGGGCTCATACTTTGGGTGCAGCGACGCGGCGGTCTGTCGGCCGACGATGTCGAAGAGGCCCTGGAACACGATTCCGGACTGCGTGGGCTGTGGGGAGAGTCCGGAGACCTCCGTCGTGTGATGGCCGCCGCAGATGTCGGGGATCAGGATGCTCGACTCGCCTACGAGGTGTACGTCTACCGCATCCAGACCAGTGTGGCCGCCATGACCGCCGCTATGGAAGGGATTGACGGCTTGGTGTTCACAGGTGGGGCGGGCGAAGCGTCGTCTCGACTGCGGAACGACACATGTGCGGGTCTCGGCTTCCTCGGGATCAGGATCGAAGGGTCCAACAACCGCGCGAACCAAGGAGACGGTCTGGTGTCCCCCAGGGGAACAACCCCAGCGGTGCTGGTCGTGGCAGCCCGCGAGGACCTTGAGATCAGCCGTCACGTGCGTGAACTGCTCGAGTAGGACCTTAGGGAGCACAGCCGCGGGTCAGCAGGCGGTATGTCACTGTTCAGCGGGAACACGATGGTGGCATGTGCGATCGTCTCGTCGGAGGCGTTGGCTCTAGAGCGCTCGATGTGTTTCGAAGCGACGACCCGTGAGGACGTCCGGGCGCACGACCAGCATCATGTCTCCCGGCTCGGGGACGAACGGGTATGGCGCCACCGCGAGTTCGATCTCAGTCGGTGACTCGATCAACGTGGCCAAGCCACGAGCCAGGACACTCCACGCGATTCCGGCGACTGGGTCGACGTGATCGACTTCAAACGCCACCAGACGACCGGCTGCTGCCTCGGAGAAGAAGCCTTTTCCCACTCGCACCAAGATTTGACGTTCCAGAATCGTAAAGTTGACCGGGATGATCACGGGTGCCTGCTCGGTCGCTAGCCCGAGCCGTCCGACCCCCACGTCCCTGGCCCCCGTGGCGAGCAATCGCCGGCACTCCGGGGTGGGGAGGACGGTCGATCCTTTCGCGTCTATCCACATATAGCCACCATGACACCGATGCGTTGTCGTCGCTAGGGACGTTCTACCCTCTTCAACCGCCCGAATCCTGGCTCTTGGAGCACCGTGCCGCCGGTTCGTTCGACGACACCCAGCCTCGCACGCCAGACGAACCGCTTCGATCCAGACGTGGGTGGATAGGGCGCCAGTCAGGACCCGATTAGAGAATCGAGTACGTCGGAACCGGCCCCAGCCGGGAGGCGCTGTGGTTGAGTCACGGTTCAAGAGGAGTTGGAGCCGACTGGCGTCGAATCACGATCAAGTGGTGTTGACCAGGACGGCAGCCCCGTTCACCCGATCGTGCGCCAGGTCCGCAAGAGCCACGTTGGCTTGTTCGAGTCCATAAGACCTGGTCGAGACCCGCACCCGGATGTGAGCAGCGAGATCGAGGAACTCCTCTCCGTCGTGTCGGGTGTTCGCAGTCACGCTGCACAACGTTCGCTCTTGGAAGAGGTGTCGTTCGTAGTTGAGGGTCGGGATGTCGGTCAGGTGGATCCCGGCGATGGCGAGGGTCCCTCCGCGGTCGAGGGCTGTCAGGGCGGGTAAGACCAGAGGGCCGACTGGTGCAAAGAGGATGGCGGCATCCAGCGGCTCCGGCGGGAGGTCCTCCACATCGCCCGCGCTGGCGACGCCGAGCTGGAGGGCCAGCTCGCGAGCTTCGGGTGCTCGGGTGAGGACGTGCACCCGAGCACCTTCGGCGAGGGCGATCTGAGCGGTTATATGAGCCGATCCGCCAAACCCGTAGATCCCGAGCCGGCCGCCCGAAGGCAGCTGGGCTCGACGGAGGGCGCGGTAGCCGATGATTCCGGCACACAAGAGAGGAGCAGCTTCTTCATCGCTGAAGGCGGTGGGCACGGCGTAGACGTACTCTTCGTCCGCAATTACGTACTCGGCGTAGCCGCCGTCGAGGTCCCAGCCGGTGAACCGGGGTGCGGTGCAAAGGTTCTCTCGCCCGGCCACACAGAACCGGCAGATGCGGCACGTGTGGGCCAGCCAGGGCACGCCGACTCGGTCGCCCGTGCTGAACCGGACGCACTCGGTTCCGAGGTGGTCGACGACGCCGACTACTTCATGGCCAGGGATCACCAGGTGGTGTTTGGGGGTGAGGTCCCCTTCGGCAAGATGGAGATCGGTGCGACAGACTCCGCAGACCCGGACTCGTATGCGGATCTGCCCTGGCCCCGGTTTGGGCACTGGTCGATCGATGAGTCGGAGAGGCTTGGTCTTGATCGGTCCTGGCGTATCCACTACCCATGCTTGCATCGTCTCCGGTCCCATGGTCGGCTCCTTTGCGGTTCTCCTTGTTGCTGGTTGTGGTTGGCCTTGAGCGTTGATCCACTGGCCCCGACAGCCTGCCATGGACGGATGGAACGGGTTCCAACATAAGGGGTGAGAGTCACAGTGGTCGGTTCCCGTAGCGCCCGGAAGTGCCATTGGTCGGGACCTTGGTCTCTGGTGACCACCATCAGGCCACGCACAGTGGGATCTATGGACCCACGCCGTGGCCGTGAGGTCGAACCTGGTGCCTACCCGGTCGAGCTCGCCGCCGATGTCGTCCTGACTGACGGCAGGGCGCTCAGCATCCGGGCCATCCGCCCCGACGACGCCCCGGCCTCGTTGCCTTCCACGCAGCGCTCTCTCAGTGGACCGTCTAGCTCCGGTTTTTCTCCTCCCACCGGAGCCTGATCCGTGAAGAGGTCCGACGGTTCACCCACGTCGACTACTGCGCTCGGGTGGCCCTCGTGGCTGAGGTGGACGGCCATCTAGTGGCCGTGGGCCGTTACGACCGGCTCCCCGAGTCCTCCGTCGCCGAGGTGGCCTTCGTGGTCGCTGACGACTTCCAGCATCACGGCATCGGGTCCTTACTCCTCGACCACGTGCCCCGCGCAGCGTGGCGGCGAGGCATCACCGGCCTCATGGCCGAGGTGCTCGTCGGGAACACAGCGATGCTCCGCGTCTTCTTCGACTCGCGCTACGAGGTGGAGTGGGACGGAGTGCAGGGGACGGTCCGGCTGCGCTTCTCGATCGACCCGGCGGCCCGGTCAGCGGTCGGCGCAGCCCCCAACCACGCATGCGGCTCAGGCTCGGTCATCTGGCCGGCTCTTTTTCCGGTTGTTTTTCCGGTGTCTTGTGTCTTTTGCGTGTCCTGTGGACATTTTGGCTCTGGCATCAGCGCCATACTCCCTGTTCACTGGGTTGTATGGTCGGTTGAGGTGGCGGGAATCGAACCCCCACACCAGTTTTCCCATTGTTGAAGCGGGGCGACTCCGGCAAATCCCGGAGGCTGTCTGGCGCTCCTGGATTTTCTTGGGCCAGGTTGCTGATCACCTCAGTGCGCGGCGCGTGTTGACGGCCGGTCTGATCTCGTTAGGCGTTGGCGCGCTGTTGGGGCGAGTCAGTGGGCTGCTGGCCATCTACGGATAGGTGTAGCTAGTGTTCACGGAAAATCGGGAATCCAACGCTTCATGAACTCATCGAACATCGGAACGGTGAACGCGAGTTCGTTGAAGCGCGGGGAGTAACAAAGGGCCTTTTTCAGCAAAGCATCACGGACAGGGCCGAGTTGCGTGGTCGTCTTTTTTAAGAGCTTCGCAACGTCGGCCGACTTAACGATGCCTGGACCTAGTTCAGCCATGGCCCTCAGGTACGCCCGCTCGGGATCCTTGGTTTTGCCAGTGCGGACCTGAAAGAACCCGGTGTCCAGCTCGGTGATGGCCAGCGGCACGCTGCGGTCCACATCACCGCGGCGGATGACTCCAGATCCAGCCTCGGCAATGTCCCAGGCTTGCTTACCGAACTCTTGGATGAAGTACGGATAACCCTGGGTTACCTCATACATTCGAGCAACCGCGTCGTCCTCCCACCTGATTCCCTCGGCTTCGGCTGGCAACAGGATGGCGGAGGCGGCTTCTTCAAAATCGAGTGATCCGATCTCAGGGAACGTGAACATCCGTTCAGCGTAGGATTTCGCCTCGCCGGTGACAGCAGGCAAGGACGGCAGGCCCGCACCAGCGATCGTGATGGGAAGTGTCAGCTGGTTTGTCCGGTGCAATCCCATAATCAGGGCTTCAAGAACACCGACTGGCACATAGTGCAACTCGTCAATAGTGATGAGCACACCGGTGTCGTGTGCCTTGGCAGCCCGACCAATCTCTTCAAAAAGCCCAGCGAGATCACCAGCCAAATCACCCGAGTCGGCTGCTCCGCTCACCGCATCAACATCGATGTTCAATGACGAACCATCAGGAAGTGTGAGCGTGAAAGCCTTGAGCACACCGAGAGCGTGTCGGGCTACGTCAGCAACTTTCTTCTTGCCGTCGAGTTTGAGGAGCACCTTGCGCAGGGCGGCGGCTAGGCGCTTCGGCAGCTGGCCGTCTTCGCTGATCTCAATGTGTTCGTGGATGTACCCGTGATTTCCGGCCAGGAGAGAAAACTCGTTGAGAAGGACCGTCTTGCCGACCCCTCGCAGCCCGGTCAGGAACTGACTCCTTCCGTTCCGACCGATCAGCAACCGCTGCAGGGTGACACCCATAGCCGTGATCTCGTCTGACCGGCCCGAGAGTTCGTACGGACGGGTGCCAGCGCCCGGGTTGTACGGGTTCAATACCTGGTCCATGTGGCCAGTATATAAGGCCGTTTGGGACGTATAGCGTTTTCACTATAAGTTCCACATATCCCTATAACTGGCTCACATTTCCCCCCGATCAAAGTGGCCTCCCGCGGCAGTCAGCCGGGGCCATGCGCGTCTTTTTCGCGTCGAGTTGGGCATTGCGACCTATATAACCCCAGGTCAGTGTGGTGGAGGGGGGGAATCGAACCCCGCAACCAGTTTTCTCATTGTTGAAGCGGTCCGACTCCGGCAAATCCCGCAGACTTTCTGGTGCCCCCCGGATTTCCTCGGAG
>PMOE01000057.1 GCA_003161575.1 Acidimicrobiaceae bacterium | reverse complement strand
ATCAACGGATCGAAGCTCTACATCACCAACGGCACCCAGGCCGACTGGTTGTGCCTGCTCGCCCGCACCTCCGAAGACCCCGGCCACCGGGGCATGTCGCTCATCGTGTTGCCGACAACTGTCCCGGGCGTGGTGGTCTCGCGCAAGCTCGAGAAGCTCGGCATGTGGTCGAGCGACACCGCCGAGTTCTCCTTCAGCGATGTCCGGATTCCCGTGACGAACACGATCGGGGAGATCGGCCGGGGCTTCCAACACCAGATGGTCCAATTCCAAGCGGAGCGGCTCATCACGGTCTACCGGCATATCGGTTCGATCGAACAAGCGCTCCGGCGGACCCGCGAGTACCTGGCGGAACGAACGGCCTTCGGCAAGCCCTTGCTCGCCAACCAGCACATCCAGTTCACCCTGGCTGAGCTGTCGGCCCGCCACGACATGCTCAAGCACTACGCCTACGCGGCGGCCGACGCCGTCGGTCGAGGCGAAGACGCCACCCGCTTCGCCACGATCGCCAAGCTCATGGGCGCCCGCCTCCAGCGCGAAGTGGCCGACACGTGCCTGCAGTTCCACGGGGGCATTGGCTATATGGCCGAGCACTGGACCTCACGCTTTTACCGGGACACCCGCCTCGACTCGATCGGGGCGGGGGCCGACGAGGTGATGCTGCGGATCCTCGCCCGCATGGACGGATTCTCCACCGAATAGCGGCCCGCTCTGGGCCCGGGGACCGGCGCCGCGTTCAGCACCCGAGCCAGACAACGACGGCGAACAGGCACCCCCGGGTCACCGGCACTTGGCGCCCAGGCTCGACAACCGGCCGAGCGTTCACGGCGAGGGCGCGCTCGACGCCGGCCCCGAGTTCGGGGTCGCCGTCAAGCGCGGCGCGAGCCCTGCACCACCCGAGGGTCGCCCGGCGATGCGGTCGGCGATGCGGGGCACGGCGACGAGCAGGATCCACATGTACTTGGCTGCGTCCGTGTTGATCCACGCCACGCCCATCGATGCCGCCACCACGGCGATGACCCCGAAAGAGCGGATCTGGCCGACCCGCGTTTGGATCGGGTCGATGTTGGCCACGAGCATCTTCTTGCGGCGCCCGAAGATGAGGACCAGCTGGGTCGAAAGCGCAGCCAGCAGAAGGTTCAGGGCAAAGATGTCGACCGCCAGCGGGTTGTTGGAAAACTCGCCAAGAAGGTCCGAGGTAAACGGCATGACCGTGATGGTGAAGAGGAAGGCGAAGTTCCACCAGGCCAATCCCTCGTCGTGTCCGGCAACCAGCCGGAACACCCGGTGGTGGGCCAACCAGAACTGGGCGATCACGTAGAACGAGACGATGTAGCTCGTGAACGCCGGACCATCGGTGGCCAGCGCGCTCGCCAGGTCCGGGGCCGAGTTCGAGTGGTGGATCGTGGTCGGGACGTGGAGGTTGAGGACCAGCAGGGTCAGAGCAATCGCCACGACGCCGTCGGAGAGGCTGAGGAGCCGGGCCACACCGGGCAGATCCGAGTGCTCGGCCACGTTCGACATCGCTGCGTAGCTTCTCAGCTCGTGTCGGACGGGAGGGTGATCCGTGCGCGGGCGCGACGCCGCCAGCGACGCGCCGGATCAGCCGAAGGGCAGTTGCGGCGCGTCGGCCAGTGACGGCGAAGGGCCGCCTCGAGGGCGACGACCGGTATGGGGGAAGACCTGGTCGGGCCGGAATGAGCGGATCTTGTGCTCGCCGAACTTGCCCCCCACCACCTCGATCGACTCTTCTCCGGTCTCGGTGTTGGCGACGTGGGCGACAAAGGTCCACGAGGCCGAACCCAACCCGGGCCCAATGATCTCGACGGGGTCGCCCCGGCGCAGCCCGGCCCACGACGTGGACCGCTGGAGGTGGCCGGGCGGTTCGGGCATCGGGACCTTCTTGCGCCGACTGATACCGGCCATCGGGACTCAGAACTCCGAGACGGTCGCGCCCCGGTCGACCAGGCGCGCCCGCAGGGATCGGGAACGGCGGCGAGCGGCCAATGAGGGCGTGGCCATCGCCACGACGAGCGAACCGGCTGGCGCGGCCCTTTTGACGGGCGAGTTCTCCGGGTCAGGGAGCGAAGTCGAAGGGGTGAGGAGGAGCGCCACTGCTCCCTTTCTAGTCAATCAGACATGGTCGCCTCGTCCATCCGACATGGTCACCGGCCCGGGCGGGTATCCGACGGACCTCGCCTGGTCGATCCCTCGGTCACAGCTCGGTCCTAACCTGGTCCCGATGCCCTTCATGCTGCCCCGATCCCTGTCGCCGTCCAAGGTCTCCTCGTTCACCGACTGCCCCCTGGCCTTCCGCTTGGCCATCATCGACCGCCTACCCGAGCCGCCGTCCCCCCACGCGGTCAAAGGCACCCTGGTGCATTCGGCTCTCGAGGGCCTGTTCTGGAGCCACCCCCGAGGGGAGCGGACACCGGCCGCTGCGGCGGCCGAGTTGGACACCGCTTGGCGAGCGCTGCGCACCGATCCCGAGTTCGGTGCGCTTGCCCTGTCGAGCGAGGAGGCGGAGAGCTTCCGAGCCGACGCCGAGATGCTCGTGGCCAACTACTTCATCTTGGAGGACCCCAACTCGGTCCGGGCCGTCGGCGTCGAGCTCGGACTCGAGGTCGACGTGGGCGACGTGCGCCTGCGCGGCATCATCGACCGGCTGGACATCACCGAGGACGGCGAGCTGGTGGTCATCGACTACAAGTCCGGCCGGGCCCCGTCGGTCCGTTACGAGCATGCCCGGATGGCCGGCGTCCACATCTACGCCCTGTTGTGCGAACGGGTGCTCGGGCGGGCCCCCGTCGAAGTGCGCCTGCTGCACCTGCGCGACCCCGTGGCCATCGTCGCCGTGCCAACCGAACAGTCCATCCGTGGGCAACGACAACGGACGACCGCGGTATGGCGGGCCATCGAGCGGGCCTGTGCCCGCGAGGACTTCCGGCCTCGACCCGGACCGCTCTGCCGCTTCTGCAATTTTCAGCCGCTCTGCCCGGTCTACGGCGGGGAACCGCCGGCCGCCGCCGCCTCATGAGCGTGGGACCGCCAGACGCGGCGCCGCCGGGTACGACATTCGAGCGGGCCGAGGCCTCGCTCGGCGCGTTCGATGATGCGGTCGATGTGCACTTCGAGCGCTTCCGGGGACAGCGGGGGCCCGACCTGGTAGCCCGGGCGTTGTCCAACCTGGCCGACTACGGAGCGGTCTGGGCCGCCTTGGCCGGGACCAAGTCCCGACACCGCGGCGCCCGGAGGCGCCGGGCCACTCGGTCCCTCGCCATCGCCGGCTTTTCTTCGCTCGCCGTCAACGCCGGCATCAAGGCGCTGGTGCAACGCCAACGACCGATCGGGGCGGAAAGGAGCGGAGCTGGCCTCCCGGTGCGCGATCCGAGTTCGACCAGCTTCCCGAGCGGGCACACCCTGGCCGCCTTCTGCACCGCCGTGGTCTTGGCCGAGAGCCCGGCGCAGGTCGCCGGCTACCTCGCCTTCGCCACCGCGGTTGCGGCCAGCCGGGTGCACCTTCGGGCCCACCACGCGAGCGACGTGGTGGGCGGTGCAGTCATCGGGACCGTCCTCGGGGCGGCCGGCCGCCGGGTCCTCCGACGCCATCGGCTGGAGGAATGCCCCACGCCACAGCGTGGTTGAGTGGTCTATGGACCTCCCCGCCTTCGCTGTGACCTGGGACTACCGGTGCCCCTTCGCCCGCAACGCCCACGAGCATCTGGTGGCCGCTCTCGAGGCGGGTGCCCCCTGGGACGTGACGTTCTCCCCTTTCTCGCTCAGCCAGATCCACGTCCACGAAGATGCCCCACCGGTATGGGACGACCCGACCAAAGCTCCCGACCTGCAGGCCATGCTGGTCGGGTTGGTGGTGCGGGACCGCTTCGACGAGAATTTCCTGGCCGTCCACCGCGCCCTGTTCACCGCCCGTCACGACGAGGGTCGGGACCTGCGTGAGCGCAACGTACTGCACAGCATCCTCGAAGACCACGGGGTCCCCGCCGCAGAAGTTGTCGCCGAGATCGACAAGGGGTGGCCGCTTGAAGAATTCCGCGCCGCTCACGAGGAGTCGGTGAAGACCCATCAGGTCTTCGGGGTCCCGACTTTCATCGTCGGCAACGGTGCGGCGTTCGTGCGCCTCATGACCCGGCCACACGGCGACGGTGCACTCGGGCGGGCCACCATCGAGGGGGTGCTCGCGCTCATGGTCGAGCGCCCCGAGATCAACGAGTTCAAATACACCTCGATCGACCGCTGAGCGTCTCGGCGACCTTCAACGGGCGGCCACCGACACGAGCAACGCCTCGGACCTCGCCTTCTCCTCGGGATTGCCCACCACCGCGGCGACGAAGTCGGTGGATCCGGCTACAGCCAGGTGCTCGAGTTGGGCACCAACCTCTTCTTCGGTCCCGACCAGGGCGATGTCAGAGGGCCGCTCCGCTCCTTCCTTGTCGAGCATCGCCTTGTACGACGGAAGGTTCGGATACAAGGCGAACGCCTTGTCGATCCGCTCTTTTGCGTGCTCGGGATCGGTCGTCACCGTCACGGGCAGCGACACCACCACCCGCGGGGGCGGGCGGCCCGCCGTCGCCGCCGCTTGGGCGATGGCCGGCGCGATGTGGTGCTCGATCGTGGCGACGCCGGTCATCCAGGTGACCGTGCCGTCGGCCATGCGCCCGGCGATCCCGAGCATGACCGACCCGAGGGCGGCGACGAGGAGGGGCGGCGCTTCGGACCCTGGCACCTCGAGGGGCCCATAGGAGTGCGCCGTGATGACCTCGCCTTCGACGTTGACCGCCTCGCCGTGCAGCATCGGGACGAGGGCGGTGAGGTACTCGCGCATATAGCGCGCCGGTTTCTCGTAGGTGTAGCCCCACATGCCTTCGACGACCAACTGGTGCGAGAGCCCGATGCCGAGGGTCAACCGGTTGGCGGTTGCCGCCTGGACGGTGAGCGCCTGCTGGGCCAGGGCCTGGGGGTGCCGTGGATAGACCGGGACGACCGCGGTCCCGAGTTCGATGCCCGGGACCTCCCGACCGATGAGGGCGAGCAGGCTCAGCGCGTCATACCCGAAGATCTGGGAGGCCCAGGCGCTGGCGAATCCGGCGTCGGCAAAACCCCGCACCTGTTCGACCGCTTCATCGATCGGCTTGTTCAGGTCGATCAGGGACCCGATGCGCATGCCATCTCCTCTCGGGGCGCCCGGCCGGGGTCCTGCGGACCGTGTCGGTGCTGGCGATAACCTGCCGGGCGTGTCCAGCCGACCCGAGGTTAGTTGTGCCACGCTTCACGGGCCGCCGGTCGTCGGCATCGTCGGCGGTGGGCAACTGGCCCGGATGACCGCCGAAGCGGCCAGCGCGCTCGGCATCGAGACGATCGTGCTGGCCGAGCGACCAGACGCCGCCGCCGCCGGGGTCGCTTCGGACCTGCTGATCGGTTCGCCCGGCGTGGCTGACGATCTGGCCGCTTTGGCCGGACGCTGCGACGTCGTGACCTTCGATCACGAATTGGTCGACCTTCGCCTCCTCGGCGCCCTCGAGTCGGCGGGTACCGAGGTGCGGCCCGGGACAGGCACCCTCGAGCTGGCCGTCGACAAGTCGACCATGCGCCGAACCCTGGGCGCAGCCGGCCTGCCGATGCCCGCCTACGCCGTCATCGACGAGACGACGGCCGACCCGCTCGGGGCCATCGCCAATTTCGCGTCGACCCACGGGTGGCCGGTGGTCTTGAAGGCCGCCCGCGGGGGCTACGACGGCAAGGGGGTCTGGCCGGTCGCCGATCTGCGGGCAGCCGAAGCGGTGCTCGCTGGGCCCGCCGACGGGACGCTGCTCATCGAAGAACACGTGGCCATCGAAGCCGAGATCGCCGTCTTGGTGGC
>PMOE01000021.1 GCA_003161575.1 Acidimicrobiaceae bacterium | reverse complement strand
ACGCGGGCTCGCTTCTCGGTCCCTTTCATTCTTTGAACCAGAAACGAAGTAGATGGTTGTCACGACCATGAAGATAGGAGCCCCAAACGTGCCCGCCAACGCCACTGTCGCACGACATGCAAGTTCCGAGCCACGGCATCGCCATCGGCGGTGGACTCTTGATGCAGTCCTCAGGTCTACAAGGCGTGCCGTCGGGTCACGGCTCGCACCAGGGCGATCAACATGAGACAGAACACCACTACCCAACCGGTCACACCCACCCAGACCCACACCCGGGCTATGGACACCATGAACCCGAGTCCGGCTGCCTTGCCCAAGGTGTATGAGGCGACGGTGTACATGTCGAGCGGGAAGACCACGCTCCAAAGTCGTGGCTCATAGTCGCGTGAGTACCGGCGCACCAGGTAGCGCCATACGCTAAACAGCACCAGCAGCGGGATCCACCAGGTTCCAAAAGCCCACAGGACGACCGAGAGCCCGATCAAGAAGGGGAATCGTGACGACCTTTACGCCCTGAGGGTGCCCGGTCAGCGAGCACAAAATGCGGGTAAGGGTCTTTTCCAAATCATTGATACGCCCCTTCCCGCTCGAAGGCATCCGTTTCGGACTTCAGACTCGATGGTGCGCTGTAGGGGCATGCGGATCATGTCCTTGATTTATCGGATCCACATGCACGATCGCATCGGACAGATTGGGCACCCTGTGGAGCAGCTCGTGATATGCCCGCTCAGCCAACTCGTGGGCATCGGTTACGGACAAGCGACCATCTACGGTGAGCCGAATTTGGGCCAGGAGCCGGTGACCGGCCCATCGCTACTACCTAATTGCTAATCACTCCCACAATGGCGGCAGCCATGACGACCGGGAGGTGGGTGACGGTCTCGGGATGGACGAGCCGCTCGACTGACTCGTAGAGCGCCAGACCAGGCGAAATCGCAATGACGCCCACGACAAAACTGGCGAGATCCTCCGCCTTGCCGAAACGGTACGTGAATCGGGTAGTCGGAGGTCGCTTTCCCAGATTGAATGCGAGCCACAGTGGGACCCCCGTCAGGGCATCGGCGGCGTTATGCAGGGTGTCACCAAGGAGTGCGACCGACCCGCTCACCACTACTACGAGAGCCTCAAACCCGGCCGTGGCCAGGAGGATCACCAGGGACCAGGCAACGGTCCGGATTCCTTGTCGGCTTCCTTCCAAAACCTGGTCGAGTGATTCCTCGGGTCCGTGGCTGTGTGACCCAATCAGGAGACGAATAAAATGGACAAGTCCGTGGTCGTCGTCATTGCCGTGGTGGTGGCGGTGGCCAGCGTGCTCGTGACTCGAGTGTGACTGGCCTTCATTGTCGGGAGAAGAGGTGGGCACAAGCCAATCCTGGCTCCCGGATCCTCGAGCGAGCACGTTGCGACCCACTCGCACAACCGATCAATGCGCCAGAAGGTGCACAACTCCGCAGGTGGACGGGACACCACGCTGATCGATTGGCTCTCCGAGACGATTACGGCCGAAGGTCAGCCAAAAGCTCGATACGACGGGCGAGATTGACCGCGTGGTCACCGAGCCGCTCATAAAACCGAGCCAACAGTGTGACCTGCCCTGCGATCGCAGCCGTCATTTCCTCGTTAGCGACCTCGCTGGTTAAGTTCTGATGGAGCACGTCCATCTCCTCGTCGGCCTTGACGAGGTGCTCGCTTACTCGGCTGCGCTCGCCGAAAGCGTCAGCAGCCTCTTTCCACATCTCATTCGCAACCTCGGTCATGAGCTGGACGATGCCGCGACTTCTGGGGCTCATTTGAGCCCCCAGATGATCCACCGCCCGTTGAGCAATGTGTTCGGCCAGATCGGCACTGCGCTCCAACTCTGGGATGATCAGGAGCATGGCCACGAAGTAGCGAAGCTCATCGCCCTGGACGGGCCGGTCCTGGAGCTCATCCCAGACCAGAAGCTCAACTTCAGCCGTTAGATCGTCGATGTTCTGATCACCGTCGACGACAGATTGACCCAGGCTCGGTTCGCCTCCGAGTAGGGCGGTGGTTGCCCGTGCAAGGGCCTCGGAGACCGAAGCGAACAACTGAAGGACCTTGCGGTCAATGGCGCCAATGCCAGGCTCGGGCGGATTCACGTCACGGAAACGTCACACAGGACACGAAGATTTCGACATCTGTTCACTCTACGTTCACTTTTAGCATTCCTGTCGTCCACTTTGGGACGCAACAGTGGTGGATCGGTGACTCCGACCTGGGATCAGGAGGAATTTGAGTGGAATCGAGCCCGGCCATAGCCGGTGAAGGGTCCCTCTCGACCCTTTCGGTGGTCGACCTCCTCAACGAAGCCCCAAGGAGCAAGTTCCACCGCCGAACGGTGTTCGTATCCGGGGTCGGATTTTTCACCGACGCGTACGACCTCTTCGTCATCAGCACCGTTGCGGCGATCGTTACCACCCAGTGGCGACTCAGCACTGCCGAGACGAGCTGGGTCATCGGCTCGGCCATCCTCGGGGCATTCCTCGGCGCGCTCATCTTTGGACGGATCGCCGACGTACTGGGCCGCAAGAAGGTGTACGTAATCGTGGCTGGGATCATGATGGTGGGTGCCCTGGCATCAGCGATCGCAACTGGATTCATCTGGTTGGTGGTCGCACGATTCGTCCTGGGCCTCGGGATCGGCGGTGACTACCCGGTCTCGGCTGTCCTGATGAGTGAATACTCCAATCGGAAGGACCGAGGTCGCCTGGTTGGCATGGTCTTCTCCATGCAGGCTCTGGGGCTCATCGTTGGGCCACTCGTCGCCCTGGTCTTGCTGTCTTCCGGCACAAGTCACGAGATGACCTGGCGAATCTTGTTGGGCCTTGGCGCGGTTCCCGCCGCGGGGGTCATCTACCTGCGAGCTAAAATGCCCGAATCGCCGCGATTCAAAGCGCACGTCCAAGGGAAAGCTGACCAAGCGGGGAAGGACATGGCTAGCTATTCCGATGGCGTTGTTGAGGCGCCCACAGGTGTAGATCATGCGACCCAACGTCTAGGGCTTCGACAGTTCCTGACGAATCGCCGAATGCTCCTCCTGCTCATCGGAACAGCCGGCTCTTGGTTTCTCTTCGACTACGCCTACTACGGCAACACTCTCTCTCTGCCTGTGATTTTGAAGGAAGTGGACTCCACCGCTTCTTTGGAGACGAAGCTCTTGTGGACACTCGGGATGTTCCTGGTGTTTGCGGTGCCGGGATATGTAATAGCCGTTATGACGATGGACCGCATAGGACATCGCCGACTCCAGTTCCTTGGATTTGCCGTCATGGCCGCGACCTTCTTGACGTTGGCCGCGTTTGAGCATCTAACGACGATGGTCATGCCATTTCTCGCCATTTTCGGACTGAGCTACTTCTTTGTGGAATTTGGCCCAAACATGACGACGTTTGTCCTGCCCTCCGAGGTCTTTCCGGTCAGCATGCGGACCACTGGGCACGGCATCGCGGCCGGAGTTGGCAAGCTTGGTGCGTTTCTCGGTGTGTTCTTGGTACCCCAGCTCCAAGCGCACTTCGGTCTTCGCGGCATGTTGACCATCGCTGGCATCGCCGCAATCTTGGGGTTTGCCTTGACGAGCATCCTTCCCGAGCCGGCTCGCCAGAATCTCGAAGACATAGGCGATCAGTTTGTCGTGCCGATGTTGTCGACACCGCAGACCTCTCGGGCCTTCGACGATGTCCATTCAGCACTGCCGCTCATCGTCCAGCAAACTCCTGTTGCTCATCATGATGTCCTAAGTGACCGAGCGGTGACTGTGTTGGGGACCCCGACCGATTCCGTTTAGGCGGCGCAGTGTCTGTGATGCGACCAATGGTCTCACCTACGCAGATGTGACCCAGCGCGGGAGGTCGCAGGTGATCTGGGTGCTCCGCGTCACTCTCGGTGGCGGCATTACGGGCTGGGGGTGGCAGGGCTGGACTCAGAGTGCTTCGGCGATTAGCGAAATATAACTCTCATGGGCAAGTCGAAGCCCCGCAACCGCACCTGACGAGAACCATTCCACATGATCGTGCTCATTGGGCGATGCGTTGACAGGGGTACCGATCCATTCCTGAATGACCCAAATCCGCAAGTCAACCTCGTTGGTAACGAGCCGCGAGAACTCTTGCCCCGACGGCTCCTTGATGACGACCCCAAGCTCCTCTTCCAACTCACCGACAAGGGCACCCAAGACTGTCTCTTCGGCCTCAACATGACCACCCGGCAAATCCCATACGTCGGGATACCACTTGCGGCCAGCGGTCCGGTGGCAGAGCAACACCTGACCGTCACGGACCAAGATCCCAGCTACGACTTCATCAGCCCCCGAAGTGGCGACATCCACGGCGCCATTCTCTCCTACTGCGGAGACGGCGGCAGAGTGTGGCGCTCTCGACGGTCTCGTCAAGCTGGCCCAGAGCGCGATCGTGGACGCAAGGTGTTCATCTTCCCGGTTGTCTGGCAGAGGAACTGCTATCGGGCCCTCGACCGACTTCCCGCCGGTCCTCGCAGCCTTTGAGCGAGGCGAACGCCTCTGGCGGCCTTCCGGAGAGTTTGGATTGAGTCAACTAAATGCTGGGTAGACCCTTGTCCGAGATATTGTGGAGCTGTGGTGGAAGCTGAGGTAGTGACCAGCGAGGCACACTTGCGGCCGATCGAGCGGCGGATACGCCGGCTCGTAGCGGCCGGTGTTGACCCGGCCGAGGTGGCCTGGAGATTCCGCCGCAGCCCACGGAGTGTGTCCCAGATCCTGGCCCTTGGTTCGCGGCCCCATCGTGGGGCGAGTCCTCCGACCAATCCGCAGGTGCTCCGGCCGTTGGAACGGCGGATTCTCGCCTGGAGGGATACTGGTGCCAGCTACGCCGAGATTGGGGCGCGTTTTCGCCGCAGTCCGCAGTTCGTCCGTCGCGTGGAGGATCTAGCGCATGCGAAGCTCGCCCGAGCCGATACGTAGGGACCCTTTGCGTTGCTACCGGCATCAAGGCAGAGGTTCATTCCGCCAGCTGGAAATGCAGGGTCCAGACGGTCCTTATCCAAGCATCCGATACCTCGGCACAGGTGGCCAGAAAGAGGTGCCGCCCCCTTGGGCGGGTCCAAGACGGCGGCGGCGTTTTAGCCCTGCTCGATGAAGATGCACTCCCCGGGGCACTCCTCGGCCGCTTCGGTGACAGCCTCCTCAAGGTCCTCTGGTACAAGCGCCATGCCCGCGGCACCGCCCGGTTCGCTTCGAACCTGGTCGCTCTCCTTCACGTAGGCGAGACCGTCGTCGAGCAGCGTAAAGACGGCCGGCGCGATCTCCTCGCAAAGCCCATCACCGGTGCAAAGATCCTGATCGATCCACACCTTCATGAATTCACCTCCTCGAGCTGGGAGAACGTGCCCCTTAGGGTCCTCCAGTGTATGTCGTCGGGGTGGTGGGATCATCACGACCAGATCTGTTCAATCCAGGATCCGGGAGACGTGAGTTGGCTGAATACACAAACTGTCGAGATCTTGTCCAGGCCGTTAAACGATCGATATATGGGACGCTGGCCCGGCCCTCGCCGGACACGTCCCCCCAGCACCGTCCCCTGGTGACGATACAGCTGGCGTTCGGAGCGCTGGCTGAGCGTGACATGCTGGTGCGGGTGCCGGGCTCGACAGGCAAGCCGGGGTTGGACAGCCCGCTCGACGGTGGCAACATGAACGCGGTGTTTCGCGAGGGCGACACTATTGTGCGGAACGCGGGACCGTGGACGCCAACATCGCTACCTTCGTTACCTGCATGTCGCAGGCATCGACTGGGTGCCACGACCCGTTGAGATCAACCTGGGTGCTGAAGGCGAGCTCGCTCGCGAGCGCCTGTCCTACATACACGGCGACGTTCCCGTGTACCCGCTGCCGGACTGGGTGTGGGCTGACCAGGTGCTGGTCGACGGTGCGCAGCGCCTACGCCGACTCCACGACGCGAGCATCGGCTTCAGCAGCGACGATGTCATCTGGCAGTCGCCGGCGAAGATCCCGGCCGAGGTCGTCTGCCACAACGACTTCTCGCCGCACAATCTGGCGTTCCGCGACAGGCGGATCGTCGGCGCCATCGACTTCGACTTCTGCTCACCAGGCCCAAGGCTGTGGGACATCGCCTACTTCGCGACCCGGATCGCTCCCCTCACAGCTACTCCGCCTCAGAACGCACCCGGCATGGATGACGCACGTCGACGGGTGCAAACGATTCTGGATGCGTACGGCGACGACCACGTCATGACCTGGGAGGACGTCGTACGCGTCGCGATCATCCGGCTGTACGACCTCGCCGGTCTGTCTCGCCAGAAGGCAGCGGAACTCCGCAAGCCCCAAATCCTCGAGGATGCGAAGGCCTACGACCGCGACGGACACTACCTGGCAACGCTCCGCGGGTAAACCCTGGCCGCAAGTTCCGGTTCACGATCGGCTTGCGATGACCATCCGACGCGGCGAATGAGGTTCCGAGATCATCCGCGTGCGGTTCCCGCAATGGACGTGTCCATCACCGGAACGACCTAACGATCAATTTGTGACGACACTGGCTGATCGCCGGAAGCGGATCCCCTCACGGCCGGGTCGACTCCTATCCAATGATTCCGAGCTCGCGAAGCGTGCGCGCGAATCCGTCGTCGGACAAACCGCTGACTTTCAAGTCCGCTGCGAGAATGACCTCGGGCTGGGCGTCGGCCACAGTCACGGCCATGGCGGCGGATCTGAGTATTGGAAGGTCGTTTGGCATGTCGCCAAATGCAATGGCTTGGTCCCACCGGACACCCAGATAGTCGAGAGTTACGCCGACGCCCGTTGCCTTGTCGACGCCGGGCGGGACGATATCGAGCAGCTCATGAGCCGCCCAGGTGAGGGTGGCCTCTCGCTCGGAGACTCCCCCCGCCCGTAGCGCCCCTGCTATTCGGGACGCGTCCAACCCTGGGACACATGCAGCCATCGCACAGGGCAAGCTGCCGGCGACCGTCGAGAGTGGCACGACTTCGGTCGGACCACGCGGCATCACCCCCCGATAGCCGACATAATCCTCCGTCGTGCGCCACTGGTGACCGTCGAACGAAGCAAGCCCCAAATGCTCGAAGCGGCCCAAGACTTCGGCGATCCGACGCACCGTGTCTGTCGCGAAGAACCGAGTCCACAAGGCACTCTGGGACGCAGGCAACCAACCCAGGGCTCCTGTGCAACAGACGGCAACGTCGATCAGCGGCGCCAGAACCTCTACCGAGCTGACACCGAAAGGTGTTCGGGCCGTCGCTGCGATGAGCGGGACGCCGATGCGTTTGAGCTCCGTCGCAGCCGCCTCCGAGGAATCACTAATACTGCCATCGCTGCGAAGCAGAGTTCCATCGAGATCAGTGATGACGACGCTGAAGGGATCTGCGTGCATTCCAACGGAGCCTCTCATGATCGGAAGGGTCCTACATCATCCTGGACAACTCGGTCACCGGCTTGGAGATGCGCTGCGGCCCGTAAGTCGATCCTCTTTCGACACATCGTCGATTCGTCGCGGGGTCAAGAATTAAGATGTAGACGCCATGCCTAGAAACACGACGATGGCGCGGTTAAGGCGTACCACGTCGGCATCGTCGAGAACGCCTACTGCTTCCCCGAGTTTCGATCGAGACACTGTCGTGATCTTGTCAACCATGAGCCGAGAGATGTCATGCAGCCCGTTGCCGGGAGATGACTCGATCTCCAATCGAAACAGCGGAGCCTCTGTTGGGTCGGTCGTCAATGGACAAATAGTGACCGAGTCCGTATCGAAGCGGTCGTCTTGGATGATGACAGCCGGCCGAGGTTTGCCTGCGTAGTTCGGTCCGCCTGAAACGGTCCAGATCTCAGATCGTCTCATTGTCGGGCCACTCAGAGATTGAATCGACAAACGCCTGGTCATCGCCAGCCCTTGCGCTCGCCGCGACAGCACGAGACTGCCGATGCGCCTCTTCAGCGAACCCGGGGGAGCGAACGTCAGGCACCCATATCTGAACCGGTCGCATCCCCTGTTCACGAAGACGTGCTCGGTGCTCACGCACCCTGCGTCGCGAACTCATCTCGGGCATTGTTGACCTCCTCCGTTACATGTAACAATAGCAGAGCCCAGACCGTCAGACGGTCGCCCCTGATTGACGGCACCGGGCGCGGACGGATCCTTAGTGGCCGGCTATGGCCGGTGCCGGTAGCCAGGGTGCTCCTTGGGCCGGCCCAACACAGGAGGTGCGCAATGTCGGCGCTACTCGTCGGATACGCCCGAGTATCCACTGATCAACAGGACCTCACATCCCAACGCGACGGCCTCGCCGCGCTCGGGGTGGCTGCCAGCCGGATTTACGTTGATCACGGACTGACCGGTACCAACCGCGAACGGCCGGGTCTTCGCGAGGCCCTGGCCGCCTGTCGAGAAGGCGACACCCTTGTGGTCACCAAACTCGATCGATTGGCGCGATCCCTCCCGGACGCACGGGCGATCGCCGACGAGCTGACCGTGCGCCAAGTACGACTCAATCTGGGCGGGTCCGTTTACGATCCCACCGATCCAGTTGGGCGATTGCTCTTCAACGTCCTCGCCATGGTTGCCGAGTTCGAATCCGACCTCATCCGGTTGCGGACCCGAGAGGGTATGAGGGTCGCAAAAGCCAAGGGGCACCTTCGCGGCAAGCAACCAAAACTCAACCATCGTCAAGAAGCCCACCTGGTCGCCCTATTGGATACTGGTGATCTGGCGGACTTGTTCGGTGTGGCTCGCTCTACCGTCTACCGAGCCGTAGAGCGAGAGCGAATCCTAAAAGGAGCAACGAAGAACACACCGTCCGTCGGGGCTCAATCCTGACGCCCATGAGGCGATGTCCCGTAGGGCACCCCTGCGGGACATCGCCCCAGGGTCCAGCCACGAAGCCATTCAGCACCGATGATCGTTCCTCAACGGGCACTCGAAATGGCACTCCGATCGGCATGCTGCACAGAGTGACAACATGGTTCGTGATGTGGGGACTATGCAGGGTGTTGCTGCGATGACCGGCCGGGTTAGGCGTGTCGGGATGACTGTCGAGCGCCCGATGGCGTTCTGGTCGCCGGCCGTGCACGCCTTGTTGGA
>PMOE01000053.1 GCA_003161575.1 Acidimicrobiaceae bacterium | reverse complement strand
ATGCCGACAATGGGCTTGTTCAGTGTCAGGGCACCGGTTGAGCCGAAGAAGGAGGCGTCGCCGAAGCTGAAGATGCCGCCGTCTGAGGCCACCAGCCAGTAGCCCTGGCCGTCGGGGGTGGCGGCCAGACCCACGATCGGCTTGTTGAGAGCGATCGAGCCAGTCGAGCCGAAGAAGGCGGCGTCACCGAAGTTGAAGATGCCACCGTCGGAGGCGACTTCCCAATAGCCCTGGCCGTCGGGGGTGGCGGCCATCCCGACAATGGGCTGATTGAGCGGTATCCCGCCCATCGAGCCGAAGAAGTGGGCGGTCCCGAAGGAGAACAGGCCCCCGTCAGTCGCCACCTGCCAGTAGCCCTGGGTGTTCGACGGCACGGATGCGTAGGTGAATTGGTCAGCGGACGCGACCGGAGAGGTCCCCCTCGGGGTGACAACCGTGACGTCGACGGTGCCCGAGCCGGCCGGCGACGTCGCCGTGACACTCGTGTCGCTGTTCACGGTCATAGAGGTTGCAGCCGAGGTCCCGAATATGACAGTGCTCGCCCCGCTCAGACCGGAGCCGGTGATGCTCACCACAGTCCCCCCGATCGTCGGTCCGGTGCTCGGGGAGACCCCGGTCACCACCGGGCTCCCGGGGATATAGGTGAAGCCCCCGTGATCGGTCGCCGTCCCCCCGATCGTGGTCACGGCCACGTCGACCGCACCGGGAACGCCCAACGGGGTGGTGACCGTGATCGAGCCGGTGCCGTCGGCGGTCACCGTGCCGGGGGTGCCTCCGAAGGTGACCGAGCTGGCCGAGGCCAGGTCCGTGCCCGAAAGGGCGACACTCGTGCCCCCGGTGTCCGGTCCCGAGGCGGGACTGACCGAGGTGATGGTCGGGGCGGCGACGTAGGTAAAGGCACTGTGGTCGGTGGCACTGCCCCCGACGGTGGTCACGACCACGTCAGCCGCACCGGCGGTGCCGGGCGGGGCGGAGAAGGTGATCGAGCCGGCGCTGTCGGCGGTGACCGAGCCGGCGTCGCCGCCGACGGTGACCGTGGCCGACAGCAGGTTCGCCCCGCTGATGACGACGCTCGTACCCCCGGCGGTCGGTCCCGAGGCGGGACTGACCGAGGTGATGGTCGGGGGGGACACATAGGTGAAGCCCCCGGTGTCAGTGACCGGACCCCCGGCGGTGGTCACGACCACGTTGGCCGCACCGGTGGTGCCCGAGGGGGTGGTGATGGAAATCGAGGTGGCGGCGTCTGGACCCACCGTGGCCGGGTGGCCGCCGACGGTGACCGAGGTGGCAGACAACAGGTTCGTCCCACCGATGACAACGCTCGTACCCCCGGCGGTCGGTCCCGAGGCGGGACTGACCGCGGTGATTGTCGGGGGGGACACATAGATGAAGCCCCCGGTGTCAGTGACCGGACCCCCGGCGGTGGTCACGACCACGTTGGCCGCACCGGCGGCGCCCGAGGGGGTGGTGATGGAAATCGAGGTGGCGGTGTCTGGACCCACCGTGGCCGGGTGGCCGCCGACGGTGACCGTGGCCGACAGCAGGTTTGTCCCACCGATGACAACGCTCGTACCCCCGCCGGTCGGGCCCGAGGCGGGGCTGACCGAGGTGATGGTGGGGGCCGACACATAGGTGAAGCCCCCGGTGTCAGTGACCGCACCCCCGGCGGTGGTCACGGCCACGTCGGCCGCACCGGCGGCGCCCGAGGGGGTGGTGATGGAAATCGAAGTTGCGGTGTTCGGGCCGACCGTTGCCGGGTTACCCTCGACGGTGACCGTGGCCGACAGCAGGTTCGTCCCGCTAATGACGACACTGGTGCCGCCACCGGTCGGTCCCGCGGTGGGGCTGACCGAGGTGATGGTCGGGGGGGCGGCGTAAGTGAAGCCCCCAGTGTCAGTGACCGGACCTCCGGCGGTGGTCACGACCACGTTGCCCGGTCCAGCGGTGCCCGGTGGGGTGGTGACCGAGACCGAGGTGGGGCCGTTTCCGGTCAAGGTAGCGGGGTTGCCCCCGATGGTGACCGAGGTGGCCCCCGACAGGTTCGTCCCGCCGATGGTGACGCTGGTGCCGCCGGCGGTCGGTCCCGCGGCGGGGCTGACCGAGGTGATGCTCGGGGCGAGCACGTAGTCAAACGAGAAGGGGTCACTAAACGGGCCACCGGCCGTGGTGACGACCACGGTGACGAAACCGCTGACCCCCGTCGGTGCCGCCGGAGTGGTCACGCTGATCGAGGTGGCGCTGCTCGCGGTCACCGTTCCGTCGTTGCCATCGAAGGTGACCGACGTGGGCGATGACAGGTTCGTGCCGCCAATGACGACAGTGGTCCCCCCGCCGGTCGGCCCCGAATCGGGGGTGAGCGAGGTGACGCTCGGTGGCGACACGTAGGTGAAGCCCCCGGTATCGGTGACCGGACCCCCGGCCGTCGTCACGACCACGTCAACCGGTCCGGCAGTGGCCGACGAGGGGGCGGTGACGTCGATCGAAGTAGCGTCGCCCCCGGTCACCGTGCCGACGGTGCCGCCGAACGTCACCGAGGTGGGCGACGACAGGTTCATGCCGCCAATGACGACGGGGGTCGTCGTACCGGTCGGTCCCGATGACGGGCTGACCGAGGTGATGGTCGGAGGGGGAATCACATAGCTGAAGCCCCCGGTATCGGTGGCACTACCCCCGGCGGTGGTGACGACCACGTCAACCGGACCGGCAGTGGCCGACGACGGGGCCGTGACATCGATCGAAGTGGCGTCGCCGCCGGTCACCGTGCCGGCCGTGCCGCCGAACGTGACCGAGGTGGGCGACGACAGGTTCATGCCGCCGATGACGACGGGAGTCGTCGTGCCAGTCGATCCCGATGACGGGCTGACCGAGGTGACGGTCGGGGCGGCGACATAGGTGTAGGTGCCGTCGGTGCTCGAGATGCCGCCGGTGGAGACGGTGGCCGACACCGGAACCGAGCCGGCAACAGATCCCGCCGGGACGTTCACCGTGAGCGAGGTGGGACCGATGACGTCGACCGAGGTGCCCGGGGTCGTCCCGAAGTGGACCGTGATCTGGCCAGAGACGAACCCGGTGCCGGCGAGGGTCACCGTATTGCCACCCGGGACCGGCCCGTCAGACGGGCTGACCGCGGTCACTGTTGGCACGGGATAGGCACTGCCGTCGCCGGGGTTCTCACCGAGGTCGTCCCCGTTGGGTGCCACGAGAAACGGCTGGGACCAGTAGTGGGGCTGGGTGAAGTCGCCCTGGTTGTCGCCGATGTACAGGACGCACTCGTTGGTGAGGTTGCACACGGGGCCCCCGGTTTCACCGAGCATGAGGAGATCGGGCAGCGCGAACAACTGGTAGAGCGAGTGGGTCTGGGCCTGCAGGTCGATCGACCCGTCCGCCCTCGGCTTGAGGGTGACCCCTTGGATGGTGTCCCCCTGACACTCGAGGGGGTCGGTGGGGTCGACGCCCCCGGGGGCGGCGCACTCCAAGATGTTGACGTTGGTGTTCTGTTCGAGAACGGTGTTTGCCGGCACCTGGACATCGATCTGTTGACCGTCGGAGAACGGCGTGTTCGCCGTGAAGGACTCGCCTGGGACCGCAGAGTCGGGGATCGTGCTGCCGCTCGGCGGACCGCTGGCGCCCGCAGAGCCGGTAAAGGCTACGAGTGAGAGCGTTGCTGCGGCCAGCAGCGTTGCGAGGACCGCGCCGACAACCCTTGTCACATCGTGTACGGACACGTAGTCGCTCCTCGTCGGTCGATCGATCGGTCCGCGCCGCTGGCAGCCCGGACACGTCTTCTTGTCACATCGAGAGGCCGTTCTCAAGCCAAACTCCCTGGTGACACGAAGAAATCATCTACGGATTGGTCGCCAGTCGCGGGGACGTCACACAGATGACATGTCAGCGCCCGGACGAGGCGAACCTCCGATCTCGTCGTACTCGACGGTCCCGTCCTTGCCGGGCCCACGGGCGCTCGGTTGGTGGCTGGTCGGGCGCCCTATATCGAGGGCGGAAAGAGACTCGTTGCGGACTCGAAGAAGAGGCAGAGGCAGGCGAGCCAGATCGGCATCAGGATCATCCAGCCCCCAAAGCGACCGTAGAACGTCGCCAGCCGCTTGTTGAAAAGGCCGAGCAGCACGAGGACCGCCAGCTCGAGCAGCACCACGGGAAGAAGTCCCCACTTCCAGTTGGCCGTGGCCGAATTGACCACGCGGTAGGGCACCGACGCTGCTTGATGCGGGGGGCGCACGAGGAGTTTTTTGCCCGGCTGCTCGAGCTCGCCGACGACAATGAGGCGCTGCGCAGCGGAAAACTCCGGATTGCACGTCGTAAGGGTGATCCGATCGTCGCCGAAGTTCCCGAGTACCGAGACGTCAGAGGGCGACACCGGGTACGGCGGCTCAGACACCACGTAGGTGAAGTGCTGGTCTTTGGTGTTCGTCAGGATGATCTGGTCGCCGACCACGATGTCGCCCAGTCGGTTAAACGGGGCGCCGTGAGTGGTCCGGTGTCCGGCGATAGCGATGTTCCCGGCCTGACCGGGCATGGCGGTCCCGATGTAGTGCCCCGGTCCCTTGGACAGGTCGTCGGTTGCGGTCCCCGACACGACAAATTGGTTCACACCGATGGCGGGTACATCGATCTCGGCCACGACCGATCCCTCGGCCGGCTGCGGCACCTGCACGGTCGCCGGGATCAGCGTCTGGCCGGCCCGATGGGGTGCGGCAGCGTGGATCAGGGCGTCGAATTGCGAGCGGAGTGCGTCTTGGGCGTGGTGCTCACCGATTGCCGTCCCGAACAGCTGCCAGGCCACGAACAGCAAGATGATGGCACCGATGTTGCGAATCCAGGTGAACACGGTGGGCAGGTGGTACCTGACCCGGGACTGGCCGGTCCCGACATCGGGGGTCTCGGCCACAGTCGCGCTGGCCCCATCGACCGGCAGCTCGCTGGCCACGTCCTGTTTGGTCGTCACCCCGCCTCCCGTCCGAGGGACCTGGGCCTGGTCGGTCTCGACAGTTCGGGCCTGTGCGACACTGAACGCCGCGTCAATCCAGACTCCTTCGGCCGGCGGTTTTTCAAGCCTCGTCACCACCTGGGGGCGCGGCCTCAGATCCCCTTCGGATCGATCGCGCCCGGCACCAGCAGCATGCGCCTGCGCCCACCCTCGCAGGCCGTTCAGCAACGAGCCGAGAGTACGCCCCCCGGTCGTTGGGGGTTGACTCTCCAGGGTCACCGGGTGATGTCGCTTGAAGACTCAGACCACCGGGCGTGTGCCTCGCCGGGCCCGCTGCCGTCGCTCCCGTTCATCCGAACCTTCCATGGACGTAGTCCGATGTCCGCGGATCCACCGGGTCGTTGAACACCTGGTCGGTCGGGCCGGTTTCGACGATGTGGCCCGGCATACCCTCACCGTCGACGAGGAAGAGTGCACAGTTGTGCGAGACCCGCTGAGCCTGCTGCATGTTGTGGGTGACGACCACGATCGTCACGTCGGTACACAGCTCTCTGATGGTGTCTTCGATGACGCTGGTCGAAATCGGGTCGAGGGCTGAGCACGGCTCGTCCATCAGCAGCACTCGAGGCCTGACGGCCAATGCTCGGGCGATGCAGAGGCGCTGCAGCTGGCCGCCCGAGAGTGCCGCTCCCGACTCGTTCAGTCGGTTCCGGGTCTCTCTCCACAGTCCGGCACGCTCGAGGCATTCCTGCACCAGTGCGTCGGGGTTGGCGACCTTGGTACCCGACAGTCGGAGGCCCGACAGCACGTTCTGGGCGATCGTCATGGAGGGGAAGGGGTTGGCCCGCTGGAACACCATCCCGATCCGCAGACGGGTCTCGGTCACCCGCAGCTCGGGGCCGTATACGTCGACACCGTCGAGTACCACCGAGCCGGCGAGCGCCGCGCTCGGAATCAGCTCGTGCATGCGGTTGAGAATGCGCAGGAAGGTGGACTTTCCACACCCCGATGGCCCGATCAGCGCCGTGACCTTCCCTGGTTCCATCGACAGGGAGACCCTTTCGAGCACCTTGTTGTTCCCGAACCAGGCGCTCACGTTCGTGGCCAGGAGCGACGATGGTTCTGTGCCCACCCCGGGTTCGCCGAAGGGTGGTGAGGGGTCACCGGTATCGCGCGCCTGCAGGCGGTCGATCGTCGTCACGGTACGACTCCCATCTTCAGCAATCCACGCAACATGACGCCTAAGAAGCCGCACCATAGTGCCATCGCCAAGGCTGCGGACCAACGGGCATAACCCCTGCGGCGGGCGTGAAAAGTCACGGCGACGCCGAGCAGCGCCGATACCGGGAAGATCAGGGCCAGCGCGGCGAAGGCGATGGCCCAATCGAAGCTGGCCTTGCCGGGAGGCGTGAGCCGTCCGAGACGGGCACGCCCGACGTCGTCGGCTGAATTCACGATCGCGCTCCGCGTCGCCGGAGCCGTCGCCGGGATAGCTCGCCGATGACCACGAACGCGGCGCCCACCCCGAGGAGCGGCAAGGGGTCAGACCCGGTGAAGGCGAGGCCCGACGACGAGGAACTCCCGCCGGCACTGCTTGATCCCGATGACGATCCGCCATTCGAGCCGACGGCGGCCGAGCCGACGGTAGTGGTGGTCGAGGTAGCCGCAGTGGTGGCAGTCGTCGAAGCGGTGGTGCTCGTGGTGGTCGTGGTGCTCGCCGCGGTCGCCGCCGCAGTGGACGCGGCGGCTTCCTCATCGACCGCTTGGGCGATTTTGAGCCCAGCCGCCACCATCGCCTGGGTCGCCGGTGCCGCACCGAAGCTCGAGACATCCGCCTGGCCGGTCGGGCCGAGGACGAATCTGATGAACTGGGCCAATGCCGTCGCCTTGTCGGCCGGCAGGCCGTTCAAGGGGACCACCAGATAGCTCTCCTCCATCAGGTAGCTGTTGTAGGCGGTCGCGTCGGTCGCGCTTGGATTGAAGGTCACCAGGTTGTTTGTCGAGGGGTCGGTGGTCGAGGCGAGCGAGGCATCGGCCTCGTCTGCCGAAGCCGCCCCCGTTGAGGGGGCCACGTAGGAGCCCTGCGCGTTCTGAATGGCGGCCGTGGGCAGATTCCATGGAGTGCCGAGCGGGGCACCCGTCCAGACCGATGACACCGGGAACGTCGTTCCGAGTTGCCAAAACGCGGCGAGGCTGCTCGGAGCGTTGGTGCGGTCGTTGATGCCGATCAGCTTGCCGATGAGGACCTCGTCGCCACCTGGTATGCCCCCTCCGTACGGCCAGTGCTCGCTGGGCGTGTCGTCGGTCGTAACCGACTTGCGGTTCTCAAGCCCGGCGTCGAACAGCGCCTTGGACGAAGGAGTGCTGTCGAGCAGCGACATCAGGGCGTAGTTCTCCATTGTCGGATCGAGGTTCCCCGCCAGACCGGGGCCGAGGGGTTCGAGCGGGGCTGAGTCCGAACACTGCAACCTCGAGTCACCCCAGGACACGAGCGGGTTGGCCGAGTCGAAGCCGTACAGGGTGGCGAGATCTGTGAGAGACAGCTGGACGTGCGGGCAGAAGTCCGACGGTTGGATCGTCTGCGTACCGAACGACGCGGTTGGGACCAGGTTGACGACGGCCACCGGTGCCGCGGCGAAGGGCACATAGGCGAACGACCGGCCGTTGGCCTGCGCCGTGCTGGCTTCGGCGGCCGTGAGCGCCCGCTCGCTGACGACATAGTCCGCCGCGAACTGGTCGGGGGCGCTGCCGACAAAGTCAGCGATCCCTTGGTCGAGGTCGGTGTTGGTATAGGCCCCAAAGTCAGGGAGGAGATTGATCCCGTCGTCGTGGAGCAGCTTGCTCGTGACTGGCTGGAGGTACGAGCCGCCCTCCCCGACCAACGTGCCCGACATTGTTGTGGCACCGGCCGACGCGGCCCCGGCGCTGACCCCGACAAGCGCACCGGCGGCGAGCGCGGTGGCAGCCACGAGCAAGGTTCCCCCCAGCGAAATGAGGGTGCGCCTCATCGGCCCGACCCGGTCGTACGACCCCGCAGCACACGCCGACGGCCGAAGAACCCGAGCCCGAGCAAGAACAGGCCGAGGGCCGTCAGGGGCACCGGGTTCCCGCCGGTGAAAGCCATCGTCGGGGAACCCGAGAGCGAGACCCCCGGATCGACCGACGACAGGGATCCGTGGGCCCCTACCCCTCCTCGAGCCGAGGCGGAGACGGTCGCCCCATGCGAGCTGGCGTTCGCTCCGGTCCCGGTCCCCGTCGACGTCGAGCTGGTCCCGCCGGCCGTGTTTGAGCCCGTGCCGCCGTTGCCGGCGTTGGGCGGCGGAGGGGGCGCGGCGGTATTGGTGACCCCGCAGGTGGGAGTGGTCTGGCCGGCCGCGACCTCGGTCGGGGTCAGGTCCCCGCAGGCGTACGCCGTTTTCTCGGCGGTCGTGACCGCGACGGCACCCGGCACGTCCAGGGTCACCGCGTTGACCCCGTACTGTTCGAGCGAAAGCCCGAGGCTGGCGTAGCCGAATTTGGGCGCCTCTTGTTGACCGAGCGTCAGCGCGTAGTTCACGAACGCACTCATGGTCGCGCCCTTCGACGTCGCCCACCCCGTCGTCGGGGTCAACAGGTAGCTATAGGTCGAGGGGTTGTAGACGTGCGGTCCCTGGCCGTTGAAGTTCAACACGTGGGTCCCGTTTGCCTGCTGGGTGGCATAGGCCAGGGCCGACGACACATCCACCGGGGTGGGCTGGGCGTAGTCCCCACTGGCGTTCTTGACCGAGGCCACGGCCTTGGAGGGATCGCTCCCGGTGAAGCCCAGGTCGGTCGCGTACTGGAGCTGCACCGCGCCGATCGCCCCGGGGTTGGTGGCGATGTCACTCGCCACCGAGGTGGTGTTCTGGTCATCGAGGCCACCTTGGACGCCGGGCCAGTTGGAGTTCGGTGCGCTCGCACTGATAGTCACCCCGTCGGTCGGACCACCTTGCTGAGAGTTCTGAGAGTTGGCGAACGCGGTCCACACTGCGGGCTGTTCGTCGATGCACCATTCCTCCAAGACGTAGTTGGTGCCCGCAGAGTCGCTTTCTGAGACCGGCTTGATCGGGAGGTTGGGCAGCGTCACCCCGGGGTTGTCTTGCGCGATGTTGGAGTTATTCCAGTTGGTGATGCCTCCGGTCAACACGGCGCAGGCGGTGTAACTGCTGAGCTGCAACGTCTGGGCCAAGCCCGGGATGTTGTACATGAAGGCGATACCACCGGCCGTGATCGGCACGAAGATGAACGGAAAGCTGGGTGGCGTCGTGTCGGTGTTCCCGACATATCCGATATCGCTGACGGCGTAGTCGGTCGTCTGGTTGGTGAACTGGTAGCGGCCGTCCCCCGAGTTGCTACTCGTGTAATTCATGGTCAAGTTATACGGTGCGTTCGAGACGTCGCTGCGCCAGGTTTCGATCGCCGGTGCCGCAAAAGATGATCCGACCCCGTTCAACGCGGCATTGGTGAACGGCCTGGCCGCCGTGCCACCGAGCGGCGTCTGGTTGACAACGGGTGTCGGTTGGGTCGTTGTCGTGGTCGCCGTCGGATCGGAACTTTCGGGTTGCCCGTTGCCTCCCCCACCCTGAGCAGATGCGGTTGTCGGGGAGGTGGTGGTGGGCGTCTGAGTGGGGGGCGCCGAGGAGTCGATCGGTGTCACTGACTGGCCCGGAACCGACGGGGCGGCGCTCGCCGCTCCGGGAGCCCCGAGTGCGGACAGCGCCGCTGCGCACAGGACCACGCCCAGGGTTCCGCCGCGTTGAAAGATCCTGCGCATGAAGACCGTATGGCGTCGCTCAGCAACCTGCATCGGCGTCTGCTCCTTTGAGCTTGTTAGACCCGCAAGGCGGGGTGGTGAGCCTGTGTCAACAACCTTGTGGGGCCCGGTCATCGGCCGGACCTCTGAGGACCGCGGCGCAGCACACGCCAGGGGGCCAGACTCCGACCTGGTCCCGACGCCCCGATCAAGCGGGCGAGAAGAAAAAGGGTCAGCACCACCAACACCAGGACGAACGAGACGCCCCAGGCGTCATTGCGGGCGTTCCCTCCGGCTTGGAAGATCATCTGATACACCCGCAATGGGAGGTCATCCTGCTGGCCCGAAAAAGGATTCCAGTTGTAGTTCGGACTCCCTCCGGCGACGAAGAGCACCGGGGCGGTCTCGCCGGCGATACGGGCCACGCCCAAGATGACTGCGGTCACGAGTCCGACCCGGGCCGTCGGCAAGATCACTCGCAGCACGGACCGCCACTGCGGCGAACCGAGGGCGAGGGAGGCCTCCCTCAGCGATCCGGGCACGATGGCGATCACCTCTTGCGCGGCCCGGGTGACGATCGGGAGCATCATGACCGAGAGGGCCAACGCAGCGGCCAACCCTGACTTGCCGGTCTGATGGTGCGGCACCACCCAGAGCAGGTAGACAAACAGACCGGCGATGATGGCCGGTGATCCGCTCATGGCGTCGACGACATGGCTTACCACCCGGGAGAAGAAGTTCCGGTGGTCCACTACGTACGTCGCCGTCAGCATGCCGAGCGGAACCGTGATGATGGTGGCCAGGCCAACCTGCTCGACGGTCCCGACGATCGCCGCCCCCGCTCCGACGGCGCTCGTCGGAGCCGAGAGGGTGTAGTTGGAGAAGTCGGCGTAGAAGAAGTGGGGGAAGTCGGAGAAGACGGCCCGTGCGCCCTTCAGGACCACATAGGAGATGACCGCAACAAGCGGTATGAAGGCCAACAGTGCCCCCACCCAGATCGCCACCGTTGCCAAGCGGTCCTTCATGGCCACCACCCCGTGCCGTCGCCAGCAGAGGAGCCCGTAGACGGTCAGGAACGCCGCAAGCCAGCAGAAGCCGAAGCCCAAGGGCGCGGACACTCCGGACAGGTTGAAGACCAGCCAGACCATCGCCAGCGCAGAGACGGCGGATCCCCCGAGTTCGGCCACCATTTCGGGGGCGATCCGGCGCTGGCGGATCGGCCGGTCGTTCCGGGGTTCGCCGTCGACTCGGCTCGGAGGCGCCGGCGGTGTCGGCGGGGCGGGCGTGTGGGATTCGGTGAGCTGGCTCACGAGGCGTACGCCTCCGAGCGCCGGACGATCTGTCGGGCGATGATGTTGACGGCCAGTGTGGTGAGGAAGAGCGCCAGGCCCAAAAGGATCAGGCCGCTCTTGTAGATGGGCGATGATGACTCGAAGTTGTCGGTAATCTCCTGGGCGATCGATCCCAGGCCCCCGGGCCCGAGCAGCTTGTCGGTGAGCTGGTTGGCTGAGGACAGGACGAGGACCACGATCATCGTCTCTCCGAGACCGCGGCCCAACCCGAGCAGTACTGCGCCGAGGATCCCGTTGCGCGAGAAGGGGAAAATGACGCTGGTCACCATGCCCCAACGCGTCCCTCCGAGTCCGAGCGCGGCCTCACGGACGTCGCGCGGGGTCTGCGCCATCACCTCGCGGCTGACCGAGGTGATGATCGGGATGATGGTGACCGCACAGATCAGACCGCAGGCGAAGATCGATTTCACGTACTGACCCGGAGAGGGGGTCCGCAAGATGGGCACGAATCCAAGGTTCTCGGCCAGCCACCGGGCCGGTGCCGCCTGCAGGGGGGAGATGAGTTGGAGCCCCCAGAATCCGTAGACGATGCTCGGGACCGTGGCCAGCATGTCGATCACCCCGGTGAGCGCGGGCTTGAGCCGCCGCGGCGCGTATTCGTTGATCATGAGGCCGGTCGCCAGTGAGATCGGGGTGGCGATGGCCACCCCGATCACGGCGATGGCGACCGAACCGGCGAGGAACGGGAGCATCCCGAAGTGCCCCGAGTCGGGCGACCAGGTGGTCGAGAATATGTGGATCCCGCCGTCACGCAGGGCCGGCCACCCGTAATAGCAGAGGAACCCAACGGTGCCCACCAAGAGGAACAGCACGATGCCGCTGCTGCCGGCGAGGACGCCACTGAACACCCGGTCGGGTCCGCTCGGCGCCGAATGCAAGACCATCGGGACGTCGTCAGGCCCCGCGTCCTCCGGTGCAGGCGGGGTCACGACCGCGGTCATGGCGGCATCCGCTGGACTCGTCGTTTCCGGACCGCACCCCCGAGCAGGAGCGCGACGCCGCCGAGCAGGAGCACCGCGCCGATGACCGCCATCTCACGCTGGGCGGCGGATACGCCGGTGAAGGCCAGCGTCCCGGGGCCGGCGGTCTGCGACGCCGCGGCCGACGCCGTCGCCTTCACCGGGGCCGTGGGGCCGTCCCCCGAGCTGAGGGACGATCCACTCGACGCCGACTTCCCGGTGACGCCCGTCGCCGGTCCGGGTGCGCCCGATGAAGCCGAGAGGGTCGGAGCGGGGACCGGTGCCGCTGCCGACGGCCCGCCGTCGGCGATGGAAAAGGGCGTCGAGAACAACTTGGGTTGGGTGAAGTCGTTCTGGTCCTGGCCCACGAACAGGACGCAGGGATTGGTCGCATTGCACACCGGCTGGAAGTCCGGCTGCTCCCCGAGTGCCGTGCTAGGCAGCTGGTAGAGCGTGTAGCTCTGCTCACTGAAGCCTCCGTCGCGCCGGACGATGAGGCTGTCACCCTGAATCGTGTTCCCGTCACAGGTGGTGTCGTCCTTGGGCAGGTTGGCCGCTGAACCGCCGGGATCCGCGCATTCGAGGATGTTCACCCTGGCAAAGGGAGTGAAGACCGTATTGGGTCCGACCGACACGTTGACGGTCTCGCCGCTGTGGAAAGGGGGACCCGGGGTGACGGTGAGCGTCGGAGTCGAGGCCCCCGCCACCGCCGGGTGGAGCCCGACGGCAGCCACGATGCCCGCACCCAGGATTCCAGCGATGCCGAGGTTGCCGAAGAGCCACGAACTCACCGAGCGGCTCGTCACTGCGACTTCTTCGGCTCCGAAGAGAAGGAAAATGGCCGGGAGAACTCCTTCGGCCAGGTGAAGTTGCCCTGGTCCTCTCCGACATAGAGCACGCACGGACTCTTTCGATTGCACACCGGACGCGCGTCTGGCGTCTCGCCCAAGGCGACGCTCGGTAGGACGTACAGCTGATAGCCCCGCTCGGAGAAGCTTCCATCCTTCTTCACCAGGATCGTGTTGCCCTGGATCGTGTTCCCGTCGCAGGTGTTCTCGTCCGTCGGCAGATTCGCCTTCGTGCCCCGTGGGTCGGCGCACTCAAGAATGTTGACCCGTCCGAACGGCCGGAAGAAACGGTTCGCTCCGACCGACACGTTGATGGTCTCGCCGCTGTGGTAGGGCCCACCAGGAGTGACGGTCAGCGTGGGGGTGGTGGCAGCGCCTGCGGGCGCCGGCCCGACGCCGGTGCCCGCCGCTCCGGCCACCATCACCACAAGCGTGATGGACCCGGCCCGGCGGAGCCACAAAGCGTGCACGCGGTGGGCCCTCATCGCGACCTCCAGATCAATAGGCGCCGACCGAGGGTGCCCAAGAAGAGCAGGAACGCCCCGAGACCGAGCAGCCACGGTAGGAGTGTCGGAGCGCCGGTAAAGGCCAGGGATGCCCCGGACGATCCGGTCGAGGCCGATCCGCCGAAACCCGAGGAGTCCGAGACACTGCCGCCCGAGGCACTGTTTCCCCCAGTTGACGCTGGGGCGGCGGCGGCCGGGGTGACCGTCGATGTGGTTGACGTGGTACCGGTGCCTGAGGTGGTGGGCGTAGTCGCAGTCGTAGTCGCGGTGGTCGTCGTGGTCGTCGTACTCGCCAGTGGCTGGGTGAACGAGATCGTGACGCTCTGGCCGGTGAGTGCGAGACTGTCCGTCGTATCGGTCGCCGTGTACGTCACCTGCTCTGCGGTGGTGTCGGTCACCGCGAATGTGGCCTGGCCGTTGGAAGCCGATGTCCCGGTGACCGTGAGGCTCCGCTCCCTCTCCGCTCCGCTCGCTCCACTGAGCGCGGTGACGACCGAACTACCTCCCGAAGGAGCGAGGGTCACGCTCTGTGCGGGAACCGGATTGCCCTCCGCGTCGTACAAAAGGACTGTGACCGTCGCCGATGTCGTGCCGTCGGCGGCCACGCTCTGCGGGCTTGCCACCATCGCGCAGTCGGCGGGAACCGGCGGCGGGATGGCTGGGTTACCGAAGGTGACCACCGCCTCGGCGTTGAGTTGCAGCAAATCGGTGGTGTCGGTAGCGATATACCCGACGACTTCCTGATCGGCATCATCGACGGTGAACGTGGCCGCACCGTTCGTATCGGTTGTGTCGTCGACCGCCGTGATCGATGAGCTTCCGTTAGTCGCCTGCAGGCTGATGGTCTTCCCCGAGATGGGATTGCCGAAGTGGTCGTTCAGCGTCACCGTGACCGTCGACGTCGTCTTCCCGTCCGAAGGGGCGCTGGTGGGGTTGGACGTGACGGTGGACTGGTTGGCATCCGGGCTTCCGGCGGTGAACACGACGTTGGCACTTCCATTGACATGCACTGCATCGGTGGTGTCGGTGGCGGTGAACGTGACACTTTCCGCTGTCGTGTCAAGGACGGAGAACTGCGCCGTCCCCGAGGCGTTGGTGACACCGGGGGTTGCGTTCCCGCTCGCGGTCGGTACGACCGCCACCGAGCCCGGCGGATTGGCGGCGAGCAGCACGGTCTTGCCAGCGAGCGGGTTCGTGAACTGGTCCCTGATCACGACGGAGATGGTCACGGGCGTCGTACCGTCGGCCGGCCCGGTCGGCGAACCGGCGGCAATGGTCGAGAAGATCGCCGAGGGGGCGGGGGCTGCGAATGCCACCACCGCGGTGTGGGTGAGCACGAGATCGGCATCGGTTGCGTCGGTGGCGGTGAAAGTCACTGATTCCGCCGCCGTGTCGCTGACGCTGAACGTGGCCTGGCCGTTCGCTCCCGTTACGTCCGGAGTCGCCGAGGGGGTGATCGCGACGGAACCCGAGGATGCGGCCAGGGTCACCGTCTTTCCCACCACCGGGTCTGAGTTCGAGGTCAACAGCGTCACCGTCACCGAGACGGCCGGTCCACCGACCGGGGCCGGGGACGGAGCACTCACGGTCGACGTGGTACCCGACACCGTGAGCGTCCCAAAGGTGACCTGTGTGGTCGCCGTGAGCGTCACGCCGTCGGTCGTGTCGCGTGCACCGTAGGTGACCAGTTCGGGAGTCGTGTCGATCACGGTGAAGGTCGCCACTCCTTGGGCATTGGTGACGTCCGATCCCGGTGCGGCCGGTATGGGGGAGGAATGTCCGCTCCCCTGGCTGAGGGTGACCGTACGGCCCGCGAGCGGCTGCGGGTCGGCCGCCTGGTCACGGAGGGTCACGGTGACCGTCGACGTCGTTGCACCGTCGGCGGGCACTGCGGGGGGGGCGGCGGCGACCGACGAGTGCGCGGCCGAGACGGTCGGTGTTTGGAAGTTGACCGACGCAGTCTGGGTGATCGGAATGGAGTCGGTCGCGTCGGTGGCGCTGTAGGTAACCGATTCGGCCGTCGAGTCGGTGACCGTGAAGGTGGCGACGCCGCTGGCGTTGGTCACCACCGTTGCTGGCGGTGACGGGGCCACGGTGGAGTGACCGGCGCCTTGGCTGAGCGAGACCGCCTTGCCCGGCACCGGGACGTTCCCGGTCCCAAGCAGGGTGACCGCGACGCTATCGGGATCCTCGTCGTCAGCCGCTGCGCTCGGGGAGGTCGCGCTCACCGTCGAAATGGTGGCCGACGGCTCGCTCGGAGCCGGGGGTGCGCTGCCGTCGCCCGGGTTCTGACCGTTATCGACTCCCGCGTTCGGATTGATGAAGAACGGTTGGGACCAGTAATGGGGTTGGGTGAAATCGCTCTGCTCGGTGCCGATATAGAGAACGCATTCGGTGGTCAGGTCACATTCGGGGCCCGAGGTCTCCCCGAGCGAGGCAAGGTCGGGTAATGCGTACAGCGTGTACAGCGTGTTCTTCTCGGCCTGCAGATCGATCGACCCGTTGGATTCCGGCTTGAGGGTCACGCCCTGGATGGTGCTGCCGTCACACTCCAAAGGGTCGGTTGGGACGACGCCGCCGGGAGCGGAGCACTCCAAAATGTTGACGTTCGCGGTGAGGGGAAGAAGGCTGTTGGCCGGCACCTCGACGTTGACCTGCTGACCGCTCGAGAAGGGTGTCGACGCCGTGAAGATCCCGGTGGGAACTGCAGCGTTGGGGATCGTGCTGCCGTTCGGCGGCCCGGTCGCGCCCGCCGGCGAGAGGAAGATGGTCAAAGCGGCCGCGGCCAGGACGAGCACTCCCGCCAGTTGCAGCACCCGCCACCGCCACTGCACCGTCGTCCACCCTCTCGTCATCGTCATCGGGTCCCTCGACGTCTTGTCCACCAGGAGTCCGGCACCCTCTCTCCCGTCTTCCATCACTCTCTGACACAAAGCCCTATGACGCCCCAAGGCCCGAGGGGCCGGCGATCACTCGCCAGACCCCCCGGGCCGGGGGTACTGCGACCGGTGCGGGGATTACTCATCCCCCCACGAGCTGGTATTTCTCAGTTTTGGGAACTGCCGACCACAGTGACCGACGGGACACCGAGGAAGTCGGCATTCACGCCCGAACCGTTCGCTGTCGCCGCTGCGTTGAGGGTGAGAGTCGACGTTCCCGCACCCGAGACCACGAAGTCACCGGCGGGAATACCAGTGCCGGCCACGGTCACGTTGTTGACCGGGGAGGGCAGGCTCCCTGCGTTGGTGATATCCGGCGGAAAATTCCCCCCGGCGGTCAAGGTGATGGTGTTCGATCCACTCGTGGTGCTGATCGGCAGGGACGCTGAGCACGTGTTGTTTGGCGCGGCAAGGTTGTCGGCCGGAGTTCCGACGGCCGACGCCGGCGATACGTCCGTCAGACGGGGGAACCCGAAGGTCGTGCCGATGATCCCGTTCAGCTCGGTGTCGAAGTTCTTGCCGGTTGAATTGTCGAGCCCCTTTTGGAAGTTGACGTTGCCGTCGCAGATCCAGTTGAGGAACCCGGCGGTCGATGCCCGCACCGTGTCGGACCGGTAGATGTTGAACAAGGTCCGGGCCGTCGGATAGGCGTTCGAGAGCAGGTTTGGCGTGGTAGGCGTCCTCCCACCGTTCTCAGTCAACTTGTTCCCCGCATACGAGGTGCCGTCGATCGTCGAAGCGGCAGCGTACGGGTTCGTGTTGAGCACGCCATTCGACTCGATGTAGAGCGTGGTCGACACCTCAATCGCCTGGTCAACGAAGTCCGGGGACGGGAAGTCACCAACCGCGAACTCATTGATCTGGTCCGAGTTGTTTTCGAGGGCCACATGCGCAGAGTTGGGGCTCGGCGCGGTCGCCGGGTTCGGGTCGTTGGCCGCGTTGGGGTTCATGCTGGAACTGCAACCGGTGTTCGCGTTGCCCGAGTTGGCGTAGCTGGCGAACGTGGCCTCGGTTCCAGAGCTGGTGTTGACGCCCATGATCCGAATCGGCAGGCCGATCGGCACGCCCTGGCCCTCGGCGAGAGTCGTGCCGATGGCGAAGGTGAGGGTGGCGTTGCTTGCGTTGGCCCCGGCGCTCGCCGACAAGGTGAGACTCCCACCGGAGACCGACGAGACCGTCGTTCCACTCGGGATTCCCGGACCAGAAACGCTCTGGCCCGCCGCGACCGATGCGGGGAACGAACCGGACACCGTGACGTTCGTCGAGCCCGACGAAGTCGTCACGTTCACGACCTCGAGGTTCGGGCCGAGGTTCGTGAGCTGACCCCAGTCGCTGATCCTGGGGTTCACCCCGGTAAGCGACGTCTGGCACCACAGCCGGTAGGCCGTGCTGCCGGTCGACCCGCCATTGTCGATGTTCGAGATGTCAGACAGCGCCGAGCCGTTGTACGGACCGCCGACGGGGTCACCGGGCAACCAGCCGCTGGTCACGGGACCGATATTTCCTCCATTGACGGTGTCGTAGCCCGAAAACGTCGACGTCCCATACGTCGACGGGTTGACCGGGTAGTCGACGACCGGGATGCCGTCTTTGGCGTACCCCGTCTCGACCAACGTCGAGCATGCGGTACCCGCCGGCTTCGACGAGCGGGCGAAGTCAACCGTCAGCGGGGAGGGGGTAGAGCCACACAGTTGGGCCTGACCCGCGCCGGAGCCGACGTCGTCAACGCCTTGGCTGACTTCGGTGCGATCCCAGTTGTCGTTGACATCGGTTGTGCTGATGTTGGAGTTCGCGGCGCAGAAGGACGCCACGTTGCTCGAGGACTGTGCTGGATCACTCGAGTTGTAGTTCGTAGCGGAAGCTCCGGCGAGTCCGTTCAAGACACACCCATAGAGCCCGGCCCCGGTGTAGAGGTCGCCGATCTTCTGCATCATGAAGAAGGTGGTGTCCGATCCGCTGTCCCGGATCGCTGCCACATTGCCGTTGTAGAAGTGGGGCGCCACAGGAGTGGCCCCGCCCGGCGGGTCGGCCGGGGAGGCAGACGCAACCCCGGATCCGAGGACGAGGGTCGCGGCCAGGGCCACGGCACCGAAGGTCGCTGCCCCCGCCGTAAGGCTTCGCAGCTTGCGGATGTGCATGGTTCCAGTTGCTCCTTTTGAGTTGGTTGCCGTTGCGATGGCTCGTTGCCGGGCTGAGGTACTGATCACGGTGATCCGTTACGCTCATCTTCTTCTCACATCGAGAAGCCGTTCTCAACCCAAACTCCCTGGTGACACGAAGAAAACATCTGCCGATTGGATACCGGTCGCGGGGCCGTCACACAGATGCCACTTCGGTTGCGGCTGGTCACATTGTCGGCCTCGGCGGCTCGACACCGCACCCGGCGATGGCCGGGCCGCTGATGCCGGGCGGCCATCACCACCTCGCGTGGGAAGTCCCACATCCGAAGACCGGTCGCAGCGAGGGCGTTGCCGAACGGGTTCTCAACGGGCTTCCTCGATCGTCCGACGCCCCGGCGAAGGTGCGTGGGTGAATCGCGGCGGAGCCCTTCACGCACAACACATTCGAGAATCGTCACCGCTAGCAACAACACCTCACGGGGTGGGCGCGTGCTCGACTCACATCCGGAGCGATCGTTCTTCGACGCTGCGGATCCGAACTGCTCTCACCGCTGCCCGACGGTCGTGCTGGGTGCGGATCAGTTCCCGGTGACCTTCACCACCCACACACAGTTGGCCGGGCTCTTGACCATGAGGACCTGACCGCCGAGGCTGCTCGCCGTCGCTATCGCCTGGCCCGAGGCGCCACTCTCGTTCACCGCCGGTGTCGCAGCGGGATTGCCGCCCGACGGTGCGACGAACACCTGAAACGACGGCCCAGAAGTCGGCGCCGGCGTGCACCGGAAAGCCCATCCGATATTCCACGGCGCCGCCGTAGTAGTGAACGACGGGCTCGTCCAATTCCCGTGGAGCTGGGTGGCCGGCAGGAGCAGCTGCAACGGCGTACCGGGCGCCGTGGTCGGCGGAGAACCCGAACCCGGTGCCGACGTGGTCGTCACCGAACTCGCCGCCGCCGTGGTGGAAGCGGTGGTCGTCCCCTTCGTGGCCCCCGATGGGGCCCTGCTCTTCGGCGCCGTCTTGCCGCCACTGTCGGTGGGCACGCTCGAAGGTGCCGTCGTGGTCGGTGCCGCCCCCCCGGTCGCCGCCTGGGGGGGAAGGGCGTATGACTTGGTGGTCGCGGCCTGGCTCGATCCACCCGAGTCGTAGTTGAGCCACATCCCGATCAACGCCGCCACCACCATCGCGCTCAGCAGCTGCCACGTCTTCCATGTCCGCTTCTCTTTGATGTGCAGCTCTCCTGGCGCGGGCGGTCGACTCGATCGGTCAGGAACTCCGGCGCCGACGCCGGTCCCGTCACCCGGGTCGCGAGAACCACCGTTGGACGCGCTCGTGACGGCAGATGCAGACGACATGGGATAACGGTGACCGCGAATGTCCCGCTAGTCAAGAACATCCCCGGCGCGCCAAGACATCCAGCATCGAGGTGTCCGCCGCGTGACAAACACGCGACAACAACATGATCTCGGCTCCCACTCGACCCGCGCCCAACACAGCGCGGCGCGCTCGCACTGCCCGAGCCCCCGCTCGACGGCCCTGGACTTTGCGTCGAAGGGACCGATCCGGGGGTACCAGCGGTGATCGGTTCTCATCGGGTGGTCGTGACACAGTGACCACGTGCGGAGCACCCCACACAGACCCGGTTGGTCGGTCGGCCCGTTGGGATCAGCCCGGATGATCGGGGGTGCGGTCGTCGTCATCCTCGGACTGTGCGGTTGCGATCCACTCCCTGGAGGTCCACTGGCCGCCCCGGTGACCCCGCACCGCCCGCCGAGCTCTGCCCCACTCCCGTCGGCCAGCTCGGCCACCACGACGATCCCCGCCGCGCTCGCACCTCCGGCTCCGGTGCAGTGGGCCGCGTGCGGGGGTGGACTCGAGTGCGGCTCGGTAACCGTCCCGCTCAACTACGCCGACACCCAGGGCACCACGATCCAAATCGCTCTGGTCCGCCACCCCGCAGAAAACCCTTCCCAGCGCATCGGCTCCCTCGTCATCAACCCCGGCGGACCGGGCGTGTCGGGGGTCGACGACATGGACAACGAGCTCGGGTCCCTGTCGACCGGCTTGCTCAATGACTTCGACATCGTCACCTACGACCCTCGCGGAGTGCAGCGCAGCGATCCGGTCACCTGCGCGGAGACGCCCGCGTCGCCCTCATCGCCGCCCCCGGTGTCACCGGCGCCCGACCCGGTGCCCCAAACACCGGCATCCGAGCAGACCCTCATCGGCGCGTTCCGGTCCTATGCGGCGGCTTGTGAGAAGGCGAGTGGCGCCCTGCTCCGCTTCGTCGGCACCGTCGAGTCGGCCCAGGATCTTGATCGCATCCGAGCGGCCATCGGCGACCCGACCCTCACCTTCATGGGCCAGTCCTACGGCACACTCCTCGGGGCCACCTATGCGGAGATGTTCCCGACCCACGTCAGGGCGATGGTGCTCGACAGTGCCATCGACCCGACGCTCAGCTCGAACCAGATGGTCGTCGGACAAGCCGTGGGATTCGAACAGTCACTCGACGACTTCTTCACCTGGTGCGCCGCGTCGTCGTGCCCGTGGCGGCCGTCCGGGGACCCGACCCCCGCGGTGTTGACCCTCATCAACGACAGCCTGGAGCAGCCGATCCCGGCCGGAGCCGGGCACAGCATCGGTCCCGGCGAGATCTACGACGCCTTGTTGGCCGGACTCTACGCCCGGTCCGACTGGCCCACGTTGGCCGACGCGTTGGGCGAGGCGGCATCGGGGAACGGGGCCGGCATCGTGTCGATGTCGGATCACTATGACTCCAACGGCTCGTCCAACGGGGCCGACGCCGGCGCCGCCATCAGCTGCCTCGACCACCCGGTGTCGCGCACTTTGTCCACCTACCCGAAACTCGCCGCGGCCGACGGCGCGCTGGCCCCGGTCTTCGGACCCCTCCTCGCCTGGGGACAGGCGGGCTGCGCGGTCTGGCCAGTGCCGGCCACCCGGACTCCGGGGCCCATCCGGGCGACCGGGGCGCCACCCATCTTGGTTGTGGGCACGACGGGGGACCCGGCCACGCCCTACGCCTGGGCCGTCTCGTTGGCCAAGCAATTGCAGCGCGGCGTCCTGTTGACCCGGGACGGGGTGGACCATGTCGCCTACTTCTACAGCTCGTGTGTCCGGGGCATCGTGCAGAGCTACCTCGTCGCCGGCACCGTGCCGGCGCCGGGGACCACCTGCACTAGCTGATCGATCGGCCTTGGACCCTCCCGGCTCGATCGGCGGTCCCGTGACATTGACGTCGGGGCCCGTGCCGCGCCCGGGCCGCCCCGACACGACGCGCGAGCGGGCCACGGGCCGGCGTGGGCTGGATGGCTCCTCGAGACGACAGTTAGTGGAGGAAGGTGACAGTCAGTGGAGGAAGGCGACGATGACGTGGAGGTCCCTGTCGGCCCGGCGCAGCGCGGCTCGCCCGGTGTGCAGGGAACCCACGTCGGCCTTGAAGGCCGGCCAGCAGCCCGGGTACGAAACTGGGGTGAACCCGAGGACCTGGCTCGGTATCGGCGACGACGCGTGCCCGGCGGCGCCCACCTGGCTCTCGAGATCAGCCAGGGCCCCCTTGGCGGCCGCCACGTTCTTGCCGGCGTTCCCGGCCGCGGTGATGGCCGCGGTGATCTGCGGTTCGAGACCGGTGATGCGTCCGCCAAGAGCGGTCTCGCTGTCGGCGGTGATCGTGAGGTGGACCTGAGGAGTCATCACCACGTACACCCGGTAGTCGAACACCATGGCGTGGGCGTCGGCGATCGCGTCTGCACACGTGGTGTCGGTCGGCACCTTCTGCTCGAGGGCCGTGACCCCGGAGAGCTCGTTGGCCAAGTCCGTGCTCAAGGTGGCCGCATCGGATGCACTGAGGGCGGCGGCGCCGGCGACCGCACCGGTGAGAGTGTGCAGTTGGCTCACCCGGCCCGACAGACCGCCTTCGACGTAGTTCAACAGGACCGAGAGCGTGGCCGGCGAACAGGTGCGGGGTGCTCCCGACCCGAGGGGTGCCCCCGTCGGCACGGCGCCCCCCGCCGCCACTCCACCGAGCCCGGCCGCCGTCGCCGTCTTTGGCAGGGCGGCCAGGGCGCTGAGGGTCAAGAGTCCGCCGACGAGGAGCCGGGCCGCTGCCTGTGTCATCTGGGGTCGCTCCATCTCAGCGGTCCGAGGCGTTGGGGCTCGACAGGTCGCTCTGCGCCTGGTTCAAACTGTTGTCGAGTGCGTTGAGTTCCTGGTCGATCTGCGCCACCGACTGCGGGTCGACGCTCGGAACAGTCGTGGTCGTCGGCGGGGGGGGTGCGGTGATCGGGACGGTGGGCAACGTGGGGGTCGACGCGGGCACCGTGAGTGGCACGGTCGTCGCCGCGGTCGTCGCCACAGTGGTGGTCGTCGACGGCCCCGGGCCGATGACATGGGCATTGCCACTGACGCCGCATGCGCCGAGCGTCACGGCGGCGATGGCGACCGCTGTAACGGCGGCCCCCCGTGTCCTCCCCACGATCATCTGTCCCCCTCGGCTCTGCCTGTTGGCGTTGGCCTGTCTTCGTAATGCTGCCAGTGTTCCGATCGGCCGTGTGCGAAGCATGAGCGAGGTGTTAGGTGTCCGTGAAGCGCACCGACGGTCGTCGGCGCTCGGCTCTAGGTGCCCGGTCGTGCGATCCCTGGCTCGACCGCAGCATCGGGGGGAGGACCCGGGCGGACACCGACCGGCTCGGCCGTGGGCGGTGGGCCCGGATCGGTTTCGTCTCTACCCCCCGGGGGTCTGGCTCCCCCGTTGCTCGGCCGCACCGCGGGAGTCGGCCGGGGCCGCCGGCGTCGAACGACCCGGGGAATGAAGGCCAGCGCGAGGAGGGCCAGGAGGGCGCCCAGGCTGCACAGGACCCCCAAGACGTTGGCCGCCGTGGTCCCGTAGGTGAGGGTGACCCGGTGGCTCGTAGGCACGACGACCATCAGGTTCGGGGTGACCCGCCAGGGACCCTCGGCCCCGCTCGCCTGCCAATTGGGGAAATAGGAGATCTTGACCAGCACCGGCGTGCCGATCCGGCTCACCGAGAAGCTGATGGAGCTCTCATCTTGGCGGACCGAGGTGACCTTCGTGGATGCAACCCGCACGACGGCGGGCGCGCTCGTAGAAGCGGTCACCCGGGGCCAGGCAGGCGGTCCGCCGGCCGCCAACTCGACCTTCCAGCGGGCCGGGTCGTCGTACCAGCTGGTCGACGGACCGAGCCAGCTCGACTGGGCCGGCGCCACCCCTGTCAGCACCGCGGGCTCGGCCTGGAGTGGTTGGACCAACGGGGAATCGAGCACCTTGTAGATGTTCCAGGTGGTGTCGAGGCTCTGCCCGTTGTACGTGGAGGGCCAGGGTCCTGAGACGCTGACCAGGCGCAGGGAGGGATCGACTGCGGCGGCCTGCTTCACGGCCGGGCTGAAGGCCATGAAGTAGCGCACGCCCAACAGCTGGAGGTGTTGGATGCCGAGCGGCACGTTGAGCGCGCCGTAGGGAAGGCCGACCATCGGTTCTGAGGGTGACACGGAGAGTTCGGCCTGGTTCAAAAAATGGTACGGGGTGGTGGTCGAGGACTCGAAGAGCAGTCCCTCCATCGAGTCGATGCATCCGCCGCTCCAATAGGGCAGGAGCATCAGGGCCTCAGGGGTGCCGAAGCGGTCCTGATTGGCGTTGTACTCCCACATGGCCCGACCGCACCCGTTTGTGGCCCCGACGTGACGCATCGTGTCCATCAGCCCCTGGTATTCGGCGTAGTCCTTGCTCGGCCCCTCGTATCCCGAGTAGTTCCATGCCGCCCAGTCGGTCACCTGGTTGGCTCCCGGCACGATGCCGAAGGGCAGGTTGGCCGCGGGGACCACGAAGGGGGTGACGACGACCGCGAAGGCGGCCAACAACGCGAGAATCGGGCCGGCCAGCGCGCCGGGCTCGACCCGCCCCGGTTCAGGTCGGCCCCTCGCGGTGACACCCCCACCCCGACGCAGTGCGTGCACCCAGCGGGCCAGGCGTTCGCGGCGCCACCAGCGGGCGACGGCGGCCACCGAGATGCCGAAGAGCCACCCGACCATCAAGTAGACGCAAAGGAACCACAAGGGGAGCAAGCGGACGTTGTACAGACTCCCCAATGGGTCGATCACGAGGCCCATCGCCGAGAGCAGTCCGAGGAGCGAGATGAGAAGGGAAAAGCGGCTGCGCCGCACCACTCCCACGAGTACCGCCAACCCGGCGATCACGAGGGCCCACCAGTCGGCCCGGGGGAAGAACAGGGTCTGATACGTCGTGACGTTGGCGTAACCCATCGAGGTGGCATACGGCTGGTCGACGCCGAATGGCACCAACCACCATCCCGACAGCAGCACCCCGAGGGACACGGTTGAAATCCCCCACCACATCGCGGCCCGGCGCGGCCGAACGGGGTCGACCTGGGCCATCCGGCTCGCCCCGGCGGTGACACTGAAGCCGTTGTCTTGGAGGGCCAGCCGGCGAGGCAACAGCTCGAACGCCACGAGGATGGCCGCACCGGCGATGGCGAACATGGCCGGGACGATGTGGGCCAGGATGCACAGGGCGAGCACCACCGCGGTCCACGTGCGGTAGCGACCGGTGCGAAGCCCCCGGGCCATGAGCCCGAGAAACAACAGGGCGAGGGACAGGCTCAGCGAATAGGCGTACTCGCCGGCCAACGTGGAGAAGAGGTTCCCCCCGTAGATCGTGAAGGTGTAGTCGAAGAGGAACGGCAAGGTGGCGGCGGCGAGGGCGGCCGGGACCGGTGGGCGGAGCTTGAACAGCCGGCCACAGGCCCAGGCGCACACCGGCAGGAGCAACGAGCCGAGCACGGTCCCCCACTTGAAGGCGACGTCATAGGAGATGAACCACGGGTGGATGGCCACCAGCAGGTCGGGCAGCAGAAAATAGAAGGTGTACATCGGGTAGCCGTCATACCAACCGGGGTTCCACCCGGTCAGGTGTCCGCTCGGCAACAGCTCCGAACGGAGGTACTGGGGCATCATGAAGTGCGCCCCGGTGTCCCCGCCCGTCGTGGTGCCGTTCAGCAGCAGCAGGTTGAGGTGCAGCTGGGACACGGTGACGGCGATCACCCCGGCCACCACGACGAGGGTGCCGACGGCCGGGGCCCACCGCGGCCAGCCGCGGCGGCGAACGACGGAGGGGCGCGGGCGCCCGGGTCGAGCCATGGCGTGTCGTCGGGCTCTCGGTTGCTTCACAACGCCCGTCATGGCTCAGTGGATCACGCCGCCGCGGGCGCTGAAGACCGCGTAGACGGCGATCGCGTTGAAGCTCGCGTGCGACACCATGTTCATACCGAGCCGGTTGGTCCGATACGACACAACGGCCAGGATCACTCCGAACAGGGCCAGGCCGGCCAACTGCTCGAGCTCGCCGTGGGCCAGGCCGAAGAGGAGTCCGTCGACGACCACCGCTCCCACCACGCCCGCGCCGCGCAGCAGCGAGCGCCCCGGGACGCGCGGGGTGAGGAGGCGGGCCAGGCCCTTCAAGAGCAGGCCACGGAAGAAGAGCTCTTCGAAGAATGGCGCGCCGACGATGGTGAGGACGGCAATGACGGCGAAGCCGAGCCCGTGAGAACCACCGGTCAGCTTGTTCGTCGGCCCGTTGAAGTTGTGGAGGTGCTTTTGAAAGGGCAGATACAACAGGGCGACGAGGTACTGGCCGGCGACACCGATGAGGATCCCGAGAAGATCGATCCATTTGAACCGGAGCCCGAGGTCGGCCACGAAGCGCTTGGTCCCGCGCACCCTGCTGGCCAGCCACGGTGCCCCGAAGAAGCCGGTCCAGAGCCCGACCAGGCTCGAGACGACGTACCACTCGGGCGGGACGGCGCGCAGGCCGAGCTGCTGGATCTGCCCGGCCATTCCGAGACCGAGGGCCACCACGTAGACCGCCACCAAGCCCACGACCTGGCCGGCGAGGAACCCGACCGCGGCCAACAGCAGCCACATGCCCGCGTCACCTTTGGTGACCGGCGGCGCCCCCGGGACATCGAGGAAAGCCACATTATCGGTGATTTCGAAGCCCGCCCCGGCCCACCGTTGCTGAGCGGCCGGGCCGGACGGCCCCGGCCAAGAGGGGGCGGGCCAGGACGGATCGGGCCAGGACGGATCGGGCGGGGATCCGGGGGGCCTACCCCCGGTACCGGAGCCGGGCGGCACGGGCTCGGACGGCTCGTGCTCGCCGGGCTGGGACATCGGCGCACAGGCTACTGCCACCGTCTCGTGGCAAAACGGCGCCTGGGCGGCCGGTAACCACGGCCCGGGGGTGGCGCATAGCATGGGTCGGTGAGTCCGCAACGCTCCGATAACAACCCCTCGCGCCCGTCGGGTCAGGGTGGGAACGCCCCGGGCGCCCCCGAAGGGCGCGACCAGAGCTGGCGCTGGATCACGATCGTCCTCATCGTGGCGGTCCTGGCGGTCTTCGTGGTGCCCTCACTGCTCCCGAGCCACAAGGCCAAGTCCCTGACCTACTCGCAGTACCTGAGCGACGTGAAGGCCAAGCACGTGTCGACGGCAAGCATCGACAACTCCTCGGGCACCATCACCGGCAAACTGAGCGACGGGACCCAGTACACGACGACCGGGCCCAACCCGGTGCTCCCCGCCGATGTGACCGAGATGCGCCACGACGGCGTCCAGGTGAACTTCGCCAATCCCCCGAGCAACGTACTCGGGGCACTGCTCCCCTACATCTTGTTCCTGGGCGTCGGCATCGCCCTGATGGTGTTCATCAGCCGCCAGGCCCGGGGCCAGATGTCAGGGATCATGTCGATCGGGCGCTCCAAGGCCCGCCTGTTCAGCGCGGACCGCCCGTCGACCACCTTTGAAGACGTGGCCGGCTACACGGGGGTCAAACAGGAGATCAGCGAGGTCGTCGACTTCTTGAAGACGCCTGGCCGGTTCAAAGAGATCGGCGCCAAGATCCCCAAGGGCGTGCTCTTGGTCGGACCCCCCGGAACGGGCAAGACGCTCTTGGCCCGGGCCGTCGCCGGGGAAGCCGGGGTGCCATTCTTGTCGGTCAGCGGCTCGGACTTCATGGAGATGTTCGTCGGTGTCGGTGCGAGCCGGGTGCGCGACCTGTTCCAGACGGCTCGCAAGCAGGCGCCGGCCATCGTGTTCGTCGACGAGATCGACTCCATCGGTCGCAAGCGGGGTGCGGGCCTCGGCGGTGGCCACGACGAGCGCGAGCAGACGCTGAACCAGATGCTCAACGAGATGGACGGCTTCGACCCCGCCGAGGGGGTCGTCGTCATAGCGGCCACCAACCGACCCGACATCCTCGACCCCGCGCTGCTGCGGCCCGGGCGCTTCGACCGACAGATCGTCGTCCCCCTCCCTGACCTCGACGAGCGGTTGCCCATCCTCCAGGTGCACTGCAAGGGCAAGCGGATCGGGCCCAATGTCGACCTGCAGCTGGTCGCCCGGGGAACTCCGGGTATGAGTGGGGCCGACCTGGCCAACCTGGTGAACGAGGCCGCACTGCACGCGGTGCGCCGGGGTTCGACGACCATCGAGGCCGAGGACTTCGAGTCCTCCCGGGACCGCGTGCTCATGGGCCAGCGGCGCGACAGCCTCGTGTTGTCCGACGAAGAGAAAGAGCGCGTCGCCTTCCACGAGGGCGGCCACGCCGTCCTCGCCTACGTGCTTGAGGACGCCGATCCGGTCCACAAGGTGACGATCCTGCCGACCGGGATGGCCCTCGGCGTGACCATGCAGCTGCCGATGGAAGAGCGCCATATCCACCCGCGCAGCCACATCGAGGACTCGCTGTGCGTGCGAATGGGCGGTCGGGTGGCCGAGCTGCTCGTCTACGGCGACCTCTCCACCGGGGCGGCGAACGATCTGGTCGGCAACACCGAGCTCGCCCGCAAGATGGTGCGCGAGTGGGGCATGAGCGAGGAGATCGGGCCGATGGCCTGGGGCTCCCAGGGCCAGGTGTTCCTCGGCGAGGACCTCATGCACACCCGCGACTATTCAGAAGACACCAGCCGGGTCATCGACGACGAGGTCGAGCGGATCCTCCGAGCCCAAGAAGAACGGGCGACTGAGGTGTTGGGGCGCCACCGCGGCGGCCTCGATGCCGTGGCCAAGGCCCTCCTCGCCTCCGAGAGCATCGACGGCCTCGAGGTCGGCCGGCTCGTCGACGAGGCCTTCGGGCGACCCGTGCACGAGCACGGGGCCAAAGCGGTCCCCCACTTCAACGGCAACGGGCAGCACGCCGCCAACGGCACCAACGGGACGGCGGCGAAGACCGAGACCCCCGAGCCCGTCGCGGCCGGCGTCGGCGAGCCCGCCACCGAGGATTCCGCCGCGGCCACCGGCGCACCGGGTTGGGCCGCCCCGCACTCAGGGAACTGGGCCCCGCCGGCCGAGCCGAACAACTGGCCGCCGCCGCAGTGGCCGGCGCCGGGACCCGCCACCCCGGCCCCACCCGCCGGCAGCGACGACGACGCGTAACTGACCGAGCAGGCCAGCTCGGCTCAGCTCAGCCGTCTTCGGGTACCCCGGGCATGGCCACCACCCCCGGCATCCCCGCGGGCACCGCGTCCTCCATGGTGGCGATCCCCCCAGTCGCCTCGAGCAGCAGTGCGCTGATCCCCGCGTGGGCGAAGGCCGGTTGTTCGACGACGGCGAACTGTCCGGGCGCGAGCGTCAGGGTCGGCATCGAAGGAAGGCGCCGCAGGCCCGCCGGGGTGATCGAAGAGATCGTCACTTCGACCGAGACGTCCCCGGGGTTCGAGACGCCCAGGGCGAACGGGGTGGCCCCCGAGACCGGCGGTGTTGCCGGGAGCTGTGGGGTGGGCACGATCCACCGGCGGGAGACGGCGGCGATCGACGAGCCGGCCACCCCGGGAACCGCACCCCACTGGGGCGGCGTTCCCGCAGTGCCCGAGTTCACGGTGCGGTCGACCACGACGCCGTCGCCCCCACCGACGCTGACCGTCGTGGCGTAGTCCGAGTTCGCCGGGATCCGGGTCGAGTCGCTCGCCTGGAGGATCCACGTCGACTCCGCCGGGACGGTCTCGGTGAACGGCGCCACCGGACCGGTGGGGATCCGAACCGAGATGGTCACCCGCCGGGGCACCGCGGCGGGGTTGAATACCGAAAAATCGGTCTGTCCCCCGGTCACATCGACGGTGCGGGGGAAGGCCCAACGCGACTCGGGCGACGGCGAGCCGAGGCGCAACGAGAGCCCCGAGAGGTTGTTGGCGGTGTACTCCTGGAGCTCGGCCGCCACCACCCGACCCGAGCGCGCCTCGACGGTGGTCGAGACCGATGCCTGGTTCTGGACGTAGGACGCCACGCCGGCCACCACCAGCTGGCCCGGCTGGACCACGAGGCCCTCGAAGGCTTGGGGTTCTACGACGCCGGCCGGGGTCGAAAAGGCGAGGTCCACCACCGCCGCGGTGGCCGCGGGGTTATACAGCGACACGTACAAACCGCTGCCGTTGGCCGTGGATCCCGACGCGAAGTACCACTGGGTCGACGTCGTGGTGGCACAGGGGCTCACGGCCCAGCCCGCCGAGCCGTCGACCAGCTCGCTGACGGTGACCCCGCCGCCTTCGAGGTCGACCCGGGCCGCGAGCCACGTCCCCTGTTCGACCAGACCGGGCACTGCGGTCACCTCGGCCCCGGCGGGCACGGCGACGGGCACGCTGGCCGTGGATCCGGTGTCGTTGACCACCGTCATCGTCGCCTGGGCGGCCGCTGCCCGGGTGTTCACGAGGTACAGGGTCGCACTGGCGATCCCGTTCGCCGATCCTGACGCGCCGGTGCAATACCAGCTCGTCGACTCGGCGCCGATCGGAGGCGTCGACGCTGCGAGGGTGGCGGAGGGCGGGGCGGGCACCGCGGTGTGCACCGCGTGGTCGGCGTACCCGGCCAGGGCCAGGGCGAGGACCACCACGACAATGACCGGGAGCCGACGGATCGACGTCCCGTGCGCCCCGCGTCCCCGGTGGCCCGCCGTCACGGTGCGGATCTCTCGGCGGGGGAATGCTCATGAAGCGCAGCGGGTCCACCGAGTCCCTCGGCCGGCGACCCCTCGTCGAGGGCGCCCGACGCGGCGTGGCGGGGGGGCCGCCGCCGGTGACGCATCGGCTGAAACCACCAGTCGAGCGAGCGGCGGCGGCCCAACAGGGCGGCCGCCACCACAAGCCACAGAGCCAGCATGACCAGCACCGAGAGGGGCACGAGTGGGTCCCCGGCAAAGGCCAGCTCGGCGCTCCCGGCCGGCACCGGGTTGTACTGGATCGCCCAGCCGAACGCTGGGCGGGAAGGCGTGGGTTGCCGGCCCACGCTCAGGTGCCAGCGACCGGCGGGGGCGTCGGACGCGAGGACGGTGCCCGCGGTGGCCGGGCCCGAATACGAACGGGCCCCGCGGGGCCCGGGCAGGACGGGCCCCCAACCGGTCACGTCGGCCGGGGTCGGCCAAGGGGCGGCGGACCCGCTCGGTGGGATCGGGCCCGTCGCCCGCTCGGCTCGGATGGGGACGTACTCGGTGTTCTCGAAGAGGGTGAAGCCCTGGCCGCCGCCGGGAACCTGTTGCAGGTCGTCTTGGGCCAGCAGGGCCGGGAGCAGGTCGGCCGGTGGCGGAAAGGCCGCCGGTTGCTGGACGCCCGGGACCACCGGGGCCAGGTTCGAAATGACGGCGATGTAGCGCACGCCGGCCGGCGCCAGCAGGCGACCCAGGTGGCTGGTCGAACCCGACCGGGCGAGCTCGACGGCCCGGCCGAGGGTCGACGCCGGTCCCGGGCCGGCCGGCGACCACAAGTTGACCGCGTCCGGCGTGCCGTCCTCGGAGGTGGCGTAGGCGAGGCCCGGGGCGATGGACCACCCCCCGATCGGCAGGGTGGGTGGGTCCCCGAGCCACAGCACCCGGAACGATCCGTGCGCGACGGTCGGCGCCATGAACGACAGCGGTTCGCCGTAGCCCGTTGCCGGCAGTCCCCAGCGGCCGTCCCCCGCCTCGGCCACCACCGGGAGCATGCCCAAGAGTGCGGCGGTGACCGCACCCACCGTCACCAGCTGGCGCCACCCGAAGCGGTAACCCGACAGGTCGGTCTCGAATGCCGACACCCCGAGCCCGACCCCGCAGGCCACGGCGGCCGCCGCCGGCACGAGCAGCACGTCGACGGAGGGGGCGAACGATCCGGTCCAGCCCCGAGCGACGGCCAGGGCCAGCACCCACGACAGCACCGCCACCGTCCAGAGACGCCCGGCCCAGGCCAGCCGGGCCTGGCGCCCGATCAGCAGCGGGAGGAGTGCGGCGACGAGCAACAGCCAACTGAGGGGCGAGCTCCCGGCCGGCCCGACCGCAAAACGCAACAGCTCGCTCCAGCTCGGTGCACCTTGTGTTGAGCCGGCGAGCCCGAACACGCCGAGTGCACTGTGCCCGGCCAGCACCGTGCCCATGACCCACGGCCCGCACAACACGGCGGCCACAACGGTCGCGCCGGCTGCGACCCCGACGGCGCGCCACGACCCGCCCGATTCGCCGACGAGCACCGAGCCGACCACGATGCCGAGCGCGCACAAGATGATCACCGGGGCGACGGCCGGGGCGAAGGAGATTGCCACGGCCTCGATCACCCCGAGGGTGAGCATCTGGCCGGGGATCGTCTGGGTCCACCGGACACCGCTGCTCGGTGGGGGGACCGCGACAAAGGGAGCAAGACCGCTGGCCCGGGCCAGCCGAATCAGGATCCACGGCACCGCGGCGTAGGCGACCAACCCGTCCCAGCGGCCCTCGGCCAGCGCGTTATAGGAAAGGGGCAGACCCAGGTAACACACCGCACCGACCAGACGGGCCCGCGGCGAACACAGCGGGGCCAAGAAACGGGACACCCCCCACGCGCCGAGGGGTATGCACCCGAGAACCAGGACCTTTTGCACGAGCCCCATCCCGCCGAACAACACGGTGCCGAGCACCCCCAACACCCCGAACGCCGGCGAAGCCGGTGCCGTCGTGCCCACCCCGGGGCTCTGCCACCCAGAGACGAGGTGGGACCAGGTGGCCGACCAATTCGGCAGAGGCAGGAACTGGCCGACCAAGGGCAGGCCGCGGGCGAAGAGGTCGCGGCTACCGACGATCAGCACGAGCGCCACCAGCGCCCACGCGATCAGACGGGAACGGCCCGAGGACAGAGCCGGACGCCGTCGCCGGCGCCCGAAGCGGTCCCGCCCCGACCGATGGCCCAGGTCGTCGAGTTCGTCGAAGTCCGCGTCTTCGGAGAAGGCCAGGCCCACGCTGCCGGTCAGCACCGGCCCGAAGGTCCCCTCGAGCTCGTCGCCGGCGGCGCTCTCGACGGTAGACGGCGTGCGGCCGTGCGCCACGTCGAAGCCCTGATGGGCCAGGCGCGACAGGTAGGTCGAGAGCCGAGCGCTGCCGTTGATCTGGAGCCGGCGGACCTCACCGTCGGGGACGGTCCGGTGGGCCTTGACCACCCGTCGCAAGCGCCGCAGGTCGCCCAGCCTGGCGAAGTTCCAGCCCCAGGCCCCGATCACCGCCCGGGCCCGCTGTCGGTCCCGAGCGGCGAGGCCGGCGATGATTTCGGCGAGCGCCAGCACCGCCGCCTGGGGCAACACCCGGACCAGATGGAACACGCTGTAGCACTTGAGGACGGCCCGCAGCTCGTGGCGGCGCTCGAGCACCTGGAGGCTTGGCGCGGGCGCCCCGTCGGGCCCATCGGCCACCGGCCGCAGCTCGCCGGCCACCGCCTCACGGTGCCGCACCCGGGCATCGGGCGCCACCACCACCCGGGCTCCGGCAACCTGGGCCCGCCAGGAGAGGTCGAGGTCCTCGCCCATGGCCACCATCGTGGTGTCGAAGCCGCCGAGCTCTTCGAAAAGGTCGGCGCGGATGAGGGTGAAGCCGCCCGGGGCGACGAACACGTCGCGAACGGCATCGTGCTGCCCGTGATCCACTTCGCCCGACTGGACCCGTTCGACCACCGCCCCGGTCTTGTCGGCGCTCATGCCCACATGCAAGAGGAGCGACGGATCGTCCCAGCGGACCATCTTGGGGGTCACGATGCCCGCGTTGGACCGGTAAGACTCCTCGACCAACAGGTGCAGGGCGCCCGGGTCCGGGGCACAATCGTCGTGACACAAGAGGTAGAAGGCGGCGCCTTCGACCATCCCGAGCGCCTCGTTGGCCGCCGAACCGAACCCCCGGTCCTCTTCCAAGCGGCGGACGAAGGCGTCGGGGAGGACGGCGGCCAGCTGGGCCGTCGGATCCGTCGACCCGCCCGAGACGAGGACGAGGACCACCATCTCCTCGTAGTCCTGGGCGGCCAGGGCCGCCAGCGCCACCTCGAACCACGGGCCAGGGTCCCGGGTGACCAGCACGGCCACCACCGCCGGTGCACGGGCGTCCATCGTGAGTCCGAGGCTACTTCGTCTGCTCGGCCCTCCCTGGGCTCAAAACGCGTGCAATAGTTACCCAAAAGTGCTTGCAACTGTTACACAAAGGGTATACAATGGTTCCCAGACACGAGATCGACGTCACCGAGTCCCGACTCGGATTCGAAGCGCCGACCAGAGCACAGGAGGCCCACATGCCCGAACTGACTGACCTGACCAACGACGTGACCAACATCGCCCGCGACGCCGCCTACGTGGTGGTCGGCCTCGGGGTGCTCGGCCTCCAAAAGGCCCAGGTGCAACGCGTCGGACTCACCAACAAGCTCGGCTCGGACCATGGCCTCGAAGAGCGCATCAGCGAGCTGCGCGCCAACTTGCGCAGCGGTGTCACCCACGTCGACGAAATCGTCGAGCGCGCCTTCGAGTTCGTAGAGTCCGCCCTCGCCCCCCTCGAAGAGCAGCTGCCCTCGACGGCCCGCGACCTGGCCCACAAGACCCGCTCTCAGGCCCGCGAGGTCCACTCCCAGATCCGGGGCCTGGTGATCCCCGCCGCCTGACCCAAGCGGTCAGCGGCGAGAAGCCGCACACACCAGCGACGTCCACTCTGACGTCACTCGGTGACACACGGCCCGCTCCGGCGGGCCGTGTGTCGCGTCCGTCGACTCGGCTACGCGGTCTCGGCCTCCCAGTAGGCGAGGACGTCGCGCAACGTCTCGTCGAGGGGGATCTCCGGCGTCCAGCGGGTCACGGCGTGGAGCTTCGAGGGGTCGCCCCGGAGTACGGGAAGGTCGACCGGCCGGACAAGGGCCGGGTCGGCCACGAGTTCGAGCGAGGTCCCGGCCAAGCCCAGCAGGCGCTCGGCCACCTCGGCGATGGCGACATCGTGGCCCGAGCAGACGTTGTAGAACACGCCCGGCTCCCCCTCGTCGATGACGAGGCGGTAGGCCTGGACGACGTCGCGCACGTCGGTGAAGTCGCGTCGGGTCGACAGGGTGCCGACCGAGAGCGTCGCGAGGCCGGCCCGCTTCGCTTCGACGATCCGGCGGGCCAGGGCCGAGACCGCGAAAATGGGTGCCTGACCGGGCCCCACGTGATTGAAGGGTCGCACGACGATGACCGGCTGGTCGTAGCCCCGCCAGGCCTGCATCGCCACCTGCTCGGCCGCCGCCTTGCTGGCCGCATACGGAGTGACCGGCGCGGCGGGCATCTCTTCGGTGATCGGCAACCGGTCGGGGGCCACGGTCCCATAGACCTCGGCCGAGCTCACGACCAGGACCCGCGGCGACGTACGAAGGGTCCGGGCCGCGGCCAGCACCGCGGCGGTGCCGAGCACGTTGACCCGAAGCACCTCGGCCGGGGCCTCCCAGCTCTCCCCCACATGGGTCAGCGCGGCCAGGTGGTAGATGACATCGGGCGCTGCCTCGGCCACGACGGGGTTGAGCGCGCCCTGATCGGCGATGTCGGTTTCCTTGTCGATCGCCACCACGTCGTCGCCCTGGTCCTTCAGGTGGGCGGCCAACCAGTGCCCGACGAAGCCCTGGCCCCCGGTGATCAGCGCTCGCACGCCAGCACCCTACCAACGATGATGTTTCGGTCTTCGTGGAGAATCCAACGCTGGCGGGCTCGTCCGGAGTGGATTCGACGTCCGACGCCCTCAGCGCCGGCGGCTCACCCCGGCCCTTGCTCGGCGGCCCGGCGGTAGGCCGCCAGGTGCTTCTCGGCGCTCGCTGCCCAGGTGCGGGCGGCGGCCACGGAGAGCCCGAGCGCCCGGCGCTCGGCGCGTGACACGGCAGCGGGTCCGGCCAGCACCTCTTCGATGCCCCGGGCCAGATCCTCGGCGTCGCCGGGGCGGACCAAGACGGCGGCTGCCCCGGCCAACTCGGCCATGGCCGTGCCCGACGTGGTCACGAGGGGGGCCCCGCAGGCCAGCGCCTCGAGGGCGGGCAGCCCGTAACCCTCCTCGAACGAGGGGTAGGCGACGACGGCCGACCGGCGCAGCAGTGCGGGCAGCGCGTCGTCGGAGACGTAGCCGGTGCGCACGATCCGGTCCGGGTGCACGCTCGCAGCGAGGATCGCCCGCTCCACTTCGTCGGCCCCCCAGCCATGCTGGCCGGCGATGACGAGACGGAGCTCGCCGTGCTGGGGTGCCAGCCGATCGAAGGCGCGCACCAGGGCGGGCACGTTCTTGCGGGGCTCGATGGTGCCGACGAACAGGACATAGGGGTGTACGGGGTCGACGCCGAGCGCGCGCACGGTCGCTTCGTCGCGCCCGGGGGCGGGCACGTTCGGGGTGAAGCGGTCAAGATCCACGCCGTGGGGGGCCACGAACACCGGGGCCCGCACTTCACACACCTCGTGCAGGCGGTCGGCGGTGGTCGCGCTCACGCAGACGATTGCTGCGGCCCGGCGGGCCGCCACCGTGATGGCCCGGCGGAACACCAGGACCTTGGAACGCTCGTGCCACTCGGGGTGATTAAAGAAGGTCAGGTCGTGGATGGTGACGACGACGGGGACCCTGGCCCGCTCGGGCATCGTGTAGTGCGGGGAGTGGTGAACGTCGAGACGGGCACCGGCCAGCAGGCCGGGCAGGCGGAGCTGTTCCCAGGCCAGCCGGACCGGTCGGGTCTTCGGGGCGGCGGCCAGCACCGATCCGTGGGCGACCGGCCGCCAGCGCGCCGCGTCCCGGCGACGGCTGACCGCGACCAGGTCGATCTCGTCGAGTTCGCCGAGCGCCCGTGCGAGCTCCAAGGTGTAGCGACCCGCGCCGGCCGGAGACCGGGGAACGGCACTGACGTCGAGAGAGACCCGCAGGCGATGGCCGTTCACGAGAGCGACCGCCAGACGGCCACGGTGCCTCGGGCCACCTCCGCCCAGGTGCGGCCGGCCGCGAGCTGTGTCCCCGCTGCGATGAGCTCGGCCCGCAGCGCCTCGTCGGTCGCCGCGGCGAGCAAGCCCTGGGCCATGGCGTCGACGTCGAGGGGGTCGACACGCACCGCCGCCTGGGGGGCGCCGGCGGACACCTCCGCGCTGGGGACGCCCGTGCTGACCAGCACCGGCACGCCGAAGGTCATCGCCTCAACCGGTGGCAATCCGTACCCCTCGGTGAGCGGCACGTAGGCGAACAACCGCGCCCCCGCGTAGAGCCCGGCGAGGACCCCGTCGGAGACCTGGCCGACCGGAATCACCCCGTTGGGGAGACCCGACGTCGTCGGCGGGGGGCCGGGGGCCGAGCCTCCCCAACCCTTGGGCCCGACAACCACGAGCGGCCAGGGCTCGGGCATCGAAGGTCGGGCCGTCCGGTAGGCGGCGAACAATCTGTCGAGGTTCTTTCTCGGCTCCAGGGTCCCGGCGGTGAGCAGGTACCCACCGGTGATGCCATAGCGCCGCAGCAGGGCTTGGGTGGTGACGTCGTCGGGTGCGGGCAGGTGGTCCGAGCCGAGGGGTACCACCGTGATGGGGCCCCTCCCCCCGAGCTTGCGCAGCTCGTCGGCCACCGGCTCGGAGGGGACGATGAGCGCGTCGGCCCGCTCGAGGGCCCGGCGGAGCGCTGCTTCATGCCAGCTTCGCCCCCGAGACGTCGTCGCTTCGGGGAACAGGCGCCATGCCACGTCGTGGACGATGACGCTCAGGGCGGGGATCGGCCGGCCGGCCGGCCCGACCTCATGGCGCACCGGGGGAAAGGCCAGCGACACGGCATGGACCACGTCGAAACCGCTCGGCGCGACGGCCAGACCGCGGTCCCAGGCTCGGGTGAGCAGGCGGCTGGGCAGCCTCGAGGTGCGGATCGGCAGCCCCCAGGGTGCGAGCGGGTCCTCCCGGGCCCCCCCGATGCCCGGCGCCCGGCTCACGAGGAGGGAGAGGAGAGGCGAGGAGCGGGTCGCCACGGGCTCGGCCGACTCGAGATCTCGCAGGCCGTCGAGGAGGCCCACAGCGTAGCGCCCGATCCCCCCGGGGAGCTCACGGCGCAGCTGCTCGACGGCGAGCAGCACCCGCAGCCGCTCGTTCCCCGCCGATGGTGTCGGTACTGCCCCGACCGGACCGATCATCGCGGGTCGCCGCCGAAGGGAGCATTCACTCCGGATGGGATCATCGGGCCGCCGCAACGTCTGTGTAGAGAGCGGCCAGACCAGCGGCGCAGCGGTCCCAGGTGAACTGACTGGCCCGGGCGGTTCCGCGGGCCACGAGGTTCGCCCGCCGTGAGTCCGAGTCGAGTACTACCGCCAGGGCCCCGGCCAGTGCGTCGGGGTCGCCGAGCGGTACCAGATCGGCCCCGTCGCCCAACACCTCGGGCAGGGCGCCAGCGCGCGAAGCCACCACCGGGACCCCAACGGTCATGGCTTGGAGCGGAGGGAATCCGAAACCCTCGTAGAGCGACGGGTACGCCAACACCGCGGCCCGACGGAGCAACCCCGAGAGCGTTGCGTCGTCCACCCAGCCGGTGCGTACGATCCGGGATCCGAAACCCGAGGAACGAACCGCCTCGTCCAGCGCCGCGGACCCCCAACCCTCGGGTCCCGCGAGCACGAGAGCGAGCTCGGGGCGGTCCGCCGCGAGCGCGCCGAAGGCGCCGACGAGCCCGGGGAGATCCTTCCTCGGCTCGGCGGTCCCCACAGCCAACACGTAGCGCTCGGTCGCCGCCGGCAAGAAGCGGGCGGCGGCCGCCGCTCCGTCGTCGGCCAGGGGGAGGACCGGCGGGACCCCCGAGTGGACGGCCCGCACCCGCTCGGGATCCGCCCCGAAGGCCTCGATCACTTCTGAGGCCACGAAGACCGACGGCGCGTGCACCCAGGCACCATGGCGAAGTGCGCGGCGGATGAGCGTGGGGTAGGCGAGCGTTGGTTCATCGCACAACTCGGGGAAGCGGACGGTCGTCAGGTCGTGAACGGTCGAAAGACGCGCCGCGCGCCGGGTCGGCGGCACGACGAAATTGGTCCCGTGCACCACGTCGGCCGGTCCGACGAACCATTCCAGGGCCGGATGCTCAGTGTGGCTCCAGGCGAAGTGCAAGGGCCGCGCCGGCATGGCCCGCTGGTTGCTCGAGATGCCCGACGGCACAAGGTCGGCGATCCCGGCCCGGCGGCGCCAGCTGACGGCGAAGGCCGCGACCGCCACGTCGGAACGCTCGGACAGGCCGACCAGCGCACCGGCGCAGTACGCCCCGACGCCCGTTGGGTGCCCGAGCAGCGCCGTGGCGTCGAAGGCCACGCGGACGGGTGGGCCCCCGGGGTTCGAGGTGTCGTCACCGTTGTGCGGCGTCGACGGCACCTCTCGAGCCTTGCACACGGCTCAGGCGGTGACGCCACCGTCGATCGAGAGGATGGCCCCGGTCGCGTACGCCGCCTCGTCGGAGGACAAGAACGCCATGGCACCGGCGATTTCCGACGGGAAGGAAAATCCCATGGGCGTCATGATCCGCTCCATCAGCTTCTGGTCGGCCCCCTTGGGCGGCATGAAGTTCCAGATGATGGGGGTGTCGACACCACCGGGGGCCACCCCGTTGACCCGAACCCCGCGGCCCATGTACTCGACCGCCAGTGCCTTGGTGAGCAGGGCCACGCCGCCCTTGGAGGCACAGTAGGCGGCCGAATAGGGCTGACCGATCCGCCCAGCCGTCGATACCACGTTGGTGATGCAGCCGCCATGCTCGAGAAGCCCCGGCAGGGCGCCCCGGCAGACGAGGAAGGTCCCGGTCAGATTGACCGCGATCATCTTGTTCCAGTCGGCGAGCGTCGCTTCCTCGGTGCGGGCGAAGCCGCCGGTTCCGGCCACGTTGCACACAACGGTGACCGGACCGAGCTGTTCGGTCGCCGACGACAGGGCAGCCGCGACCGAGTCCTCGTTGGTCACGTCGCAGCGGATGGCCACGGCCCGGCCGCTCGGACCCTCGTTGATCTCGGCCGCCACCGTCGCGATCGCATCGGCCGCGATGTCGAGACAGGCGACCGAGCCACCCTCGGCGGCGAGCCGACGGGCTGTGGCCTGCCCGATGCCCGAGCCCGCGCCGGTCACGACCGCCACCTTGCCCAAGAACCGTTCGGGTGTGATGGTGCCGACCGCGGTGCCGCGGTTGGGGTCGGGCTCGCCGACTCGTGTGGTCGGACTCATGGGCTCTCCTCCTTGGACGTGGTGGGACTGGCGTTCATCGCGACCCACCGGTGGACACTGGGCGGGACCGTCGGCCCGACGCCGCCCGGGCGGCGTGCTGGCCGAGGGTGCGCCGGTCGACCTTCATCATCGGGGTCACCGGGAGGGCCTCGAGCTCGACCAGCAGATCGGGAGCCTTGTAGTCGGCCAGCTGCGCGGCGCAATGGCGGCGCAACTCGTCGAGTCCGGGCATTGCCTCGGGAGCGGTCGCGTTTTCTCTGACCACGAAGGCCACGCCGATTTCTCCGAGCACATCGTCGGGGGTCCCGACCACGGCCACGGCGGCGATGCCGGGATGCGTGACCAGCACCGCTTCGACTTCGGCCGGCAATACGTTGTAGCCACCCCTGATGTAGAGCTCGTTGTCCCGCCCGACCAACGTCAGGTTGCCCTCCGCCGTGAGCATTCCGAAGTCACCGGTGCGCACCCAGCCGTCGGGCGAGAGCACCGACGCGCTGGCCTCATGGTCGATCAGGTGGCCCGAGCCACCGTCGGTCGGTCGGCCCGAGGCGGGTTGGTCGGCCCAGTAGCCGCGCATGACCGCTCCTGAGCGGAGGTGGACCCGGCCCACCTCCCCGGTCGGGGTCGCTCCCCCCTGTTCGTCGATGAGCGCAAGCTCGACCCCGGGCACCGGCCGTCCGACCGTCGTGGCCACGACCTCGTCGGGATCTCCCGGCGCAGTCCCGGTGCCGAGCGAGGTCTCCGTTGAGGTGTAGCGGACCACGACCGGCACGCCCAGACGACGGCGCATCCGGGCCACCATGGTCGCGGGTACCGGGGCCGCCCCGGTCCCCGCGATGCGCAGGGATGAGAGGTCGGCCTCATCGAAGGTGTCGAGCTCGAGCACCAGGGCCCACTGCGTGGGCACTCCTTGGGCGACGGTGATGCGCTCGGTCTCGATGATCGAAAGGGCGTCTGCCGCCCGCCACGGGGTCGGGGTGATGACCGTCGTCACCCCGTGGGCGATCTCGTCCCAGGCCCGAGTCATGTAGCCCACGTGGGCGAAGGGGAGGGGCGAGAGCCGGCGGTCACCGGGGTGGCTGAGCACGTCGGTGCCCCGGGCCACCGCGGCGAGGTTGGTGTGGTCGAAAACCGCCCCCTTGGGCCGACCGGTGGTGCCGCTCGTCCACACCACCGCTACCAGGTCGCGCGCATCGAGGAGAGGCCGGCGGCGGGGGCCCGGTCCGCCGAAGGCGGCGGCCGCATCCTGGCGGGGCACCACCGAGCCCGCAGTGGCGGGCAGCGCCACGCCAAGGGTCGGATCGACCACGCTCAGGGTCGGGCGGGCCCGGGCCATGATGCTGTCGAGCTCGAGCCGGCCGATCCGGGGGTTGATGCCGCTCGTGATCGCCCCCAGGCGCATGGCGGCGGCGTAACAGACGGCGTAATCGATGCAAGAGGGCAGCACGAGGGCGACCACGTCCCCCTTTTGCACCCCCTGGGCCTCGAGCAGGCCGGACACCCCGTCGGCCGCTCGTTCCCACTGCGAGAAGTTCAGGCTCGTCCGGGGGGTGCCGCCGGTCGCCGGCTCGACGTAGGCCTCGAGGTCAGGGTTGATCTCGGCCGCCGCGCCCAGGATTTCCACCACGGTGCGGTACCTGCCCGGGGGGATCTGACGGACCGTCATATGGAGTGGTGATGGTAACAGGGGACCGGTCCGCTCCCCCCCGTCGAGCTGGCCCTCAGGCCGGGGTTGGGGTGCTCCCGAGTTCACCCAAGACCGCGTCGGAGAGTGCCGGCCAAGCTGCGGCGGCCCAGGGCCCAAATGGGGTGTCGGAGAGCACGGCGCAGGCGACGGCGGCGGCGGGGTCGACCCACACGAAGCACCCCGAGGCCCCGAAATGGCCGAAGGTGCTGGGGCTGTTGCGCTGGCCGGTCCAGTGGGGGTGTTTGGCGTCGCGGATCTCGAAGCCGAGCCCCCAGTCGCAGGGATCCTGGCGGCCGAAACCCGGGAGCACCCCGGCCAGGCCGGCGAACGCGACGGTGGTGGCGGCTTCGAGGGTCGCCCGGGCGATGACCGTCGGGGCCAGCAGTTCGTTTCCGAGAGCGAGCAGGTCGGCGAGCGTGCCGACCATCCCGGTGGCCGCCGACGCCCCCGGGTCGAGGTGGGCGCCGCCCATACCGACCGGTTCGAGGACCGCCTGGCGCAAGTAGACGTCGAAGGGAATAGCCGAGCGGGTGGCGACCACCTCGGCCAGGGCCACGAACCCGGCGCTCGAGTAGATGCGGCGCTGCCCGGGACGGGCGAGCACCGCCGGGAGGGAGGGCCCGAGACCCGACGCGTGGGCCAGCAGGTGGGCGACAGTCGAGCCGGGCGGCCCGGCCGGGTCATCCAACGAGATCGTCCCCTCTTCGACGGCCACCAGCGCCGCCAGGGCGGTGCACAACTTGGTCACCGACGCCCAGGAAAACGGTCGGTCGGTCGCCCCGGTGGTGGCGACCACCTCACCGGGGCGGACTACCCCGACGGCCGGGGTGTCCGGCCAGGTCGACAGCGCGTCCAGAGCCAACATGGTCGTGTGAGCGTACCGGCGGGCCCCCCTAGGCTGTGCCCGTGCTGGTGGCCTTGGCCGGAGGAGTGGGTGCGGCACGGCTGCTGTCGGGCCTCGTCCAGGTGGTCGATCCCGCTTCGATCACCGCGGTGGTCAACACCGGCGACGACACGGTGCTCCACGGACTGCACATCAGCCCGGACATCGACACCGTGACCTACACCCTGGCCGGCCTCGACAACCGCGAGACCGGATGGGGCATCGCCGGGGAGACGTGGACAGTCATGGGCGCGCTGGCCGAGCTCGGGGGCGAGACGTGGTTCTCGCTCGGTGACCGAGACCTGGCCACCCACTGTTACCGGACCCAACGCCTGAGCGAGGGCGCCACCCTCGCGCAGGTGACCGCCGAGCTGGCAGTGGCGCGCGGAGTGACCACCCGACTGCTGCCCATGACCGACGATCCGGTACACACCCGGCTGACCCCGGCCGGCGGCCGCGGCGAGGTGGTCCCCGAGATCGACTTTCAGGACTACTTCGTGCGCCGCCACCACGACGTGGCCGTCTCGGCCATCCGTTTCGCGGGGGCGACCGACTCGACCCCGGCTCCCGGGGTGCTCGATGCGATCGCCGAGGCCGACATGGTGATCGGCTGCCCGTCCAACCCGCTGGTGTCGATCGCGCCGATCCTGGCGGTGCCCGGGATCGCCGCCGCAGTGGCGGCGAGGCGCGACGACGTCGTGGCGGTCTCTCCCATCGTGGCCGGCTCCGCTCTCAAGGGCCCGGCCGACCGTCTGCTCGTCGAGCTCGGCCACGAGTCCTCGGTGGTCGGGGTGGCCCGCCTCTACGCCCCCTGGGCCGGGACGCTCGTGATCGACGAGTCAGACGCCGAGCTGGCCGGCAAGGTCGAGGCCGAGGGCCTGACGTGCGTGGTGGCCCCGACGATCATGGCCACCCCGGCGCTCGCCGCCGGATTGGCCGAGACGGTGCTCATTGCCCGGGGCTGAGCCGGCGGAGGGGGTGGTGGGTCTCCACGTGCTTCCGATCACCGGCCTCGACGAGGTGCGGCCCGGCGATGACCTGGCCGAGCTCGTGGCCAACGCCCTCGGCCCGACGGTGGCGGGCGCGCCCGAGCTCGCCGACGGCGACGTTGTGGTCGTGACCCAAAAGATCGTGTCGAAGGCCGAGGGTCGGGTCGTCCCGGTCGACCACGCCGACCCGGCGGCCAAGACCGCGTTGGTAGAGCGAGAAGCGGTCCGGGTCCTCCGGCGGCGCGGGGACCTTCTGATCACCGAAACGCCCCAGGGTTTCATCTGCGCCAACGCGGGGGTCGATCTCTCGAACATGGCCGACGGGACCGCCGCCCTGCTGCCGGTGGATTCGGACCGCTCGGCCCGCCGCCTACGCGCCGGCCTCCGACGCCGACTCGGTGTCGAAGTTGGGGTGATCATCTCTGACACCTTCGGTCGGACGTGGCGGCGAGGGGTCACCGATGTGGCCATCGGATGCGCCGGAGTCGCTGCCGTCGTCGACTTGCGGGGCACGACCGACGCGGCGGGCCGAGAGCTCATCGCCACCGAGGTCTGCGTGGCCGACGAGCTGGCCTCGGCCGCCGAACTGGTGATGGGCAAGGACCGCAATGTCCCCGTCGCCGTCGTGCGAGGGGTGAGCGCCGAGTGGCTGCGGCCCGGATCGGTGGCCGACGAGATCATCCGCCCCCCGGCAGAAGACCTGTTCCGCTGACCTCGGCTTCGGGCGCCGAGAACTTCGCCGGCCGGCTCGCCGGCAACCCGGAGTGCCAGAACTCAGGAGCCGTCTCGCGAACGCACGAAGTCGAGCACGGCGGCAATGCCGGTGGCGAGGTCGGTCCACGGCTCCCAACCGAGTTGGATCTTGGCCCGCTCGATATCGAGGGCGCAGCGGGCCAGCTCCCCGGCGCGGGGCGGCGCGTAGTCGGCGACAATCTTGGCACCGGCCACCGAGCGCATGGTCGAGAAGAGCTCGTTGACCGAGGTCTCCCGACCGGTCCCGATGTTCATGATCAGCCCGCCGCCCTTGCTCGCCGCTCGCACGAACCCGTCGACCACGTCGTCGACGTAGACGAAATCACGGGTCTGCTCACCGTCGCCGAAGATCGTGGCTGCCGTACCGCCGACCAAGCGATCAGCGAAGATGGCCACCACCCCTGCCTCACCGTGGGGATCCTGGCGGGGGCCGTACACATTGGCCATGGCCAGCGCGGCGAATTCGAGCGCATAGAGCTCCCGATAGGCGATCAAGTAGTCGATGACGGCCTTCTTCGAGACACCGTAGGGAGACAGCGGGCGGTGGGCGTGAGACTCTCGGACCGGCAGGTCGGCCGGATCCGGCTCGCCATACAGGGTCCCCCCGCTGGCGGCGAAGACGACCCGCTCGGTACCGGCGGCCCGGGCGCCCTGAAGGACGTTGAGCGAACCGATGATGTTCACCTCAGCGTCGAAGGCGGGCATTTCGACGGAGACCCGGACATCGGCCTGGGCCGCGAGATGGAAGATCACTTGGGGCCGGCGCCGGGCGATGAGGTCGACCACGTCGGACAGACGGATGTCGAGTTGGTGGATGCTCAAGGACCCCTCGGCCGCCACCCGGGCCTCGGCCAGGTTGGCGAGTGTCCCCGCGGACAGGTCATCGACCACGTCGACCTCGTGGCCTTCGGCCAGCAGGCGGTCGACCAGGGTCGAGCCGATGAACCCCGCGCCTCCGGTGACCATGGTCCGCATCCCTGCTCCTTCGCTCCCACTCACCAAGTCTGTTCCCCCCCGCACCGAGCGCGGGCTACCCGGGCACTCGCTCACCTTCGAGCACGGTGCCCGAGGACACCACGGTGCCCATGCCGAGTATCGAGATCGGCCTGACGTCGCAACGCTCCCCGACCGTGGAACCGGGACCGAGGATCGACCCGTTGACCAAGGAATTGGCCGCCACCCGGGCGCCGGCCAGCAGTACTGACTCGCTCAGCTGCGCCCCCGGCTCAATCACGCAGCCGACCCCGAGGACCGAGCGGTCGACGACTGCGCCTTCGGCCACTTCGACGGCGTCGGCGATGAAGCAGGCCCCTGTCACGGTACCGGCGATGGTCGGGGTCCCCCTCACCCAGTAGCCCCCGTCGGCTCGCCGGGCTCCGGGGACGGGTGGCCCGTCTCGCCGACCGTCGACCAGGTCACGGTGCGCCTGCAGATACGCCGACGGCGTGCCGGCGTCGAGCCAGTAGGAGTCGTCAGCCATGGCGAACAGTTGTCCGTCGCGCACCATGGCTGGGAACGTCTCCCGCTCGATGGACACCCGCCGGCCGCTCGGGATGCGCTCGAGCGCAGAGGGCTCGAGCACGTAGGTGCCGGCGTTGATGAGGTTGGTGGGCGCCTCGTCCCGCGGTGGCTTCTCGATGAACGCCGTCACCCGGCCGCCGTCGTCGGTGGGCACGACTCCGAAGGCCGAGGGGTCCGATACCGGATGGAGGTGGATGGTGCCCTCGGCGCCGCGCTCACGGTGGAAGGCGACGAGGGCGGTGAGGTCGAGGTCGGTGACCACATCGCCGTTGACCACTACGAAGGTCTCCGCAATGCCGGCCTCGTCGGCGGCGAAGCGCACGGCGCCCGCCGTGTCGAGGGGCTCGGGCTCCACCGCGTAGGACAGTCGGACGCTCTTGACCATCCCGTCGGGGTAGGCGCTCAAGAACGCGTCGGGGAGATAGCCAATAGAGAGCACTGCCTCGTCAATCCCGTGGTGGGCCAGGTGACCGAGCACGCGCTCGATCATCGGCACTTCTACGATCGGAAGCATCTGTTTTGGCGTCGAAATGGTCAGCGGTCTGAGGCGGGTGCCTTCCCCGCCGACCAGCACAACGGCCTTCACTAGGTCTTCGGCGAGGTGGTGGCCGACGTCGTCGCCGGCTTCGAACTCGAAGTGGTCTTGGGAGACGTGGTTGGCGTGGTGACGTGCGGCGCCGTCGTCGCCGACGGCGTGGTGGTCGCAGCAGTGGCTGGAACCGTCGGGGTTGGGACCACCGTTGACCCGGTCGGCGTGGTGACTACCGTCGAGCCGGTTGGCAGGCTGGACGTCGACACCGAGGGCGTCGTGGTGGCCGTCGAGGTCTGGAGGCTGGCCTTGAGGAGGGCAGAGACCACCGTCCCCGACGGCTTGGGGACCTTCGTGCCTGACGGGACGAAGGCGATCGTGATCAGCTGGTTCTGGGTGAAGAGCAACGTGCCGGGATCACCCGAGACGGTGACCGGCTTCACGTTTTGCGCGAGGGCGTTCGACCAGTACACCACCTGCACTTCGCCCTTCTTGCCGGCGTCGGGCGTGCCCTTCGGGCAGAGGTTCCCGTTGGTGTAGGCGGTCTCGCCGGGAAGTTGGACCTCGTTCTGGGTGACGACCAATTTGGGGTAGTGATCCACGAAGGCGCTCAAGGTGGCGTTGGTCCCGGCCTGGCTCGCCTTGGTGGGGCTGATCGTGATGACTCCCTGGCCCGTCGTGTAAAAGCCCGAGCTCTTGGCGCTGGTGGCGTTGGCGGCGAGGGCGGGTTGCTGGGTCCCGCAGACATCGAAGGCAGAACCGGCGTACCAGGTCGTCCCCACGGTCGGTGGAGTGGACGAATTGCTGGTGGGGTTCTGGTACTGGTAGCGGGCAAAGACGATCGATGCGATCCCTACAACGATGATGATCGCCAGGCCGGCGTACCAATTGACGGGCATCTGCCCGCGGTAGGTCCGACCGCCTCCGGTCGAACCGGCGCGCTCTACCCACTTTCCGGTTGAGTCTCTGGCCATGGCGGGAGCAAACCCTACAGCCTGGCGAACGACCCCCCGGAGGCGGCGGGGAGGCGGCGGGACAGAGCCCAGTAAAGCGCTGCGGTGTCGGGATGGACCAGCGCACAGTCCTCGTCGGCAATTGCGAGCGCCCCAGGCGTCGAGCCGCCGGGGTCTCGGGAGACCAAACCGAGGAGCTCGCTCATCGCCGCTTCGACCCCGGCCGGATTGCCCTCGGCGTCCGCCGCCCGCAAAATCAATCGGTACAGCCGCTCGTCGAAGGGGCAGGCCACCAGGCCCTTGCGAGCCACCTGGGCCGCCCGGCGACCGTCGCCCCGGGCGAGAAGGTGGTCAGCGAGTCGCACGGCCAGGTGCACCACGGTCTCGGTCACCTCAGCCTCTATGCCTTCGAGGACGGGCCAATCGAAGCTCCGGAGCCCGGCGAACGGCCGGCCTCTCACGATCGAGAGGCCGGTCCGCCAATCCCGCGGATCGGTTGAGTCGGCCAACCGCTGGAAGCGACGCCAATCGGTGCTCACCGTCGGGCCCAACCGAAGGCTTCCGCGCTGCCGGGGGAGGTGATCGGTACCCCCTCCGGAGCGGCCGAGGGCCCGCCGGGCCGCCGAGACGGTGGAATGCAAGGTCGGCGCCGCCATGAGGCGATCGGGCCACAACGCGGTCGCCCACTGCTCGTTGCTCACACCGAAGCGGTGCAGGGCGAGATACACCACGAGATCGACGGTCCAGGCCCTGGTGAACGGCCGCGCTGCACCACGCACCTCCACCGGCCCGAGAATGCAAACATCCACTTCGCCGATGTCCGGGTCGCCCATCGGATCGCTGCGCTCCGCGACGCTCCGCAGGTATTCCACGCCAAGAACGGTCGGACTCACTGGCCACGGTGCGCATCGCGTCGAGCTGCCGACACGGTGGCGCGGACGACCCGAGGACGCCGCCTCCCCAGCGGGCCAGGCGAGAAACATCCCCGGAGTGTCCGATCGGTGTCAGGCCTGGCCCCGCCGGGTGAGGGGGATGCCATGAGGCGGCGACGCCATTGTGGCGGCCGCACCTCGCCGCAAACCTTGCACGAAGAAGATGGCCGACATCGAAGGACCCTCGAGTTCACCGGGTCGGTCGGTACACCAAGAAGGACTGCCGCACCAACGTCGTGCGTGCGTCACCAGCACTTTCGACGTGAGGGACGGGTCCGCCGCGACAAGCCGACGCCACCGGAGCGGTCACGCTGCGCTACAAGAGCCGGCTCCGCCTCGGTAACGGTCGAGCCGAGAAGGCCAGCGGAGCATCCCGCTCGTGGCAGGGCCGACGTGCCGAGCCTCAGCGAAGACGGCGGTCAGTTCCGCCAGCTGACCATTGATCCAACCCCCGGATCACCGCCCAAGGAGTGACCAGGTTGTCTACGATGTCTCGAGGCATCCGTCAACGGCACCGTTCCGCGATGGGCGGCATGCCGCCAGGAATGACACCCCCCGTAGCCCTGCAAGAGGAACCCGTTCCATAGGAGAGACTCCACAATGCGTACCCTGGCCGGGTGGTGTGTCCACCACCGCCGCCTCGTTGTCCTTTTTTGGTTCGCGGCTCTCATCGGCTCGATCGGTCTGGTGACCGGGACCGGAACGGCCTACTCGAACTCCTTCTCGTTCCCCAATACTGAGTCGGCCAACGCGATCAAGCTGTTGCAGTCGGTGACACCCAAGCAGTCCGGTGACACCGAGCAGGTCGTCTTCGGTACGTCGGGTGGTGCTCGGCTCTCCGACCCCGTCATAGGGCTTCGCATCAACAATATGGTGAAGGAGCTCGATGCGTTGCCGAACGTCTCTCCCATCACCAGCCCCTATGACGCCAGTGGGAACCTGATCTCGCACACCAATATCAGTCCCCAAGACACGGTGGGCTTCATCCCGGTCACCTTCGACAAGCAGGCGCAGAACATCTCGGCGACCGAAGCCAAGCTGTTCGTCCATACGGCGGTCGAGAACTCCGACGCGAGCCTGCAGGTCGCCGTCACCGGTCAGTTGGCCGAATTCGCCAACAACCAGTCGTTCTCCAGCACCGGTCTGGGCGTCCTCCTGGCGCTCATAGTCCTTCTTCTGGTCTTCGGCTCGGTCTTTGCCGCCCTCCTGCCCATTGTGTCTGCCCTCTTTGCGCTCGGGACCGCCATCGGGATCATCGGCACGCTCAGTCACGTCCTCAAGATGGCGCAGTTCGCGCCCGAGCTGGTGCTCCTCATCGGGCTGGGGGTGGGCGTCGACTACGCCCTGTTCATCGTGACCAGGCATCGCCAGGGGTTGGTGGCCGGGCGAGATACCGAGAACTCGATCATCAATGCCGTCAACACGTCGGGTCGCGCCGTGCTCTTCGCCGGCATCATCGTGTGCATCGCCCTACTCGGAATGTTCGCCCTCGGCGTCAGCTTCCTCTACGGCCTGGCGGTGGCGGCAGCCATCGGCGTCCTCTTCACCATGATCGCCGCCCTGACCCTTCTGCCTGCGCTCTTGGGTTTCATCGGCCCCAAGGTGATGAGCCGCAAGCAGAAGAAGAACCTGATTGAGAACGGGCCGCGGATCGTGGGCGCCGACAGCAAGGGCTTCTGGCCCGGTTGGGCCGACCTGGTGCAAAGGCGCTCGATCCTCTCGGCCGCGGGCGCACTCATCGTCGTCGTCATCTTGGTCCTGCCGTTCTTCTCGCTCCGTCTCGGATCGGCCGACCAGGGCACCGACCCGCTCGGCACGACGACGCGCCAAGCCTTCGACCTGCTGGCCAAGGGCTTCGGTCCGGGCTTCAGCGGCCCCCTGCTGCTGGTGGCCAAGACGGATACCCCCGCCGCCCAGGACGTGATGAAGACCGTGAGCACCGACGTCGCCGCGCAGCCCGGGGTGAAAAAGGTGGTCGGCCCGACCGTGGTCCCGAGCCCCACCCAACAGGGGGTGGACATCAGCTTCCTTACCGTCTACCCGACCACGTCACCGCAGGCGAGCGCCACCACCGACCTCATCAACCACCTGCGATCCGTCACCATACCCAATGCCGTCGGGACCTCGGGCGTGACCGTGCTGGTCGGTGGCACCACCGCCACGTTCATCGACTTCGCCCACGTGCTCTCGGCCAAGCTGCCGCTCTTCATCGGCCTGGTGGTGCTGATGGCCTTCATCCTCTTGACGATCGTTTTCCGCAGCTTCGTCATCCCACTCACCGCCGCCGTGATGAACCTGCTCTCCATCGGGGCGGCCTTCGGGATCCTGGTGGCGGTCTTCCAGTGGGGCTACGCCGGGTCAATCATCGGGGTCAACAGCACCAGCCCGGTGGAGGCGTTCTTACCCGTGATGTTATTCGCCATTCTCTTCGGGCTCTCCATGGACTATCAGGTGTTCCTGGTCTCCAGGATGCATGAGGAGTACATCAAGTCGGGCGATAACCGCATCGCCGTGCGCAACGGATTGGCGGCCACCGGCAAGACGATCACCGCCGCCGCTCTCATCATGATCCTCGTCTTCGGGTCGTTCATCCTCGGCGGCCAACGGGTGATCAAGGAATTCGGCATCGGACTGGCCGGGGGCGTCTTCGTCGACGCCGTCTTCATCCGGATGGCCGTGGTGCCCTCGGTGATGATCCTGTTCGGCGAGTCGAATTGGTGGTTCCCCAAGTGGCTCGACCGCTGGCTACCCAAGCTGTCGGTCGACGCCGACGACCTGGCGGCGAAGCCTCTCGACGTCGAGCCGGAGCTGGTCGGGTTCTCCCCTCCCTGAGCCAACTAGGACGTTATTCGAACCACGCTGGCCAGGGAGAACGCCTCCGCACACTGACCAACATGGCTCCGGGGCGCCCAACCAGGCCAAAAGTTAGAACCCTGAAGCGAATCTGTCGCAGGCTGACCCACGATGAGGTGGCTGCGCTCGTCGCGGGCTACGCAGCGGAGTTGCCCATCGACGAACATGTCGCAAAATTCCAAGTGGACCAGACCACCGTGAAACAACATGTTCGGCAGCATGACGTTTCCCGTCGCTCGGAGCGTCTGAGCGCGGGGCAGGTCGAGGAATCGATCAACCTGTGTATGGCAGCGCGGTCGGTCCATCGCCCGCGTTCTCGACATTGAGGCGACAACAGCTCGTAGGGTCTTGACGAAACAGGGAGTGACGATGCGGCGGCCCGGACGGGCGCCGAGCAGTGGCTAATCGGTGGGCCTGCGTTACCCACGAATGCGATGGTCACGGCTACGCCTCAACAAACGATCGTCGATGATGGAAGCCCGGCCGGGTCCACGACCGGAATCGTCGGGAGGATCTCTGCGGTCACGCATTCTGCTTCAACAAGCGCACCGACGCCAGAACGCTCCGCTGCGTTTCCAGGTCGATGAGTCCGTGGGTGAGGCTGCCCACGCTGCAGTTGCCATGGTCCTCCGGGCGTATTGCGAAGGTGCGACCGAGCCCGGATCTCGATACCCTCGTGCCAGGTCTGCGGGCGTCCGGCGCTTCGCGGATACGGGACACCGAGGTGGTCATGGACACGTGGCAGACGATAGACGAGGAGCGGTCGGCGCTGGCTGACGACCTGGCTACGCTCGCCGATAGCCAATGGGACACCCAGTCGTTGTGCAGCGAGTGGAGGATCCGGCACGTCGTCGGCCACCTGGTCGGCGGGGCGGACGTGAAGACGGGCCCGTTCCTTGCGGGGATGCTCAAGAGCGGCATGAACTTCAACCGCACCATGGCCCGTGAAGGCCTGGCATTGGGAGCGGCGACCCCCGACGAGCTCCTGGGGCAGTTGAGAAAGACAATCGGGATGCGTCGCACGCCGCCGGGGGCGAAGCCCGAGGTCATGCTCACCGACCTCGTGTGCCACAGCGGGGACATCCGCCGACCGACGGGCATGACCCGGAGCGTGCCGGAGGCCACGTTGTTGACGGTGGCCGACATGGTGAAGCGCGTCGGGTTCCCGTTGCACGCCAAGAAGCGCATTGCCGGTCTGCGCGTGTCGGCTACGGACTCCGACTGGTCGACGGGGGACGGTCCCTCCGTCGAGGGCCCACTGGCGTCACTCATCCTCGTCATGGCGGGACGCAAGGCGCCGCTCGAGGACGTTTCGGGCGAAGGAACGCAGACTCTTCAGTCCCGCATGTAGCTAATGCTGTGAAATCGACAACGTCAGTGGGGACGGAGGGACTCGAACCCTCACTGGAGGCGGTTTAAGCGCCCTGCCTCTACCGGTTGGGCTACGTCCCCGGTGCCGAGAGAAATCCGAAAGAAGACCTCACCTCCACAAAAGTTGGCCCCTTGGACACCGGTTTTCCAGAGTCAAATGGTGCCGTCGTCGACGGCACGCGAGATCCACGGGATCACCTCGTCGAGCATATCGTCGAGCCCGGTAGTGGCCTCGAAACCGAGAACGCGTTTGGCCTTGTCGGTTGTCGGTACGCGTCGGGCGACGTCATGCTCGAACGGGGCGTCCGATACGAATCGGAAGGGTACGTCTTCCCCGCGAATCTTGCGCCAGATGATCCCGGCGAGCTCAAGGACCGTGGTGGACACCGATGTAGAAAGGTTGAAGTCATCATTGAGCGCGTCGGGGTGCTCCATCGCCGTGACGATCCCTCGGGCAAGATCGGCCCCGTAGGTGTAGTGACGAATCTGGGTCCCGTCACCGAGGATGTGCAGGGGGTCCTGGCCCTTTAGGACCTTTTGAACCAGATCCGGCACGACGTGGCTCATCGCCAGCTGCACGTTCCCCGACAGGATCTCGACATCACCCAGCGCCCGGCGCTCGCCGATCCCGACGCAGTTGAAGGGGCGCACGATCGTGAAGGGCAGTTGGTACTGGTCATGCGCAGCATGGGCGAAATACTCGACTGCCAACTTCTGGAACCCATACGACGACAGCGGCGGAGGAATCGAACGCTCCTGGCCCTCATGGGACGGCCAGGTGTCGGCCGATTCATAGACCATCGATGACGAGATATAGGTTACTTTTTGAAGACGCCCATTCTTGTGCGCGTTGATCGCCGCGTCGCACGAACTGGCGATGATCCTCTCATTGGTTGCCAATAGGTCGTAGGCATAGGCGTGGAAGTACGAAATGCCACCGATCAGAGCCGCTCCGGCGAGGAAGTGATCGCTGTCGCTCGCAAGCTCAGTCATAAGCCCGACGTCCTGGCAGTCTCCCTCTACAAAGGTGTAGCGCGGGTGATCGTCGTAGGACTTCGTCACCTTTCCGTACTTGGAGAGGTTGTCGATGCCCACCACGGAGTGGCCCCGCCCGAGGAGCTCGTCGACAACGTAGCCGCCGATGAACCCGGCAGACCCGGTGACCAATACCTTTGCCATTCGTTCGCACCATTCCTTCTCAGACCCGATCGTCGGGGCGAGTCAATCGATCCCCGGTGGGCGATCCGCCGGGGCGATTCTTACGCTGGCTCGTCGACCCGTTGCCCTGAGTCGCCAAGGGTGAATTGGTCGTCCCGGGGGATCCGGGGGCCGAAAGCGTAGAAATACCACCGCAGATAGTTGGGGAGCCAAGTGCGCAGCTTGAACTGCGAGTGACCGGAGGTCCGTTCCAACCAGATCGTGGGAATCTCGGCCACTCGGCTGCGATGCCTGCGCGCCTTCGCCACAAGTTCGAGGCCCACCTCGAATCCAGCGTCGGACTCGATGCCTACCCGCCGGACGAACGCCGTGTCGTACGCTTTGAACGAATTGGTGGAATCCCGGGTACCAACGCGAGCGAACCTGTACAGGGACCACCCAGCCTGCCTCGAAAGGGTTCTCTTGAGAAACGGGGCACCAATCTGTTGTCCGCCGCGCATATAGCGCGATGCCGCTGCGATGACCACGCCCCGCTCGACCAGGCGGACAAGAGGGTCGATTTGCATGGGATCGTCGCAACCGTCCGCCATGGTCACAACCACCACGTCGGCGTTCGCCTGGTCGAATCCATACCGGATGGCACGTGAGGGTCCGCGCCCATAGGTGTTCACCAGCGGGATGACCCGTGAGTCATCCCGCTGAAACTTCTCCACCCAGGGCAACGTGTTGTCGTCAGGTGTGTCACAAACGACCAGGATCTCGCAGGGGAGCGACATCGACTCGAGCAAGCGAACGAGGAACGGAACGATGATTTGCCCCTCGTTGTAGGCCGTCACGACGACCGATACCCGCGGTTTCATAGGACGAGGCCCGCCCCGCCGCGGCCCCAGATATCGATGATCGGTACGGCGGTGTCAAGGCTTTCATACACCCGATGGGGGGTGGCCAGGATCAACAGGTCGGCCTCATCGAGGACTTGGGCGAGTGGTGATATTCCCGGATCACTCGTCACATACGGATCATGGCAGAGGATCCGATCCGCTTTGAACCGCAGGATTCGCTTCAACTTGTAACTCAGACTTGAACGGGTGTCGTCGGACTCTCCCTTGAACGCCATGCCGAGGATGCCAACTGTCATATCGGCAATCGGATAACGAGCTTCGAGCCGAGAGACGAGATAGAGGGGCAGGCCTTCATTGACCAACATCGCCGCATGCCCAAGGACGAAGTTGTTGTTGTTGAAGGCGGCCAACTGCATGGTGTCCTTCAAAAGGCAGGGGCCGGCCGCGAAACCTGCTCCAGGGAGATCGGCCGCCCGCGGGTAGTCGAGCGCCAACCCGGTCCGGATCCGTTCGTAGTCGAGACCGAAGTCATTGGCCATCATGAAGAGCTGGTTTGCTGTGGCGAATTTGATGTACCGCCACGTATTGGTGAAGAGCTTGGCGAGCTCCGCCTCTTCGGGCTGCATCCGAACAATCTGCGCAGTGAGGCTCCGGAACAGTTTTTCTGCCCGATCGAGGACGCTCTCCGAGCGACCGGCCACGATCTGGGGCAGCTCGAAAAGCTCTACCATCGCCTTTCCTTCGGCGATTCGTTCGGGGCAGAACGTCACATCGATCCGTTTGTCGCTCTTGTTCACTGTCGCTTCGACCATCGCCGTGGTCCCGGGGTAGAGGGTGGAGCGCAGGACCAGCAGCTGCCCGTCGACAAAATATTCGAGAAGGTCTCGCACGGACCCAGAGACGGCATTGGGGTCGGGGTTTAGATGTTCGTCGACGGGTGTCCCGATCACCACCACCACATGCTCGGCCGAGGAGACGATCCTTGGATCGGTCGTGGCAACGAGTCGGTCGCCGACGGTCCGAACGAGGACATCAAAGGCCCCGTCCTCGGCAAAGGGCATCTCCGCGGAGTTGACCCGGTCGACCGCAGACTGGTTGATGTCATAGATGCCGACCTCGCACCCCCGATCGGCGAACGCCAATGCCAGGGGAAGGCCGACGCGGCCGCAACCTCCGACCACGACTACGTCACGCGTGAAGGCCATTCGTCCCCGTTTCGCACACGTCCCGCCTCAGGATCCTTCGCAAAGCGAGCACCGAGCGTCGATCCCCGCCGCGATCATAGGGCACCACGGGCGGCTCCCTCCATGCCCTGGCGCGTGCAGACACGCACCTTGACAATCCCCGCCCGATGCGTGGAGTACCCCGCGGAGCTCTTTTTGCACCGGCGAGCAGCCCGAGCATCTAGGACCCCGAGTTGAGGTCTCCAACCGACTCATCGATCGGCCAGGCCGCAGCCATCACCGCCAGCTCCTCGTTGCGTGGGGCATCGACGACGTCGCCACCGCCGGGCCCGAACATCATGGTGGCCCGACGGGTCGGGTCCCAGGCGGGCCAGGCCCCGATCCCTTCGTGCGAGGGATCGCCGGTGCGGGCGAAGGACAGCCACGCACTTTGCATCGCCTCCGACAGCGCCCCGGCGTCGGGCCCACCACCAGCGAAGGCTGCGATCAACGGCCGGTGGATGGCGCCGAAGACAAAGGGGATCTCGAGCGCGTGACAAGAACCCAGCTGCCCACCGAATGCCGGGGTCTCCCAGGTGAACAGGTAGGCGTAGGTAGCGGGTTGGTGCCGACACTGGGCGGCGGCCAGCCGCAGCGAGGGCCAGCGGAATACGAGGTCGGTTCCCATGCCCACCCACAGGTCGCGCGGGCTAAGCGGTTCGCCCCGTTCCCGGCGGGTGGCCCGGTACGTCTCCACCAGCTCGTCGGGATCGATTTCGGGTGCAGCGCGCGCCATCCACCGCACCAACCCCTCTTCGTCGATGTTGGCCAACCTCGTGTCTCCGAAAGCGAACAGGGACAGCTCGTCGCGATTCGTCCCGATGAGCAGGGGCACCGAGGCCGCGGCCCCGGCGGCAACCGCCTCGGTGGGCGGCCGCGGGAGGTACGCCCCGTCGATCACCGGCAAGAAGGGCAGCGGCATCTCGCCGGGCGGAGGCGGACGGTTCTGGAGGGCCTGGGTGGCCGCGACCAGCTCGTCGGCCGGCACCTTCTCCAGTGCGGCGCGGCTCAGTTCGGCCAACCCAAGTTGGGCGGCCAGATCGTTCCCGGCCTGCTCGGCCCGCTCGACGGAGTGGGTGTAGGGCGGCCCGCTCTCAACGATCGCCCGGTGGAACAATCCTCTTGCCGCGGGGACCCCCAAGAGCGCCGAGATGCTCATGGCGCCGGCCGACTCGCCAAAAACGGTCACGTTGCCGGGGTCACCCCCGAACCCGGCGATGTTGTCCCGCACCCACCGCAAGGCGGCGACTTGATCCATGAGGCCCCAATTGCCGATCGCCGGTGTCGGAGCGTGATCGTCGAGCAGGCCACGGTGGCCCAGGAATCCGAGCGCCCCCAGCCGGTAGTTGATCGTGACGACGACCACATCGCCGTTGCGGGCAAGATCGCCACCGCGGTAGAGAAGGAACGAACCACTGCCGGTGGTAAAGCCACCGCCGTGGATCCACACCATCACCGGCCGTCGACGGTCATCGGAGCCGGGGGTCCACACATTGACGGTGAGGCAGTCCTCGCTCTGACCGGCCGGATCGCCTGGGATGGCGATGCCCTCGATGGGAGGGGGTTGGGGGGCGATCGGTCCGAACTCGCCCGCCTCACGTATCCCAGACCAGACCTCAGGGGGTTCGGGCGGGCGCCAGCGCAACGGCCCGAGCGGTGGCCGGGCGTACGGAATGCCCGAATAGACCCAAAGTCCCGCCCGCTCGTGCCCCCGGACCCTGCCTCCCCACACTGCGACGCCTTCGGGCACAGTGGCACCCTAGCGGCGCGGTGCGGGTGCCCCGGCGAGCCCCCGACACCCCCCATGTGCAGGGTATTTCGGAAACTACCCCCTTGGCATCTGTTGGGTGAGGGGGTACTGTTACCAGAGTGGCTGTTGTGAAGTGTCGGAGCACGCGCCGCTCCTTCCCGCGCCTGGGTGCGGTTGGGGCCGCCGTGCTGATCGCGGTGGTGGCAGGCCCGGTGGCCGCCGCCGCCGCGCCGGCTGCCACCGGGTCGTCCACGCCGACCACCACCCCGGGGCCCACAACTTCGCAGATCAGCGCCACCCAGGCCCAAGTCGCGGCCATCGAGTCGACCATCGAGCACCAGCAGCAGCAGTCGGCGGCCCTCGATCAGCAGTACGACGCAGCCGAGCAGCAGGTCCAGATCGTCCACAACCAGCTCGCCGCCACCGCCGCCGCCCTCGGGGTCACCCGGACCACCATCGGGCGCGATCGGATCATTCTGGCCAAGGACGCGGTCAACGCCTACGTCTTCGCTTCCCCTGACACCCGGACCGTCGCCGTCTTCGACACCTCGGCCACCAAATCCGACGCCCGCTCGGAATACGAAGACGCGGTTATCGGCAACATCAGCGCGGCGGCATCGGCCCTCCAGGTTCAGCAGGCCAAGCTCGCGACCGCCCAGCAACGCCAACAGACCGAAGAGCAGCAGGCGGCGACCGCGGCTTCCCAGGTCCAATCGCTCCAGCAGCAGAACGCCCAGGCCCAATCGGCGGCTCAGGCCACCTTGCAACAGGTCCAAGGTGCCCTGGCCCAACAGGTGGCGGCCGCGGCTGAGGCCCAGGCCCAGGCCCAGGCGGCCGCTGCAGCCGCGGCCCACACTGCGGCTGCGGCCCAGGCCGCGGCTCAGGCCGCGGCGAACGCGGCCGGCGTGGCCGGCGCAGTCGGTGGGGCCGGTGCCGCAGCGACCGCCACCACGGCGGCAAACCAGGCGGCCGCATCGGCTGCAGCATCAAGCGGCGCCGCCGGCTCGACCACTCAGGGAGGCTCCGGTTCGACAACGGCGAGCGGGCCGGTAACCGCAGCCAGCGGAGGCTCGAACGGGGGCGGCAACGCGGCGGTGCAAGCGGCGATCTCCCAACTCGGTGTCCCCTACCAGTGGGGCGGCGAGTCGCCGGGAACGGGTTTCGACTGCTCGGGGCTCACCGAATGGGCCTGGGCTCAGGCGGGAGTCTCGATCGCTCGGACCGCCGCCAGCCAGTACGCCTCGCTCCCGTCGGTCCCTCTCACCGCTCTCGAGCCCGGTGACCTGCTCTTCTATTACAACCTCGACGGCGACAACACGATCGACCACGTCGTGATGTACGTGGGCTCGGGACCCTACGGCAGCCAGACGATCATCCAAGCCCCGTACACCGGAACCACGGTGTCCTATTCGCCGGTGTTCACCGAGGGTCTCGTTGGGGCGGGCCGGCCCTAGGACGTCTCGGTATCCACCTGGCGAGTGGCCAACCGGCACACCGGCCCCGTGATCCCGGGCGCGTCGGAGGACCTCGGGGCAGGTGATGGCGGCGACTCGAATCAGTCGTCGGGGGGCTCGGTACGATGGCCCCCATGCCCACACGACGCGAGGTGGCGACCAAACAGCGGCCGACGACCGACATCGTCCCCTTGCGAATCCCCTCCTCGGCGCCCGAGCCGGTCGAGGACCCCCGTCTCTCCGACGTCGACGAGTGGGGTCGTTCAGAGCACATGCGGGCACTCGCCCGCCAGCTCTACGAGCCGATCTACTCAAAGTGGTTCCGTGTCGAGTGGGAGGGCCTCGAGAAGATCCCGACCGATGGCGGCGCCCTGCTCGTGGCCAATCACGCCGGGGCCATCCCCTCGGACGCGCCGGTCATCATGCACGGCGTTGAAAAGGAACTGGGCCGCCCGGTCTACGGCATGGCCGACTACTTCTTCCGAACGGTTCCGGTTGTGGGCACGCTGTGGGCACGAACCGGCGGCGTGTCGGCCAAACCCGAGAACGCCTACCGGATATTGCACGATCAGCGCCAACTGGCCCTTGTCTTCCCCGAGGGGACCAAGGGGCCTTCGAAGTCCTTCACCGACCGGTACCAGCTCCGTCGTTTCGGCCGGGGCGGCTTCGTCGAGATCGCCATGCGTGCCGGCGTCCCGGTCATCCCGATAGCCGTTATGGGCTCCGAAGAGGCGATGCCCATCGTTTTCCGCCTTCCGGCCTTGGCCAAAGCGCTCGGTCTGCCTTACTTTCCCGTCACCGCCAACCTCTTGTTGTTCGGTCCGCTCGGTATCCCGATCCCCTTTCCGGCGAAGTTCAAACTTCGGGTCCTCGACCCGGTGACCTTCGACGTCCCGCCCGATCAGGAGCGTTACTCCAAGAGCCGGGTCATGGACGAGGCCGAACGCATCCGCTCGATCCTCCAAGAGACCGTGTACGACATGCTGCGCAACCGGCGCAGCGTGTGGTTCGGCTGATCGCCNNGTCATTTTGGGCCTCGGAACGAAGAGCCCCTCGGTCCATTTCGAGCGGGCCGAATTCGTCCGGGCCGACCAGGCCTACTCCATCCTCAGCCGCATCGTGACCGCCACCCAGGTCGACACCATCGTCCACACCTTCTTGGTGGTCGATTCGACGTTGGTGGGCGCCCGGGCACTCCACGAGATCAACGTCATCGGCACCATGAACCTGCTGGCCGCCGCCGGCTCCGCCAGCTCTCCTGTTCGCCACGTCGTGGTCAAGTCCTCGACCTTGGTCTACGGATCGTCGGAGAAGGACCCCAATACCTTCACCGAGGACATGACACGTTCGGCTCCGGCCCGCACCCGCGTGGAACGGTCGTTGGTCGAGGCCGAAGGACTTGTGCACGACTTCGCCGTGGACAATCCGGCCACAGTGGTGAGCCTGCTGCGCTTCGCCAACGTGCTGGGCACCGACATCGTGACCCCGATCAGCAAGAACCTCTCGCGCCGGCTCTGCCCGTCGATCTTCGGCTTCGATCCCCTGGTGCAGTTCGTCGAGGAGGACGACGTCGTGCGGGCCATCGAATTCGTGACCCGCGAGCGGATCCCCGGGTTGTTCAACGCCGCGGGGGCGGGCCGACTCCCGTGGAGTGAGGTCGTATCGATCTGCGGCTCCCGGCTCCTTCCATTGCCACCGATCAACCCGCGTCGGGCCATCGCTCCGCTCATCGGGCTCGGTCTGTTCGAGTTTCCCGACGAACTCGAAGGACTGCTCCGCTACGGACGGGGGGTGGACACCCGCCGACTGACCGACGCCGGCTTCGAATTCCGCTATACGAGCGCCGGGGCGGTGCAGAGCTTCATCCGAGCCCTGCGGCTCCGCCGAGGTTCGGGCCGCACGCCCGCCTCCTACCACTACGAGCACGATGTCGAGCAGTTCTTCCGCCATTCACGTTCGGTGGTGCACGAGCCCTGACCGGTCGTACGAATCCGAACCAACCGTTTCAAACCCGCCCGAGCCACGTCCACAGCAATTCACCACGTCGCGTCGCCCACTCTTCGGTGGTGATGGCGAATCGGGCGTGGTCCTCCCAGACCCCGTCGATCTCGAGGAACCGTTCGGCGATGCCCTCCATGCGCAGGCCCAGCTTCTCGACCACCCGCCGGCTGGCCATGTTGCGCGGGATGATCGAGATCTCGACCCGGTGGAGCCCAAGTGCCTCAAAGGCGAAATGCAGCACCATCACGACCGCCTCGGGCACATACCCCTGGCCGGCAACCGCCTGGTCGATCCAGTAACCGATGAACCCGCTCTGGAACGGGCCGCGCTGGATCGACGAGAGGGTGACCTCGCCGGCGAACTGACCGCCGACGAAGATGCCGAAGCCAAAACCCGTGCCGAGCTGACGTTCCCGCTCGCGGATGGCGCACCGAGCGGCGAAGCTGGCCCGGTCTTCGGCCGGCTGTGGGGCACCTTTGGGCCGGGGCTCCCAGGGCACCAACCAGTCACGGCATCGGTTGCGCACGGCGATCCAGCCGCCGTAATCCGCCTCGGTCTGGGTGCGCAGGGTGAGGCGGCGTCCATCCATCTGGAGGGGCTCGATGTGCACAGCGCGCGCCGTCATCGTCCCAAGACCTCGCCCAGTGCACCCAGCAGTGCGATCACGTTGCGGACTCGGGCGCTGCCCCCCATGCACCCGATGCGCCAAACCTTGCCGCTCAAAGGTCCGACCCCGCCGCCGATCTCGATCCCGAAGCGCTCGAGCAGGACCCGGCGGCAGGCCGCCTCGTCCATCCCCGGCGGCAGCACCGCCGGCACCCGCACCGTGGTGAGCTGGGGCAAGCGGTGGCCGGCTTGGGCGAAGAGTTCGAGGCCCAGATCCTCAAGACCGTCTTGGAGAAGTCGGCCGCACTCGGCGTGTCGGGCGACCGCCGCCGGGAGCCCCTCATCGAGGAGAGCGCCCAGGCCGGCGTGCAGGGCGCCGATCATCGTCACCGGCGCCGTGTGGTGGTAGACCCGACCGTCCCCCGAACTCTCCACGTAACGCGAGAGCAGCCGCAGGTCCAGGTACCAGCTCGGACACCGCTCGACCAGGCGGGCCCGAGCGCGCTCGGAAACGGTCAACGGGGCGAGCCCGGGAGGGACGCCCAGACACTTCTGGGTCCCGCTGTAGGCGATGTCGACCAGCCAGTCATCGACCGCGACGTCGATGCCACCGAGCGAGGTGACCATGTCGGCGACAAGCAACGCGTCACCCTTCCCGCGCCCGATCGGTGCCACGTCGTTGCGGACCCCCGTTGAGGTTTCGGCGTGGACCACGGCGATCAGCACCGGGGCCCGGTGGGCCGCGAGCACAGCCTCGGGATCGAGCGGCTGGCCCCACGGCGCGTCCACCCGAACGACGGCCGCGCCCTGACGCTCCGCCACCTCGCACATCCGCTCACCGAATACGCCGTTGACCCCGACCACCACCGGGTCTCCGGGGCGGACGAAGTTGACGAAGGCTGCCTCCATCCCGGCCGAGCCGGTGCCACTGAGCGGCATCGTCAGCGGGTTGGCCGTGACAAACACGGCGCGCAGCCGCTCAATCGTCTCGTCGAGGATCGAGAGGAAGGCGGGGTCCAAATGGCCGAGGACGGGGTGCACGAGGGCCGCGGTGACCTCGGGGTAGGGGTTGGAGGGCCCCGGACCCATGAGGATGCGCTCGGGCATCGGCGACATCCGCGCATCGTGGCAGGTGGGAACCGCGTTGCGCCAGTGGGGAGGCCGGTGCGCCAGGGTCACTGCACTAGATTCCCTGCGTGGCCCCGGTGCGTCGTCCGAGACCCTCGGGGGCCAATCGGGATAGCGGCGACTCTGGCGCCGCCGGCGGCGGCCCGGCCGAACGGGTGTCGAAGCCCGTCGGAGCACTCCCGGCCGCCCGGACCGACGTCTTGGTTGTCGTGGAGTCCCCCGAGACCGAGCAGCTCCGCCAGTCCTCCGGTCGGTCACTCACCAGACCAACCCGAACTGGCGCCTGTCCATCGTCACCGTCGGGAACCCGGGCGAGGACGCAGAGCAGGTGCTCACCGGCGTACGCGAGGTTTGGGGCCCAGAGCGCAACGTCGCGGCAGGATCGGCGCGCGGGGAGATGCTCGTGCTTCTCAACAACGACATCGAAGCCCCGCGAGCGGGCTGGCGAAGACCGTACCGAGCGTGGCGCTTGCCACGGTTACCCTGGCGGGTGGGTGCGATGATGGAAAAGTGCCCGGGCTTGCCACGCCGCCACTATCGGTCCAGACAATCCTCCACCAAAACAGCCCGAGCGACCTCGATCGCTTTCTCCACGGGCTGGCGGCCGCTGGCCCGCAGAGGTTCTTTCTCTATTGCGCCGACGTCGACTTCAGCTGGCGAACGAGGCTTGCCGGGCGCCGAGTTATTTACGAGCCGACAGCCTGCGTGTTCCACGACAAACGGCTCGACCGAGACGGCCAGGTGCAGGCCGGCGACGCCGAGGTCTATTACTCGGCTGAGGCGGCTCTGATGATGGCTTGGAAGTGCTCCCGCCCGGACCTCGTCGACCGCGGGAGCGAGGGGCTCTTGACCACGGGATCGCCCGCACATACTCGGGCGGTCGAAACGTTCCGGCAGCGACAGGCTGTTGGCCGTTTGCCCAAGCAACTCGATCTCCAAGGGAATGTGGCCCAGTTCGTCGGCTACGCGTACGCCCCGCATAGATTCGCCTTCAACGATGAGTGAAATACCGCCACCTGTGGGGGACGGCAAGCCTCTCCTGACAGCCCTCGTCAGAGCGCGGAGAGGTGGGGCGGTGGCGGTGGCCGAGACTCTGCTCTCCCTGGCTGCACAGACATCACAGGACTTCGAAGTAGTGGTGCTAGTCGACAAGGCCGGCGATGCGGAGATCGGTGACTTCGAGGATCTTGTCGAGAGCTTCGAGGGGGCCTTTTCGGTCCGGGTGCGCGTCGTCGGACTCGGCGACGATGGGAGTCGCAGCCCAATGTCCGCTGGCGTAGAGGCGGCCCAGGGAACCTTCGTCTCCGTCATTGATCCAGACGACGTGGTCTTCGCTCATTGGGTCGAATCGTTCGCCATCGCCGCCGCGAATAACGATGGCCGAGTTCTGCGAGCAACAGTTGCCACGCAACACTTTTCGATCAGTTCGGATCGCGGCCGGCGTGCGTACACGAGCATCGACCGTCCCCGCTGCTTGTGGCCGGGGCCATTCGATGTGCTCGGCCACCTCGACAACACTCCCGGACCGATCTTCGGTCTCGCTATACCCCGGTCCGCATTGGTCGGCTGGTGCCCACCTCTCGGGACGTCGGATCTGCAGCTCGAGGATTGGGCGATCGTGTTGACCAGCGCCTTGAGTTGCGGGGTGACCGAGACGGGCGAGGTGACCTACCTCCGCCGTCTGATCGGCGATGAGTGGGACTCATCGAAGCCTCTCGACGACGCCAGCGTGGACGAGGCTCGCCGTACCATCGTCTCAAGGCTCGACCAGCGCGACGTGACCATGCCCGCGGGGACCCTGCAAACCCTAAAAACACAGGCGGACGAGAACCGGGCCCTTCGGACCGAGGTCGGATCACTTCGGGCCGAACTCGACCAGGCCAAGGGGGAGTCCGACCGGTTGGTCTCGTCCCGGGCCGATGCGTCACGCCAAGTCGAAGAAATGCGAGGCTCCGCCAGCTGGCGACTGTCCAAGCCTGTTCGGATCGCCGGCCGACTCGCCAGACAGCTGCGTCCTCGACGATGAATATGGAGGCGACGACCACCCAGAGCGCCGCCCCGCGGGCTCAACATCGGCGCAAACGGTCCAGCCTGCGGTTGGACCAGGCATTCGATCCGAATGCAAACAGTCTCGGGTTCATGCGACTCGTGTTCGCGGCGATGGTCCTTTTCGACCACGCTTTCCCGCTCGGTGGGTTCCACGGAGGGTTGGACCCCGGGTGGGCCTGGACCAAAGGCCAGGAGGACTTCGGTGGTCTCGCCGTGGCCGGGTTCTTTGTGGTCAGCGGATTCTTGGTGACGAGGAGCTTCCTCTCATCGTCGACGTCGATCCGCTACCTGTGGAAGAGGGTCCTCCGGATCTTCCCCGGCTTCTGGGTGTGCCTGATCGTCACCGTCGTCCTCTTCGCCCCCCTGGCGTTCCACTACGAACATGGAACCTTGCACGCGTATCTGCACGGTTATCCCGACCCCCCGGGGGATTACCTACGACGCAACGCCCTGCTCGACATGAACCAGTACGGGATCAACCAACTGCTCGCGGGTATTCCTTGGCCGAACGCTTTCGACGGCTCCCTTTGGACACTGATGTACGAATTCAAGTGCTACCTCGCCGTAATGGCTCTCGGCATTTTCGGCATCCTGCAACGCCGGATCTTCGTCCTGGCCTTGGCCGTCTTCTTGTGGGCCTCCGAGATCGGTGAGTTCTACAACCCCAACGACGTGAAGCGCATGATCCCGCTCTTTGCCGACGTCGAATTGGTCCATCTCTCATTCATGTTTTCCCTGGGCGCTGTCCTGTACCTGTACCGCGATCGGATCATCATCTCGAATCTCATCGCCGCGTTGGCCCTGATGGGCTTCCTGGCTGGGTCGGCGATCCACGGCTGGTTCTACCCGATCGGCGAGGTCTCGTTCGCGTACCTATGCCTGTGGGGCGCAGTCCGGATTCCGATTCGGCACTTCGACCGCTTCGGTGACTTCTCGTACGGGTTGTATGTCTACGCGTTCCCGGTCGAACAACTGGCCTCCCTATACGGCATCAACAAATGGGGTCTCGGGCCGTATCTGTTGGTTACCTTCCCGATCAGCATGCTCTTCGCCGTGGCCAGCTGGTTCATCGTGGAGCGCACGTTTTTGAACCTGAAGCGGGTCAAACTCCCCACATTGTGGCGGTCACCCGCTTGGTGGTCGGAGAAAGTGCAAGGGAAGTCTCCGGCTATCGGCCGGCCAGAGGACAACAACATGAGCGAAGCACCGCCCGAAGTCCAAGCGGCCGCCCAAGCTGAGGGAGGACCCGAGGATCCTGGGGCCGACCGGTCCACGGACCGTCCGGAACTCTCGCCTGAACCGGCACCTCGCTAGTCGGGCTGTCCGCCTTGGACCAGGTCCCACGGTCCCGCCCCCGGCGCCGGACGACCCCGGACAGGAACCGGCTCAGCACCGACCTGGACACGGCCACCGGGTATCGCTGTCCTGGGGGCGGGGCCTCCGGATCGGCTGAGTCCCACGCTGACCAGGAAGCACCGAACTCCGGCTATCTGCCACTCCGGTCCGGCCGCTGCCGTGGTGGAGAGGGCAGTCGCTCCGTCGGCGTCACGCCGCAGTACGTAGACGGGGCTCGCGTAGGGCGCGACCCGCCCAGCGCGTGGCCGAGTAACTCAAAACCCTCTCGCTGTTCTCCCACCTGGCGCATCGCGGCAGGTAGGGACCGCGTTGCGCCAGTGGGGAGGCCTGTGTGCCAGGGTCACTGCACTAGATTCCCTGCGTGGCCCCGGTGCGTCGTCCGAGACCCTCGGGGGCGAATCGGGATCCCGGCGACTCTGGCGCCGCCGGCGGCGGCCCGGCCGAGCGGGTGCTCTTCGCTCCTCGCGACCTGCCGCCGCTCGGCCCCGACGTCGCCGCCGACCCTGACCGCTACCGCGCCTGGTCGCGGGCCCGGGAGGCCGAGCGGGTGTCGAAGCCCGTCGGAGCACTCCCGGGCGGCCGGACCGACGTCTTGGTTGTCGTGGAGTCCCCCGAGACCGAGCAGCTCCGCCAGTGCCTCCGGTCGGTCACACACCAGACCAACCCGAACTGGCGCCTGTCCATCGTCACCGTCGGGAACCCGGGCGAGGACGCAGAGGCGGTGCTCACCGGCGTGCGCGAGGTATGGGGCCCAGAGCGGGTGGGGCGCCATTCGGCGCCCCATGACACCGACCCCGCCGATGCCGCGGCCCTGGCCTTCGAGCGCTCGGTCTCCCCGACGGTGCTGCTCCTCGGCCAGCACGACCAGCTGACCCCCGACGCCCTCGCGCTGCTGGGCCTGGCGATCGACGGGGTCCAGACCAATCGCCGGGCCGAGGTGGCGTACGCAGACGAGGACCAGCTCGACGCGAACAACGAGCCGGTGAACCCTTCTCTCAAACCGGACTGGTCCCCCGACTTCCTCTTGTCGGGCCCCTACCTCGGGCGACCGCTCCTCCTTCGGCGGGGCATCGTCGCCGAGGCCGGTGGCATCTGTCGGGTGCCCGGGGGGGATTGGGAGCACGACTTGATGCTTCGGGTCACCGAGCGGGCCGGGCTCGTGGCCCACGTCGCCGAGGTCCTCTGCCACCGCCGACACTACGGTGCGCTCGCGCCCAGGCCGACCGGCGACGGCGCCGTGGCCGCGGCGCTCAGCCGGCGCCGGGAATCAGGGGAGGTGTCGCCAGGGCCGGTGCCGGGGACCTGGTCCGTGCACCGGCGTCCTGAGGGGCGTCCGTCGGTGAGCGTCATCATTCCCTTCCGCGATGGAGCGGGCTTTCTCCGCAGCTGCGTCGATTCGGTGAGCGCGACCGTGGGGGACATCGATCTCGACCTCGTCCTTGTCGACAACGGTTCGGTCGACCCCGAAACGCACACTCTGGTCGAGCACCTGGCCGCCCGACCCGAGGTGACAATCCTCCGTGACCCCCGAAATTTCAACTGGGCCGCCCTCAACAACGTCGCGGCAGCCTCGGCGCGCGGGGAGGTGCTCGTGTTTCTCAACAACGACATCGAAGCCCCGCGGGCAGGCTGGCTCGAGGCACTCGCCGCCCACGCGCTCCGCCCCGAGATCGGGGCGGTCGGGGCTCGGCTCGTGTACCCGGGCGGCCGGGTCCAGCACGCCGGGGTCGTCGTCGGCATCGGCGGCGCCGCAGGCCACGTCCTCGCCGGGTTACCCGGGGACCAACCCGGCTACCTCGGGATGGCCGTCCTGACCCGCAACTGCTCAGCGGTGACCGGGGCGTGCATGGCCGTACGTCGAGCGGTGTTCGATGAAATCGGGGGCTTCGACGAACTGCTCGGTCTCGACCTCAATGACATCGACTTCTGCCTCCGGGCCATCGAACGCGGCTACCGGATCGTCTACGAACCGCTGGCTGAACTCGTGCACTACGAGTCGCCGAGCCGGGGTACTTCGGGCAGCGTGGCCAACATCACAAGCTTCATCGATCGTTGGGAAGCCCTGCTCAAATCGGGCGACCCTTACCTCAGTCGGCATATCACCCGAGTAGACTCGTCGTGCGCACTGCGCGGGCCGGACGAAGAGGGGTGGTGGCAGGAGTGGCGCTTGACCCTCGGTCGATCGTGAGCGATGTCGGCGACCGAGCCCACGACCTCGGCCCGCTCGACGCACCTCGGACCCTTCCCCGCGCCGTCGGCGGGACCGAACCACTTCCGTCGGTACGCGAAGACCCTGACATCATCGGTGTGCATCGGGAGTGGGCCCGCCTTCACGACGCACACGTCCGCCCGGCTCCGGTCCGGGGCGGCATGGGCGAAAAGATCCGCCGCCGGGTTGCCGCCACGGCCGCCGACGCGGTGGCACCGGCTCAACAGGAGAACCGTGCCCTCATTGGCGCCTTGATCCGGGCCACCGAGGCGCTCGCCGTCCGTTGTGATGAGTTGGCGGGGCGCGTGGCCGATCTCGAGGGCGTCCTCGAGGAGGTCGTCAACGTGGTGAGCGAGGACCTGGTGCAAATTCGGGCCACGCTCGGCGGAGCGAGAACTGGTCAGGCCGTGCCGGGTGGATCCGGCATGGACCCTCCGGACAAGGGCCAAAAAGGCCGCGGAGCCATCAAGGGTGGGTGACCCGGGCCCTCGGTCGCCGGTCGCCGTTCTGAGCAGCACTTGGGGTGACACCACCACCGAGGCCGCCTTCGTCGCGCGGGGTCTGGCCGGCGCCATCTCGCGGCACCGTCCGGTGAACGTCCTCGTGGTGGGGCGACCGGGGTCGAGCCGGCCTGACGGAGCGTTCGACCTCACTGCGGTGGGGCAGGCCCGCGTCGGGGGTTGGCCGGTGAGCAAGAAGATGGCGTGGCCGGCGTCGGTCCCCACCGTGGCGCTCATCGAAGCCGGAGACACCGGCGCGTTCGGCATTGCCACGCGGTCGGCACCGAATGCGGCGGTCGCCGTCATCGCCAACGGCTCCGTGGTCCCCGACGGTATCACCGCCGTCTTCGCGGTGGCCGCAGGCGACCGGGAGGCCTTGTTGGCATCGGGGGTTCCCGAGAGCCACGTCCACGACGTGGGTCTGCATGTGCCGATCAATCCGATCGCCGCGAAGCACCGCCACAACGGGCTCGGGTTCACCGACTACTTGCTGGTCCTGAGCGATCGGGACGCGGGGTCGGCCAAGCCCGGGGATGACCCCACTCCGCTCGCGGCGTGGCTGCTGGCACGCTATCCACGCGAACACGTCGTGGTCATCGAGGACGCCGTGGCCGCGATCTGGCAGTTCCGATCGCTGCGCGGCATGGTGACGGTCGACACCCGGACAGACCTATGGCGTCTGATGGCCCACGCACGGGCCCTGGTGGACTTGCGACCGGGTCGACGCCTCGCCCGTGAGTGCGTGGAATCCCTCCGATTCGGCACGCCAGTCGTGACGCCGGCCGGATCGATCGGCGCCACATTGGCCGAGGGTGGCGGCGGCCTGTGGTTTCGCGACGAGGCAGAGCTCCTCGGGTGTGTTGAGCGCCTTGCCGACCCCGTAACCCGCGACATCCTGGGCTCGCAGGGGCGACGGATGGCCGACGCGCGGTACGGGAATCCGGACGCGTTCGTCACAAGGGTCGGCGATGCCCTCACATCCATCGAGGCAACCAGGTGACCCACAACCCAAGGGGCCTTCGGTCGGAGCCGAGGCCTCTGCAACCGGGTGATCGTGGCCGCGGGCATGGAATGCTCACGCCCTGCCTGGTGGCTCAGGTGACCAACGAGGTCGGCCGGGTCCCACCCGCACGCGGTCCCCGGCCTGATGCGTCCCGCGGCACGGGACCCGTCAGCGGTAGCTGACGCGGGGCGGCCAGGCCAGCGAGAAGACCTCGTGGGCCAAGGACAAGTTGGGGTTATAAGCGGGATCCGCCCCCAGCAGTCGGCCCCAGCGGGTGTGCAGATAGCGGATATCGCGGGCGAACCGCACCGCGTTCTCCCCGTGACTCTCCCGAGCGAAATCCACGGACTCGTGGTGGATCAACTCGGCATGGGGCGTCCAGCCGACCCGCCAGCCCGCCTCCCCCAATCGGAAACAGAAATCGACATCGCCGAAGGCCCCCGACAGGTGCGCCTCGTCGAAGCCGCCCACCTGCTCGAAGGCCTCGCGGCGCACGGTCATGCAGGCCCAGCTCACCGCCGAGTAGCACTGGGCCAGCATGGCCCGGCCGAAGTAACCGGGCTCGAGCCGGTCGATGAGCCGGTGCACGTTGCCCGTTGTCCCCCCGATTCCGGCCACCACGCCGGAGTGCTGCACGCTCCCATCTGGGTAGAGCAGTTTTGCCCCGGTAGCCCCGATCCCTGGCTGGAGCAGTAGGCCGACCATTTCCTCTAGCCAGCGGTCGGTGATCACCTCCACGTCATCGTGGACGAAGCACAAGACCTCGCCCCGGGCGGCGCGGGCGGCAGCGTTGCGTAGCGCCGAGTCGCTGACGTCCCCGTACTCGCGAACGACAGTCAGGTCGGACCGTTCCAAGAGGAACTGGCGGAGTGGCGGGCGACGATCTCCATCGTCGACCACGACGAGCTCGATGTCGGGATAGGTGGAGCGAATCATGATGCTGTCAATGCAGCGGATCATCCGAAGGGCGTTGCGCGCCAAAACAACGACGCTGACCGCCGGGGGCGTGTCGGGGATGCTCCACTGCACTCGGTTGAAGCTGCTCCCTCCGATGGTCAACACCGAGCCGAGCTGCCCTGCCCGCTCCAGGTGGTCGGTCACCGAACGCTGGGCGGCGGCCGCAGCGTAGGGCTTGGCCGACAAGGACGACGCCGTGGAGCCAGGGTGCGCCCGCCAGTGGTAAAGCACGTGGGGGACGTGGACCACCTGATCGGGCCGAATCTGCTCAGTGGCCCGGAGCACCAGGTCCCAGTCCTGGCTGCCCTCGTAGCCCACCCGATAGCCGCCCACCGCCTCGACCAGGTCGCGGCGCAACATACAGAGGTGGGAGAAATAGTTCTGGCCGAGGAGGAGCACCGGGTCGAAATCGGGCTTGAAATACGCGTGGTCTCGCTGCCCGTCATCATCGATGTGGTCCTCGTCGCTGTACAAAAGAGCCGCGTCAGGGTGCTCCGCCAGGGCGAGAACGGCCAGGGCCAGTGCGTGCTCGGCCATGATGTCGTCGTGGTCGAAGAGAGCGATCCATTCGCCCGTGGCGAGGCCGATCGCCGTGTTCGATGAGGCCGAGATGTGCCCGTTCGCACTCCGTCGCTCGACGATGACGCGTGGGTCCTCTGCCGCATACTCGGCCAGCACCTTGGGCACCCACGCCGCGGTCGACGCGTCGTCGGCCACGCACAGCTGCCAGTTCTCGTAGAGCTGGCCCCGGATCGAGTCAATGGCCTCCCGCAGGTAGATCTCGGGAGGATTGAACACCGGGAGGATTACCGAAACAAGTGGGGGGTCCTTCAATCCGGCCAGACGCCGACGGATGATGGCTCTGGCCCCTTCGTCAATGGTGTCGTAGCACTCCACCCACGTTTGGTAGCGGGGATCCTCGAGGAATGCCGCCGATGGAGGGACAAGCCCGGGGGGACCGCTACCGGGTGGCGCCGGTGCCAAACCGAGATCGGCGGGCTGATGGAGACTGCGACGGGCCCGCCGCAGCGCGCGGCGGAAGCGACCCGAGTACCGGATGACCTTGCTCGAGTTGAGCGCCTCAAGGTCGGCTTCCGCACGGACCAGCTCGGCCTCGGTGCGGGCCATCTGTGCCATCTGCTCAGCGACCTTGGCGGCCAGCCACTCGCTGCCTTCCACCTGGGCCCGGAGGCTCTCCGTCTCCGCATCGGCCTCCATCGACCGCCGGAGGTGTTCCTCGTCCGAATTCGGCGAATCGTCGCTACGAGGCAGGGACTGCTCCGGTTGCTCCGGCGGCCTCGGTTGGGGGGTCATCGAGCGACACCGTACCCGTGCACCCTCTGGCGCCACGACATCCAGGCAAAACTACCATGGAGAGCGCTCGACACAGTTGCGTTTGCAGGACCTCACGCGCTCAGGGGCCCCGGCAGCCGGTTCGCAGCGCTAGGTGACACCCTGTGGCGTTTCGCGGGTCTGCAGCCAGATGCTGCCCCCCGTGTTTTGCGCCCAGACGGGAAGCAGCGCCTTCATCTCGTCGAGGTGAAACGTCGCAAGATACGAGTTGAAGCAGTCAATCTGCAGTTTCGGGTTGTCGGTTAGCAGCGCCCGGAGGAGATAGGCCTCGTTCCAGAACCGGCCTTCGTAGACCCAGTAGGACGGGTACTCGAATGGATAGAAGATGTCGTGGAGGTGGACGTGGACTCCCGGCGGCAGTCGCGGAATCATCTCGTGGAGTTCGGTCAATACATCGCTTCCGATTTTTCCCACGTGACTCGAATCAATGAACAAGAAGTCGCCCGGTGCGATCTCTGCCACTACGTCCTGCCACACCTGTTGGAGGGGCTCGCGCAGGACGCGGGTAGACGAATGGTCCTCGGGACGCAGCAGCATGTCGAGCCGGTCCGGATACGGCTCGACAAAGACGCATTCGAGGGGCTCGTCGAAGAAGAGGTCCCGCACGTCGAGCGTCAGAGCGCTCGACCATCCCGATCCGATCTCCACGTACCGATTTGGGCGATGGAGCCGGAGCATGCTGTAGAGCACGATGGCGTCACCATGGGCAAAGAAATCGTTGTCGAACTTGTAGCGCAGGGATGGGTCCCCGGCGTCGGTGAACGGCATCTCCCCATAAAACGTTGCCAATTGTGTGATGAGCTCAAGCTGCTCCCCCGAGCGCAGATCGATGCCGGGAAGCGACGGTGGATAGGACTCGAACAACTCAACGTGTCTCCGACGCACTTCGCCGAGGTCCGGGATCGGGGAGTAGTAATGACCCGCCCCCCACAGGGAAGCCTGAGCCGTGGGACCGTCGCCCTCCAGACCCTCGGAATCGACCATCTGCGGACACTATCAATCGGGCCCAACCCTGGAACCTGCTCTCAGGCCTCGGCACGTCGATCACGCCAGTGGGTGGCGGGTGCCCCGCTACCCACTGGCCGTATTGTGCGGAGGTTCGTGATGGACGAGACGCTCCAAGGGGTATCCCCGGCGTCCCGGCGCTGAGCCGATCGGAGGCCACTTTGTCGGTCAGGTAGTGTCACCGTGGTCGCCCACTCACCCGTTGGTGACACCCGGGTGCCTAACCAGGCGCCGACTGCTCGGTGGAGATCGGAACTAAGGCTCCTGGTCATGTCGCCCACGACCCTGATAACTGGCGGAGCCGGGTTCATCGGCTGCGCATTGGGACGCGAGCTGGTCGCCAAGGGCGACACGGTCGTCGCTGTTGATGTCCTCCAGCCCGACGTACATCCGGGCTCGGGACGCCCGAAACGCCTGGCCCCTGAAGTCATTCTCCATCCGATGGACGTGCGGAGTGGCTCGGCGTGGGACGCCCTGCTCAAGGTGGTTTCGCCGGACCGCATCGTGCACCTTGCGGCCGAGACGAGCACGGGGCGATCCCTCGTAAACGCTTCGGTGCATGCAAGCACCAATGTCGTGGGGACGACTGAGATGCTCGATGCCCTCCTCCGGGCTGATGCCATCCCGGATCACATCGTGCTGTCATCGTCCCGGGCCGTCTACGGAGAGGGTGAGTGGGAGTCGGAGGAGGGGCCGTTCTACCCCGATCCCCGTACCCACGAGGATCTCGAAGCGGGGAAATGGGACCCGACCGACCGATTGGGCCACTCCGCCACCCCGATTCCAAGTCGAGCCGACCGGACGACGCCTCATCCTACGAACGTGTACGCGGCGACGAAGCTGGCCCAGGAGAACATTTTAGGCGCCTGGACGGCGGCGACGGGAGCGGACCTGTCGATCCTCCGCCTTCAGAACGTCTACGGGCCCGGCCAGTCACTCACCAACAGTTACACGGGCGTGGTGACTCTTTTCGCACGGACGGCAGCCGGTGGCGGCACTCTCGACGTCTACGAGGACGGCAACATCGTGCGGGATTTTGTCTTCATCGCCGACATCGTGCAGGCCCTCGTCGCATCCCTCACTCGGCCACCGCGTGGACCCCGGACCATCGACATCGGTTCGGGGTCGGCAACGACCATCCTCGATGTCGCCCAGCGGCTGGCCGACCGGCAAGGCGCACCGAGACCCGAGATCACCGGGAGGTTTCGAGACGGCGATGTCCGAGCCGCGTCGACCGAGATCGACATGGCGACCACCGACCTGGGGTACCGCCCCGCCTGGGATCTGGACAAGGGCCTGGAGGCCCTTCTCGACTGGATCGGCGAGGAATCCAATGCTGACCCCCAGGTGGTCAGCAGCGGACCTCCCGACTCCTAGGGCGTTGCTCCCGACCCACGGTCCGCCCTTCGGTGGAGCCGATGAGCCTGGACCAGGCGAGCGGGTGGGATGATGAGATCGTGCACGGGCTTGCTGCGCCGCCGCTGTCGGTCCAGACCATCCTCTACGGGCACAGTCAAGCCGACCTCGACCGGTTTGTTCGCGGGCTGGCGGCCGCTGTCCGCGTAGCCCAACGTAACGGGAGCCTCGGGTCCGTGGGCATCGCGATCGGAGACTGCTCTCCCGAACCCGTTCTCGACAACGACCGGGTCTCCTCACTCGAAGAACAACTTGGGGACCTTGGCATTCGCCGGTTCGCCTATCGGTTCTTCGGCGAGAACCTTGGCTCAGCTGGGGGGCACAACGCGCTTTTCGAGGCCTTCGGCGGCGAGCTCGTCCTCATCGTCAACCCGGACGTCTACGCGCTCCCCGGTCTGCTCTGCCCACTCTTCGAGCGGATCGGTGAGCCAGGAGCCGGGATCGTCGAAGCCAGACAGGTGCCCCTTGAGCATCCGAAAGCCTTCGATCACGATACGGGGGACACGAGCTGGGCGTCGACGGCATGTGCGCTCGTTCACGGCGACGTCATCTCGAGCCTGGGCGGGTTCGACGCGCAGAGTTTCTTCCTTTATTGCGATGACGTCGATTTCAGCTGGCGGGCGCGGCTTGCCGGGCGCCGAGTCATCTACGAGCCGACGGCCTGCGTGTTCCACGACAAGCGGCTCGACCGCGACGGCCAGGTGCAGGCCGGCGACGCCGAGGTGTACTACTCGGCCGAGGCGGCACTGATGATGGCTTGGAAGTACTCCCGCCCGGACCTTGTCGACACCTGGAGCGAGGGGCTGTTGACCACGGGATTGCCCTCCCATACGCGAGCCGTCGAAACGTTCCGCCAGCGACAGGCCATCGGCCAGTTACCCGAACAACTCGATGCCGAAGGGGACGTCGCCCAGTTCGTCGGCTACGCGTACGCCCGGCACAGGTTCGCCTACGACGATGACTGAGATCCCGCTCCCGGTGGGCCGCCCCAAGCCGTTCCTCACGGCCTTGGCCACCACCGGGGGTGGCCACGATGCCGCCAATAAGAGACGTGGACGCCCAGACCCGGGAGGGAGCCGAAGAAGCCCTGTGAGTGACCAGTGGGGAAGTCTCCATGGAGGCCCGGGTGATCGGGACAACGTTCCCCGGCGACGCCCGACACCCCGGGTCCTGGCGCCTCCGCCGCTCGTAGCGAGAGGGTTCTGGCCGGGTGGTCCCCGTACACGGCGGGCTACGGCGCGATGACGGCGGGCCTCCGTCCAACGGGTCCGGCGAGACAGACAGCCAGTTGCCCATGACGGTAACATCCGTTGCCGGCCCGGGTGCGAGGCCCGAAAACGAGCGCCAGAAGACCAGAGCCGGTGACCACTAGCATCCATCCCGACGCTCACCACCCGACATGAACCTGACTGCGCCACACATCACGACAACCGCGCACGTGGGTCCTGTAACTCTCAAGCGAGACATCGCGACGGCCCGCTTAGACGCGGGGAGCTGACCGGTCGTGGCTTCGCGAGGCCCCGGCATGTGGCGGCGTGCCAGAAGCTTCGTCCGCGGCCGGACCCAGGACCCGGCCAGTGAGCTCGCGGCCACGCGAGGGGCCCTCGAGGACCTTCAACGCCAGCTCCAGGCGAGTCACCAGGACGTTTTCGAGTGGTCTGGAGAGCTCTCGGCTAAATGTGGAGAGCTCGCGGCGCAAATCAACAAGGTCTCGATCGACTTGTCGGCCGAGGTCTCCGCGGCCAAGGCGCTGGCGTCCACGCAGATGAACGACCTCCATATCCATCTTGCCCGGGCCCAAGATGAATTCAACGAAGCCATCGAGCGGGTGCGGAGAATCGCAATGGCCGATTTTGACAACCTGTTCTTCCTGCGACGGCAACTGACCGAGGCACGCCGATCCCCCGAGTACGCCGAAGCCTTCGACACCCCGGAGCCGTTGGTCAGCGTGTGCATCTCCACCTACAACCGAGGGGCGGTCCTGGTCGGACGTACGCTGCCGTCAGTCTTCGCGCAGACCTATGAACCCTTGGAGGTCATCGTCGTCGGCGACCACTGCACCGACAACACCGAGTCGTTGGTCGAGCAGCTGGGTGACCCGCGCGTCCGGTTCGTGAACCTCCCGCACCAGGGCGTCTACCCGGTCGACCCCGTCCACCGTTGGATGGTCGCGGGCACCCCTCCCCAGAACTTCGCCAGCGAGCTGTCGCGCGGCCATTGGATCGCCACGCTCGACGATGATGACGAGTTCTCCCCGGATCACATAGAGCTCCTCTTGGGCGCGGCCAGGCGAGACCGCAACGAGTTGGTGTACGGACGCCTTCGCCAGCTCCTCCCAGCGTCCTATCCCGTCCGGGATCGAGTCATCGGTGCCTACCCGCCTGAGGATGGCCAGTTCAACTTCTCGGGAGCCATGTACCTGCGGGTGCTCCAGTTCTACGAGCACGACCCCCACGCGTGGGTGACTGGGGAGGTCGGGGACTGGCTCATGTGTCGGCGAATGTTGGACAGCGGGGTCCGCATCGGCTTCGTCGACGATGTGGTCGCCACCCTGCACGTGACCGGACCGCGAACCGAGGGCGACTGACCGCGGCCTCGTCCCGGGTGACCCGTGCCCCTCTCCTCACTTCGGGGGTCCACGGGTCCCCCACGTCGTGTCGGTCCCGAGGGGCCGCCGGCCCGGTGCCGCCGTCGCCCACGACCACACACGAGCCCGGCGCCCACCAGCCGACACCCAGGCCCCGAGCGAGGGGACTCGGCGTCACGAAGCCGGACGGGGTGGCCCAGATCTGTCGGCCGTACATCGTCTGGACGAAGAGGTTCATTCCGGGCGTCGGATTGGTGATCCCGGCCACCCCGCAGACGGCGGGGACGATGCAATCGATCTGCCTCATATTCGCGGCGATGGTCCTATTATCAAAAGCCCGCCCGCTTGGCCCGGGCGCGCGTACGCCTCAGTCCCCCCAGTCCCGCAATCGGCGACGAACGGACTCGGGCAGGACTCGGCCCAGCTCGGACTTGGAGACGACCGGGAGCGAGGCAGCGGCCCCGGCAGCACGGGCCACCTTGCGTCGCACCCGGGCACCGACCTTCGCCGTTCCCGAGGATCGCTTCTGGTGTCCGAGGGCGGAGGCCGGCGCACCCGGATCGGCCGAGTCCACGCTGGCCAGAAAGCACCGAACGCCCGCGATCTCCCACTCCCCCCCCGCCGGCGGCGTGGTGGAGAGGGCCGTTGCGCCATCGGCGGTACGCCGGAGGGCGTACACAGGGATCGCGTACGGCGCCAACCCGGCCAGCGCGTGACCGACCAGCTCTGCATCCGATCCTTGCTCTCCCACCCGCACCCGCCCGTCGTTGGCGTTGCGCGTCACCGGTACCGTGCCGACCGACCCGGCGCGCAGCAACAGACCCTGCAACGGACGACCCGAATCTCCCGGCTCGTCGACCGGCACGGCCCAGCCAGGGACGGGGGCCTTTACGCTTTGCGCTCCTCCCGGCGGTGGCACTGCGACCTCGAGGTACCCAAGAATGCTCTGACGGCCGTCTGCCGCCTGATCCCACTCGTCGGGGCTTGTCGTGACGAGCGGGCGGCCGCCGGCGCCGGTGGACAGTTCGAAGAGTGGCAGCAGCCCGGGCCCGGGGGCACCGAAGATCCGGGCGACGATCCGGCGGGAGGAGAACCCATCGACCTCCCACTCGTCGGGCGCTGTCGAATAGGCCACAGTGCCGTCGCGTTCGAGCTCCCACAAGTCGACCAGCCCGGCCTGGCGGGTCCCCACCCGCCAGGCCGCGCCGAGCGTCCCTTCGAGTACCCAGTCGCCGTCGAAACCTTCGGGCCGCTCCCCGAGCGTGAGCCGGCGAGCGTCGCCGGTGGCCCTCCGCCACCGGTACAGCGGTGCCCGGCTCGGGTCCGGCTCCCAGGCGAACCCGACGACACCCTCGGCGACGTAGCCGCCGGCGGTGAGGGGCTTCCAATCGATCGCGAGGCGGTGACCAGGCTCGCCGGGCGGAGCCATCGACGGAGAGCCCGGGTGCAGCCGGACCATCGGCGTGTTCACGCCCGGTTGCTCGGCGATGTCGCCCAGTGCTCGCACCGGGTCAAGGTGATCAAGGCCGGCTGCCAACTCGGGCCCGCTCACGTAGCCCGGCCCACCGGTCTCTCGGAATTGCACCTCATGGAGGGTCAGCAGTGCCCCGCCCTCAACCGGCTCGGCTAACTCAACCACCACCTGCGCTGCGGGCCGCAACAGATCCTCTCGGCCCACGCACGCGTCCGGGGAACGTGTGTAGCGATAGCTGCCAGCTTTCGTAAAGAGTTCGTACAGCGGCCAGCGCCGGGCGAACGGGATTCCATCTGAGGACGGGGTGGGATTCGCCCTGCCGCGCCATGCGGGCCCGCTCGACGACGTGAATTGCTCGACGAACGCGCCGACCAGCTCTACCTCGACGGGCGGGATCATGACAACCCGCCGACCGGCGAACGTGGAGCGACTCGTTTCATTGATGGCCCTTCGGAGATCGACCATCCCCTCCAGCCGCTCGATGGCGACGTAACCGACCGGCAGCTCGTAGGCGTTACGGGGCGGTTCATTTGAGACCCGGTACGAATAGGTATGCGTCCGCACGTCGACATTCGAGTAGAGGCACGCCGTCCCCGGGAAGGGCCGAACCCAGACGCGCCCGATCGCTCGGCGCGCGGTGCCACCCGCTCCGCTCGGCAGGGTCAGCTCCTCTTCATCGTCGACGGTCTCGAGGAAAGCCCGGCCATGGAGGTCCACAACCAGGTCGAGTCGGCGGGTCCGAGAGGGCGACCAGCGCGACCAGGCTCTCTGGGTCACAGCTTCGAGACCATCTCGATACCCCTTCGGTGGAGTAGGCAGCCGCGAGAAACCACCGGCCGGAATGAACAGCGGCATCGCCTCGAACCGACGGAACCCGATCTCAATACGGATGCCCTCCTGGTTGAGCTCGGCCGACCACATCGCGGGGTGCTCACTGGCTGCGCCATGGCGATTGTCCTCCCTTGCCGGTCGCGGCGACGCGGGGGGCGGGAGCGCCGGGCGAGCGGTGCCTCGGGCCGGGTGCCCGTCCCACACGCCAGGTCGATCCCGGCCGCTGGCCCCGATCGCCCACCACTCTCTCGGCTCGCCGAGCGGCGACAGATGGGCGAGGAAGGCGTCCACCCCACGACGACCCCGTGGCGACGCCGACCGACGCCAATCGTCGAAGACGTCACCGTCAACCAGGACCCCGGCCGACCCCCCGGTCCCCTTCTCCTCGGAGCGGGCCCAGGCGGCTGGGGCCCGGCCCGCGTTGCGTAGTCCGAGCGCCACCGGGTTGGGGCGGTCGCATAAAAGCCGGAGCGAACGCTCAACGAATGTGGGATCGGTCAAGGCGTCGAGGCCACTCTCGCCCAACAGAGCGACCCACCGGCCCCGTACTTCGGGAAGCGGAGCGCCGTCTTGGCTGATCACCACTTCGAAGTCGTCGCAGGTCTGCTGGACCGTTACCAGATCGCTCCGCGCAGGCGCTACCACGCTGAGCGCCGGTGCCCACACCCTCTTCAGTTCGATGAGGCGCCGGCTGTCATAGAGGTCCGGGTGGAGCACTCGGATCTCGCCCAAGAACGAGCCCCTCTCCTCTTGGACACTGTCCGAGCGCGAGTACCCCCACCGGCGCCACAGCAACGGCTCACCGTGGAACACCTGACCGTGCACTCCGATCTTCCCAAGATTGATGAAGAAGTCCCAGTCTTCGTGGCCTCGCAAAAGATCGGCACGGAATTGGGCTCCGGCGTCGAAGACCGAACGGTCGATGAGGCTACCCATACCGCAGAAATTGCGATGAAGGAGCAGATAGAAATTGTACGGCGGCATGACCACCAGATCCCGCTCGTTGCCGAAGAACTGCATGTCTGGGTAGGCGAACCCGACCTCTGGAGGGGCAGCCGCAAGCGTGCGCAGTGCCACCTCCACCTGTCGCTCCGAGAGCAGGTCGTCGCTGTCCAAGAAGAGCACGGCGTCACCACTGCTGCGGGTAACGCCGGCATTGCGCGCCGCGCTTGGACCTTGGTTGGACTGGCGGACCACCACGATGCCGTCCGCCTCAAGCAGGGCCAGGGCCTCTTTGCTCTGGGAGTCGGTCGACCCGTCGTCGACAATGACGATCTCGTCGACCGGACGCGATTGAGCCCGGACCGATGCAACGGCTTCGTCGACGAACATCCCGTGGTTGAAAAAGGGCATGACCACGCTGACGGTCACTTCGACGCCCTGGCGGACGCGTCGGTTCATGCCTTCATCAAGCGGTGAGCGGTCGCTCACGGCGCTCGATCGATGGCCCCGGCCACCAGCCGGCCATAGAGCCTCGATCGAAGGTCCGCTACAGTCAATCCCCCTTCGTTCTCCCCCGGCGCGACGACGTATGTCCGGGAATCGGGAATGTAGAGTGCCCTGAGTTCCTCACCCACCAGTGCGTCGGCCACGAAGTAGGCATCGACAAGGTTCCCGTAGCGCGAGGTCACGTAGGTCAGGTAGGAGTGCTGTGCCGTATCGCCCGTACCCAGATCCACGGCGACGCGGACCTTCGGGAAGGAGAAGCGAATGGTCGGCAGCAGGTCGACGCCCAACCGTGAACCGACCACCTGGACGACATCGATCGCCCGACTGGCGATGAACTCCAGGATGAATTGCGGCATGGCCCCCCGACCGCAGAAATCGGCAAGGAACCAGCTCTCGTCGGCCAAGGCGTCCGGGACGCCTTCGCCCACCGTCCCGGCGTCCAACACCAACACGTAACGGCGGAACCGCCCCGCCCCCAGTCCGGCCCACCCGCTCTCGCCGGGGACACCTTGCTCGCCGGCGACCAGGCAGAGCAGCCCGGCGGGCCGAGGTGCCATGACCAAACGGGGCCAGGAGTCCTCACGCACCGAGTAGCCAGCGGCCACCAGCCGGCCAACCCGGTCGACGAACAGAGACTGAGGACCGGTCGCTGGCGTGACCTCGACATCGGGCAACCCGTCACCCGCACTCCCGTTGAGGTCGTCGAGCAGTGCGGTCCACGCGCTCTCCGGGTCATCGAGGGCGATTGGTCGAGTGGTCCCCGGCGTAGCACGGGGGATCCCCCTCTCTTCCTCCCTGTTCTCACCGGTCGCGAGCACGGAGGGATTGTACTCGCAAGCAAATTCGGCGAGGAACGTTTTACCGAGGTTCTCCGCGGGTTCTCAGGTGGCACCGAGGAGGCCAGCGGCCAATCCATCGAGGATGTCGGACTCCGACACGATGCACTCTTCGAACCTGAAGCGGCTCATCACCTCTCGAAGCACGAGCGCCCCACCGACGATGACGTCCTCACGGCCCTGGCTCATGCCGGGTCGGGCCAAGCGGGACCGGGCGGGCTCGGCGGCCAGCACGTCGCACCACTGCACCACGGATTGACGGGTCAGCGTCGCGTGATGGAGCCGGCTGTAGTCGTATTGGGCGAGTTGCTGGTCGAGCGCGGCCAGAGTGGAGACCGTGCCGGCCAGACCGACGAGCCGGCTTCGAGGTCGGAGTCTCCGCAAGGCAGTGACCGCTCTGGGCGCCTCGTGGAGTGCAGCGTCGATGGCGGCGACCACGGCTGCCAGCTGCTCGGGAAGCGGCGGATCGTCTGGCAAATAGCGTTCGGACAGCCTGACGCAGCCGAGGTCGAGCGAAACCGCTTCGACCTGGCCCTCGGCGACCGCAACCAGCTCCGTCGACCCNNTCCTCTCCGGATAGCAACTCTGCTTGCACCGCGGCTGCCTCGGATGCCCGGTCGAGCATTTCGTCGCCGTTGACCGCGTCGCGTACGGCTGAGGTTGCGACCATCCGGCTCCGCGCCACACCGTTGTCATCCATGGCCACACGGAACTCACCGAGCACCCGTAACGTACGCCCGATGGCGTCGTCGTTGAGCTTGTGCGTTGCGTCGACCCCGTCGCCCAGCCGCGTGATTCGCATCAGGCGTATCAGGGTCCGGCCGTCGCCATCGACTATAAGAAGACGGGTCGAGTTGGTGCCGCAGTCGATTGCGGCCACCGGTTGGGGCGTCGGAGTCATCTCCCCTGCTCTACCACACGGTCAGGACAGGGAGGACTGCGAGTGTTGACGCAGGTCACCACGTTCTAGGGAAGCCCCTTCGGGACATGGCATAAGGTCAGCGGGCCCCGGCGCGTAGGCCCACGACCTCTCGTAGGTGTCCTCTACGACTACCAACTCAGTAGCTAACATCGCGCCGGTGACCCTTCGGACTACGACCACCAGGAGTCAACGGACAACTCCAACCGACGTACCAATTCGGCCAACGAACCCATTTTCGGTGGAAGTCCGAAGAGCGGACGGCATGGATTGCTAGTTGGCCACAACCTCACTGGCCTGTCACTCCTGCTCCTGTTCGGTTTGATCGGTTCTGTTCTATTGGCAGCTGCCATCGGCATGCGAGCCTTCGGCGTGAGACACACCGTTCGCGCGTGGTTCATCGCGGTCGCCGCCGGCTACGTGGCCTACATGGTCGCAGGATTGTCGGCGGCAGAGGTCCTCGGCGCTTTTGATGCCGTCGACCAAGGGGCACTCGCCATCTGGTGGATTGCCTATGGGATCGTAACGATCGCAACGGCATGTTTCCTCCTCCGAAAGACGCGACCTCCAGGACTGCGGGCGGTGCGGAACGCGCTGTCGCCGATGGTCGTCATCGCCATCGGCTCAATCGGGCTGCTGGCGGGGTTTCTGTTTTGGCTCGGTGCTTCGACCGCACCTGACAACCCCGATGCCGCTGACTACCACCTCACACGGGCGGCGATTTGGGCCACGAACCACAACGTAGGGAATTTTCCGACAAACCGCCTCCTGCTCCTCCAGTTCGGCCGCCTGTCCGAGTATTTCGTCACGCAGGTCCTGAGCCTTGACGGGACAGACCGCCTCGTGTTCCTTCCGCAGTGGATCGCCTACGTGGTCATAGTCCTGCTTGTAGCGGGACTCGCCAGGGAGCTCGGAGGCGGCAGGAGGGGGGCGTTGTGGGGTGCACTGCTCGCAGCAACGTTGCCCCTCGGGATCATGGAGGCAACCACACCGCAGAATGACCTCTTTGTCGCCTCGATCGTCCTGGCTGCGTTCTACCTCTTGGCCGTTTTGTACCGCGAGCGCCGCTTCCACCCCTCGCTCCTTGTCGTGGCGGGCGCGGCCGCCGGACTGGCGATTCTGACGAAGGCTGACGCCCTGGTCCCTTTGTTCGCAGTCGGCGCGGTGTTGGTCTTCATGGTCTGGTGGCGGGGGTGGCCTTTCCGGAAGTGGGCGATCTGGGGTCTTTCGGGGCTTGTGCTGCTCGTCACCTTGACCTTCCCGTCGACTCTGCGAAACCTCGAAACCTTTGAGAATCCCTTCGGGTCGGTCGGTGAGGCTCTGATCATCCACCGACCCGATCCCGTGGGCATCGCTTCCAACATGGTGAAAGGCCTGCTGCTCAACCTGGACGCCGTCAACCCGGAGGTGAACGAACGCATCAATCGAATTGAAAGGGCGGTAGGCCAACCTCTCGGTTGGGACCACCCGACGCTCACCACAAGCCTCTTCACGACCTGGCCCACCGCTGGGGCCCCGGCGTCGACAGAAGACGAGACGGGCAATTTTGTCGCCTATCTCGCATTGGTCTTGGCTGGGTTGGGACTGCTGTGGCCGCAGATCCGGCGACGGGCCATCCGAAGAGGATTCGGGGCAACCACCTTGGCGTCGGTCATCGGTCTTCTCCTGACGGCCGCGCTGCTCAAATGGTCGCCGTTCGCGTCGAGGTACCAGCTCACCGCGCTCTACCCGGCCCTGGCCTGTGCTTCGGTGGTGCTGGCATCGATCCGGCGAAAATGGGTTGTCGCGGTGGTCGGAAGCCTTCTGGTTGTGCTGAGCCTGCTCCTTGCGACGTTCGCCGCGCTCAAGGACGATGCTAAACCGATCTTCGGGTCCGTTTTCCTGTCCGAGCCGAGAATCGACCAGTACTTCCGTTGGTACCCATGTCTCCAACCGCCCTACCGGACCGCCGTCACCGAGGCGCACCGGCTCCATCAGACGACCATCGGTTATGTCTCCCAACGGTACATTGACATCGAGTATCCATTGTGGGTGCTAATGAGCATCGCGGCCGAGGGGAAACCCGTGTATGTCGTTCCGCTGGCCCTCAAAAACGCGTCCACCCGCTACGAGACACCGACGAGTTCGACCCGACCGGATGTCGCGCTCGTTTCCGGCTTGAGTGTGAGAAACGAATTGCGGCAGGCCAAGCCACTCGGCTCATTGGGCTACGTCCGCCAGTCGGTCTCATCGTCATCCTGCGGTGTCTTCGGTATCTACGTCCGCTCGAGCGCACAGAAAAGATGAACCTGGCGCGAAGTGCCCGCTCCCACGAGGGACCGCAATTGGCGATCGGCTGAGGAGAGGAACGACCGAGGACCGGTACCCGGCGCCGGGGCGGCCCGGAACGACCGTTCCCGGCCCTTGGGCCTAGTGGGCTGGTCCGTGGCGATCCGAACGCCGCCCATCGGTCAGGGCCCGGGCCGGGGATCGAGCTCCAGGCGAACGGCCACCCACTCGCCCACCGGGTCGTCACCCCCCGCCAGCCACCAGGCCAGGTGGGCGTGGAGGCACTTGACCCCGCGGCGTGTTCCACCCACCCCGCCGGATGGCCGCGGGCCGCGATGGTCGGCCGGGATGAGAGCATCGCGCTCGGCCGCGTAGCGGGCGTGGGCCCGAACTAGGGCGTCCCCGTCGACCAAGGTCTCGGCCAGGCGGACCCCTCCGGTGGACTCGAGTCGGCTGACCTGCTCGCGCAGCCGCGGTTCGACCAACCAGTAGCGGGTGGGCATGGGGCGGCCGTCGTCCATCAACGGCGCGTTGGCGATCACGACCGGTGCACCGTCGCGAGCCCGTACAACCACCGAAAACGCACCACCGGGCCTTCGGCCGAGGAGGGCGGTCACCGCGGCGATATCGTCGGGGCCCGGCGGTGGGCCCGAGCTCAACGCCAGAACTCGAGGGTCAGCGCGATCCGCGAGAGCAGACTCTTGTTCGGCGTCGCCGCGGTTGTGCGGGTGCTCGTCGAGCTGGTGGCCTTGTGATCGGGCGCCGTCGAACTCGGAGGCGAAGTGGCGGTCGCCGATCCGGCCGGAAGCTCGGAATCGCCGCTCGGAGCAACCGGAGCCTGCAGACCGGGGTCGCCCGGATAGGGGCTCGTGGCACTGCTGGCGCCGTTGAAGGGCAGCACCTGGTAGGCCCGTTGGCCCGGCTGGATCAGCTGGTACTGCTGGCGGGCGATGCGCTCGATCTCGGAGGGTTCGCTCAGGCGCTGCCGCTCGACGGTCAGCGCCTTGTCCTCAGCATGAAGGGCGTTGAGCTGGGTCGATGTGGCCGCCAGCTGCTGTCGCTGTTGGTAGAGGGCGCTGGCCGGGAACCAGGCGCCGAGAACCAGCACCGATACCGAAATGGCGCCGATCAACAAGATGCGGGCGCGGCGAACCGTGGCCACGCGCCGCTGCTCGGCCCGGCTCTCGGGACGCGAGCGGCCGGCGCCCGAAGGTTTTGTCGGTCTCCGTTTCCGGCCCCCGGACTTCGGGCGCGCGCCGCTGGCCGCGGACGCCCGTTTCCGAGCGGTCGCCGACTTGCTCCGCGTGGCGACCCTAGAGCTCGCCACGTCCCCCGCCCCCGAGGGCTGACGCTCCCCAGAACGCCGCCGATGCACCGAGGTCCTCTTCGATCCGAAGCAACTGGTTGTACTTTGCGACGCGGTCCGAGCGGGCCGGCGCCCCCGCCTTGATCTGACCGGCGTTCACCGCGACAGCCAGATCGGCGATGGTCGTATCTTCAGTCTCCCCCGATCGATGCGAGATGACGGCCCGGTACGAGGACCGGGTGGCGAGATCCACCGCGGCGAGGGTCTCGGTCAGGGTGCCGATCTGGTTCACCTTGATCAACACGGCGTTGGCCACATCGGACTGGATCCCCCGCTCGATCAGCTCGACATTGGTCACGAAGACGTCGTCACCGACGAGTTGCACCCGATCGCCGAGGGTCGCTGTGTGCGCGACCCATCCGTCCCAGTCGTCTTCGGCCATCCCGTCCTCGATCGACACGATCGGGTAACGGTCGACCAGCTCGACCCAGTACCCGGCCAGCTCTTGTGAGGAGATCGTCCGCCCCTCCCCGGCCAGCACGTAGGCCCCGTCCTTCCACAGCTCGCTGGTCGCTGGATCGAGGGCCAGCGCTATCTCGTCTCCGGGTACCCGGCCGGCCGCCTCGATCGCTTCCAGCAGGATCTTCACGGCGTCTTCGTTGGAGGGGAGGTCGGGTGCGAACCCGCCCTCGTCGCCGACGTTGGTCGACAGCCCGCGGTCGGCCAGCACGCCGCGGAGCGCGTGGTATGCCTCGGCGCCCCACCGCAGGGCCTCGCCGAACGAGGCGGCACCGACTGGCATGAACATGAACTCTTGAAAGTCGATGGAGTTGCGGGCGTGTGCCCCCCCATTGATGACGTTGAACATGGGGACCGGCAGGACGTGGGCGTTGGCCCCACCGATGGCCCGATAGAGGGGAACTTCGAGCTCGTCGGCCACTGCTTTGATGACCCCGAGAGAGGTCGCCAGCAGTGCGTTGGCGCCGAGCCGCCCCTTATCCGGTGTGCCATCGAGATCGATCAGGGTGAAGTCGATCCCGCGCTGGTCCAGCGCGTCGAGCCCGACGATGGCGTCGGCAATTTCGCCGTTGACATTGCCCACTGCGCGCAGAACGCCTTTTCCACCGTACCGGTCACCCCCGTCGCGCAGTTCCACCGCCTCCCCGGCCCCGGTTGAGGCCCCCGACGGGGCGATGGCCCGGCCCCGGGCCCCCGAATCGAGAAGGACTTCAACCTCGACCGTCGGGTTCCCTCGCGAATCGAGGATCTCCCGTCCGACGACGTGCTCAACCGTGCTCACGTGTGCGCTCCCTTGCGCCTCCCCTGGCGAGGCGCGCTGGGAAGCAATGCTACCTGCTCAGAGCCCCCAATTCGGGGAAGCAGCCACCCGGGGGACGTCACCGTGAGCGACAACTTTGGGCGACAGCGCGCAAGTCACGCTCCGGTGAGTGCCGTCCAGGCGGATCATGCGGCGTGAAGGAGGTGGATCTGCGGTTCGAGTCCGACCCACAAAGCAACCAGACCTACGGCAAGGGAGCTGACGGCGACAAGGAACGGCCACCGATCACGGAAGACAACGGCGGCTCCCGCGGCAAGGAGTATCCCCAACAAAGGGAGCGTCATGTCGGTGTACCGAGACAGCATGGTTTGCCATTGACCGAGGTACGTGATGGCGCAGCAGAACACGACGTTCAGGATCCACGGAAGGGCCAGGATCCAGTAGCCCTCTGACAGGATCCGACGCCCGAGCGCCAGCCCGAGCACGAGGGCGACAGGGATCACGAATGCCGCCAGGCCCGAAGAGAGCCAGAAGAGGAACGGATGACCATACAGTGTCCACTCCTGGGGAATCGTCGGCGACACCAGCCATGAGCCGGCCTCGGTCGCCACGAGCGAGAGGCTGTAGTGCAGGTGATGGGGGTTCACCGTGGCCATCTGTTCAGATTTGGCCAGGGCGGTGGCGGTGAGCGCGTGGTACTCCACGAGGTTGAATGCCAGCCACGGCAGCACGAGCACCAAGGCACTCAGGATCCCCGCACCGGCGAACGCGATCTCGCGCCGGCTCCATCGATCCCACAGGACAACGACGGCTACGAGTAGGTAGAGGGGAACCAGGATCACCGCGAACAGATCAGTGAGCAGCGCAAGACCGAGGAGCACTCCGGCAACAACCAGCCGCGGAGACGCACGGTTCTCCCAGGCGATCCACAGCTCGGTGACACAAGCGACCGTCAACGGAATCACCAGAGCCAGGTTCGAGACCGTCACCGCTCGCACCACCACTCCGGGCAGCGCGAGGGCGAGCATCGAGGCGGCAAAGCCTGCCAGCCATCGGTCCTTTAGGACGCGCCGAGACAGGCGTGCCAAGAGCGCCATCGAAGCAATCAACAGCGCGAGATCGAAGAGACGAAGGACGATGACCTTGGTGTGGAGGTTCCCGCTCAACTCGTATGCAGGCACGGCGAGCGCGTAGTACAAAGGTGGCTGGAAGTCCTCGTAGGCCAGTCCGACGATGCCCATCCGACGCGGATCTGTGCCGTAGCGCTTCGTCGAAAACGAAGGATCGAGCTCCAAGACGCTGAGTGACGGGTAGTGCTTACCAAGGACCGGGACCGCATGGTGCTCGGCGACGTATTGCACGTACTCGAAGTGGGCCTTCTCGTCGACCGGCGAAAACACAGGAGTCCGCACCGCGACCACCGCACCGAAAGCGAGGACACAACAGACAAGCATCCCCGCAACGGCGCGGAGGATCCACAATTCGCAGACCGATTGTCGCGCCAGCCGCGGCTGATCGGCGGGGCCTCCGCTGTCAGACAGAGCAGCAGACCCGGTGCCGGCGTCGTCCGTCACGGGGGGTGGAGGCTGCGGTCCCCCAGCCACAACCGCATCCGCATTCACCTTGTCACCCCCTCATCGCCTTGCAATCGGCGGCGTGTCCCGTGTCGACGAGCACGGAGCGCTCAAGATCCATCGGTGAGGGGCAACGGTGCGCGGGATCCGTCTGCTCATGTGCCATGGATAATCGGTACCAACGATGCCCACAAACCGATCAGAAAGATCGAAGCGGTCCCCGTCATCGCGAGAATCAGCTGCGGACTCCGCAACACCTTCAGAGCGGCGGCAGCCAAGAAGAGCGCAAGCAGAGGGAGGGTCGGGTACATGTAACGGGCGACCATCGAACCCGTTTCCCACTGTTGGCCGATGTCGATATACCAGCAGAGCACGAGGTTCGCGACCCACGGAGCGAACAGGATCCAATAGCCGGTCGTCAGCAACCGCCGCCCGAGCGCGACGGCGAGGACGATGGACCCGGGGATGAGCAGCACCTGGAAATCGGTTGCCAGCTGGCTCAGAACCTGATGGGCCGGGAGAAACCCACCCCACTCCTGGGGCAGGAGCGGGGAGAACAGGCTTGACGTCGTCAATCCGGGCAACTGGCCCAAGGTGTAGCGGAGGTGGTCGGGGTTGACCACCGCCAGTTGCTCGCGCTTGGCGATCGCACTTGCGGTCAGGGCGTGGTATTCGATCTCGTTGAAGATCAACCAGGGGAGCACGATGAGGAAGGCCACCAGACCGGTCGCGCCGGCAACGAGGGAATCGACCCGAGTGCGCCGATCGCGCGCGATGTCGATCGCCACCAACGCCAGCACCGGGACAAGTTCGACCAAGTAGAGATCGGTGAGAACGCACAGCCCGACGAGCACGCCGGCGATCAACAGCCGGCGCGTCGATTTGCGCTCCCAGGCAATCCACATCTCGCTCACACAGGCGATGACCAGAGGGATCGCCAGGTTCACGTTCGAGATCGTGACGGACCGCACGATGACGCCCGGCATCATGAAGACCACCAGACCCACCGAGAGGCCGTAGAGCCATCGCTTCTTCAGTACGTGGCGACTGAGTCGGGCAAGAAGTGCAACCGCCGCGACGAGGAGGACCAGACCGAAGAATCGCAGCAGATACGCCTTGGTTCGATAGTTGCCGCTGAGGCGGAAGACCGGGCTGGCCACCACGTAGTACAGCGGTGGCTGGAATGCCTCATAACTCAGACCCCCAAGGCCGAATTTGGAGACCACGATCGTCGTGTGACGCGGGTACACACCCTGTCTGATTGCCAGCTCCTGCTCGCTGGCCGGAGTCTTACCGAGGACTGGTAGCGCTGCGTGCTCGGCGATCGATGCCACGTAGTCGTAGTGAGCCCCCTCGTCGACTGGGGACCACAGGGGATAACGGATCGCGGTGATGGACCCGAACACGACGATGGTCCCGACCTGCACGACGATGATGACGGCCAAGACGAACGTGGTGCTCGGCCACAGGCGACGACGGGCGTGCCGGGGACCGGGATGTCGCGGATCGATCGATCCTCCCCGCCCGTCACGAGGAGGATCCAGCGGTTCATCCGCGACGTCCGCTGCGTTCGCTGCCAATTCGCGTCGCTCCTTTCGGTGTTCGGAGACTCTAAGTGCTCGGATGCCGTCGCAGCGGTGGCGCCGCGCCTTGCCTAGCCGTGCTCGGCGTGGCGGACCTGGTCGCGGAAGCGCAGAGCGGCGGCGCGCAGCGAATCTTCGGGATCGACGCCGAGCCGGCCCCCGAGATCGGACAGGCCCCAGAGGAGTTCGCCCACCTGGCGGACCGCCGCGTCCTCGCCCGGCGGGGAGGTCCCGCCGGACGGCGCGGCGAGGCGAGCGAGAGCGGACAGCAGCCTCTGGCGCTGCTGTTCGAAGTCAGGCAGGTCGAGGCCGTGCACGGCGAGGGCCTTGCGCTGCAAGGTGGCGGCCAGCGCCAGGGCCGGGAGCACCGTGGGGATCCCGTCGGTCACGCTGTCGCGGCCCTTCTCGGCCATCTTCGACCGCTCCCAGCCGGCCAGCACCGCCTGGGCATCGGTGGCCACCACGTCGCCGAAGACGTGGGGGTGACGAGCCACCAGCTTCTCGTGGATGCCCTGGGCCACGTCGGCGAGGGTGAAGCGTCCCTCCTCGGCGGCCACGCAGGCGTGGAAGTAGACCTGGAAGAGTAGGTCGCCGAGCTCCTCTTGGAGGTGGGCGACCGCCTCGGCCTCGAGCGTTGGGACGGCGTGAGCGCCGACCGGGGTGCCGTTCTCGGTCGCCCGCAGTTCTGCTTCGGTCAGTGCGTTGATGGCGTCGATGACCTCGTAGGCCTCCTCGAGGAGGTGGCGGGTGAGGGAGGCATGGGTCTGCTCGCGGTCCCAAGGACACTGGGCCCGCAGCGTCCGCACCAGTTGTTCGAGGGCGACGAGGTCGGAGCCCACGGTGACGGCGAGTTGGGGAATGTACAGCGACGTGAGGTGGTCGGGCGCCCCCACGCGGTCCAGTTCGTCCCAGCGGATGCGCTCGACCCGCTCGTCGGGCAGGCCCAGGTGGTGCAACACGGTGACCGGCGCCGGCGTGGCGACCAGGTCGGTGTCGATGGAGAGCTTGATGTCCGAGAGGACACGGTTCGACCAGCACTGGGCCACCAGCAGCGGGCCCCGCTGATCGGCTGCCTGCGTGGCGAAGCGGGTCCCGTCGATGAGGCGCACCGATTCGGCCAGCGGATCGACACCGAGTCGGTCCCAGGCCAGGTCGAGAAAGGAAAGGGCCGGGATGACGGTGACCGAGACCCGCGGGTCGGCCCGCAACAGCTCGACCGTCCGCTCGGCCACCAGCGGGGACCCCGGCACGCCGTAGACGACGTGACCGCCCGTTGTTGCGGCACGTTCGGCCGCGGCCACGAGTTGGTCGACGATGCGCCGGTACACCTCGTCGAAGGTGGCCGACGTGTCGTAGAAGTCGTCGAAGGTCTCGACGGCGCCGACACCCGCCGCGGCGGGGTGGCGGCCGGTGCGCAGGTAGGCGACCGTCGCCGTGGCCAACTCCGCCTGGGCCGCGGCGGTGAGCAGTTCGGGGCCCGCCGGGCCGAGCCCGACCACGGTGATGCGGGCCGGGCCTCGGGCGGGCGAAGCCTCGGGAACGGGGCCCCCCTTCTCATCGGTCGTGGCCGCGAGGTGCCCTGCCCCCTTTTTGCGCCGCCCACGCGGCACTCGGTCAGCCCGCTCCCGCGGCCCCCGGCACCGGCGTGGCCACCGGTGCCGGCGTGGCGGGCTTCGGCGCCACGTTGGCGGTCGGGTTGAGGACCGAGGCGGTCGGCGGGCTCGGCGGCGGGGCGATGGCGATGGAGGACCCGTGGACCCAGTGGCCGTAGAGGGGATCGACGGCGACCTCTGACGTCTCGACCTTGTGCTCGAGCGACAGGCCGGCCTTCGTGGCCCCCGCGGCCAGCACCGCGGCCCGCACGACCTCGGTCGCGGCGGCGTAGGTGCTCGGCTTGCGCGCCGTCACCTGCAGCACCACATAGGTGCCCCGGTCATCGAAGGGCTGGGAGATCTGGCCCACCTTCAAGGCGCCCACGATCGACTGGACGCTCTCGAAGCTCTGGGCATTGCTCGGTGAGATGCACCCGATGACCCCACCGTTGGTGGCGCCGGCCGACGCGGCCACCTGGGCGAAGGGGGTACCGGCGACCAACTGGTTCCGGTACGTCGTGGCCTGGGCCGAGCTCGTCGCCTGGATTCCGCTCAGACATACGGTCTCGAAGGTGGCCCGGTGGGCCGCGTAGTACGCGGCCAAGGTGCCCGCACGCAGGGCATAGCCCGCTGAGGACGCTTCCACCGCGTCGCCGGCCGCCTGGGCCAGAACCAACCCGTTGACGAAGCTCACCGGCATGCTGGCCAACACCTGGCTCCCCGTCGCGGTGCAGGTCTGGAACTGGGTCCCGGCCACTTCTTGGATGGTGGCGCCGATCGTGTCGGACAGGTCCTGGCGCCCGAAGGTCAGGTCGGCCGGGGTGATCGTCAGGTGACGAGCCGCAGCCATCTGTTCGAGCAGCTCGCTGTTGATCCGCTGTCCGAGCCAGTAGCCGGCGAAGTCCGTGGTGAAGTTCTGCGGGTTGGCCTGGCTGGACGCCACCCCGAAGATTGGCAGTCCGTTGACCTGGCCCTGGCTCTGTACAACGATCCGGGCGTCGAGGTAGCACTGGAAATCGGTGCTGTTCGCGATGGCCACGAGGTCGGCGTTGAACGAGGACTGGCCGATGCCGACGCCGTTGACCGTCCCGGCGTTCGACGGGACGCGGAACGCCGCCGCCGCTACCGCGACACCGATCACCAAAAGGAGCACAACGACGCGCTTCATGCGCCGGGCATGCTACCGGTTGGCCTGTCGCTACCCGAATCGGGTACCGGGGCCCCGGACACGCCGACCGGTGGCGGGATCAGCTCGACGAGGAGCGCCCGGAGCGTCTCGGCGGGAGGGCCGGGCCCGACCAGGGGCACCACGAGCTGGTGGGTGTCCTCGCGCAAGTTGGCCCCGGGGGCCAGGCGGCGGAGCCGGACCTCGGCGCTGGCCGGCAGGTGGATCGGGGAGATCCGGGCCGTCGGGTACCGGGCCCCACCGACCCGGGCCGGGGCCACCGCCAGCTCGCTCACCCCGATGCGCAGGCACTCGACCCGCAAACGGGCCAACGTGAGGAGTCCTTCGGCCGCCTTGGGCAGTGGGCCGAAGCGGTCGACCCATTCGGCCGCGATGTCCTCGACCACCTCGGGCGTCCGGGCGCCGGCCAGGCGACGGTAGGCCTCGAGGCGGGCGTCCTCGGCGGGAACGTAGGCGGCCGGCAGGTGGGCGTCACCGGGCACGTCGAGCGAGACGCTCGGGGGGACCTGTCGGGGCTCACCTCGGGCTTCGGCCACCGCCTCGGCTACCAACTGGACGTAGAGGTCGTAACCGACGGCCGCGATGTGGCCCGACTGGTCGGCGCCGAGAAGGTTTCCCGCGCCGCGGATCTCGAGGTCACGCATGGCGATCTTGAAGCCCGAGCCGAGCTCGGTGTGCTCCCCGATCGTGCGGAGCCGCTCGTAGGCCTGTTCGGTAAGCACCCGGTCGGCCGGATGGAACAGGTAGGCGTACGCCCGCTGATTCGAACGCCCGACCCGGCCCCGGATCTGATGGAGCTGGCCGAGGCCCAACAGGTCGGCCCTGTCGACCACCAAGGTGTTGACCGAGGGCATGTCGATGCCCGACTCGATAATCGTCGTGCACACGAGCACGTCGTACTGACGCTCCCAGAAGTCGAGCACGATCTGTTCGAGGCTGCCCTCGTCCATCTGACCGTGGGCGATGGCCACGCGGGCCTCGGGGACGAGGCGCCCGAGGCGCCGGGCCACCGCGTCGATGTCGGCGACCCGGTTGTGGACATAGAAGGCCTGACCCTCACGCAACAGCTCGCGCCGGATGGCCTCTGAGACCGCCGCCTCGTCCTGCTCGCCTACGTAGGTGAGGATCGGCCGGCGATCAGCGGGTGGCGTGTTGATGAGAGAGAGGTCCCTGATACCGGTCAGTGCCATCTCGAGGGTCCGGGGGATCGGACTGGCCGTGAGGGTGAGCACGTCGATGCCGTCGGCGATCCGCTTGACCGCTTCTTTGTGGGTGACCCCGAAGCGCTGCTCCTCGTCGACGACCAGCAGCCCGAGGTCGCGAAAGGAGATGTCCTGGGCCAACAGGCGGTGGGTGCCGACGACCACGTCGACCGACCCGTCGCCCAGGCCCGCCACCACGGCGCGGGCCTGGGCACCCGAGAGGAAACGGCTGAGTAACTCCACCCGTATCGGATACGGGGCGAAGCGCTCCGAAAAAGTCTGGTGGTGCTGGCTCGCGAGCAGAGTTGTCGGAACCAAGACGGCCGCCTGCTTGCCCTCTTGGACCGCCTTGAACACGGCGCGCAGCGCCACTTCGGTCTTGCCGAACCCGACATCGCCGCAGACGAGCCGGTCCATCGGGCGGGGCTCTTCCATGTCGGCCTTGACCTCGGTGATGGCCCGCAACTGGTCCTGGGTCTCGATGTAGGGAAAAGCCGACTCGAGCTCGCGCTGCCAAGGCGTATCGGGACCAAACGCGTGCCCTTCGACAGCCAGCCGGCGCCGGTACAAAGCGACAAGTTCTTCTGCCACCTCGCTGGCCGCGGCGCGGGCCCGCGAGCGCGCCCGTTGCCAATCGGCTCCGCCCATTTTCGACAGCGTGGGGGACTCGCCTCCGCTGTAGGGGGTGACCGAATCGATCTGGTCGACCGGCAGATACAGGCGGTCGTTCCCCCGGTACTCGAGGACGAGGTAGTCCCGGCTGGTGCCACCGACGGTGCGGGTGGTGACCCCGGCGTAGCGGGCCACACCGTGCTGGCGGTGCACCACGTAGTTCCCCGGGGCGAGATCATCGAAGAATCCGTCGGCCGGCCGGGCCCGGGGACGGGCCTTTCGGTGCGACGCCCGCCGGCCCGTGATGTCGGCCTCAGAGATCACCGCCACCTTCACCGAGGGCACGATGAACCCCGTGGCGATCGGTGCGGCCAGGATCCTGACGCCCGCCGCCGCGCTGGCGACCTCGGCCACCGGCACGATCACCCCCTCGTCGGCCAAGACCCTGGCCAGACGCTCGGCCCCCGAAGGGGTGCTGGCGCACAAGGTCACCGAGTAGCCCTCGGTCACGAGCGTGTTCACCTGGCGGGCCAGACGGCTGGCGTCCCCGGCCACCGGCTCGAAGCCCCGCACGCTCACCGCCGGGGCGTTCGGACCTTCGGCCACCGCGCTCAACGCCAGCGAGGCCGCCTCGGTGTGCGAGAGCAGGCGGTCGAAGGGAAGGTAGAGACGGGGGAAACGCTCGGCCGCCCCGACGCCGGCGTCGCTCGAGACGGACTGTTCGGCGGGAACGCCCCACGTCTGGGCCAGGGCTTCGGCCAGGGCCCCCTCTTCGTCATGGAGTTCGATGGCGCGGTCGCGCACCCGCCTCGGTTCAACCAGCACCACCTGGGCGTCGGCCCCCACGTGATCGGTCAACAAGGCAGCGTCGGGCTCGAGCCAGGGCAGCCAGCTCTCCATCCCTTCGAAGATCTGTCCCTCGGCCAAGCGCTCCCACTGGGAGCGCCCCCAGGGCTCGGCGGTGATGAGTTCGGTCGCCCGGGAACGCACTTCGGGCGATGGACGCAGCTCGCGACAACCGAAGATGCGGACCGCGGAGAGATCGGCCACTGAACGCTGGTCACCGATATCGAATGCGGTCAGCCGGTCCACCTCGTCGCCGAAGAGGTCGATGCGCACGGGCAGGTCGGTGGTGGAGGGGAACACGTCGATGATGCCGCCGCGCACGGCAAACTCCCCGCGGTGTTCCACCTGGGGCTCGCGGCGGTACCCCGCGGCCACCAGAGCGGCGAGGGTCGTCTCGGCGTCGACGGTGGCCCCCTTTTCGATGGTCAGCGGGGGGGCCGACTCCCAGGGGGCCAGGCGCTGGAGGATGGCCCGCACCGGCGCCACCACCACCCGGGGCACGCCGGTGCCGGTGCGCATGTGCCAAAGCACGGCCAGCCGACTGCCCATGGTCGCGATCTCCGGGCTCACCCGCTCGAAGGGCAGCGTCTCCCAGGCCCCCAACACCACCACGGGGTCGGCCAGGTCCCCGAATGGGGGAACCGGCGCGTCGTTGGCCCGGGGCAAGAAGCAGGACAGGTCGCCCGCCAGGCGCTCGGCGTCGGCGGCACTGGCGGTGACGACGAGCAGCGGCGTGGCGCCACTCAGGCGGGCCAGCCCGGCCAGCACGAACGCCTGGGCCGAACCGGCAACGGCCAGGGTGGCGTCGTGCGCGCCGAACAGGTGCGGCAGTGCCGGCTCTCCCCGCAGCAACGCCGGGAGCGCCCCGAGACCGTTTGGGACGTCGGCGGTCGCCGGGTCCGACGCCATCAGCGCACCGTCGGGTTCAACAGCTGTTTGGGTCCCGGTGGGATTGGCGCCGCGTGCGCCCGAGCCCGGCCCCGCCCGAGATGGCGACGACACGCAGGTCGCGTCGGCGGCACGTTGGGCACCCTACCGGGCCCTCAACTGCCGTTGGCGTGGTTCATAGCCACCTCGACACCCTGGGTGGCGATCAGCTCCACCGCATCGGCGGCCGAGACGACGGCCCCCTCAAGCAGCTCGCGCTCTGAGCGCGACGGTCGGGAAAGCACGTAGTCCGCCCCAACTTGGCGGCCCGGGGGCTTTCCGATCCCGATACGAACGCGCACGAAGTCGGGCGAGTGCACATGAGATTGCACGGACTTCACGCCGTTGTGCCCGGCGGTGCCGCCCCCGATCTTCACCCGCAGTGCCCCGGGGGGCAGGTCGAGCTCGTCGTGCACCACCACGAGCGCGTGCGGGTCGTCGATGCCGAAGCGCCGCAGGAGGGGCCGCACGGCTGCCCCCGAATCGTTCATGTAGGTGGTGGGGACGGCCAAAGCGACCCGGGCCGCACCGATGGTCACCTCACCGACCAACGCCTGGTGACCCTTCATCGCCCGAAGACGACCGCCGTGGCGGTCCGCCAGAAGCGCCACGGCGTCGGCACCCACGTTGTGCCGGGTCCCGGCAAACTCGTCGCCGGGGTTCCCGAGCCCGACCACGAGCAGATCGGCGGGGGTCCCCCGGCGCTCGGGCGCGTCGCTGTCCGCCCTCTTGCCCCCGAAGAGGCGGCGCAGGACCTAGCCCTCGCCGCCGCCGCCCTCGGCGGCACCCGAACCCTCGGCCCCGGCCTCGCCGGCGGCCGCTTCCCCCTCGGCTCCTTCGCCCTCCGCTTCGCCCTCGGCGGCTCCTTCGTCCTCTTCGAGGGTGACCACCCGCGGCGCCTGACCGATCACGATGGCGACGTCGTCTTCGAGCTCGGTGCTCACTCCCGACGGCAGCGTGATGTCGGCGATCCGCAACGAGGCGCCGATGGTCAGGTCGGTGACGTCCACCTCGATCACCGTCGGGATGTCGGCCGGCTTGGCCCGGACCGGAAGGTTGAAGAGCTGTTGGTCGACCAGACCTTCACCGTGGTGCACCTCGAGGGCCTCGCCGATCAAGGTAATGGGAACTTCCGCGGCGATGATCTCGTCGCGACGGACGATCTGGAAATCGACGTGGATGACTGTCCCCTTCACCGGATGGCGTTGCATCTCACGGGCCAAGGTCAAGAACGTCTTGTCGCCGGCCTGCAACGAGAGGAGGGTGTTGGATCCCGACTCTCCGGACAAGGCGATGCGGAGGTCCCGGGCGACGACGGCGACGGCGACGGGGTCGGTGCCGTGCCCGTAGATGACGCCGGGGATCTTCCCGTCCGTACGCAACCGGCGGGTGGGGCGGCTGCCCAGCGGACGGCCGACCTCGGCTTCCAGGGTGATCTCGGGCATGGCTGGTCTCCTCGGGCGATTCGGGTCTACCGGCCGGGCCCAGAGGGCCTCGGCGGACAGCGCACCAGGTTACTCGCGCCCGCCGCCCCGTCACCACCGAACGGCCCGAGCCGGGCCGGGCCAGGTGAGCCGGCCGCGATTCGGCCGCTTCAGGCCAGGTTCTCGCCCCCGAAGATCTCCGAAACCGAGGTGTCCTCGAAGACGGCATCGATCACATCGGCGATGATCTTGGCCACCGACAGGACCTCGAGTTTGTCGAAGATCCGGTCCTCGGCCACCGGCAGGGTGTCGGTCACCACCACCCGGGAGATGAGCGAAGCCTTCAGCCGGTCCACCGCGGGGTCCGACAAGACGGCGTGGGTCGCCATGGCCCAGATCTCCGCCGCCCCGGCCTCGGAGAGCAACTCGGCTGCCGCGCAGATGGTCCCGGCGGTNNTCGATCATGTCGTCGATCAGGACGCAGTGGCGCCCTTCGACGTCACCGACCACATGGCGGGCCTCCACCTTGTTGGCTGTCCCCCGGGGCCGCGTCTTGTGAACCAGGGCCAAATCGGCTCCCAGGTGCTGGCTGTAGCGCTCGGCGACCTTCACCCGGCCGGCGTCGGGAGCGACCACCATGACTTCCCCCTTCAGCTGATCCCGCAGGTAGCCCTCGAGGACCGGCGCCGCGGTGAGGTGGTCGAAGGGAAGATCGAAGAAGCCTTGGATCTGACCCGAGTGGAGGTCGACGCTGACCACGCGATCGGCCCCGGCCGCTTGGAGCATGTCCGCCACCAGTCGGGCCGTGATTGGCTCGCGCCCGGTCGACTTTCGGTCCTGGCGGGAATAGCCGTAGTAGGGGCACACCGCGGTGATCCGCTTGGCCGAGGCGCGTTTGGCCGCGTCGATCATGATCAGCTGCTCCATCAGCGAATCGTTCACCGGACCGCAGTGGGTTTGGATGATGAAGACGTCACAGCCGCGGATCGAGATGTCGTAGCGGCAATGGATCTCGCCGTTAGAGAATTCCCGGAGGTTGGCCTCGCCCAGGCGCACCCCGAGGTGCCCGGCGATCGCCTCGGCCAGGGCGGGATGCGAGCGTCCCGACACCAGCTCCAGGCGCCTCTTCGGGATCAGCTCCACAACACGCGACGCTACATCGTCGCGCCGGCCGCCGCCTTGGGCCCGGGGCCCCTCGGCGGACCGCGTCAGTCCTGGCCTCCGGGCAGCACGCTGAAGGGAGCGACGACATCGGCCTCGGCAACCTCTGAACCCGGGCCGAGGGAGGCGTAAGGCCCGATCCGACTCCGCGGCCCGATCAGCGCGTTGACACAGGTGCTCTGGCGGATCTCGGCCCGCTCGCCGACGTGGGTGTCGACCAGGATGGTGTTCGGGCCGATCTCGGCTCCCTCGCCGACGTGGGTGTCCCCACGCAGGATCACCCCGGGCAGAAGCGACACATCGGGGGCCAGTTCCACTTCGGCGTCGACATAGGTGCGCTCGGGATCCCACATCGTCACGCCCCGACGCATCCAGCGCTCGTTGATGCGGTCCCGCAACTCGGCCTCGGCCACGGCCAACTGGGCCCGGTCGTTGACGCCCGCCGCCTCCATGGGGTCAGTCACCATCAACGACTGCACCCGATACCCGGCTTCGTAGAGGACCTCGACGACATCGGTCAGGTAGTACTCCCCCTGGGCGTTGGCGGGGCTCAACCGCCGGAGGGAAGGGGCCAGCAGACTGCGCCGGAAGCAGTAGATCGACGTGTTGACCTCGGTGACCGCCCGCTCTTCTTCACTGGCGTCGCCGTCTTCGACTACTCGGGCCACCATCTCGTCGCGGCCCCGCACCACCCGGCCGTAGCCGGTGGCATCGGGGACGTCCGCGGTGAGCAGGGTCGCCCCGGCCTGGTGCTCTCGGTGGTGGCGGACGAGCGCAGCCAGGGTGGGGGGCCGCAGCAGGGGGGTGTCGCCGGGCAGGACGACCACGTCGCCCTCCTCTTCGTCGTCCTCGGGCAGACCAGTCAGGGCCACGGCGGCGGCGTCACCGGTGCCGCGCTGTTCGACCTGCTCGACAAACTCGATGTCAAGGGAGCCCGGCGCGTGGTCGATCAGGGTCTTGGTGACCCACTCGGCGCGATGTCCGACCACTACCACGACCCGGTCGACCTCAAGCTCGGCCAACGAGTCGAGCACGTGGAGCACCATGGGGCGGCCGCAGAGCTGGTGCAGCGGCTTGGGTCGGTTCGAGCGCATCCGGGTCCCCTCGCCGGCGGCGAGGACCACGGCCGAGAGCGGTCTGGCGGTCATGGGGTCATTCTTCCGCTCCCCGGCCCCTCGGGGGTGCCACCCCGGACAACGCCAGCTGGGACGGTACGCTGCGGCCCGTGGGCACCGTCGAGTACGACGAGTTCGGGATGTTCGAACAGAACGCCGAGGAGTACGGCCTCCCCTACGACGGGCCGCCCGATGTGCGGCGCGAGAGCGTCGAGGTGGCCCCGGGTCGCCGGCTCAGCGCACTCGTGTGGGGGACCACCGACCCCGAGCTGATGCTCCTCCACGGCGGTGCCCAGAACGCCCACACCTGGGACACCGTCGCGCTCGCTCTCGACCGCCCGCTGGTGGCCGTCGACCTCCCCGGCCACGGGCACTCCGACGGCGGGGCCCACGGATCCCTGTCGACGAGGGACAACGGAGGTGACCTCGCGGTCGTCGTGCGTGCGCTCGCGCCTCGGACCAAGGCGGTGGTCGGCATGTCGCTTGGCGGGCTCAGCGCAGTCGCCCTGGCCGCCCAGGCTCCCGAACTCGTGGAGCGCCTGGCCCTTGTCGACATCACCCCCGGAGTGACCACCGGCAAGGCGGCGGCAATCACCGCCTTCATCGACGGGCCACCCGAGTTCGCCAGTTTCGACGAGCTCTTGGCCCGCACCGTCGAGCACAACCCAACCCGCTCGGTCTCTTCGCTGCGGCGCGGCATCCTGCACAACGCGGTGCAGCGCGAAGACGGCAGTTGGGTCTGGCGCTACGCCCGCTTCCGCGACAACGAGTTCGGCGTGCGCCCCGAGTTCGGCGATCTCTGGGATGCGGTCTCGGCGCTGTCGGTCCCCGTCATGCTCGTGCGCGGGATGGCACCGGGTTCGGTGGTCGACGACGACGACGAGGCCGAGCTGGTGCGGCGGGTCCCGAGCGCCCGGATCGAGCACGTCGAGGGTGCGGGCCACAGCATCCAGGGCGACAAGCCCGTCGAGCTGGCCGCCCTCCTGGCCGCCTTCATCGGCTAGGCCTCCGGTCGGCGCCCAGCCGGCTCGGCCGGGCGCCGCCCCGGGGCGGCGTAATCTCGGGGTGTGCGGAGCACGTGGTTTTCGACCCGGTCGGTGATCCTGCACGTCACCGTGGCGGCGCTGTTGGTCGCCTTCACTGAGCTGTTCTTGTGGCAGCTGCGCCGGGCCACATCGGGCAACGAACTCAGCTGGGCCTACGTCGTCGAGTGGCCGATCTTCGCCGGCTACGCCATCTACATGTGGTGGACGCTCGTCCACGAGCCCACCGCCGAACCCGCCAGCGCGCGCTCGGTGCGACCCGACAATGGACCGAGCGGCTCGGTCGGGGCCAAGAGCCTCCCGATCGAGGACGGACCGGTGGGCGCGCCATCCGCAGGAGTTGGCGACACCGACGGGGCCGACGCGGAACTCGCTGCCTACAACCGGTACCTGGCCGAGCTCAACGAGAGCGGGCGGCCCAAGCGCTGGTAACCAGACCCTCGCGGTCCCGTCGTCGTCTCGGCGAATCCAACCCGCCGACCCAAGGGGCACCAGGCTCTCGTCAGGTGGCGCCCCGGGGGGGACCCTTTTGTTCGGAGCGTGCCCGAGGACTCGACGGCTCGGCCGGAGGTTTGGCTCGAGGCAACGGGGGGTACAGCGAACATGAACGAGCGTGCGCCACAAAGGCGCCGGGACAAAACAAGGAGAGCCCAATGGTGACCCAGCAACGCGTTGACGGCGCCAGCTACCACGTCACAGAACGAGCAGCATGGAGCCCCGCCCAGTTCGTCGCGGTCGCCGCCGGCCTTGTCCTCACGGTCATCGGTGGCGTGGCCCTGGCCCGGTCCGGCGTCCACCTGTCGAGCTCGGTCATTCCTCTCACCCGCTCCTCGGTCGCCGGACTGGAGTTCACCTCCATGTCGGCCCTGATCCAACTCATCGTCGGCATCGTGCTCCTCATCGGCGGCGCCTACCCCTATTCGGCCAAGGCGACCATGGGGGTCTTTGGCGTCGTGTTGGTCGCCTTCGGGCTGATCGTGGCGATCGATCCGACTGCCTTCGCCACCATGTGGGGCTTCAGCACGGCAAACGGCGTGTTCTACGCCGTGGTCGGTGCCGTTCTGTTGATCGGCGGGGTCGCCTCACCCGTCTTCTTCTCGAAGCGGCGCACCGTGGCCCAGCAGTCGGGTGTGTCGACGAGCGAGCCGATCGCCATCCAGCCCCCCGTTGTGGTTGCCGGGCCAGTTCCGGCCGGTGACCAGACAACGGTTCCGTCCGGAACGGTCGGTGCCCAACCGGTACAGCACGTCTGAGCCCGAGCTTGGGTCGCCGCATGTGTCTTTGCGGCGCGGTCGCCAAGCGAGCTCCGGGGGGAGGGATCGAACCTCCATTCTGGGATTCAAAGTCCCATGTCCTGCCTTTGGACGACCCCGGATCGAGACTGCCGAAGATACGGTAATTCCTCGCCATGACTGGCCACGCATTGCTTGGCCCGGTGTCGGGCCGCGTAAGAACCTCCTAATGTCCCCGGGAAACCCCCGGTGGCGCCGATAGGCTCCGCGCACCGGGGCTCCGCGCCACCGGGCCTTGTGATGCCGATGCCCGGCGGTCCGGTCGGTCGGTACCGCCCCGGAAGGAGATGGCGACCACGTGAAAGTGCTCGTAGTCGACGATGACCCGGCAGTCAGCAGCTCCCTCGATCGTGCCCTGCGCCTCGAGGGCTACGAGGTCGACACCGCACCAGACGGCGCCTCGGCCTTGCATGCCCTCGCGGTTTCGACGCCCGATGCGGTGATCCTCGATCTCCAGCTACCCGATATCGACGGTTTGGAAGTGTGCCGTCGACTGCGCTCCACCGAGGACGACACCCCGGTGTTGATGCTGACCGCCCGGGACGCGGTGGACGACCGGGTGCAGGGTCTCGACGCCGGGGCCGACGACTACCTGGTCAAACCCTTCGCCCTCGCCGAGCTCCTGGCCCGACTGCGGGCCCTCTTGCGAAGGCGGTCGGGCAGCGAAGGGGAGGTGCTGCGCTTCGGTGACCTCTCCCTCGACCTCGGAACCCGAGAGGCCCGACGAGGCGAGCGGGCGTTCAGCTTGACCCGCATCGAATTCGACCTGCTCGAGCTCTTCTTGCTCAACCCCCGCCAGGTCCTGACCCGAGACGTCATCTTGGACCGTGTGTGGGGCTACAACTTCGACTCGGGCACCAATTCGTTGGCGGTCTATGTCGGCTACCTACGGCGCAAGACCGAGGCCGAAGGCGAGTCCCGTTGCATCCACACCGTCCGGGGCGTGGGGTACGTCCTGAGGGAGCCGTGACCTTCCGGGCCCGCTTGGTCCTGGCGGCCACCGTGGCCGTGGTGTTCGCCGTGCTGTTGGCGTCGATCGGCGCCTATCTCGCCACTCGCAACGCGCTGATCAACTCGGTCGATGACTCTTTAGTCGCCACCGCCGGCAGCGCCCTCACGTCCGGCGGGTGCTGTCATGTCGTTGGCATCACCCCTCAGGTCATCGATTCCAACGGGACGGTCCTGTTGCCCGGTGGACTGCCCGTCGACAACCAGATCATCTCGGTCGCCCAGAGCCAGTCCATGCATTTCTTCACCGACGTGACCGTCCACGGTGTCGAAGTCCGCGAACTGGTGACCCCGCTCCCGGCGGGTACCCAGGTGGAATTCACCAACAGCCCCGCACTCTCGCTCGACCCACCGGGCGGCGCGTTGCAGCTCGCCACGTCGATCACCGGCATCAACGACGAACTCGGACACCTCGGTCTGGCGCTCGTCGCGATCGCCATCGCCGGCATCCTGCTCGCGGTGCTGCTCGGTTGGCTGGTGGCCCGCACTGCGTTGGTGCCGCTCGACAACCTCACCTCGTCGGTGGAGGACGTGGCCGACACCACCGATGTCTCCAAGCGTCTCGATGCCGGTGGGCCCGACGAGCTCGGGCGGCTCCGACGTGCCTTCAACCGAATGTTGGCCGCCCTCGAGCACTCCCGTGAGGCCCAGCGCCAGCTGGTACTCGACGCGGCCCACGAGCTGCGGACCCCACTGACGAGCCTGCGGACCAACCTCGAGGTCGTGCGCCGGATCGACGATCTGTCGGAGACCGACCGGGCGGTGCTGGTCGACGATGTCCTCACCCAGATGCAGGAACTGACCACGTTGATCGCCGACCTGGCCGAACTGGCCCGCGGTGACCATCGGCCTCAGCAGGTCGCGTTCTTCCGGCTGGACGAGCTGGTCGAAGACGCGCTCAACGTCGCCGCCACCCACGGGCGGTCCCGAGGCGTGCAGTTCGCCCTGCACAGCGAGCCGACCTGGGTGGAGGGGCACCACGATGGCGTGGTGCGCGCGGTCGGCAATCTTCTCGACAACGCCCTCAAGTGGAGCCCGGACGGCGCAGTGGTCGAGGTGGTGTGTGCCGATGGTGATGTGACCGTGCGCGACCACGGCCCAGGCATTGCCCCCGACGACCTCCCCCATGTCTTCGACCGCTTCTACCGGGCCCCGGCCGCTCGTGCCTTGCCAGGCTCCGGTCTCGGGCTGGCCATCGTCGCCCAGGTCGCCCGGGCCGAAGGCGGCGAAGTGACGGCGGGGGCCGCCCCCGGTGGGGGGGCCGTCTTGCGCCTGCGGCTGCCCGTTGTCACACCGAGCGCCGGGGCACCGGGCAGAGCCGACGACTGAGGATCGGCCGCCCGCCCGTACGCCTTCGCCAGTCCCGCACCGTGGTGTCGGCACGTGCCCCGGCTTGTGCAACCGCGTCCACAGATATCTTCTTCAGTTCTTCTTAGCTCTGTCTCACGCTGCGTTAAGCCCCAGGACCCAAGATGATGACAGCCCAGAGCGACCGAAGACCGCCGAGAGCCCACAACGTAGTGACGACAACCCAGGACGCGAGCCCATTGGCCCCGTGTCCGCCGCACCAGCCCGGGTCGTCGTCGCCGTTAACGGCCCCGGCTCGAACGGCGCTCCACGGTCCCGCCACCCCCCGGGCGGTTCGAACGGCAGGGGCGGGGGTCAACTCCGCCCCTGCCGTTCGACGTTTCGGCACGCGGTTGGACCGCTCGCACCACCACCGAGGCGGCCTACCCGATCAGCGTGCCTGGTCAATCAACTCGATGCGGTTGCCGAACGGGTCGTCCACGTAGCAGCGACGGACCCCCGGCAGGTCGGTATCTGGGCGCACGGCTACGCCGGCCCCCGCCAACTGGTCGGTGAGCCCGTCGAACCCGTCCACCAGCAACGCCGGATGGGCCTTGCGGGCCGGACGGAAGTCGGCCTCGACACCCAGATGGATCACCACCGGGCCGTTGGAGAACCAGCACCCGCCCCGGGCCGCCAAGGGCTGGGGCTTCTCCAGCCGCACGAGGCCGAGCAGACCCGAATAGAAGGCCTCGGCCTCGGCCTCTTTGCCGGCCGGCATCGCCAGTTGGATGTGGTCGAGTCCAACTAGCCGGTGCGCCATCGGAGCTCCTTTTTGGGCCCTGAAATGGGGATGTGTCGCCGGGGGCGGCGACGCCAGGACCTCGCCCAAGAGAAGCTACCTGGCGGCGACGCCCGGTGGCCCGCTAGCTTGGCACGAGCCATGGGATCCCTGATCAAAAAGCGCCGCAAGCGCATGCGCAAGAAAAAACACAAGAAGATGCTGAAGGCCACGCGCTGGCAGCGACGGGCCGGCAAGTAGGCGAAGCGGGCATCGGGCGGCCAGCGCACCTTGATCAGGCCGTCACCCTCACCAAACCCCGCGTGCGGAGCCTGTCATGGCCCGGACCAACCGGCCGGGACGGTGCGCACCGCGATGAGTCGGGCCACCACCCCCCCGAGGACAAGCGAGTCCCGCCCTTCGACCCCGAGCGAGGCCGGATCCCCTTCGACGAACCAGGTCGAGCCACTGCCCGCCAGGAGTGGCTCGTGCCCGGTGACCTGGCCCAAGAGGTCACGCCAGTGGGCCAGCCGGGGCTCGACGAGCAGCGCCGCCTCGGTGAGGTCGTTGGGACCCCCGCCCACCGGGCCGGCCCCGCCCCGGGCCCCGGCCAGGTGGTCCCAGGCGCCGAACACGGCCCCGGTCTCGACCCCGAACGGGGGAACCAGCAGCACGAAGGATCGGGGCTCGTAGGCGAGGGGCACGACCCGTTCGCCCACGCCGACCACCTCGGCCCGGCCCCCGACGACGCAGTAGGGCACGTCGGCCCCGAGGGCGGCCGCCACCTCCGGGTCGGTGCACCGGGCCCAGCGCAAGATGGCGGCGGCATCGGTCGATCCGCCGCCGAGGCCCCCACGCACCGGGATCCGTTTGCACAGCCGCACCCCGGCCCGCCTCCCCACCGCATCGAGGGCCCGGCAGACCAGGTTGTCGGGCCCACCCGAGAGCCCGAGAGCCCTCGAGTGGGCCTCGGCCGTGATCTCGAGGGCATCGCCGCTCGGGTCCACCAACAGCTCGTCGGCCAGGTCGAGCGAGACCATCTCGGCGACCAGCTCGTGGAAGCCGTCGGGCCGAACCCCGTGCACCGCCAGAGAGAGGGTCAGTTTCGCCGGCGCCATCAGGCGCTCGGCCGGTCCTTCCCCCCGCCTGCTCGAAGTCCCCACGATGCCAGGTTCCCCCATTGCTCCACGCTCAGATCCTCCGCCCGGGCTTCGGGCGACACGTCGGCCGCGGCGAAGGCGTTCGGGTCGAGCACTCCAGCCAGCGAGCGACGCAGCATCTTGCGCCGCTGGGAGAACCCGGCCCCGACGACCTCGCACAGACGATCGTAGGGGACCACGGCCGGATCGACCGCCGGACGGGGCCGCCGCTCGATCCGAACCAGGGCCGAGTCGACCTTCGGACGGGGGACGAACACGGTCGGTGGTACCCGCCCGACCACCCGGGCGTGGCCCCAATAGGCGATCTTCACCGAGACCGCCCCGTAGGCCGATTCGCCGGGCGACGCCGCCCACCGCTCCCCCACCTCGCGCTGGACCATCACGAGCAGACCCAGGACCTGCGGGGCCTCCTCGAGGACCCGGATGACGAGGGGGGTGGCCACGTTGTAGGGCAGGTTGGCCACCAGCGCCCAGGGGCGGGCAGGGTCGGCGGGGCCGAGCAGGTCCTCCCAGTCGAGTTCGAGCGCGTCGCCCTCGACCACCGTGACCCCGTGCCCGGCGACGACCTGTCGGAGCACTGGGACGATGCCCCGGTCGATCTCGACGGCCACCACGCGGGCCCCGGTCTCGGCCAGGGCCAGGGTGAGCGAGCCCAGACCGGCCCCGATCTCGACCACGGCACTCCCGTCGGTCACGCCGGCGAGCCGGGCGATGCGGCGGACCGTGTTGGGGTCGACGACGAAGTTCTGCCCGAGGGCCCGGCTCGGGTGGAGGCCGTGATCGCCCAGCAGCTGGTGGACGTCAGACCTCGAGAGGGTCACCGCACGCTCGAGGCAATCACCAAGAGATGGTCACGGTGGCGACGCCCTGGCTCGTGTCGGCGATCTGGGCGAAGCCCGACGGGGACATGTCGAGGATGCGCGGCGGCCCGGCGGCTTCCCGGTCGTCGACGACGCAGCTGGTGCTGGCCCCGGTGGCGTCGTTGACCACGTAGACCGACGTCCCGAAGGGCAACCAGGGGCTGGCGCAGTAGCCGGCGGGCGCCTCGGCGTACCAGGTGGCCTGGCCGGTCACCGAGCTGGACAACACCCGGCGGGCGGGCGCGGTCGTCGTCGTGGTCGGCGGCGGCGGCGGCTCGGTCGTCGTCGTGGTCG
>PMOE01000048.1 GCA_003161575.1 Acidimicrobiaceae bacterium | reverse complement strand
GGTTCGGGCAAATCCACGCTCATGAACCTCTTGGCACTGCTCGATGAGCCGACACGGGGCAGGTTCCGGCTCGACGGCATCGATGTGCGGCACCGCGAGGAGGACGAGCTGGCCGAGGTCCGCAACCGGGGGATCGGCTTGGTCTTCCAGGCCTTCAACCTCCTCACGGGCATGAGCGCACTCAAAAACGTGGAGCTTCCATTGATCTACGCCGGCGTCCGCCGGACCGAACGCCAGGAGCGGGCCCGTTGGGCTCTGGCCGAGGTGGGGCTCTCGGGACGGGCCGATCATTTGCCGACGGAGCTCTCCGGCGGCGAACAGCAGCGGGTGGCGGTGGCCCGGGCCATCGTGAACGACCCGGCCCTGGTGCTGGCCGACGAACCCACCGGGAATCTCGACACGGTGGCGACGGCGTCGGTGCTCGGCGTGCTTCGCCGGCTTCACCGCCAGGGCCGGACCCTGGTGGTCATCACCCATGAACACGATGTGGCGGCCTTCGCGAACCGGGTGGTCGAGATGCGTGATGGCAGGGTCATCAGCGATCGGCTCCAAGAACCCGCCACCCTGCCGGTCGCCGGGGACCCGGGGGGCCGAACCGCATGATCCGATTCGACTCGATCCGCATCGCCCTCGGGGGGATCGCCGCCAACCGCCTGCGCTCGGTGCTCACCATGCTCGGGATGCTGATCGGTGTGGCCGCGGTGATCGTACTCGTAGCGGTCGGGAACGGCTCATCGGCCGCCGTCGAATCCTCCATCGAGAAGCTCGGAACCAACCTGCTCGTGATCTCGCCCCAGATCAGCTTCTCGGTCAACGGCCCGGCGCCGGCGACGTCGCTCACCACGTCCGACGTGGGGGCTCTCGAGGAGAAAGGGACCAATCCGGCCATCGCCCAGGTGGCGCCGGTGGTGAGCGCATCGAGCGTGAGCATGGCCTTCAATTCCACGTCGTACTCACCGGCGTCGTTTGTGGGATCGACCCCGCCGTATCTGTCCATGCACGGCTACACGATGGCCGGCGGTTCGTTCTTCACGTCAGCTCAGGTCAAATCGCACGCCAAGGTGATGGTCGTCGGCCAGACGGTGGTCTCCCAGCTCTTCGGGGGAGCCGACCCCATCGGGGACAACGTGGAGGTCGGGAGCGGGACCTTCGAGGTCATTGGTGTGTTGGCCCCCAAGGGAACGAACGGCACCCAGGACCTCGACGACGTGGTGATGGCCCCCTACACCTCGGTCCAGGACCAGATCAGTGGCTACGGCGCCTTCTCCTCCATCGACATCGAGGCGACGTCGTCGGCCACGACCACTGCGGCCCAGGATGAGGCGACTTCGACTCTCCAGACCGCCAACCAGACCACGGCGGCAGACCCAGGTTTCAACGTTGTGAACCAGGCATCGTTGATCCAGACGTCCACGGCCACTTCGAAGGTGTTCACCACCCTTCTCGGCGCGGTGGCCGCCATCTCGTTGCTCGTCGGCGGGATCGGGGTGATGAACATCATGCTGGTATCGGTCACCGAGCGGACCAGGGAGATCGGCATCCGCAAGACCGTCGGGGCGCGTCGAAGCGACATCCTCTCCCAGTTCCTCGCCGAAGCGGTCCTGCTGTCGATGCTGGGCGGACTCGTTGGTGTGCTGGTCGGTCTTCTCGGGAGCCAATTCACGATCGACGGCGTAAAACCGGTCATCGCGTGGTACTCGGTCGGCCTGGCCTTCGGGGTGTCGGTCGCGGTTGGCCTCTTCTTCGGGTTGTATCCGGCGAGCCGGGCGGCCGCGTTACCCCCGGCGGTGGCACTGCGCCGTGACTGACCGGCGGACCCAGACCTGATGGACGAGAGAACGTGAGCGCCGGCGAGTACGGCGGAGAGGAGACCGATATGGACGAAGACCGCGAGGCGATGGCGGGGGGGACCCCGCCGGGCTCGGCGAACGACGCCCCCAAGACGAGCATGCCGGTGCCCAAGGCGAAGGCGGCGGTCGCGCACAACACCGAGGAACTGCCGGCGGTCCCCGCAGGCCGCGACTCGCTCGAGTTCGACGACTTCGACGACAGCTGGCCCGACGATGACGACCTCGAGCGGTCCCGCCGCTTCGACGCCGCCGGGCGGGCCAAGGCGCGCCGGGTCACGAGCATCCTGGCCCTCGTGGCGGCCCTCGGCGTGGGCTTCGCCGGCGGGGTGCTCTACCAAAAGCACCAAGGATCGTCGACCGACGCCACGGCGGGCGGCGCGTCGAGTTTCGCGGCCCTACGGTCCGCCTTCGCCGGTGCCGGCGGGGGTGGCGCGGCGACGGGCGGCGGAGCGGCGGGTGGTACCGGCACCGCCACGGGGGCGGGCGGCGCATCGGGGTTTGCGGGCCTTGCGGGTCGCTTCGGGGGTGGAAACTCGGTGGTGGGCACGGTGAGCGCGGTCGCCAACGGCACCTTGTACATCTCGCAGGGGACGACGAGCGCGCTGGTGAAGGTCGTCACGGGTCCGGCGTCGACCGTCAAGGTCTCGGCTTCGGGAACCGTCGGCGACGTCCAGCCCGGCGACACCGTCATCATCACCGGGGCCAAACAGAAGGACGGGAGCTACATGGCGGCAAGCATCACCGACAGTGGTGCCGCAGCGTCTTCGGGGGCCGCAGCGTCTTCGGGCACCGCGGGGGCTGGCACGACGCCGGCCGGATGAGCCGGGCCCCCGCGGGCCTGTAATCGTCTTGTAAGGCCGGGTGCAGCATCTTCGTTCCGGCTTCGGCGTACCTTTTCTGGGGAGCACTCCTCGAGGGAGAGTCCTGCGAGCGGGGCGGCGAAGGGAAAGGGATGCAGATCCGAATGGGTGACCCGGGGTCATGATCGTCCTTTTGGGCATCGGGTTCCTCGGCGGGCTCATCACCGGGATCTCCCCGTGCATCTTGCCGGTGCTCCCGGTCATCGTGGCCGGGGGTGCGGCCGAGGCGACCACCGCGACGCGGTGGCGCCCCTACGCCATCATCGGCGGGCTCGTTGCCAGCTTCACCCTGTTCACCTTGCTCGGTGGCTCCCTCCTGAGCCTGCTCGGACTGCCCCAGGACTACCTGCGCGACTTCGGGATCATCGTGCTCGCGCTCCTCGGCATCGGCCTCATGGTGCCGAGGATCGGCGACCTGCTCGAGCGGCCCTTCGCCCGACTCGGGGCGACGAGCCAGGCCGGATCGGGTAGCGGTTTCGTGCTCGGGGTGAGTCTCGGCCTCGTATTCGTGCCCTGCGCGGGGCCGGTGCTGGCCGCCATCTCGGTCGTGTCGGCCACCCACCGGGTCGGCCTCTCCGTCCTGTTTCTGACGATCGCCTATGCGGCCGGGGCGGCCGTCCCGCTTCTCATCTTCGCAGTGGTCGCCCAGCGCACCACCAAGGGATGGAAGAGCCTGCGGACCCACATGCCGACCGTCCGCAAGGTGGCCGGGGGGGTCCTCGCCCTCACCGCCGTGGCCATCGCCCTCAACTGGACCCGGCCCCTCCAGACCTCGGTGCCCGGGTACACGAGTGCGCTTGAGAACCACCTCGAAGGGACCCACAACAAGCAGCTGCAGGCACTCACCCGCGAGCACGCCAACGAATTCGCCAAGGCCCAGGCCACGGCGGGCGGGTCCCTCCCGGTCCTCGGGCGGGCGCCCAAATTCACCGGGATCACCCAGTGGCTCAACACGCCCGGCGGCAAGCCGCTCACCCTGGCCTCGCTGCGCGGCAAGGTGGTCCTGGTCGACTTTTGGACCTACTCGTGCATCAACTGCCAGCGGACCCTCCCCCACGTCGAGGCGTGGTACTCGAAGTACAAAGCGAAAGGATTCGTCGTCGTTGGTGTCCATACCCCCGAGTTCCCCTTCGAGCACGTCGTCTCCAACGTCAAGGCGGCCGCCGCACAGTTCGGCGTGCACTACCCCGTGGCCATCGACGACAACTACGCCACCTGGAACGCCTACAACAACCAGGGCTGGCCGTCCGAGTACCTGATCGACCAGAACGGCAACGTCCGCCGCACCGACTTCGGTGAAGGGGGATACGGCGCGACCGAGCAAGACATCCGACTTCTCCTCGAGGCCGGCGGGGCGACCGGTCTCCCGGCAGGGACCGACGTGGCCGACCGCACCCCCCAAGAAGAGGTGACGCCGGAGACCTACATTGGCTACGAGCGTCTCCAGCTGAGCAGTTACTCAGGCTCACCGGTGATCTTCAACAAGCTGACCGCCTACCACCTGGCTCCGAATCTGCCGGCCGACGAGGTGTCGTTCGGCGGGAGTTGGACGGTGCACCAGTGGCAGGCCACCGCCGACGCTACAGGAGCGCAGATCGAGCTCAATTACATGGCCGACAACGTCTACCTTGTCCTCGGTGGGACCGGGACGGTGACCGTCGCGGTCGACGGCGTGAGACAAAAGACGGTGAACGTGGCGGGAGTACCCGACCTCTACACCCTCATCTCGTCGCCGCACTACTCGAGCGGCTTGTTGCAGCTGACCTTTTCCAAGGGCGTGCAAGCCTACGACTTCACCTTCGGATGACTTCGACCGTCCCATACGTGGGCAGTGGGGGTACTGCCGCGTGCCGACGTCACCTTGCGCCGGATTACGCTGCGAAGTTGCCGACGGAGGTGGAGCGGCCGCCGAGCGGCGGGACGCGCATTTGCTTCGTGCTGCCGGCCGCCGGAGAGCCACCGGTACCGCTGGTTGCCCCCGGACACCGCGAGCATCGGGGAACGCCGGGATCCGACGACGCCCGAGCGGCCGGGCGGGGGACCGACGGCGGACGTCACTGAGCCTCCACCTCGAGCCTGCGACGGGCCGAGGGGTGGGTCAGAACACGTGGAACCGGGACAGCGGCCACACGAGGGCCACCACTTTGCCCACGACGAGCGACCGGGGGACCGACCCCCAGTACCGGCTGTCGCACGAGGCGTCCCGGTTGTCTCCCATCACGAAGTAGGAGTTGGCCGGGACCACCGTGGGCGTGATGGCGCGACCGAGAATTGTGCCTTTCGGCAGCCAGGGCTCGGCCAGGGCCCGACCGTTGATCAAGACGGTATTGCCCCTCGAAGAGATGCGCTCGCCGGGGAGCCCGATGACCCGCTTCACCAGATCGGCGACCGGCGGCCCACCGCAGTCTTCCGAAGGCGGCGTCGCGAACACAACGATGTCCCCGCGATCGATGGAGTGGAAGTGGTAGCTGAGCTTGTCGACGAGGATCCGGTCTCCGATTTGCAGGGTCGGTTCCATCGAGCCCGAGGGGATGAAGAAGGGCTGGACGACGAAGGTCCGCAGCACGAGTGTGGCCACCAGGGCCAGCACGACGATGGCTGCCGCCTCGACCACCCACCGGTAGCGGGACCCCTTCTTTGCTGCGCCCGGTTCCGGATTCTCGTCACCGGTTCCCTCCAACGCACCTCCCCGCGCCGCCCCGGACCCGCCCGCCTCGGCCGGGCCTGGGACGCCGGGGCTCTCGGTCTGTTGGTTGGTCTCGGTGGTCGGCACGGCGAGATGAGGCTATCGGCCCTGGTCCCCCCGCCCCAGTCGCCCTCCACCGCCGCCGGCGGGCCCCCGGCGGCGCCCATGGTCCCGCCGCGCGTGCAACGCCTTGAACAGGGTGCTTTTGGCTCGGGCGGACCCCGTGGAATACATCCGCCCGGGCGGGGTTCTCGATGAGGTAGAAGTTCGTGCGTCGGTCCAGCTGTCCAAGCGGTCGCCGGAGGGGAACCGAGTCGAGTCCATGAGCGTCGAGATCCTGCTCGCGCTGGTCGCGAGCCTCTTCACTGCCACCTCGTCGGTAGCCCAGCGGGTGGCTGCCGCCCCCGCACCCGGTGAGATCTCCTTCAGCTGGCGGCTCATCACCTTCCTGCTTCGACGGCCGGTGTGGTTCTTGGGGATCGTGTGCATGATCGCCGGCTTCCTCTTCCAGTTGGCCGCCCTCCACAAGGGCGAGCTCAGCCTGGTCCAGCCGGTGATCGCCACCGAGTTGCTCTTCGTCTTTGCCTATCTGGCGCTCCGCTACCACGGCCGGGTGCACACGCGGGACTGGGTGGCGGCCGCCGGCATGGCGCTCGGCCTCGGCGCCTTTTTGTTCCTCGCCGACCCACGGGGGGGCAGTGCGGCCCACGCGACCGGCGGCATCTGGTTCCTGGCCGGAGTCTCGACGTTTGCCGCCGCCGGAATCGTGGCCGCCCTCGCCAACGTCTCGGTCGGCGGCCGGCGTCCGTCGCCGGCCCGCCGCGCCGCGCTGCTCTCGATCGCCGCGGGCATCGCCTGGGGGTTTGTTGCGGCCGTGATCAAGGAGTTGAGCGTTCACGTCGGCCAGGGCCTTGCCGGCGTCCTCACGTCGTGGGCCCCCTACGTGCTCATCTTGAGCGGGGCGGCGGCGATGTTTCTTGTGTCCAACGCGTTCCAGGCCGGGCCGCTGGCCGCGTCGCAACCCGGCCTGACGATCGCCGACCCTCTGGTGGCGAGCCTCCTCGGCGTGTTCATCTTCGGTGAGCACCTCCGCACCGATCCCTTGCATCTGGCCGGGGAATGCGTCGCCGTGCTCGTGCTGATCGCCGGTGTGGTGCTGTTGAGCCGCAGCTCCCTCATCCAGGTCACCGCGCCGGGCGCGCCCGTGGAGGGCCCGTCGGAGGAATCCGAGCCGACCAGGACCGAAATGGGCGGTGGTCGAGCGGCGCCCGCCCCGGGAGTGTGGGCCGGCGGCCGGTCACTCCCTCGCTGATAGCGAGTCGACCTTCCTGGACCGGTCCGCCAGTTTCACCGGCCGGCATCGATCGTGAGGCTCTCGTAGCGGCGGACGAATGGCCCCGGGGCCAAACGGCCACCGTCCACGTCGACGGAGAACTCCGGGCAGACGGCCAGCAGTTCTTCTAGGGCGACGCGCCCTTGGAGCCGGGCCGCGGCGGCGCCGAGACAGTGGTGGGGGCCACCGCTGAAAGCGAGCATCCGGGGGATGTGGCGGGAAAGATCGAGCGCTTCTGAGCGGGGGCCGAACTCCCGCGGGTCCCGGTTGGCCGAGCCGTAGAGCAGGTGCACTTTGCGACCTCCGGGGATGGCGGTCCCCCCGACGGTCACCTCGCGCGTGGTGGTGCGACAGAGGCCCTGTACCGGGGCGGTCATCCGCAAGAGCTCTTCGACCGCGCCGGCCAGGAGACCGGGGTCCTCGGTCAGCGCCCGCCGTTGCTCAGGGTTCTGGGCGAGCAACACGGCCGATCCGCCGAGTAGTCCGGTCACCGTATCGTTGCCGCCGGCGATCATGACAAAGCAGTAGCCGAGGATCTCGGCTAGATCGAGGGGTGCGCCCCCGACCTCGGCCCGGACCAGGTCCGAGAGCATGTCGTCGCCCGGCTCCACCCGGCGCCGGGCGACGAGCTCGGTGAAGTAGCCGTATAGCGCGCTCACCGCATCGACCGCCCCGTGCACGGCGTCCCCCGCGGCGTTGGCCGAGACGATGGCGCTGCTCCACTCATCGAAGCGGGACCGGTCGTGCTCGGGGACTCCGAGATAGGTGGCCACGACGAGGGTGGGCAGGGGTCCGGCGAGCGTCTCGATGAAGTCGCATCGCCCGGCTTCGGTGATCAAGCGGACCCGGTCCCGGCAAAAGGCCCGGACCGCCGGTTCGAGGGTGGCCACGGCGCGGGGGGTGAAGCCCCGGCTGACCAGGCGCCGGTACGCCGTGTGCTCGGGGCGGTCCATCATCACCAAGGTGGGTGCGAGCCCGAGCCGGGCGATCTCATCGTCTTCGAAGGTGAGGCCGGCGGCCGACGAGAAGGTGGCGGTGTCGCCGGCGGCGGCGAAGACGTCGGCGAAACGCGACAGGACCCAGAATCCCCGGTCATTCGGCCGCTCCACGAAATGGACCGGGTCCTCCTCGCGCAGGCGCCGGTAGAGGGGGTAGGGGTCGGCTTGGGTCGCTCGGTCCATCGGGTCGTAGTGCAGCGGTCCGCTCCTCATCGCTGTGTGCTCATCGTCGTGACCTCGTAGAGCGACGAGCAACCGGGCCCTGGTCGTGCCCTCAGGCTGGCAAAAGCGTCGTCGGTGCGCAACAGCTGCGGGAGGCATGAGGCACGGTGGATCTGTTCGGGCAGACCGGATTCGGGCAGACTGCCACCGTGGCCCCGAAGACCCTGAGCCCATTGGAGGCGGCGTCCCTCGTTCGGACCCGCGACACCATCGGGTTCGGGCTGGGTCCGGCCAACCCGGACGCCTTCGTGACCGCCCTCGGCGGGCGCGACGACTGGGAGGATCTCGTCTTGGGCGGCGCCCTCCTCCTCGGGATCTATCCGGTGTTGGCAAAGCAGGGGGTCTCCTACCGCTGCGGATTCTTCGGACCGGGCGAACGGCTGTCGATAGCCAACGGGGCGCGAATCGACTATGTCCCCGGTGGCTTTCGCCAGATGGGCCCGATCCTCGCCCGCTTCGCCCCCCGGATCATGATGGTCCAGGCGGCACCACCCGACACCCACGGGAGGGTCAACCTCTCATTGCACTACGGGGGGACCCGAGACGAGCTCCTCGCCGCAGGGCGTGACCCCGAGCGGCTCCTGATCGTCGAGGTCAACCCGAACCTGCCGCGGACACGGAGCCTGCCGCCTGATTACGACAACACGTTGCCGCTCGACCTTATCGACGTGATGGTGGAGGCGCACGGGCCGCCACTGGCCCTCCAAGACCCAGCCCCGATCGAAGCAGACGCCGCGATTGTCGAGCACGCACTCGACTTCATCACCGATGGGGCCACCTTGCAGACTGGAATCGGCACGATCCCCAATCTGGTGGCCACCCGTCTGGCCGGGTCGCCGGGCGGGGACTACGGATTGCACTCCGAGATGTTCACCGACGGCCTGATGCTGTTGCATCAAGCGGGCAAGGTCACCAACCGGTTGAAGGGGGAGTTCCCCGGGCGTTCGGTCACCACGTTCGCCCTCGGGTCCGCTCAGCTCTATTCGTGGCTCGACGACAACGACGCGGTGGTCTTCTTGCCTGTCGACGTGGTGAACGATCCGGCGGTCATCGCCAAGAACCACAAGTTCGTCTCCATCAACGGCGCCATGTGCGTCGATCTGTACGGTCAGATCGTGGCCGACGCGGTGGATGGCACCCAGATCTCGGGGGTGGGCGGCCACGAAGACTTCATCGCCGGGGCCGAGCTCCACCTCGACGCCCACTCGCTGATCTGCATGCATTCGACGGTCACCGTCCACGGGGAGGTGCGCTCGCGGATCCTCCCGACGTTGCCGGCGGCGGCGGTGATATCGACCCCCCGGCACCACACCGGGGTGGTGGTCACCGAGTTCGGTGCGGCCGAGCTGGTCGGCCTGACGGTATCTGAGCGGGCCAGGGCTCTGGCCGAGATCGCCCACCCCGACTTCCGTCCAGAGCTGAGATCCCGGGCTGAGGCCCTTGTCTGAGCCGACCCGCGACGGCGTTGTCTCCCTGTTCGACCTGACCGGTCGGGTGGCCATCGTCACCGGTGGCAGTCGAGGCATCGGGCTGGCCATCGCCCGCGGTTTCGCTGCCATGGGGGCCGCCATCGTCATCGCCAGCCGCAAGCCGCAGGCCTGCGAACAGGCGGCGGCGGCCATCACGGCCGCCGGGGGCGACGCCGTGAGCGTGCCCACCCAGATGGGCGATCTCGGTCAGGTGGCGGCGCTGGTCGATCGGACCGTCGAGAACTACGGGCGCCTCGACATCGTGGTCAACAACGCGGCGAACGCGTTGGCCCAGCCGATCGGGGGGATCACCCCCGAGGCCTGGCAGAAGACCCAGGACACCAACGAGCGCGGACCGCTCTTTTTGGTCCAGCGGGCGTTGCCCCACCTTGCCGACAGTGACCACGCCTCGGTCATCAACATGGTCAGCGCCGGCGTTTTCACCCACGGCGGATTCCTCGCCATGTACACCGCAACCAAGGCGGGCCTCCTGGCGCTGACCCGTTCGATGGCGGCCGAGCTGGCCCCACGGGGCATCCGGGTCAACGCGCTCGCCCCCGGGCCCGTCGACACCGACATGGTGCGCAACAACACCGCAGAGATCCGGCAGCGCATGGCCAACGCCCCGGTGATGGGGCGCCTGGCCGAGCCCGAAGAGATGGTCGGCCCGGCCCTCTTTTTGGCCAGCGACGCCTCGAGCTTCGTGACCGGCCAGGTGCTCGTGGCCGACGGAGGCCTCACGTTCCACTGACGACCGGCGGATCGAGCGCCGGAGTCGCATTGCCCGCGGCGCACTAGGGCCGGTAGGCCGCAATCGTCCGCAGGCGATCAGGAGGCACGCCGGCCCATGACGAGGCAGCTGCTGGTCGCGGTCGCCACCAGCTTGCCAGCGCCATCGACGATCTCGGCCGCCGAGTAGGCGACCCGCCGCCCCGGTTTTGTGACCCGGCCCGTCGCACGGAGCACGCCGCTGGTCGCAGTGACGGGCCGGAGATAGCTCACGTTCAGGTCGATCGAGGTGTACGCCATGCCCGACTCGAGAGTGGTGTGGACGGCGCATGCCGCCACGGTGTCGGCGAGAGTGCACACCAGGCCGCCATGGACGACACCGATGGGGTTGTACGCGGATTCATCCGGCTCACACTCAAAGAGGACCCGTCCGGGTTCGATCTCGCGCATCGTGAAGTTCATGAGCTCGGCGATGGGTGGGGGAGGGAGTTTCCCATCCCGGATGGCCCGGAGGAAGTCGAGCCCGCTGAGGGTCGAGCCGGCGGCCGCGGTCATCGACGGGTCGTACCAAGCCACGACCTTGCGGCGGGCCGGATCCCACCCAGCGAATCCTGATTCGTTGCCGCTATCTCGTGGCATAAGGCCTCCTGGGGCTTCACTTGGTGGGTACCCACCCCGGGCCCGGTGGCGCACCACCGGCTGCATCGCGGAATGCGACCCACCACGGATCCGCCTCCGCCCACAGGAGTGAGACGACTGACTCAGTGCACCGCCTGGCTCTGGTCGTCGACCGGAAAGCCCCATGCCGGCCGGCGCTTGGCCCCAGGCCCCGGGCGTGCACGAACTGAGTGGAGATCGAGGGTCTCGCCGCACGACGAGCAGGTGGGAACCACCGTCGTCGGGTGGTGGCACCCGGTGTGCTCGAGGACCAACGGGGCCCCGTCGGGTGCCACCCAGCGGTCACCCCATTCGCGCAGCGCGGTCAACGCGTGCCACAGATCACGTCCCTTGTCAGTCAGGCGGTAGTCGTTGCGAACGGGGTGCGCTTGGTAAGGGACGCGGGTGAGAACCCCACGCTCGACGAGGTAGTCCAGGCGGTCCGTCAAGATGTTGCGCGAGATGCCGAGCCGGTTGTGGAAGTCCTCGAACCTGGTGACGCCCAACAGGCAGTCCCGGATGATCAGCATGGTCCACCACTCGCCGACGACCTCGAGGGTCTGGGCCAGCGAACAGTTCTTGTCCTCGAAGCTTTTTCGCCGCACTGCGCTCCCCTCCCTTCCGACTCCATTCTATCATGCAACCCACCATTGGGCGACGGTGGTGTGTTCGCGGTCGGTGACACCGGCTTCGCCGGCTCTGAAGGTGGCGGTCCCCTCAACCGACCGACCGTCGGCCTGCCAGCTGAACCATCGTCGGACTCGGCGACGCGATGGCGCTCCGCCACCGAGCAGCGGGATCCGATCACACGACCGTTCGCCGTTGAGGATTGTGTCGAGGGGGGTCGACCAACGGTCAGTTGAAAGTTGCGCCGTGTGGCGTCAACGAGCCGTCGAACACAGAGGGGCTGTAAAGCCTCTCGAAGGCCACCTTCGGTAGTTCGCACGAGCTGCCGGCGCCGTGCGGGATGGCCCCGTCGAGTACGACGAGGGCACGTCACCGCAAGAGAAGGCATGATGGTCACACTTCGTCGAGGGAGCACCCAGATGGGTAACGCCGACCTTCTGTGCCACATCAGAGCCGAGACCCAGAGGTGACCGTGCGGACTGAGGAAATCGCCGCGGGTTGCCGATGAGTCCTCCGAGAGCCACCGACCCCAGTCGGTCCGCATTGTGGCCTGACCTCACGCTGTCGGCGTGGGAGGACACCCGCGACACGTTGCAACTATGGACCCAAGTCGTGGGCAAAGTTCGCCTGGCACTCGAACCGATGGTGAACCATTGGTGGCAGGTTCCGCTCTACGTTTCGGCCCGAGGGTTGACGACATCGTTGATGCACGCTGGCGGCCATGGCATCGAAATAGAGTTCGACTTCGTCGATCACGTTCTCGAGCTGCGAAGATCCGACGGGCAGACTGCCAAGGTTCCGCTAGAGCCGCGCTCAGTGGCCAGCTTCTACGAGGCAACGATGGCCGCGCTCGATGACCTCGGAGTGCGTCTGACAATTCTCGCCCGGCCGGTGGAGGTGCCCGATGCGACCCCCTTCGCGCTGGACGAACAGCATGCCTCCTACGACGCCGACGCAGTGCATCGGTTCTGGCTGGCGCTGCTGCAGGCGCACAGGGTCATGTCGCTGTTTCGGGCACGCTTTGTGGGCAAGGCCAGCCCGGTTCACTTCTTCTGGGGCGCCCCCGATCTCGCTGTGACCCGCTTCTCGGGCCGCCCCGCACCGAAGCATCCCGGCGGCGTTCCGAACTGCGCCGACTGGGTCCAAGAGTTGGCCTACAGCCATGAGGTGAGCAGTTGCGGGTTCTGGCCGGGCGGGGACGCCGAGGGCTTGTTTTACGCGTACGCCTATCCCCAGCCCGACGGCTTCGCCGACTGGCCGGTCGAACCCAAGGCGGCGTTCTATGACGACAAACTCGGCGAGTTCGTGCTGCCCTATGCGTCGGTGCGCATCGCAGAGGACCCCGAGTCGATGCTCCTGGCGTTCTTTGAGAGCACTTACGAGGCAGCCGCCGAGCTGGCCGGGTGGGATCGTGCTGCTCTCGAGGTCGCCCCATGATCAACATGGTCGGCGACTGACGGTGGCGGAGTATTCCGACCAGTCGGTTACCGAATGGGGTTGATCGTCGATCTGACCCCCGCTTGACGACTGAAGAGAGCGAACACCGAAGACCGCAGCCCAACCCTGAAGCTATTAACTCCGATGTTCGGGGTCGTTGGTCCGGTGGTCACCAACGGCCGTAGAGAGGCCCTTCGGTCGAAACCAAATCGAGTGCCGTCAGGATCCCCGGGGTTGCGCGTCGTTCGCCGTTCTGTCCGCTCGTCGCAGGATCTGCATGGCCGCCCCCCGCCGTCCCGCCGTGCGGGTCGTGATGCCTCCGTGTTCCCCACCCTGAGTCCGGCACACTCTACGACGGCAGGACTTGCTGTCGCACGCAGCCGGTCAATCAGTGAGTTCAGCCAGTCGGTAGGCTCTCGGGTCGACAACAGGGGGCAGATCAGGTGGACCGACGCGCGGTGTCTTGTGATGAAGGCCGTGCTAAGCGCTCGATGCGCGGCGCACGGTGGCTTGTCGCGATTTGGTCGCGGTGGCTTCGGCGCCCCCTCGCCGGGAGCCTCCACCGCAGTGGAAGTGCCGCGGTGGTCCAGACGACCCCCCCTGTTCGCTCGTGATGACCGATTCGGGGCTCCGACTGCTCAACGGCCTGCAGGTGGTTGATCTGCTCCCTCGGGCCTTTGGTATGACCGGCAGGATCCTCGCCGACCTCGGTGCGGAGGTGATCCGCATCGACCGGACGATCGAGGACGACAACGTGCGATGGGATCGACGATGGCAGCGGGGATCGTGGGCCTGGGACATCGGGAAGACGGTCGTCGAGTCCGGCAATGAAGCGGCCGCCGATCTGCTCGGGGGAGCCCGGATCGTGTTGCGACTCGACTCTGCGGAGCCAGTGGGAATTGGTGAAGTTCCGAGCGGAGCCATCGAGGTGGTCCTCAGTGCGTTCGGCGCGGTCGGTCCCCGTGCCGATTGGTTGGCGAGTGACCTCGGGATTGCTGCGGCGAGCGGCAATCTGTGGGCCACCGGGGATCCGGACCGTCCTCCGGTCCGCTGTTCGGCCCCGCTCAGTTTGGTGCACACCGGGCCCGAAGCGGCGTTCGCGGCGATCGCCGCGCTGGTCCGCGGCACGCCCGGACGTGTCGATGTGTCCATGGCCGAAGCATTCACCGTTGCCTGCCTGGGCCAACCGGTCAGTTCTGGTCTTCTTGGCGTCCGAGGACAGCGCACGGGATCGGCGATCGGGAACACCCGGGAAATATGGCCCTGTGAGGACGGATGGGTGTCCTTTGGCCTGCGCGGCGGCGCGGCGCGTCAATCGAGTCTCAAACGCTTGGCTTCCCTGGCCGCCGAGGGAGGCGACGACCGGCTGGTTGGCGTTGATTGGGAGCACTACAGCCCGGAAACTGCCGGGGGAACGCTCCTGTCCGTGGTGACCGAGGTCTTCGGCCAGCTCTTCTCTTCGATGACGGTGGCAGAGCTCGAACGGCTGGCGATCGAAGAGCAGGTGCTCGTTGCGCCGATTCTGGACGCGCAGGCCATCTGGAAGAGCGCCCAACTCGTAGAGCGGGGCTTCTTTTCCGACGCCGACGGGCCAGCGACGGTCCCGCGCTCTTTCGGCGCGGTGCGCCTTGCGGGGAGTGAATGGGGTTGGCTCCGGCCTGCGGATGGGGCAGGGGTCGCGGACCAAGTCCCGACACCCGAACGCGCCGCGCCTGCAGTGCTCCCGTGGCACGGGACGCGAATCATCGAGTTCGGTTCGGGCGTCGCCGGGCCCCTTGTCGGCAGATACTTCGCTGAACAGGGAGCGACGGTCATCCGGGTGGAGAGCACGACCCGACCGGACTTTCTGCGGGTCTACGCGCTCGGTCCAAGCAACCCCCACGGGCTTGAAGGAAGCCCGCTGTTTGTGTGGACAAACCCCGGCAAGTTGGGAGTCACCGTCGACCTGAAGGCCGCCGGGGCGCGCGAACTGGCGAGCGCCCTGGCCGCCGGTGCGCATGCGGTGATCGAGAATTTCACCCCCGGAGTCCTGGAGCGGTTGGGGCTCGGCTACGAGGATTTGCGTGAGGCCAACCCGGAACTCGTCATGTTGAGCATGTCGTTCCATGGCCAGAGTGGTCCCCGGCGCTTCGAATCGGGGTTCGGGGCTCTGGGTTCCGCGCTCTCCGGTTTCAACCACCTGACCGGATGGCCCGATCGGGAGCCGATCGGACCGGCGAGCACCATCACCGACTCCCTCGCACCCCGGTTCGGGGCTGCCACCCTCGCTGCCGCTCTCGTGCACCAGCGACGGACAGGTGTTGGTGTCCACCTCGACGTGGCCCAGCTCGAGACCGCCATGTACGCGCTCTCACCGTGGTTGGCAAGTTGCGATGCGGGGGACGAGTGGGGACGAGAAGGGAACCGCTCGCCGGCGGCGGTTCCCCACGGGCTCTACCGCTGCGCCGGTGACGACCGATGGGTGGCCATTGCGACTTGGTCCGATGAAGAATGGCAGGCACTGCGGGGGGCGATCGGCTGGGAAGGGCCGGCCCTGAACGGTGTCGAGAATCGGACCCGCGCCGCCAAGCTCATCGACGACGCGGTCGAGGCCTGGACGGTGACCCGCGAATCCCAAGATATTGCCGTCCAGCTGCAGGGCCTGGGCGTCGAAGCGGTGCCCGTTGCCGATTTCGGCGACGTGGCGGCGGATCCGACCTTGATGGCTCGCGGCCATTTCGTCCCTCTCGACCATGAGGTGCTCGGCTCAGTGTTCGCCGAGCGAAGCGGTTATCGCCTCGACAATGATCAAGGCGGATACCGAAGGTCTTCCCCGTTTGTCGGTCGAGACAACCTGTACGTCTTCGAAGACGTGTGCGGCCTCTCGGCGGTCACGGTCGCCCGACTCGTCGACAACGGAGTGATTCGCTAGGGAAGTCACGGCCTGATCCGGGCCGCACCCGCCTACAGCGTCGCCGCGTTCACCGCTTAGAGGCGGAGACCTGCCCGATTCCCTGGTTGACGATGGTCATGCCCGGGACTTTGACCGCCGCCGGTAGGCCGCATCGGCCGCCGGCGTCGGCCGCGATCCCCACCGAGCAAGGTTGGTGATTGAATCAACCAGCGGTACCCGCGGCAACCATCGACGGCGCGCCACCGCCCACAGAGCGCAGGAGATCGTTCAGGTGGGTGCAGGACCCCACGCCTTCGAGCACATGGGGGACAAGCGAGGGCAAGGCGAGCAGGCGATGGCCGGCGAGCGCCGCCACTGCTGTGGCGGCGGCGGGGCATTCGGGGAACGGCAGAACATGCGGGGTCGCTTCGACCGTCGCGATCAGGGGACCCTCGTCGTCCGAGGTGACGAGTGACAACGACAACGAGTACTCGTGGAGCACCACCTCGGCTCCGTCGGACTCGGCGATCGTGTCGCGAAACATGGCCCAGATCTCAGTCGTGCCGTTGCCGAGCGGTGAGACATCGACACACCGACGACGGCGCATCCAATCCGCCCTCAGGACAGGCATGGAGTGCCAGGCTTCGGGGTCGCTGCCGCCGAGATCCGTGGCCGGGGGGCAGTCCTGCACGGGGACGCCTCGGCCCAGGCGGACGCTCTCAACAGCGACTCCGCCGTCTCGCCAGCCCGAGCACAGGTCCGTCATCCTAGGAAGCACCTCGGGGGGTACGAGTCCCGCCGGATCTTGACCAGCCAGGCGGGCGAGACGCATCCACGAGTACCCAGAGATGAGTAAGGCCGCGGGCAGGTCGTCAAGGACCTGCCATACCAATGACCCCACGGATTTTTGGGGTACGGATGCGTTGAGCGCTCGCCGGAATCCCCCACCAGAACGCTGACCGAGCAACTCCTGCGACCATGCTGCGTGCGGACGGGTCTCCAACCGCGCCAGGCGGCGAGCGCCGTCGAAACCGGCTTCGATTGACGTTGCGTCCACGACCGTGGACGCGCCCCCAACTGACGTACGCAGTTCTCGCGCCGCGCCGCTCACCACCATGATGACCGGCGCGCCACAGCCTGCGTCGCTGAGTGCTTCCTCCCGGCCCGACCGGGGGGCGGCGACATGGCCGCCGTCCGGTGGCCCGATGTCCACGTGCGTGGTTCGGCGCAGGGACCGGGCCCGTCGTGCTGGCAGGGCCGAAAGGGGTTGGCGCGGTGGGGGCGAGGACATTTCGCCCGAGTCTACCGGCCGAAAACGGCTATCCCCTGTCCACGAGGTCCACGTCTTCGGTTCAGCGAGGAGGCGGACCTCACCGGCAACGACAGGGCCAGACCTCTCGGACCGGAACGCAGACGGTGCCTCGGGGGTCACCATCATCGTCCATGACGGAGTCACGGCACCGGTGCACGAGACATTGCTCGCAAGCTACGTCGAGCGCCCTCGGGACGCCGAGTTCCGTCGACGCACCCCGATTCAGCCGTGTTGCCAGATCCGGCTCTGGAGGCTCCGGACTCCCGTGAGGGCGACCTGGTCGAGCCGAGCGAGGTCCTCCTCGTCGATGCGCCAACCGAGTGCCCCGGCGTTCTCCTCGGCCTGGTGGCGGTTCTTGGCGCCGGGTATCGGAACAGCACCTTTTGCGATCACCCAGTTGAGGGCGACTTGGCTCGGCAGCTTGCCCCCGTACTTGTCACCGATGCGCCGCAGTTCGGCGACGACGTTGTCGACGACCGCCATCGGGTGATTCGAGAAGTTCCTTTTGCCGGGGGGAGGATGGGATGCCGAGTACTTGCCAGTCAGCCGACCTTGACCGATTGGTGAGTACGCGAGCGGCAAGACGCCCAACTCTGTGCAGGCCGCGAGAAGGCCACTCGTCTCCGGAGAACGCCGGAGTAACGAGAACTCGATCTGGTTCGTAGCTAATTGCATGCCGCGATCGCGCAGCGCTGCAGCAATGGCCCGGGTCCCCTTCTCGGAGTAGTTCGAGACACCCACCGCCTTCACCAGGCCCGCCTGGTGAGCGTCGGCCAGGGCGTCGGCCAGCGCCGCATGGGAGCGAAGGCTGACTGGGCCGTGGATCTGGTAGAGGTCAACTGCCGGGAGTCCGAGACGGTCCAACGAAGCCCGCAAGGACTTCAGGAGTGCGCTGCGGACCTGCAGCTTCTGCGGTGACGGCATGAACTTGGTGGCGACGACGACCGAGGCAGACCGTTGAGGATCACGGGCCAGCATCGCGCCGATGATCCGTTCGCTCTCTCCACGGCCGTACACCTCGGCGGTGTCGAAGAACGTGACTCCGGCGTCGATCGACGCGTCCCATGCTTCTTGGATCGTTTCACGCGTGAGGTCTGCGTCGTAGCCGTCCATGCCCCAGGTGGAACGGTCGCCCCAGGCCCAGGTGCCTACCCCGAGGAGGGGGATCGAGACGTCTGACCCGGCCAGCGTGTACCGGTCGGGGGTCATCCATGCACGGTACTCGGTCGTAGAGCCGGGGTGCGGCCCGGGGACCGCGCGATTTGCGACGCGACGTTCCTTGGCTCGATGACTGGACCAGGAGTCGCACGCACCTTGGCGACGATGGACCGTACCGTCCCTGAGGTTCCGGGAACCCATGTGATCGAAGTCAGCGTCCGAACGCTTGATACGTCGGCTCGTTCTCGGGGAGGGCTTGATGACCGCATCCCGAGACCAGCAGCGAGCCCTCGGTGAAAGCTCGCAGCTCTAACAAGCGATCGACATTCCACAAGTGACCAGAGGCGATCTGACGGAGCCGCAACAAAACGACCAGGTGCGTCGGCGCCCGTCAGGTGGTCGGCGGACGCTTGTAGACGAAGTACGAGTGAGCGCCGGCACGGATGAACACTTGGGGGATCTTCAACGCGCTGCAGGCCTGGACGGCGAGAATGGACATGCCAGACGGTGTGGTGCCCACGTTGCGCAGCGAATTCGGGCTCACTGGCGGCGTGAGCGTTTCCAGTGAGGCTCGGGCGTCCGCCACCGGGGCCTGCCCCCCTGGCGCCGTGAAGGTCTCGCCACACACGGTGAGAGCCGGGGGAGGTCCGCTCAGGTCGAGGGTGTGGAAGGCGGCCCCGTTCCAGATCTCAAGGCAACCGAAGGTGAGCACACCCAACGTCAGTGCGTAGAGGATGATACGCCGGGGCTTGACGGCGAACACGAGCATCAAGATGAGGGCCGCGCCGAGACCAATTGCCAAGCTGCCCCAGTCCAACCCGTGGAAGTAGACGAGCAACACGTAGATCGCGGCCACAAGGATGACCAGGATGAAATTGGCCAGACGGTAGCGGCCCTGGGGCGGAGCGAAGTTGGCGTCCCGGAATGACTCGGGCGGCGGCGCGCTGTCAGTGGCCAGCTTGGACCGCTCGATCTCGGTCGCCTTTTCTCGTTCGTCCTCGGCGCTGAGGGTGATCTCGGTGGCGTCGACAAACATAGGCGCGGGCGCAGCGGTCAGCGCCTCGAAATCCGACTGCTTTTCGAATACCCCGTCGTCGTTGAGGAGCCGTGCGGGGGGACCGTCGAGGGTGGGATTACCTTCGGGCTGCCCGCTTGGCTTGGATTCGGCGGGATCACCAGATCCTCCGGCGGACGGTTGGTCACCCATGAAGACAGGCTACGTCTCGCTCGAGGTCGACGAACAGCCCACACCACCAAGCCCGGTATTCGTCGGTCAGTCCTCGATACGGCCGCCGGTCGATCACCCGAGCAGACGTTCGTGCCGACGGTCGCTCCTGAGTCACAAGAGTCTCCGAGCGCCTGGGATCGACCCCGAGATCGGAGCTGGGTGCGTCAGCTTGTCTCCTTCTCGGTGCAGATCGCCGACCCGAGACCTCATCGACATTCGCAGTCCGGGGTCGGGAGCGAGACATCGGTGCGCAGCTATATGATCGAGCCGCACCTCGATGGGACTCGCATCGAGGCACCCGTACAGAAGGAGCAACCCATGTACTCCACCATCGTCGTGGGGACGGACGGCTCTGATACCGCCAACTCCGCCGTGTCGACGGCAGCCGATCTGGCCAGGCTGTGCAACGCCGAACTCCACGTGGTCACCGCCTACCGCGCCGCTTCTGGTTCGGTTGCGGTCCCACTCACCGGGGCTCACGCTGGCGACAGCGGACTGGGTACGGCACTGTCGAAACTCGCTGGAGACGAGATGCTCGCCGACACCGCCGCCAGCATCAAGGGGGTGACTGTCAAGACCCACGCGTCCTCTGGTGGGGCAGCCGACGTCCTGGTGAAGGAGGCGGCATCGGTGGGTGCCGACCTCATCGTGGTCGGCAGCAAGGGGATGCAGGGAACCCGCCGACTCCTTGGATCTGTGCCCAACACCGTCGCTCACAACGCCCCATGCGCCGTGCTGATCGTCAAGACGACCTGATCTGATCCCGCCAGGCGGCGGGGCCCTCGATCATCACGTCGTCTGTCGACCAGCTTTGTCGACGAGGAGTAGGGAGCTCTGTATCTGATTGCGGGGCTCCGACGACTAGCGGTGTTCGTAGGAGATCATTACGCCAGCTAGCCGATCGAAAGCGATGTCGGCCGCGTGCTCAGCTACGGTGTCGGAATCCCAAGTCTTGGACGGTCCGACCGTATCGTCGGTGTGGTTCCTCGGGTCGTCGGTAACTAGTTCGACAGTGAGCTCAAGGTTGGTGAATATCCGCAGGTCGTTGGTTTGACTCTCACCGCCACCCGCCGTGTCCCAGGCGGCTTTCCACAGGTGAGGGCTGTAAGCCGGGGGTCCGACGTCGGACCCAGAAGCATTGCTCGATACCTCGTCGAAGGCCTGATGCTCAACGGCGGTCACCTGAGCTTGCGTTAGGCCGGGATGCAGAGTGAGTGTGAGAGTAGTCGTCGGCATTGCACTCGTCGTATACGTGCAAGCATCGTCCGATGATGCCTGAGACACTGGGCCGAGCACCGCTTGGACTTCTATCGCTGTGAATAGTGAGCAGGCTGCCGGGAGCGGGGTAACGGCGCGAACGGTGCCGGCCTCGAGGGCTTTCGTTCCGAGGGCCTGCAGCGGCGGTCCAAGTGGCAACGAGTACAACGAAGTGTCATTACCCGGTGACCACTGCAGCGTGGATCCAGTACCCTGTTCCACGCTCACTCCGTAGGTGTCCCACGACTTCTGGTGCGTGGCCTCGAGGTTGGGTCCAGTATCCAGCTCCACCGTCTCGTCGCGGCCGTTTGTCGCCCGCAGGGGCTGGCCGATCAGCGCGACCCAGCCGTCGGGCGCGAGTTGGAAACTCGCCGCTGCGCCTTCGCACCCGTCGGGGCCCGAGCACCCCAAGTCGCGCTCAAGCACGGCTCGGCCGGTCAGCGCGTCGAAGACATCAAGGTAGACATAGGCGCCTTCGACGCGCACGAAGCTGAGGAAATGGCCCGCTGCGAGAAAGTCCTCGAAGGAGGAGCTCGGATCCGCGCTCACCAGCCGATGGACACTTCCCCTCGGGGGCACGCACGCGCGCAGCTGCGCTGGCCGGCGCGTTGACCAGAGCACCACTCCCGAGGTGTGCAAGTCCACGTGCCCGTGCGGCGCGCACCGATCGAGAGACACGAGTACCGTCCCACCGCCATCGTGCTGCACCGTCACGGCACCGTTAGCGGCCAGCAATCCCATCGCCAGAGCGACTGCCGTGCACACAGCAAAGCTCGCGCTCAAGTTAGCCGAGCACAAGCGGTGCGCGATTGTTCCGTTCGCTGCGCGCCCGTCGGGATAGTTCATGTCGCTCATAGCTCCCCGCTTGAGGGACCGGGCGGCTGACGACCCAGCTTTCGTTGGACGAGACCTGTTGGTGCTAACGAATCGTACCGTTGTCCGGTGCGACGCCTGTCGGTTTGCGGACCGATGCGCGGCCAGGCAGAACGGACGGTCTTTGGGCCGCACCTTAATTGGCGCGTCTTGTCCAGCGCCTCTCTGCCTTGGATGACGAGCACTAGTAAATGGTGAGGATTGGAGGTGGGAGGTAGTGCAGTGGGCGAGGGGGGACTTGAACCCCCACATCCTTTCGGACACAGGAACCTGAATCCTGCGCGTCTGCCAATTCCGCCACTCGCCCGAGCGACCTGGCAAGGCTAGTCGACGCTCACATTGGCAAGATCCCGGTCGTGACCTGGGATTCCATTCCGGTAGACCTCACAAGAGAACCACCTACCGGTAGGATTGGACGGACCATGGGACTCCAGCAGTTCGAGAACCGCCTCGAGCGTTTGGTGGAGGGGACGTTGGCCAAACCCTTCAAAAGCAACCTTCAGCCGATCGAGATCGGCCGCAAGATGACGCGCGAGATGGACCTTCACCGCCGGGTGGGCGTCCATGGCCTCATCGCGCCCAATGTCTTCACGGTGACCCTCGCCCCTGCGGATGTCGACCGGTTCGCCAACTTCATTGACGCCCTGTCGCGCGAGTTGGCCGATGCCGCCCGTGAGCACGCTCGCATTGAGGGCTACTCCTTCCTCGGTCCCGTCGATGTCCAGATCTACGAGGGGACCCGGCTCCGGGCCGGTCGTTTCGCCGTCACTGCCGAGGTCGTCGAAGGTGCCGACGGGGTGTCCTTGGCCGAACTGATCCTGCCCGACGGGGAGCGGGTGAGCGTCGGGGCTGATCCGGTGGTCATCGGCCGGCTTCCGGAGTGCCCAATCGTGCTGGCCGACCCGAACGTGAGTCGTCGACACGCCGAAATTCGCCGGGTGGGCGACACCGTGGTGGTGACCGATCTCGGATCCACGAACGGGACGCGGGTGAACGGAATGCCCGTCCGCGAACAGGACCTGGCGAGTGGCGATGAGATCAACGTCGGGTCGACAACCATCGTCTTTGAACGGTCGTGAGCGGCGGAAATGCCATGGTGCTCATCGGCACCGCACCGAACTATTCGGCCATCCTCCGCCCGCTCCAATGGCTGGTCGTCATCCTCATCTTCCTTTTCTTTCTTCGGGTGGTTCGAGCGGTCTGGGTGGAGGTGCGCCCCGCCGGACCGCGTCAGAGCCGTTCGGACCGTCGGCGGGCGGCCCGTGAGGCGGATGCCGCCACAACTGCGGCCGTGCCGGTGGGGGACGGCGCGCCACCCAAGCAACGGCGCAAGCAATTGTTCCTCGAAGTGATCGAGCCGGACTCCGAAGCTGGGAGCACCTACGACCTCGACGATGAGCTGACGGTGGGGCGCTCGCCAGGGTGCGGAGTTCCAACCACGTACGATGTCTACAGTTCGACCCTCCACGCCCGGCTCTACCGTCGGGGAGAACAGGTCTGGGTCGAGGATCTTTCGTCGACCAACGGGACCTTCGTCAACTCCGAGCGGATTTCCAAGCCCTCCAAGTTGGCCAAGGGCGACTTGCTCCAGGTGGGAGCGACCGTCTTCGAGGTGACCAAATGACCGTGCTTCGCTCGGGTTCGGCCACCGACGTAGGCCGGGTCCGCGGCTCCAACCAGGACCTCACCCTCGAGGTGGCGAATCTCTTCGCGGTGGCCGACGGTATGGGCGGGCACGCCGGAGGAGAAGTGGCGGCCCGGGTGGCCGTGGACGCCCTTCGGTCCGCGTTCTCCCGGCAACCATCCACCGACGGTCTGCGAGAGGCGGTGGCCGAAGCGAACGCCGCCGTGTGGCGAACGAGTCAGGTGCAAAGCGACCTACGGGGCATGGGCACTACCCTGACGGCGGTCGCCCTCGTATCGGGGGCTGACGGCCGCGACGTGGTGGCTCTGGCCAACGTGGGCGACTCACGGGCCTACGTGTTCTCGGAAGGACATATCTCCCAGGTCACCTCCGACCACAGTCTGGCCGAGGAGAAGGTGCGCAGCGGAGAGCTGACCGAGGCCGAGGCGGCCGTCCACCCCCATCGCCACATCCTCACTCGAGCCCTCGGCGTTTCCTCTGACGTTGATGTCGACCTCTGGGAGCTCCACCTCCATGACGGCGACCGCATCTTGTTGTGCAGTGACGGTCTCACCAACGAGGTGGCAATCGATCAGCTCGCCGAGGTGCTCGGCGGTGTCCCTGACCCGACCGCCGCTGCCCGCCTTCTTGTGCAGACGGCCAACGAGCATGGGGGCAACGACAACATCACCGTCGTGGTGGTCGACGTTCTGGTCGGAGAGCAGAACGGGGTCGGGGTGCCTGGAGCGTTGCCCGTTGCTGGTGTGGCTGCCGGCATCGCATCGGTGCCACCACCAATCCCCCCGGCACTCGACGCGCCCCGGACCAACGGTCCCGTCGATCGGACTTCCCCCGACGACGCGCTGACCGCGGTCGTGCCCTCTCAACCGTCCGATGACGTGTTCGTCGGCAGTGGGACAATCCAGCAGCTCCCGACCACGGTGGTACCGGGTGCCGCACCGGTCGGTACCGAGGCGTGGGACCAGCCCATCGGCCAAGACCCCGAACAAGAGGAGAAGCTCAGTCGCGGAGCGGCTAGGCGGCGCGCCGGCATCCCCCGCCGGGTTACCTTCCGGGTCATCGGGTTCTTCATCCTCCTGATCGCTGTCGTGGCCGGGGGCTACTACCTGTTGAAGTGGTACGCCAACGACGATTGGTACGTGACCCTCCATCAGAACGAGCTCGTCATCTACCGGGGCCACCCCGGTGGGGTGCTTTGGTTCCGGCCCAAGGTGGTCGACCGGACCGGGGTGACGACCGACGAGGTTCTGTTCATCCGGATCCACGATCTGAACCTCGACGTCGAAGAGCCTTCTTTGGCCGCGGCGAAGCACTACGCGCAGAATTTGGTGCAGGAGAAGCAAGCCCAACAGCAGCTCAACAGCGGCCAGAGTGGCGGTCCGTCGACCACGGTCATCGGGCCGACGGGCACCTTTCCGGTGACCACTCTCCCCCCGTCAACGACTGCGGCCACGACCCCGAGCCCGACCACCCTCCCCCCGTCCACGACGTCTCCACCGGCGTCGCCTACGACACCGCAGGCCCCGTGAGACCGACTGTGGCTTTTGCGACCACTACCGCGAGAGAACGGGACTGATGGGACGCCGTATCCGCTGGCTGGGAATCGTCCTCATCTTGTGCTTCGCGCTGGTGTTGATCCAGCTCACCAATCTCCAGTTCCGCCAGGCCCACCAATTGGCCTCGGCATCGGCGAACCCGCGCAATCAGGCCAAGATCCTCGACAACGCCCGCGGGGACATCGTGGCCGCTGATGGCTCAATCTTGGCGTACTCGCAGGCTTTGAACATCCCGGGCTCCTACAAATACCAACGGGTGTACCCGACGGCCACCGCACGGCTGTTCTCCGACCTCGTGGGTTACGACTCGATTAAGTACGGCACATGGGGAATCGAATACCAGTACAACGACCAGCTCATTGCCCACGCCCAGCCGGCCCGCTCGCTCAGCCAGTTCCTCAACCCCACCACCGCCACCGACGACGTCACCCTGACCGTGCAACCCAAGCTGCAGCTGGCGGCGCAACAGGCCCTCGCCGGGCGCGACGGCGCGATCGTGGCGCTCAACCCCAACACGGGAGCGGTGTTGGCCATGTACGCCAACCCCACCTATGACCCCAACCTTTTAGCATCGACGTCCCCAACCGCCCAAGACCAAGGTCGGTTCTTCGCCGTGGCCAAGGACTCCCAGGGTTACGACGCCCTGGCCTCCCTCGCCTACGCACAGCGCTGGGCCCCCGGGTCGACGTTCAAGGTCATCACCACCTCCGCCGCCTACGACTACGCCCCGTTGCTCGTCAACAAGTCCTATCCGGTCCGGGTGGCCACCCCACTGCCCGACTCCAACCTGTTGCTGCACAACGACGGGAACACGCCCTGCGGCGGGACCATCGCCCAGATGCTGCCACCGTCGTGTGACCCGGGCTATGCCGACCTCGGTCTCGACATCGGCGGTACCAACCTCTACAAGCAGGCAACACAGTTCGGCTATGACTCCGTGCCCCCCCTCGACATTCCCGGGGTGGTCGCGTCCAATTTCCCGACACCGGCCGAGCTCAAAGACAACCTCCCAGGTGTGGCCTATTCCGCCATCGGCCAGGAGGACGTGGCGGCCACCGCACTGCAGGGCGCGCTCGAAGCCTCGGCCATCGCCAACGGCGGGGTCATCATGACGCCGCACCTCATGGCCCAGATCCGCGATTCGCAGGGCAATCTGGTGACCAACTTCGGACTGAAGCCCTGGATGCGGGCCACCACGCAGGCCACGGCGGCGGCCATCACCCCGCTCATGGAAGAAGTGGTGACCTCGGGCACCGCCGGCCAGGTCGGGTTCTTACCCGAGGACCAAGTGGCGGCCAAGACCGGGACGGCCCAGGCCGGTCAGCAAAACCAGTTGGTGACGGCGTGGATGATCGCCTTCGCCCCGGCCTCCCAGCCCCGGGTCGCCATCGCCGTGGTGCTGCCCGACCAGGCCTTCGACGTGACCGGAGCCAAGGCGGCCGGCCCGGTGATGAAGGCGATGATCGAGGCGGCGCTGGCTCTCACCGGCCCGCTCCCGCCCGTCTCGCCGGCTCCCCACTACACGCCGCCTCCCCCGGCTGGCGCCACAACGACAACCACTGCCAAGGCTCCGGGCGCCACGACAACCTCGACGGCCGCGGGCGCGGGCACCACCACAACGACTCCGCCGACCACCGCGCCGGCGGCGACAACGACGTCGCCACCATCGACGACCGCGCCCACCACTGCGCCGCCCCCGCCCACGACCTGATGAGACCCGACACTTCCCCCCGCTCCGTTGCGCCGCACTGCCTTGCGACCAGGGGTGATGGTCACCCGGCCGCGGTCCGGCCCCGGCGTAGGCTCTGACCCCAATGGAACCGGTCCAGACGCCGCGCGTCTTCTCGAATCGATACGAGCTGACGCACCTCATCGCTCGGGGGGGCATGGCCCAGGTGTACCGGGCACGAGACCGCCTCTTGGACCGGCCGGTCGCCCTCAAGGTCCTCTTCCCAGAGCTCTCGGTGGACCGAGCGTTCGTCGAACGCTTCCGCCGCGAGGCTCAGGCGGCCGCCAACCTGTCCCATCCCAACATCGTCCCGGTCTTCGACTGGGGCGAGGACAGCGGGACGTACTTCATCGTCATGGAGTTCGTCGACGGACGACCGCTGTCCGCCCTCATCCGGGCATCGGGGTCGCTTCCGGCACCCCGGGCCGCCGAGATCGGTGCCCACGTGGCGGCCGCCCTCTCCTATGCCCACCGCCACGGGGTCGTGCATCGCGATGTGAAACCGGGCAACGTGCTCATCACCGACGACGGTCAGGTGAAGGTCACCGACTTTGGGATTGCCCGGGCGATCAACACCGAGGAGAGCCTCACCCAAACCGGCGCGGTGATGGGGACGGCCACGTATTTCTCCCCCGAGCAGGCCGAAGGGGTGGGCGTCGATGCCCGCAGTGACATCTATTCGCTCGGGGTCGTCATCTTCGAGATGGTCACCGGGCGGGCGCCGTTCCTCGGCGACACCCCGGTGGCGGTCGCCTCCAAACACGTCCGAGACCAACCGCCGCTCCCCCATGAGCTCAATCCTGCAGTTCCCGCTGCCCTCGAGGCCGTGATCATGAAGGCGATGGCCAAATCGCCCGACCAGCGTTACGCCAATGCCGAGGAATTACGGGCCGATCTGCTCCGTTTCAGCGAGGGTCGACCGGTGGTGGCCACCGAGGTCGGGGCGACCCAGGTCCAAACGGCCGTCGCCGCGGCCGCCGCCACCCAGGTGGTCGGTCAGGTGACCGGGCGCACCCACGTCGTCCCCCTGGCCGATCCGGTCGTCGTTGAAGAAGCGGTCGATCCCGAAGAAGAAGCCCGTCGCAAGCGAACCCGCCGCCTCGTGGTGATGCTGGTCATCTTGCTGGTCGCCTTGGTCGTCGTGGGCCTCTTGCTTCTCAAGTCCCTCGGTTACATCGGGGGCAACGGGACCTTCGCCATGCCCAATGTGGTGGGCCAGCCGGCGTCGTCGGCCATCGCCACCTTGCAGCACGACGGACTGACCATTGGCGCTTCCACCCAGAAGGTGGATGCCCAAAAGGCGGGCACGGTGCTCGCCACCAACCCGGTGGCCGGCAAGAGCGTGAAGAAAGGGGACAGCGTCAGCCTCTCGGTCAGCTCGGGACCCTCGGCACGGACCGTTGTCGTGCCCAACGTGGTTGGCCAATCCCTGACCACGGCCGAAGCGTTGTTGCAAGCAGCGAATCTCGGCTATCGGGTGCGGCTCGTACAGAGCACCCAACCGGCGAATTCCGTAATCAGCCAGAGCCCGAGCGCCAACGCGTCGGCACGCACGGGCACCCAAGTACAGCTCAGCGTGTCGAACCCGGGGGCCACCACCCCGGTGCCCAATGTGGTCAGTGACACCCCGGCCCAAGCCGGCAGCGCGCTGGCCGGCGCGGGGCTGCAGGTCGGCAACACGACACAGGCCTGCTCTAACTCGATTGGCAATGGACTCGTCAGCGCCTCGAACCCGGGGGCCGGGACGACGGTGGCCAAGAACGCCTCCGTGGCTTTGTCGGTCTCCACCGGTCCGTGCAACGCGGTGATCCCCAATGTGGTCGGTGACAGTCAGAGCACCGCACAATCCACACTGCAGGGGCAGGGTTTCACCAACGTGACGGCGAACAACGTCACGAGCTGTGACCCCGCATCCAACGGGAACGTGGTGAGCCAGTCCCCGACGGGAGGCTCTTCGGCCCAGACCAGCTCGTCGGTGACCATCAACATCTGCCAGGCGACCGCTCCGCCGAGCACCAGCCCGACGACCTCGACCACGACGCCCACCCCGACCACGACCTCGACCACGACGCCCACCCCGACCACCTAAGGGTGCCCCGGTGACGATACCGGTGTCAGGCCGCGTCGACCTGGGCGAGGAAGTTGGCCAACAGGCTCGGTCCTGACGGAGTGAGGATCGACTCGGGGTGGAACTGGACCCCTTCGACGAACAACGAGCGGTGCCGGAGCCCCATGACCACCCCGTCGTTGGTCGTCGCGGTCACCTCGAGATCGTCGGGCACCGAGTCGGCGTCCACGATGAGCGAGTGGTACCGGGTGGCCACGAAGGGATTCGGGAGCCCATCGAAGATGCCGGTACCGCCGTGGTGGATCTCCGACGTCTTCCCGTGCATCAGCCGGGCGGCGGGCACGACCCGGCCGCCGAAGGCCTGGCCGATGCACTGGTTCCCCAAACACACCCCGAGTATGGGCAGCTCTCCGCTGAGCCCGTCGAGCACCGCAAGGCTGATGCCGGCGTCTTCTGGACGCCCGGGGCCCGGCGAGATCAAAACGGCGTCAGGCCGCTCCCGCCGGATGCCCACCAGGTCGATGGCGTCGTTGCGAAAGACCACCGGATCGGCTCCGAGCTCGCCGAGCTCTTGGACCAGGTTGTAGACGAACGAGTCGTAGTTGTCCACGACCAGGACCCGGACCGCCACGCAGCGATGGTACCGCCGCTTTTGGGGGGGAAGCGCCCGGTTGGCTATCCTCGTGCCTCATGACGCCCAAGGCGAACACCGGTCCGGGTCGGGCCCAGGGCAAGGGAAACTCGGCGTCGGGTCGGACCACGGCCAAGGGCACTTCTGGGCCGGGCAAATCGAAGATCGGGCGCTACACGCCGGCCGAGGAGAGTGGCCGCTACACCCCGCCGGTCCCGAAGAACATCCGCAAGAGCCCCCGCTGGTTCGGCGTGACGATCCTCGCCCTCCTCATCCTCGGGGTCCTGTTGATCTTGCTGAACTATTCAAACGTCCTCCCCGGCGGCGTCTCGGTCTGGTACCTCGTCGGTGGCCTCGTGATGATCTTCGCTGGCTTCCTCATGGCAACCCGATATCACTAGCGGGCCCAGACGGTGACCAACTTCGCCCAGCGCGAGCGACGAACTCTGGCCGACGAGCTCGCACGAGTGGGTCACGACGCACCCACGTTGTGCGAAGGATGGCGGGCCGAGGACCTGGCGGCCCACCTGGTCATCCGAGAGCGTCGGCCCGATGCCGGGCCGGGCCTCGTGATCGGCGCCCTAGCCGGTCACACCGAAAGGGTCCAAGAGCGGGTGAAGAGGCGCCGCAGCTTTTCCGAGTTGGTCGACGCCATCCGCCGCGGGCCGCCCTTTCCCCTCCGGCTGCGCTTCATCGATGAGCCCATGAACACGGCGGAGTACTTCGTGCACAATGAGGACGTGCGCCGGGCCCAGCAGAATTGGGAGCCCCGGGAACTCGATCCCCAACTCGAAAGGGCACTGTGGTCCCGCCTCAAGATGATGGCCAGATCCCTGGGCCGTCACGCGGCGGGCGGGCTCGTCCTCGAGGCGCCCGGCTTCGGGTCGATCACTGCCAAGTCGGGCGCGCCGCTCGTGACGATCAGCGGGCCACCCGGTGAGATCCTCCTCCTTGCCTTCGGGCGTCAAGCGGCAGCCCGGGTCACCTGGGAGGGAGACCGCGCGGGGATCGAGGCGATCACGTCGGCGAAACTCGGCATCTGAGAGCTCCGCCTCCCCCTAACCGTCCCGGCGATCAGTGGCCCTGCGGGTTCGACCCCACTCCGGAAGGGCCGCCGGTGCTTTCGTCGGCCAAGAGCTTGTCGCGCACCCGGATGGTGACCCGGTGCTCGATGAAAAAGGCCACAAAGGGGATGAACCCGGCCCCGATCATGGCGGCCATCTGCAGGAGAGTGAAGCGGGCCCGCCGGGCCAGATCCAGGGCGGCCAGCAGGTAGACGATGTAGAGGAAGCCATGGATCGGACCCACCACCTGCGCCACGATGGGGACACCGGCCGCGTACTGGAGAGGGACGCCGATGAAGACGAGGATCAAGAGGCCGACCCCGACGATGTAGGCCATGATCCGGTAGCGCAACAAGGCCCCTTCGATCCCGCTCACGTGTTACGCCAAGTCTTCGGACCGCGCTCGGCCAACGCGGCGAGGCGGTCGTTGTAGTCGGCGAGTTCTTCGTCTTCGTCTTGGGGCTGGCGCATCGAGCCGGTGGGGGCGATTTCGGTTCCTTCCGATTCGTGTTCGGCCGCTGCGGCCTTCAGTTGCCGTTGGCCCGCGGCCCCCGCGTGGTCCGAGTCGGTGTGGATGAAGACCCACCAGCCCCAGATCCCGAGGAGGGCGAAGATCGGCCACTCGACCGAGTAAAGGTAGCTCAACCCGTTGCCGTCGAAAGCCCGATTCACCTGCCACCAGCCGGCGAGCAGACACGCCGGCACCCAGACGACGACGGCCAGATGGAGCCCGAACGCCCTCTTGGACAACCAGCGCTGACGCACCTGCGAATGCTACCGACGAAGGCCACGGGGCCGTCGCCGGCCCCGGTGATCAGCCCAGGCGCTCGATGATGGTGGCGTTGGCCATGCCGCCGCCCTCGCACATCGTGAGCAGGCCGTATCGGCCGCCCGTGCGCTCGAGCTCGTTCAGGAGGGTCGCCATGAGCTTGGCCCCCGACGCCCCGAGCGGGTGGCCGATGGCGATGGCCCCCCCGTTGACGTTCACCTTGGCCATGTCGGGGTGGAGCTCTTTTTCCCAGGCGAGGACGACCGAGGCGAACGCCTCGTTGATCTCGGTCAGGTCGATGTCGTCCATGGTGAGCTTGGCCCGCTCAAGCACGGCGATGGTCGCCGGGATTGGGCCGGTCAGCATCGTGACGGGATCGACGCCGGCCAGCGCGAAGGCATGGAAGCGGGCCCGGGGGGTGAGGCCGAGGGCTTTGGCCTTCTCCTCGCTCATGATCAGGACGCCCGATGCGCCGTCGGTGATTTGGGAGGAGTTGCCGGCAGTGATCTTGCCCCCCTCCGGTTTGAACGCCGGTTTCAGCGCGGCCAAGGTCTCGGCCGTCGTGTCGGGACGGATGCCCTCGTCGGTCGAGATGAACTCGTCGGTATCGTTGCCCTCATCGTCACGAATGGGGAGGCCGATAAGTTCGTTCTCAAAACGTCCCTCAGCGGTGGCTTTGGCCGCGAACTGCTGGCTGCGGGCGGCGAACCGGTCGAGGTCGTCGCGCGACAGGTCCCACTGATCGGCGATCATCTCGGCCCCGATCCCTTGGTTGACCAGGCCGCCGCGCTCTTCGTAGCGCTTCATCATCCGAGGACCGAAGGGGTATCCAAGGTCCCGGACGATCGACGACCCCATGGGGGTGCGGGTCATGCCCTCTACGCCCGAGGCAACCACCACGTCATAGGCCCCGGCAATGACTCCCTGCGCGGCGAAGTGGATCGCTTGTTGGGAGGAACCGCACTGGCGGTCGAGGGTGGTGGCCGGCACTGACTCGGGCCATCCGGCGGCAAGCACGGCGTTGCGGGCGATATTGAGGGACTGCTCGCTGACCTGCATCACGCAACCAGTGATGACGTCGTCAACGAGGGCCGGGTCGAGATCGTTGCGCTCTTGGAGGGCCTTGAGCGGCTCGGACGCCAAGTCCACGGCGTGCCAGTTCCTCAGCTTGCCGTTGCGCTTGCCTCCGGGGGTGCGAACGGCGTCGACGATGACGGCGGTGGTCATGGTGGCTCTCCTCCCATTCCGGCGACTCGATGTGCCTGCCGGTCGTGAACTCCCACACTACTGTGCCAGGGCTCGTCGTCCGCCCGCTCGGAACCGTCTCTCCTGGTCACAAGCCCACCGGGTACGCAATTGTGTTCACCGGCGCCGCCGAGCCGGCCGGGTCGGCCACCGGCTCGGCGCGACGCACGGGGCCAGCGGAAAGCGGCCATTAGCGTGACCGCCATGGCCACAAAGAACATGGACCGATGGCTCGGCGACGGCGGTATGCCCATCATCGCCGCCGTCGGCGGGTCCTTCACCGGCTATGGGGTCGACGGGGAGGATCTCGGCTGGGTGGAGGGGACGTTCGTTCCGGCCGATCTGGCCTGCAATCCCCACGGCATCGTCCAGGCCGGGGTGCATTCACTACTGCTCGACGCGTGCATGAACTTCGCCATCAACGCGGCCCTCGTGGGCCGCGACCGCACCCGAGGGACCCTCGAGCTCAAGACCGAGACGATGCGCCCGGCCCGCGCCGGTGAGCCCTACCGGTTGCGGGGCGACGTGGTCCGCATGGCGCGCCAGGTCGCCTACGGCGAGGCGACGGTGCGCGACAGCGAACTCCAGCTGATGAGCCGGTCGACGGGCACCTTCTTGTTGCAGCGCGACGCTGGGTCCTGAACGGACCTCGCTACCGGGGGACCGCCGCGTCGGTGACCCCGAAGTCGTAGTGGATCCCGGTCAAGACCTCGGAGACCTCAAAGAGCCGAGCCGCGTCGTGGACGCGCTTGGAGCGGCGGGTGGATCCGACGATGACGGGGGGGCCGTAGAGCTGGGCCAAGCCCCCCGGGCCGACGTACTGTCCACCGCGCACGTCGGGCGAGGTGGCCGCATACAACGTGGGGAGGGCACCGCGCGGCGTGGACTGGCCCCCGAGGCGGGCGAAGGCCCGGTAGAGGCGGGACCGCCTGTCCGAGACCCCGATCGTCGGCCCGTTCGCCACCAGGCTGCTCCGGGTCCACCCGGGGTGGACGGCTAGGGCAATGGTCGTGGTGTCGGTCGCCCGCAACCGGCGCTCCAGCTCGTAGGTGAACAGCAGGTTGGCCAGCTTGGAGTTGGCGTAGGCCCCGGACCTCGTGTAGCCCCCGTGATCGAACTGGAGGTTGGAGAAGTCCAGATGGCCCTGGCGGTGACCGTGCGAGCTGACGGTGACCACCCGCGAACCCGAGGTGGTGAGCAAGGTGTCGAGCAGAAGGCCGGTCAACGCGAAGTGCCCCAGATGGTTGGTGGCGAACTGGAGCTCGTAGCCATCGGCACTCATGAGGTACGGGGTGCCCATAACTCCGGCGTTGTTGATGAGCACGTCGAGGCGGTCGTGCTCCGAGGCGAAGCGGTCGGCCGCGGTGCGGACCGCATCGAGGCTCGACAGGTCAAGTTCGAGCACTTCGACTGAGGCGCCAGGACGGTAGCCGATCACCCGGTCGGCGGCCTGGCGTCCCTTCTGGAGGTTCCGGCACGCCAGCACCACGTGGGCACCGTGGGCCGCCAGTTCGATCGCGGCTTCGTACCCGATGCCGGTATTTGCTCCGGTCACGAGGACGGTCCGACCGGTCAGGTCAGAGATGTCGTCAGGACCCCAGGCTCCCGTCGCCAGCACCGCGGGTCAGTCCCCGATGTGATCGGCCGGGATGGTCCCGAGCTTGCCCGCGTGGAAGTCCTCGAAGGCCTGAGCCAACTCGTCGCGCGTGTTCATCACGAAGGGACCATAGGTGGCGACAGGCTCGCGGATCGGCTGGCCCCCCAAGATGAGCACATCGAGGTTGGGGGACCGGGACTCCTGGGTCACGTCCGCGCCCACGACGAGGGCGTCGCCCGGGCCGTGGACCGCCAGTTGGCCGGTGTGGATCGGTCGCCGGTCGTTTCCGACCGTGCCCTGGCCGGCCAGCACGTAGACCAGCGCGTTGAACGACGTCGGCCAGGGCAGCACCAACCGGGCGCCCGGGCTCAAGGTGGCGTGGGCGAGGGAGATCGGGGTGTGGGTCACGCCCGGGCCCCGGTGACCGGCCACCTCGCCGGCGATGATCCGGATCAGCGCGCCGCCGTCGGGAGAAGAGACGAGCGCCGCCGCCTGGGCGGCGATGTCCTGATAGCGGGGAGCCACCCACTTGTCGGCTGCCGGGAGGTTCACCCAGAGCTGTATCCCATGGAACAGGCCCCCGCTGGCGATGAGGTCATCTGGTGGCCGCTCGATGTGCAAGATCCCCGCTCCCGCGGTCATCCACTGGGTGGCGCCGTTGGCGATGAGCCCACCCCCGCCGATCGAATCTTGGTGTTGGAACGTCCCGTCGATCATGTACGTGACGGTCTCAAATCCCCGGTGGGGATGCCACGGGGTTCCCTTGGGCTCGCCGGGGCCGTACTCCACCTCACCCATCTGGTCCATGTGCACGAACGGGTCGAGCTCAGGCTGCGCGACGCCGGCGAAGGCTCGACGGACTGGGAAACCCTCGCCCTCGAGACCCTGAGGGGCCGTCGCGATCTGGGTGACCGGGCGCACCGCAGTGGCGGCGGGATCGGGCTCGGGTATCTGGGGGAGTGTGAGAACGTTTTCGACGGTCACCGCGGGCATGGTCCGCCTCGCTTTCTTGGGATGACGCTGGGGCTGCCCAGTAGAACGCCCGGGTCTCGGTGGGCATTCCCCATCACTACCCCGCTACTCCTCGGCCACGAAGAACCGATCGGGGTCGACCACGATGAACAGGCCCTCGGCCTCGGCCAGGAGCCGTTCGCTGCTGCGCAGCTCGGCGGTGATGGTCATCTTGCGCCCGGTCCGATCGCTCAGCCTGGCCCGTACCTCGAGGGGCTCACCGACCGGGGTCGGTGCCCGGTAGGTGACCGAGAGCCGCCCGGTGAAAGCCGGGGTCGATGAGATGGACATCACGAGTCCCATCGTCTCGTCGATCAAAGCGGCCACGATGCCGCCGTGCGCCCGACCCGGAGCACCCTCGAAGGCGGCGCCCAGGGTGACCCGGCACACCGCTTCGTCGCCCTCACGCCACAGCCGGGCCGCCACCCCCATCGGGTTGGCCCTCCCCGAGATGACGCAGTCGGGAAACGCCGTGCGCCGTGCACCCGCATCGCCCTCGGGGACCGGGGCCTCGAAGATGTTGACCCCACTTTCCAAGAAGGCGTGCGTGCGGGCCGGCGCCGCTTCGACCAACGAGGCCAGGGCGTCAGCGCGCTCGGAGATCTCGGTCAGCAAGTCGTCGTCGGCCTGGTGGGCCACCACCGCGTTCCCGAGGCGCCGGAGCGAGGCGCCGGCGAGCAACCGGGCGTCGGAGGTGTGGGGCACCGACCCGTCGACGTCGCCATCAATGTTGTCTGCGGTGTTCATGGCTGGCCTCGGCCGGGCAACCTAGCAGTGGCCGCGGACCCAGCGCTCCGGCGGCCCGGCGCCCTCAGGAGACATCCAACCGGGCCACTTCGTCGTCCGTGAGGTCGATTGCCGCGGCGGCTGACGAGGACACCGCGGTCTCAGGTCGGCTGGAGCCGGGAATGGGGACCACCGTGTCCCCCTTGGCCAGCATCCAGGCCAGGGTGACCTGCTGGGGAGTCACATCATGGGCCAAAGCCACCTCGGCGAAGACCGGGTGGCGTCGTTCGATCTCCACAGCGTTGCCGATCCCACCCAGCGGGCTCCACGGGATGAAGGCGATGCCATGGTCGACGCAGTGCGCGAGCTCGCCCTCTGACGAGCGGAATGCCGGGGAGAACTGATTCTGCACGCTCGCGAGCCGGCCGTCGAGGACACGGCGGGCCTCGTCAATCTGCTCAATTGAGGCGTTGGAGATCCCGGCCATGCGGATCTTGCCCTCGTCGAGGAGCTCGGCGAGGGTCCCGACCGACTCGGCGTAGGCCACCCGGCGGTCCGGCCGGTGGAACTGGTACAACCCAATGGCGTCGACGCCGAGGGCCTTGAGGGACCCCTCGCACGCTTGGCGCAGGTACTCGGGCCGGCCGTCCACCTTCCAGCTGCCATCGCCCGGCCGGTAGTGACCGCCTTTGGTGGCGACAAGCACCCCGCTCGAGTCACCCCCGTAGGTGGCGAGGGCCTTGGCGACCAGCCGCTCGCCATGGCCGTGCTCATAGGTACCGAGCGAGTAGGCGTCAGCAGTGTCGATCAGGGTGACGCCTGCGTCCAGCGACGCGTGAATCGTGCGCAGGGCGCGGTCCTCGTCGGGCCGACCCTCGATGGACAGCGGCATCTCGCCCAGTCCGATGGCGCTCACGACTACTTCGCCGATGTGTCGCTCCCGCATCGTTCCTCCTCAGTTCGCCCACCTCGCTCGCGTTGGGCGGGGTTGCCTGTCTCTTTATACCCATCGGGCGCCCTTCGCCACCAGGTTCTGGTCGCGGGGGTGGCCCGCCAAGAGGTGACGGCGCTGTCCACGCAAGCGCCGGGTCGATCGCCGGAGCCGAGAGGCCAGCGACCGAATGGATGAGAGTTCTGGATACGCCGGTATCCGGCAGACTCTCCAAGACCCACGAAGACGCGCTCTCGTCGGAGAGCTCAAGGCTCGGGGCGGGGCGGGGCGCTGGCGTTTGGCGGATCGGAGATCAGCTCTTCATGGCTGATCAGACGCCGACGTCGACCTCGAGCGCAGCGCACGCGACGGCCAAAGGGGAACGACGGCTGGGTGGGTGTGGGCATCGGGGATTACCCGACCCTCAGGGTCCTCACTGAGGAGTCCGAGGAACGCTGAGGAGGGCTAGCGCGCCGGTTGGCGTGGATGCTCCGTTGTGGTGGACCGCCCGAATCCGCTGGGCGGCCGGCCGGCGCTAGCGCCGCCGCGTCGCCTTCTTGGCCGGGGCCCGGCGGGCCGCGGTCTTCTTGGCGGGGCCGCGCTTGGCCGCGGTCTTCTTGGCCGCGGTCTTCTTGGCCGGGGCTCGCTTGGCCGCGGTCTTCTTGGCCGCCGCCGTCCGGGCGGCGGGGGCCGCCGGAGCACTCTTGCCCGCAGCGCGAACCGCGTCCTCGTTGATCGGCCATGCACCCTTGAGGAGCTTGGGGGCCTGTGCCGGAGACAGCACGGCATCCTTGAACGCCTTCACCGGAGTGATACGGGCCTTCTTCGACGCCTTGATGCGGATGGCCTCACCGGTGGCCGGGTTTCGGCCCATGCGTGCTGCCCGCTCCACCTTGGCGAATTTGGCGAAGCCGGCAATCGCCACCGGCTCACCTTTGGACACCGCGTGGGTGACGACGTCAGTGAACCCCTCGAGGACGGAAGTGACCGTCTTGAGGTCCACGTCTGACTGGACGGCTACTGCCTTGGCAAGGTCGCGCTTGTTCATAGGCAGGCATTGTGCCCGAAAACGCGCCGAATTACCAATGGAAGGCGGGACAAGTGCCTGTCGCACGGGTCTCACCGGCGCCGACAGCGGGTCGGCGGAGCCAGCATCGAGGGTGCTGGGTTGCTGAATCCAAACCGACGGGTGACGTCGAAACGGGGGTGACCCCACAACGAGAAAGACTTCGTTGCGCCCCGCACGCACTGGGCCGCGTCCCTCTCACTCACAAAGCGAAAGGCCGGCGGGGCCAAGATGTCAAGCATCAGCCGAACACGCGTCAGGGATCGGTTAAGTCCCAACGAGTGGT
>PMOE01000009.1:39389-40861 GCA_003161575.1 Acidimicrobiaceae bacterium | reverse complement strand
AACGTGGTGGTCACCACGGCCGGCGGCACATCGGCCATCACGCCGGCTGACCACTTCACCTACGTGGCGCCCGCAACCATCACCTCGGTCGTCCCCAGCTCGGGTCCGACGTCGGGGGGCACCGCNNTCGCCCACCTCGGTCACCTTCGGGGGAGCGGCCGGCACGGTGACCGGCGGCAACGCCATCTCCATTGACGTCACCACGCCCACCGGGAGTGCCGGTTCGGTCAACGTTGTCGTCACCACGGCCGGGGGTTCGGTCACCGACACCGGGGGCTTCACCTACGTCGCACCGCCCACCATCACCTCGATCGTCCCGAACACCGGTCCGACGTCGGGGGGCACCGCCGTGGTCATCAACGGCACCAACCTGTCCTCGCCCTCCTCCGTCACCTTCGGGGGAGCGGCCGGCACGGTGACCGGCGGCAACGCCAGCTCCATTGACGTCACCACGCCGACGCACGCCGCCGGCGCGGTCAATGTGGTGGTCACCACGGGAGGGGGCACCGCTACGGACGACAGCGCCTTCACCTATGTGTTGCCCCCGGCCATCACCCTGATCACCCCCAGCTCGGGTCCGACCGCCGGGGGCACCACCGTCACCATCAGCGGCACCGAGCTGTTGTCGGCCACGGTCACCGTCGGGGGCAACGCCGGCACGGTCACCGCCGACACCGCCACCTCGATCACCGTCACGACGCCTGCGTCGGGGGTCGCGGGACCGGTGCCCGTAGTCGTGACCACTTCGGGGGGCTCATTCACCGCCGCCATGGGCTTCAATTACATCCCCGGACCGCCGAGCGTGACCGCCATCAACCCGACCTCGGGCCCGGCGGCCGGCGGGACGACGGTGAGCCTCAGCGGAACCGGTTTCACCGGGGCTACTGCCATCATGTTCGGTTCTTCGGCCGCCACCACCATGGCGGTGAACAGCGATTCGAGCGCCACCGCGGTCTCGCCGGCCGGTTCGGGGACGGTCGATGTGACCGTCGTCACCCCGAGGGGCACCTCGCCGTTGGTTACTGCCGACCAGTTCACCTACAGCGGCGGGCCGACACCACCACCGTCGAGCACCCAGGGCTACTGGGAGGTGGCCTCTGACGGAGGGCTCTTCTCCTTCGGCACCGCCCACTTCTTCGGCTCGATGGGTGGGATCCCGCTCAACCAGCCCATCGTCGCCATGGCCTCGACCCCCGACGGCCAGGGCTACTGGGAGGTGGCCTCTGACGGAGGGCTCTTCAACTTCGGTGACGCCCACTTCTTCGGCTCCACGGGGTCGCTCACCCTCAACAAGCCCATCGTCGGCATGGCGTCGACCCCCGACGGGGGCGGCTACTGGCTGGTGGCCTCTGACGGGGGCATCTTCAGCTTCGGCGGCGCCGTCTTCTACGGCTCCACGGGTGCGATGACCCTCAACAAGCCCATCGTCGGCATGGCCCCGAACCCCGGCGGGGGCGGCTACTGGCTGGTGG
>PMOE01000009.1:0-39298 GCA_003161575.1 Acidimicrobiaceae bacterium | reverse complement strand
GCCTCCGACGGCGGCATCTTCTCCTTCGGCGACGCCACCTTCCTCGGATCTGAGGGCGGCCAACCCCTGAACCAGCCCGTCGTCGGGATGGCGTCGCCCGCATAGCGATTCGTGGCACAGACGCCGGTGCCTTGGGTGCGCTGAGGAATGAGAAGTCCGTGAGAGTGATCCCCGCGGTTGGGTGAACCTGACGCTCAGGTTGTCCGAGGCGTCATCGGGTCCGAGGTCTGCTGGGACCCTCGGAGTCCCGCCCGGGGGTGTCGGTTTGACGCCGCCACCGATCGCCGGGCCGCCAGGATCACGGTCGCTCCTCGAGCCACCGGCATCCGGTGCGGCCAGGAGATCGAGACTGATTGCCCACCGTTAGCCGGCGGGCGCACCTCACCCCGGCGAACCGAGTGGTGCGAGCGGCGCCAACTGAACCTGGGTGGGCTCGCTGCAACAGAACCAGGGCTCGCTGAGACGGGCCCGGGGGCCGGGTGCTCCCGTTGAACGGGACCCGAGGAGAGGGGGAGGCGAGACCGCCGTCACCCTGGCCCGGACCATGGCGTCGATCTCGATGAACGTCACGGCCGGGGGCTCCTCGACGCGCTCTTCGACCAGGGCGGCCAGCTCTGTTTGGAGTTGGTCGAGGGCGGGATCTGGGTGCGACCAGGTCCATCCCAGCCGGGCCGGATCAAAGTGGCCGAGATGAGGTGTCATGGCGGGCTCGGTGAGCAGCAGCGAACCTTCGGGTACCAACAAGCGGACGGTGTATTGGACGGGGTCCACGTTCACCACCAGGTCGTGGGCGATCACGAAGTCAAGCAGGTCCCTCAGGCCCTCGAGGGTGGTCCACGGCGTGAATGGCAGCCATGAGGGGCGCACCTCGATGCCGTGTTCTCGCAGCATGGTGACCGCCCTGGAGGCCTCGGCAACACTATGACCCTTGTCGAGGTGTTGAAGGACCGTGTCGCTCGCCGATTCGAAGGCCGAGACGACGAACACGCACCCCGCGTCTTTGAACTCGGGCCACACCTCGGGGTAGCGCAGGATGTGTTCCACCTTGGTCGTGCAGTCGAAGGTCAGATGCGGGTGGCGCCCGTGAATGGCGGCGACGACGCGCCGGGAGTGGTGCGGGGCGTTCAGGAAGTCGGGGTCGGCGAACGACAGGTGCGCGGCACCGGCGTCGACCAACTGATCGACGTCGGTCAGGAGCACCTTCTGGTCGACCGCCCGGACCCGGCCGTCGTAGACGACCGGCACCGGACAGTGCCGGCAGCGGTGCGAGCAGCCCCGGCTGGCCGCGACCGATCCCACCAGCCGTTCCTCGCCCCCGACTATCAACCGGGTGTAGTTCTCGAGGGGCGCGAGGAGGTGGCGGGAAGGGACGCGTGAGCCGACGCGGGCCAACTGGATGGCCGGCCCCGGGTCCACCCCCGACGCCCATGCCACCAGCCCCGCCTCGTATTCCCCGGCGATGACCGCATCGGCGCTCGATCGGACGGTGAGATCCCGGCTCACCCCGGCGTAGAGCCCGAAGAAGCACAACGGGAGCTCAGGTCGGCGGATCCGGACCGCTTCTGCGACCGCCAGGGCCAGGCGCATGGCGGTATGCATGGGCACCGAGAGGGCCACCTTGTCGGCCCAATCGACCGCCGCCTCGTCGAGGGAGTCAACGGCGACGTCGACGCAGCGGACGTCATGGCCGCTGGCGACCAGCGCGGTGGCCGCGGTGGCCACCGACAGGGGCTGCTGGCCCAGCTCGTAGGTGGACACCAGCAGGACCCGCATGCTCCCGAGACTACTGGTGGCTGATTCCCTCGAGGTGCGGGTCAACTCACCGTGACCTCGAGACAGGCCTCGGCCCGACGGAGGGTGTCCTCGACGTCTTGGGGCGAGCCTCCATGGGCAAAGACGAAGCCGAGATAACGGTCGCCCTCGGGAAGGGGCACCACCGGGCGTCCGGATGGGATGCTGATCTCGACCCCGTCGACCCCGTCGATACCGAGGGCGCGCTCGCGCCCCGCCACCCCGACCAGAGTCCCGCCCGACCGGATCGGCAGCATCATGACGCCCGACGCCCGAACCTCCCGGCGCAGTGCGCCCAGCCCGATACCCAGAGCGTGGGCGATGATGATCTCTTCGAGGGTCGTCCCGGTCCCGAACACCAAGGCCCGGGCGCACAGGCCACCGATGGAGCGAGCGGCGAGCTCGAGCACCGTGACCGCGGTGGTCCCGCCGACCCGCAGCTCGGCGTGCACCGGGCCCTCGGCCAACCCCAACGCCGTCGCCGCCCGGCCAACCGTGGTTTCCGCGTCGGCCAGGACCGATCGGGGTTGGCGCGATGGGGTGACGTAGATGGTTTCTTCGAAGAAGGGTCCGTCCATCGCATCGGGCTTGTCGAATACTGCCAGCACGTCCAATCGCCCTCCGACGAGCAGGCCCTCGAGTGCCACCTCGGCCCCCGGCACGAAGGACTCGACGAGCAGGGGCTCGACGCAGGGATCCAAGATGGCGCGGATGCGGAGCTCGGCGGCTGCGGCCTCGATCTCATCCTCGACCCGGATGACCCCCTGGCTGGCCGCCCGAGACACGGGTTTGATCACGCAGGGATAGCCGACCTCGGCCGCCGCCCCGGCCACATCGGCGCCCTCTCCGACGATCCGGTACGCCGGCTGGGGGAGCCCCCCGGCGGCCAATCGGTCCCGCATCGCCCCCTTATCCCTCGTGCGGGCCACCGCATCGGGCGGATTGTGCCGCAGGCCCAGGCGCTCCGCGGCCGAGGCGGCCACCACGACCCCCTGGTCATCGACGGCGAGGACGGCGTCGAGCGGAGATCGCTCGTGGAGGGCCACGATGGCGTCGACGGCGGCGTCGGGTCGATCGAGAGGCACGACGACGGCCCGGTCGCCCATGACGGGGGCCAGTGCCTGACGGTGCTCGGAGCCGACCACGACGTCGACCCCCAGTCGGTCGGCCGCCCGCAAGAAATCCGAGGCCCGGTAGGTGGCCGTCGGCAGAAGAAGGAGGATGCGGGGCATGCCGGTAGGATCGTACCGATCCCCGACCGACGGAATGAAGGCATTCACGTGAGCGACACCGAGACCACCGGCGTGGAAGTCCTGCGAGTGACCGACGACGCGCTGACCAAGGTCCTCGAACTTCGAGACGGTGAGGACCGCCCGGAGTCACTCGCCCTTTGGATCGAGATCAGCGGTTCGAGCGAGGGCGCCTACACCTATGAGATGTACTTCCAGGCGGCCGCCGATGCCCGCGACGACGACTGGTCGCACGGGCGTGGCGGCCTGACGCTCGTCGTCCCGGCCGACAGCGTCGCCCAGGTGCGCGGATCGGTCCTCGACTTGAGCGACGGCGGGATGGTCATCGAGAACCCGAACCAGCCTCCGGCTGCCGGCAGCCCGGCCATGGCCGGTCCGCCGGCCGACTTGAGCGGCGACGTGGCTCAGCGCATTCTCCAGGTGCTCGAACAGCAGATCAATCCCTCCATCGCCGCCCACGGGGGCCGCGCCGACCTGGTGGCCGTCGAAGACGAGGCGGCGTATCTCCGCTTGAGCGGGGGCTGCGCCGGCTGCGGGATGGCGTCGGTGACCTTGAGTCAGGGAATCGAAGTGGCCTTGCGCGACTCGGTCCCCGAGATCACTCGGGTCATCGACGTGACCGACCACGCGGCGGGTACCAACCCGTACTACGAGGCCGCCAAGAAGTAGGTCCTAGAGCCCGACGAAGCGGCGGGCGTCCTCGGCCGCGTACGCCGCCACGATGGCGTCGGTCGCAGCCGTCGCCTGGACCCGCTGGAGCACTTCGTGCAGCCGGCTGGCCGGAATGGCGCATGTCATCTCGGCGCTGGACATTGCCGTCCGAGTACGACTCAGCATGCACCCGACGCTCACCGCCACCTCGCCGTGCTGCTTGGCCACGGCCACGATGTGGCACTGGGGCTTCCCGTCGATTCTCAGGTCGTCGAGCGCGTCGGAGAGAACCATGAGCTGCTTGGCATTGATGCGGATCATGACCACGTCGGGATCGACTGGGGTCTCCGCCAGTGGGCCATAGGTCACGATCTCGGGACGATCCGCGACGACCGGGATGGTCGGGACCATGTCCATCGTCACCCACCCCGATTTGACCAAGGCCGCGACGTCTCCTCGTCCAGCGATCTCCTCGAGGGGGACGAACCCGTGAGTGAGACTTCCGACGCTGCAGTTGGCGTGGTCTTGGGCGACAGTGCTGAAGGTTCGCTCGACTGCCTTGGTCCAAAACACACAACCTGCGGGGACCCGACCGGTCCGACCATCGGGAGCAGGTTCGGGCATGGGGGTGTCGAACGGGGCCACCCCGGCGGGAGCCGAATCGCAGAACGTGATGGCGATCGGAGGTGTGGCCAAGCGCAACGCTGCGGTGAGAGAGGCGGCGGCCTCGGACCATGGCGTTGCATTCGGCATACACACAGTCTTGCAGAGCGGTAATCGGCGGCCAAATCTCATCAGGGGCGCCATGGCCTCCTGCGGGTCGGTGCCCGCTCGTGCCAGAAGTTGTTCTCTAGCCGATAGGTACAAAGAAGCGTGCATGTTGGCCAAACAAGTCGGCCTACCAGCTTCGGTATTTCTTCTCCGATCAGTACGACCCCAGAATGGAGTGCAGCGGTCTTGCCACCGGCCGCGGCCCCTCGAAACTCTCGTTGTCGCCGCCAACATCAGCTGGTCCAGGAGCGATGTCCGCGGACACGTCCCTCGGCCGGCCGTCGCCAGGTCCCCCTGTTCGATTCGGAGACGCCGCCGTCGCTCCAGATGGTGGTTCTCACGCCGCCCCAGCTCCCGAGTCGGGCAGTCCAAACCGCGTAGCAAACGCTATTGCGAGCTGCTCGCATCTTCCGTAGGCTCCCAGGAGGGGCCGCGGCCGAGGAGATCTGAGAGGGATGGCTGACCCACGGGCGAGACTGGCGAGGATCCGTGACGGCCTCACGCCGAGGGAGTGGGCCTGCGTCGGCGCGATGGCCTTCAGCGTCCTCGGGCTGAACGTCCTGGGTTGGGGACTGTTGGCCGCCTCGACGAGCGGGCACTACCACGTCAACAAGACCGAAATCTTCGGCTTCGGGACAGGGATCCTCGCCTACACGCTCGGCATGCGCCACGCCTTCGACGCCGACCACATCGCGGCGATAGACAATACGACGCGCAAGCTGGTCCAAGACGGCGAGCGGCCGCTCAGCGTCGGATACTTCTTCTCGCTCGGGCACTCGACGATCGTCTTCCTCCTCGCGTTGGTGTTGAACTTCGGGATCCGTGCCCTTAACGGAGCCGTGAGAAACGACACCTCGGCATTTCACAAATGGACCGGGATCATTGGTACGTCGGTCTCGGGGACCTTTCTCTACCTCATCGGCCTGCTCAATCTCCTCGTGCTGATCTCCATCATCAGGGTCTCCCGGGAAATGCGACAAGGGAAGTACGACGACGCGGAGCTCGAGCGCCAACTCGACAGCCGCGGATTGATGAATCGATTCTTCGGCGGCTACGCCAGGCGGATCGACGCACCATGGAAGATGTATCCCCTCGGCGCCCTCTTCGGTCTCGGATTCGACACTGCCAGCGAAGTCGCCCTGCTCGTCCTGGCCGGATCGGCCGTGGTGGGTGGCCTTCCGTTCTACGCCGTGCTCTCCCTGCCAATTCTCTTTGCCGCCGGCATGTGCCTCTTCGACACCCTCGACGGGTGCTTCATGAACTTCGCCTACGACTGGGCCTTTGCCAAACCGATCCGGAAGATCTACTACAACTTGACCATCACCGGATTGTCGGTGTTCGTCGCCCTCTTCATCGGTACCGTCGAGATCCTGGGTCTCATCGCCCAAGAGACGAATGCGACCGGCGGTTTCTGGTCCTTCGTGCACAACTTCAATATCAATCGGGCGGGATTCATCATTGTCGGGATCTTCGTCGTGACATGGGTCGTCGCGCTCGGGGTGTGGCGCTTTGGGGGGATCGAGGCGAAGTGGGAGCTGCAGGCGGCCGAGGCCCGGGAGCGTTCCTTGGAGATCAAAGAACTGGTGTGAAGGTGGGTCTAGCCCGGTCCTGCCGCACCACGGGCGATATCCTTTGCTGCTTCTTCGCGCGCCGATACCGTGGAGAACGAGGACGACCGGGGTGCGGGATTTCCCGGCCTGGCGCCCCGAGCCCGAACTCCATCCGGAGCTAGCGCCGGGCCGCCGATCGGACGCTCTACCGTCCTGGCCGGACCAGACCACCCGTTCTGGTGTCGGTGTACTCAGGGTGACGATCCCCTCTGACACTAAGGTCACTGCGCCGGAGTCTGTGCACAGAGCAGTTAGAGTTTGCGGCAGCGGTGGGGCGGGAGAGGGGCGATGGAACCAAACGAGACCCAGGCGAAGCGACGCGGCATCGCCCGAATCCTCTTTGGGAGCGCGACCGGCTGGGCGATGGTCGTGCGGTTCGTCGTCATCTGTGCGTTGTCCGTCGCGATTCCTGTCCTGATAGTCCTATGGGTCGTCCACGCGACACCGCCCGACACCTCAACGTCAAATACAGCAATCGCCTTTTGCCCGACGTTGGACACCGTTACCAGCACTCTCAACCATATATCTCCCACCAGCGAGAAAAAAGCCCAGCAGGAGTTCAAATCGGTGGCTCAGTTGCTCGCCAAGTCCTCGCCTCCATCAGCAGTCGCAGGCGCCGTGACCAATACGGAATCGGCGGTGCGATCCATACTCGCGCTCTCGATCGCTCTCGCTTCTGGCACCGCAACGTCGCGTCAGGAGCAACGAGGAGCAAACCTCGAAAGCAAACTTACGCAGGATCTTGCCGTCCTGAGCAGTTGGGGGAAGGAGAACTGTCACTAATGAACGATGGCCAGGGTGGTCGCCCGGAAGCCTCGCACTGAGCATGGCACGCCCGATGAGCTCCGCGGCCAGCGCTACTGGCCGGATCCCGATTCCTGAGCCGCCTCGTTATGCAAGTGCTAGCTGTTGTTGGTTGAGCCAGGCCTCGACGAACTTGACCGGGGTGAGCCAGCCGTGGGCCACAAGGTCGATGTCGCCGGTAAGATCCGCCAGGGCATGTATGGCCCGGTCACGCGTTGGACCTCGAGGCGAGGCGAGGCGAACGGCGAAGAGGACGCGTCCGCCCCCTGCGTGAGTCGAGAACGGCTCGATAGGCCCCGACACCCACGGCCAGTGGTGAATACGTCGGCTTGTGAACGCGGCCGCTGTCCATCCCCCAGGACTGCTCCCAGCAGCTGGTCGTCGATGAGCTGGATCACCCACTGGCGAGATCAGGGCCGCCGAAGCTGTCCGGGCCATCGAGGCCCCGACATGTCTCGCGCAAGCCGGAAGACTCATCTGGACTGGCCGGCGGCCCATGGAAGTGGTGAGCGCGTAGCGGCACCGGCGAAGCGCTCGGTGAACGCTCCCGTATGCCTGCCGGCATCCGGGGCCAGCACGGCAACTATTGACCAGGTGAAACGATTGCCCCGGGCCTTGCGGCGCGAAAGCGTCGCTCCACCCCGATGGTCATGACACACTGAACGTGGATGGGGAGTCCCCGGGCGCCGGCATCGGCCGAAGCCGGGGCCTCGTGACGGTGAGGGGGGCTCGTGCAGGGATCGCAGAGGCAGGGAGCCGGGCGCGTCGGGAGGCAGCTGCCGGTCCTGGGCCTCTTCGTCGTGTGCGCCACCTTGCTCGTCGGCCTCGGCCTGCCGGGCTCCGCGCAAGGCGCGGCACCGCGGGCACCTAGTCATGTCCTTAGGGCGGCGCTCCCTGTCGGGGCGATCAAGCACATCTTCGTCATCGAGTTCGAGAACGAGGGCTTCGACGCCACGTTCGGCTCGGGATCGCCAGCCACGTACCTCAACGGAGTGCTGCGCAAGCACGGTGAGCTACTCGCCAACTACTACGCAATCGGGCACGACAGCCTCGACAACTACATTGCCGAAATCTCAGGTCAGGCGCCGACCCTCGACACCCAGGCCGACTGTGCCGACAACGGGTTCTCCTTCGCCGACGTGACGCCCGGGACCCCAACACCGGATCCTGCGACGGATCCCGGACAAGTCACCGGCAGCGGTTGTGTGTACCCCGCCAGCGTGGCCACCATTGCGGCCCAGCTGGACCACAAGGACCCGCCCAACCCGAAGACCCACCTGGCGGCTTGGCGCGGCTACGACCAGGACATGGGGAACAGCCCGTCTCGCGACGGTGGGACACCCGACCCCTCTGGCGGCACGGATTGTGCCCACCCGGCCTCCGGTGCCACGGACACCGCAGAGGTGGCGACGGCGACCGACCAGTACACGACACGACATAACCCGTTTGTCTGGTTCCACTCCGTGATCGACAACACCGCAGAGTGCGTGGCCAACGTGGTCCCCCTCGGGATCTTGTCCCCGTCGGGTACCCCCGAGCCGTCCGGGCACCTGGCCCGGGACCTCTCGAGCGTCGCCACCACCCCGCGGTTCGCGTTCATCACGCCGAACCTGTGCAACGACGGACACGACGACCCGTGCGCCGGGCCGGACAGCACCGGCGGGTCCGCCGGAGGTCTGGTCGCAGCTGACCAGTTCCTGCGGGCCTGGATGCCACTGATCCTGCGGTCCCCTGCGTACCGGGAGGGCAACACGCTCGTGGTCATCACTTTCGATGAGGCAGACGTCGGCAGCTCCGACCCGAACCGGGCGGCCGCGTGCTGCGCAGAGCAGCCCGGCCTCAATACCCAAGCCCCGGGCGATGCTGCTGACACCTCTGACGTTGCCCCCGGTGGTGGCCAAGTCGGGGCCTTGCTGATGAACCCCAAGTACCTGGTGGTCGGCAGCACGGATGCGACTGGGTCCTACAACCACTACTCGGCCCTGCGCAGCTATGAGGATCTGCTGGGACTGACTGCGGGGGGCAGCGACGGGGAGGGCCATCTGGGCTTCGCCGCCAGCGCCGGCCTTCGGCCCTTCGGGCCTGACGTGTTCAACTCTGGGGCCCGTCCGGGCAGATGACCGATGTCGGTTGGGCCGACTCGGGCTTCTCCGTCCTCTGCCGGACCCGTTGCCTGATCCGTGATCCGGCGCCGGTGCCAGGAAAGGAGTCCACGCCCTGTATTCGCTTGATGGACTCATGGCTCCGTGGCGTCAACCTCGCGCGACCGGCCAACGTCGAGGCCACCACCCGGTCGACGACACCTACGACCTGAAGTTCAGAGCGATCCGTCACGGCTAGACCATACGGAGGGAAGGTCTTTGCGTCGGCGCGAACTCCCCTGGGATTACGGCGCGGAGTGTCTTTCTCTGGGCGACCGAGGACACCGGCCACAGCCTCTTCGGAATGTGTTCATTTGCCGCTGATCTTCGCTTCCAATCCATCGATCCGATCAGCCAAATCCTTGAGCCCACCTTCGGTGTGTATATCAAGCCGGTCGAGGATCTGCACGGTGTCGTCGTAGGTGTGCTGCGATCGGACATCGCTCGCTTCGCTCTGCACGTTCTGTCCGACCATGATGACCGAGAGCAATACCAATTGGAGGAACGTTTGCGCAATCCACGAGATGACGCCTTCACCGCCCGGCTTCAACGCTGGTGGCAATCCAATCAGGGCGATGCCAGCAAAGACATAGGCGCACCACATTGATCCAACGATGTTGGTGAGGAAGACGGCAATCTTGGCATTGACGCCGTCGGCCCTCTTGACCTGGGCCTGCAGTCCGCGGAGGCTGATCGCCTGACGAGTGTGGAGGTGCGTCTTGACAGGCTTCGATATCTGAACATCACTCACGGTTCTCTCCATTTCAGTCGCCGGACCAATGACTTTCGCATGAACGAGGTCTCGAAGCTCGAATTGGGTGACTACGATCGAGCGTCTTGTCGAGTGCATCGGCGGCCATCGCTATCGCCTGTCGACCATAGGGCCATTGGACTTCTTAGCCTTTTATCAACAGACCTGGTGGTTCGCCGAACAGCCTCAGATTGCCGCTGACTTCTGCCAATGTCCGGCGTAATCGGTCAAGAATGTCCGGACTTGGGTCAGACATGTCTCGAAATCGGTCAGAGGGATTAGCCGATGTGGGCAAGCGCTGAGGCCTCCTGGCGACGCCTGGGACCTCCGGTTTCGTAGCTCCAGATCAAGATTCGAGGAACCGCAGCACGGCCAGGACCCGACGATGATCGGACTGAGACACCGGCAAGTCGAACTTCATGAAAATGTTGGCTACATGCTTTTCGACAGCGCCTTCGGAAATCACAAGTTCGGTCGCGATCGCTGCATTTGAGCGACCCTCGGCCATCAACGAGAGCACCTCTTTCTCACGAGCGCTCAACACCGAAATCGAGTCGGCGCGCCGAGATGCCCCCAAGAGTTGGGTGACAACTTCTGGGTCAAGTGCGGTCCCCCCAGACGCCACTCGAACGAGGGCCTCGACGAAGTCGGTCACGTCGGCGACGCGGTCTTTTAAGAGGTAGCCGATCCCGGCCGCATCGTCGGCCAGCAGCTCGGCAGCGTAGCGGGTCTCGATATATTGAGAGAACAGCAGGATCCCAAGCCCGCTGTGTTGGTTACGAAGATCGATGGCGGCCCGCAGCCCCTCGTCGGTGAAGGTGGGCGGCATGCGAATGTCGACGACGGCTACATCGGGGCAGTCCCGCTCGACTGAACGTCGCAGCGCATCAGGTTCGCTTACTGCGTCGGTGACGACAAATCCTCGATCGACCAGCAGCTGGACCAGGCCGTCACGCAAGATGGCCGAATCCTCAGCGATGGCGACTCGTATCGGTCCGGTCATCTAGGCGTGCAGCGGCAGGTCCACGGTGACAACTGTGGGCCCGCGTGGTGGGCTCGTGATGTCGAATCGTCCGTCGACGGCGTGCACTCGTTCAGTGAGACCGACCAATCCGCTCGACGAAGACCCCACCTTCGAGAGTTGCGCCCCACCAATGCCGTCGTCGCGCACGACGAGACGCAACCACCTGCCGTGTTGCGCGCAAGTAACACTTGCCTGCGAGGCGTTGGCATGCTGGGCCACGTTCGCCAGAAGCTCTGCCACACAAAAGTAGGCGATTGCCTCAATCGCCGGAGTTGGGCGATCGTTGAACGAAAGCGCGAGGTCCGTCGGGATAGTGCTGCGCGCCGCCAAAGTGGAAAGAGCTCCTTCGAGCCCGATATCCAGGGCGGGGGGGTGGATCCCACGGGCAAGGTCTCGCAACTCGACAATGGTCTCTTTGGCGCCACGATGAGCGCTGTTCACGAGCTCACGCACTTGATCGAGGTCCAGGTTGTCGGGGTCTGCCAGTTTCTCCTTTGCCATCCCGAGACGCATGGCAAGGGCAACCAGTTGCGCTTGGGTGCCATCGTGGAGGTCCCGCTCGATCCGTCGCAGCGTGGCGGCAGACGCGTCGACGGTCTGCGCACGGGCGTGTTCAAGAGAGCGCACCCGAATGGCCATGGCATCGGGCGCAAGCAACGCCTGCATTAAGAATCGGTCGACGTAAATCACGGCGCGAACGGCCCAGGGAGCCACGAGGAACAGGACTATCCCGGTAAAAAAGATGGCCGCCCCATGGAGCCACCCCGGGCCCCCGATCGAAAAGTACCCCGGTTGGAACAAGACTCGGATCAAACCAAATTCAGAAGGCTGATTCCCCCCTACAAACGGGTAGGTGAGGCAAGTGAATGCATCAAACCACACGCTGAACGCGGTGAAGATCCCAAAGATGGCCAACGGAACTTTCACGGCCACGTAGGCCATTGAGCGCCAACCCGTGCGGTCTCGCAGTGCCGACTGAAGCCATCCCAGGAATCCCGGGCGTGGAGAGAATGGATCAGGGTCCTCGATCTGTTCGCCGAGAAGCCCTCGGGCCATCCCTCGCTGGATCCTGCCAATTCCTCTCGCACCACGAAGAGAAAGGCCAATGACAGCGAGCCCGAAGAAGGTGATGGCGAAGACCACTCCCACCACCATTGTGAGCCCGACAAAGGCGATGCCAAAGAATGCGAGGGCCGCTCCGAGGACGAGGAACCAGAACTCTGACCACGTCCTCTTGGTGAAGGGTTCACGCAAGATGGTGCCAACGGTCCCACGCAACCGCGTCTCGAGGTCCTCTGAGATCACGATCACCATCTCATTGCGCCAAACACGAACACGTACCCCGATCTCGTCGGTCGCTCGATTTCATCATGCATCACGGCGAACGAGCGCCTGATGCTCCTAACCTAAGGGCTTTCCCAGCCTTTGAAAAGGCTGCTAACGGGTCTCTTCTCTTGGGGCTAACCCCCCGTACTCACGCAGGACGATTTGCGCGGATCCGTCCGTCGTCCCAGCGACCGTTGATCTGGACACCCGGTAGTGTCTCGCATTGGTGATCTGGGACGCTTGTCTCGGGTACAGCCCGACATTGGGGTTCCTCACGAGTTCGAACCCGGTACCGGTTGGGCCATGGGTCTACCCGGACACCCCCGTCCAGTTCAGGTGGACTGGCGCCCAGAGCCCGCAGAGCCCGCAGATCTCGGACATCGGGTGACGGCTCTCAGCGCACCCTTCTGCGGTCAGGTACCATTCTGAGAGGCAATTGACCGAGGAGTGGACGATGGCACCGAGTGATGAGACAGAAGTGGGCGTCAGTCCCCCGCTTGTCACCGCGCCAATCCACGGCAGGGACACGGGCGGGGCGCTTGTGGACCGCCAGACCTGCGGCAAGGGCCGCGGTCCAAACGAGACGTTCGAACGTCTCGGGTCCTCCCGCACCGCTGCCTGACCCGGAATCATGGGCGCCATCAGCGCCGCAGGTTCTCCGGTCGCAGTTCCCCAGAATCCATAGCCTCGGCTGAGAGGCTGGGGGTGTTCCCCTAGCGCACCGAGGCTTCCCTCCTTCCATTCAAGGAAGCTTCTCGTGGCTGAACTTTCCGAATTCCCAGCTGCTTCGGCGAAAGAGACCATCAAATTCTGCTGGGATCAAGTCGATAGCAACAAGCGCCAGCTCATCGCGGGTTGGACCGTGATGACGTTGACGGTCGTGGTGGCTGACGTCGCCTGCCCACTCATCTTCGCCGCCATCTTGTCCAAGGTGGCCACCCTCCCTACCCATTCGACGGCCAACGAGTGGTGGCATACCTTTGCGCCCCTCCTGCTGTCCTACGGACTGGCGGGCTTGATCGCCATGGTGGGGTGGCGGATGGCTGGGTGGTTGCAGTGGGGTGCGGCTGTCCGCTCGTTCGCCACGGGGATCAACAACGGGTACCGCCACCTACTCAAGCTGAGCTATCGCTGGCACATGGATCACCCGGCCGGTGAGGTCATCTCGGCTTTGACCAACTTCTCGTGGGCCTTCGTCGAGATGATCGACTCGGTCTCGTGGGGGCTGCTCCCAACGGCGGTCGTCATCCTGAGCGCGATTGTGGTGCTGGCCATCTTTGCCTGGCCTGCCGCCATCGCCATGCTGATCATGGTGGGCGGGTTCGCCTTCGTCCTTGCCCGGCGGCTGCCCAAGGTGCGCGACGCGTCGGAGGAGTTCGAAAACTTCCACTCGAAGGCTACCGGGGTGATTGCTGACACCGTGACCAACCTCATGACGGTCCGGACGGCCGCGGCCGAGCCGAAGGAGAAGGTGCGGGTTGAGGGATTGACTGGCCAGTCAGTCAGCGCTGACCTGCGGGCACGTTCCATTTTCATGAAGACCCAACTCCAGCTAGAGAGTTCCATAATCATTGGGACGCTTCTTGCCCTCATTGCCGGTACCACCATGGCGGTGCACCACTGGGCCGCAACCGCTGCGCTCTACCTGATCCTCTACTACTCGGCCCAGGTGGCGTTCAGCATGGAGCAGTCCTTTGAGCATCTGCGCTCCGTCTCGCGCTCGCTCGGCCGGGCGGCCAAGTTCACCGCCATCTCTGGAGTGGGTGCTGAAATCACGAACGCGCCAAAGGCCACAGAACTGCGAGTGCCGAGCGGCCGGGTGGAGTTCCAGAGCATCCAATTCGCCTACCACCATCGGGACCGCCTCTTCGACGACCTGACCCTTAGGGTCAAGCCGGGAGAGCATGTAGCGCTGGTCGGGCCGTCGGGGTCGGGGAAGTCGACCCTGTCCAAACTCCTGTTGCGTTTCATGGACGTGAACGAGGGCCAGGTACTAGTCGACGGCCAGGACATCCGGGACGTAACCCTCGCTTCGCTGCGGAGCAATATTTCCTACGTCCCTCAAGACCCCCAGTTGCTCCACCGGACCATTGCGGAAAACATTTGCTACGGGATGGACGAGGTGGACCACGGTGTCGTGGAGGAAGTGGGGAAGGCCGCCCACGTCGAGGAGTTCGTCTATGCCTTGCCCGAGAGGTATGACACGGTCGTGGGAGAGCGCGGACTCAAGCTCTCCGGTGGCCAGCGCCAGAGGGTTGCCATTGCCCAGGCCATGGCAAAACACGCTCGGATTCTGGTGCTCGATGAGGCCACCAGCGCTCTCGATTCAGAGTCCGAGCACCTCGTCCAAGAGGCCCTCTGGCGACTGATGGAGAACTCGACGGCCATCGTCATAGCCCATCGACTCTCCACGATCGCCCAGATGGACCGCATCGTGGTGTTCGACAAGGGGAAGATCGTCGAAGAGGGAACTCACCGCGAGCTGCTTCGTGAGGGTGATCTCGGTCTGTACGGGCGTCTCTGGCAGCACCAGTCCGGGGGTTTCCTTCTCGCGTGATGGAGCTGGCCCGGCCCGAAGGCGAGATTCGCCAAGGGGGTGATCGACATCTCGCGATCACCCATCCCCGGGTCGCGCAGCTGGACCGAAGGCACCGCCCTTTGTGCGGGCACCGGTGCCCGGCGCCCGCGACGACTCAAGCTGACAGCGAGTTGTGCACTTTGAATGATGTCTCTTCGGGCGGCCCGGCCAGCCCGTTTTCGATCTTGGCTAAGCCGGGCAGGAGGGTCTCGTCACGGAACTGCACCCACGAAGCCTCCGAGTCCCAGAATGCGACGACCACGAATCCGTCTTCGGTCGGTCCGGCAACATGGCGGGTCTGCCCTGGAGGGAGCCCTTTGCCGCCATCGGGGTGAACGACCTTGACCGTGTTCTCGTACTGCTCGGTCGTCGCTCCCTTGAAGCGATGGATGATGCCGAATGTGGTCGTCATGACGGTGAGCCTCCTGGTTCGATCTGGTCGGACCGAACCTAGCCGTCGGTGGACCTCATCGTTTGGGTGAGGTCTCGATTGCCTGGCTCCTTGGGCTGGCCGATCGCTCCGGATCTATGCTCGATCCTTGTGGACCGCATTGTTCATGCTCTTGCCGAACAACAAGCTGAACTGGCCGACCTATTGGACGGGCTGGCTGAACCGGGCTGGCATGCTCCCACCCGATGCGAGGGATGGGACGTGTCCGACGTCGTGCTTCACCTCACCCAGTCAGACGAGATGGCAATCGCTAGCGCGACTGGGCGTTTCCCTGAGGCGGTGGCCGAACAGACCGACGGGTGGGTGGGCCCCAGTTCCGTTGACCGCGCAGCCGCGTTGATGGTTGACCGTGAGCGCGGCATGCCGATCGCCGACCTATTGGAGCGCTGGACCTCAAATGCGGGGCAATTGATCGAGGTCCTCAATGATATGAATTTATCGACAAGAGTCAGGTGGGTTGCTGGCGACCTGTCGGCCCGAACGTTGGCAACTACTCGACTTTCCGAAACTTGGATTCACGCAGGTGACGTGGCGGGGTCCTTCGGATCTGTGTTGGTGCCGACCGACCGTCTCCGGCTCGTCGCACGGCTCGCCTGGCGGACTCTGCCCTACGCGTTTGCCTCGGCCGGTCTATCGATGAACGGGCCAGTGGCGTTTTGTTTAATCTCTCCAAGCGGCGAGGCGTGGGACTTCTTGCCTGACGAGCCGGCGGTGACCACTATCACAGGATTGGTCGTCGATCTTTGTGCCGTGGCGGCAAGGCGCATTGACCCGTCAGCGACTTCACTACGTGGTCAAGGACCGGATACCAGTGCCATCCTCGCCCTTGTGCGAACCTACGCGTGAGATTCCACTCCGCTGGTGTCGGCGGCTGGTATTCAGGTGCGTTTTCGCCGGGATTATCGGGACGCACGCCGCGGCTCGGCGTATCAAAATGCTGGCCCCGCCACGGACCGGGCGGTCCGAGTGCAGCCCTTCCGGCCAGCGTTCGAGCGAGTAACGAGCCCGATAGGGCAGACTTTGCGTGATGCAGGTGCATCTGGTCGACGGGACTTACGAGCTGTTCCGCCACTTCTTCGGTCAGCCATCACGGCGGGGGGACGACGGGACGGAGATCGCCGCCACCCGGGGGGTGCTGTTGACGGTTGTCGGGATGCTGGCTGATGGCGCGACGCACGTCGGGGTGGCCACCGACCACGTCATCGAGTCGTTCCGCAACGAGCTCTGGCCCGGCTACAAGACCGGCGCCGAGATCGCCCCGGAGCTGAAGGACCAGTTCTGGCTACTCGAAGCGGCTCTCGAGGCGCTTGGCGTGGTGGTCTGGCCCATGGTCGAGTTGGAGGCCGACGATGCCCTCGCTTCCGCTGCTGCCGTCGCCGCGGCCGACGCCGCCGTCACCCAGGTGGTCATCTGCACCCCCGACAAGGATCTGGCCCAGTGCGTCGTGGGCCAACGAGTCGTCCAGCTTGACCGTCGCAGCGGGGTCGTGGCTGACGAGGAGGGAGTCCAGGCCAAATTCGGGGTACTGCCCCGATCCATCCCCGACTGGCTGGCCCTGGTCGGGGACTCAGCAGACGGCTTCCCCGGGTTACCCGGATGGGGCAAGCGCTCCGCCTCGGTCGTCCTGTCGCATTACCTCACGCTCGACGCCGTGCCCGACGACGCCCGCGACTGGGACCCCGCGGTATGCCGGGGGGTCCGTGGTGCCCCCAAGCTGGCGGCGCGTCTGGCGGGTGAGCGCGAGTTGGCCGAGCTGTTCAAGGACCTGGCAACCCTCCGGGTCGACCCGGCCTTGGTAGCCAATGTGGCGTCACTCCGGTGGCAAGGCCCCCGGCCCGAGTTCGAAGAAGTGTGCCGGACGCTGCGTGACCCGGGCCTGGCCCGTCGGGCGGCGGCCATCGCAAGCGCCTGAAGGACGCCGCGGCATCAGTATCCGTCGGAGAGGTCCACGGAGATGACGCGTCTCCGTGCGCTGAATGGGTGTTCCGCTTATTGGCGCCCCGGTGCCACCGTCAGACCTCGATGGTAGGCAGGCGTGAGCGATGAGAGTGCCCGGTCGAACTTGCGAGCTAAAGTCGCCAAAGGGGGCACGCTTGCCGCTTACCTGTTCACTTGACCAGTCGGGCGATTCACCGGACGGATCGTTGACCTGACTGGTAGTACAAAGACGATCTCTACGATGGCCGCCCGAACAAAGGATCAGTCCAGCATGGCAAATGCACTTTCCGGTTTCCGAGTCCTCGAAGTGGCAGCATGGACATTCGTTCCAGCTGCGGGCGCCGTCCTCGCCGACTGGGGCGCCGATGTGATCAAGGTCGAGCATCCCGAAGTCGGCGATCCACAGAGGGGTCTCGTTTCGATGGGCCTGATCCCGGGCGGGGACAATGCCGTGAACTACATCATGGAGCAGCCCAACCGCGGCAAGCGGAGCATCGGCATCGATATCAGCACGGATGCTGGACGCGACATTCTCTACAAGCTCGTCGAGAGCTCCGATGTATTCCTCACGAGTTTCCTGCCGTCGGTTCGCCAGAGGTTGAAGATCGACGTCGAGCACATACGAGCGGTGAACCCGAACATCGTCTACGCGCGCGGTTCGGGCCAGGGGTCCTTAGGATTGGACCGCAACAAGCCCGGCTACGACGGGTCCGTGTACTGGGGGCGCGGGGGAGTGGCCCATGCGTTAACCCCGGCCGATGCCAAGTGGCCGATCGGTGGGCGGGCCGCTTTCGGTGATCTCGCCGGAGGCGTGGCGATCGCCGGCGGGATCGCGGCCGGGCTCCTCCAACGCGCGACCACCGGTGAGGCTCCGATCATCGACGTGTCTCTGCTCGGGTTGGCGATGTGGGTGCTGTCGCCCGACATTGTGGCATCCGGCCTCTACGGCGGGGATCCGATGCCGAAATTCGACCGTAGCTCGACGCCGAATCCTCTGGTCGGCAATTACCGGACCAGCGACGGCCGCTTCATCACGCTGATGATGCTTCAGGCGGACCGGTTCTGGCCGGAATTCTGCACCGTCATCGGGCGTCCCGACCTCATCGCAGATCCGCGGTTCGTCGATGGTGCCACTCGCTTCGCCAACCGCGAGGCCTGTGTGGAGACGATCGATGAGGTGTTCGCCTCCAGGACCTACGAGGAGTGGAAGGTCGCACTGGCGAACCTCTCGGGTGCGTGGGCTCCGGTGCAGATGCCCAGCGAGTTGGTCGACGATCCCCAGGTCGAAGCCAATGGCTATCTCGCCCGGGTGCGGCGCGACGATGGCCGGGAGTACGACCTGGTGTCCAACCCAGTGCAGATGGACGAGACCGCCGACCAACTTCTCCCAGCGCCCGAGCACGGACAACACACTGAAGAGATCCTGCTCGAAATTGGTCTGGATTGGGACACGATCATCGCCCACAAGGAGGCCGGCGCCATCTTGTGACAGCGGTTCGTTGTCGTCTCGCGCCCCGGCGATCTGGGACGTTGCGTCACAGTCGCAGTGTTGGAGGCATCAAGGATCCGTCCCAACTCGAGTAGCGCCCAATAGTCTTGTTCTATGTTTCACATGGTTGCCTTCGCGTGGAATAGCTTCTGGTGGCCCCAAAGCGGTCAGTGGTACGCCTTCTGGTCCAGCTTCGGCGCATGCCTGACCTACTTCGCCGTGATCGGCGTGGTCTACAAGCACTTCAAATGCCAGAGCTGCTGGCGGATCGCTCATCACAAAGTCGAGGGGACGAACTACAAGACGTGCCACAAGCACTCCACCATCGCCGACCACGATCGGCTGATCGAGAAGCATTCTCATAAGTTTCCCGCGCAACACGAGCTGTTTAACAGAAACAAGGCAACGGCCGGTAAGCCTTGAAAAGCTGGGCCACTGGTTTAGACTCCGATCGCTGCGGACTTTGAGACGGCCTTGGGTACCCCTGACGGGAGTCTGACGGGCTTTCGACCTTTGTAGACGCATGGCCGGAGGGGTGCGGACTCCCCGAACAAGCAAGAAGGACGAGCGGGGACGCCCAAGGGGCGGCACTAAAACTCGAGTGTCAAGCGTCAGAGTCGCAGGGCGTGTGCCCTGTCAGTTTCGATGCTGGACGACGAGTTTTTACGCCGGGGGTCTGGCCCACAGGTCCCACCACCCACGGCTGAACCCCCCCAGCCGACGGCCAAACCCCCGGCAATGGTTAGATACCCTCAACGGGCCTGCTTCAACCCACGATGTGCTCGCCCTTCGAACGCCGGAAACCATCCTGGAACACCGGAGCGGGGCGGCAATCCCCTGGGCTCCCGGCCCGAAGGCTCAATCAGGAACTTCCGGGGATGCGCCGGGACAAATGAATACCCCTAGGTGCCGAGCATGGTAAGTGGCATGCGAGTCGGTGGGGACAACAGGACTGGGCATCTCTCAATGGATCACGTCGAGAGTCAGCAAGTCGAAAGCCAGTACCACCTGGCCCCTGAAGTGGTTGGTGGCCTGGTTCAGCCAATCCTGCTCGGTGCCGGGTGCGGGTGCGGGCACGAGATGCGTGAGAATGAGTGTGCCGACCCCATTTCTGGCTGCTGTCTGCGCGGCATCGGGCACCGACGAGTGATAGTCGAGCACGTCGGTGAGTCGGGGAAGACCGAACTCCTCAATCAGATCACGCCGCACAACGGTATGGATGAGCACGTCGGCCTTCTCACATAATTCGTCGAGCCCGGCGCATGGAACGGTGTCTCCGGCAATGACTACTGAATGCTCTCCATCGTTGATGCGATACCCCACGGTGGGGTGGACCGGAGCGTGATTAGTCGGGGCGGCAGTGATCCGCACTGTGCCCTCATTGAAGATGACGCCACTTTCAACTTCAGTCACTTCTGCAGATGGTCGCCATTTGAGATCACCGTGGTGGGCAAGGCGGTAGCCAATGTCAGGTTCGAGCATCGCCTCAGTGGCCCGCAAAAGCGGAGCCGTTCCGGCAGGTCCATAAACGGGTAACGGGTTGGGTTGGAACGACATGGTCCACCGCATCGTATAAATGTCATTGAGGTCGGTGATGTGGTCGCTGTGCAAGTGAGTCAAGAACAACGCCCGGATCGCTGCGGCACCAGATCCGACAGCAGCAGCCCGCATGAGGACGCCGCGTCCGCAGTCGAAAAGGAAGTCCCCAACCGCCGTGCGAACCAGTGTTGACGGTCCGGCCCGCTGTGGGTCGGGCAGCGGACTGCCGCTACCCAAGATGACCACCTGCATGGTGCTCCTCGCATCGGGCACTTTGCGTGCCGCCGCAGCCTAGGCCGTCAGACACGGAGGGCGGCGGCTTGCAGGTCGACCCCAGTTCGTTCGCCCCTCACCCGGTTTCCTGAGAAGGGATCCCTGGACGCTGCGCCGGAGTGCCGTCAGGGCAGTACGGCGATCTCCTACTGGCACGGGACTCCCTTTGAGCTTCGGCAACGACCACGCAGAGGCTCTGGGTCACCAACGGCCTGGGCCACCTGCACCACGTGGTGTCCATCGGCGGGTACGGTGTCCGCGTCCACCGAGGCCGACTCCTCGGCCACCGTGACTCCTTGCCGTCCACGGCGCGGGAAGTAACCTGTGGTTCCTCGTGGGAACCACTCGCACGGTGATGGGACTCAATCCGGTTACCAGTGCGACAGTCGGGTTCAAGCTCCGAGAGCCCGGAGTCCGTCCGTTAGAACCGGCGAGCGCTTCGCAATCGGTGCCTGCCCCGGAACGCCTGGAACGAGGCGTTGCTGGTCGCCAAATGAGCCTTGAGTAGCCCGGCGTCAGTCACCTGGTGGGATCATGCACCGACGTCCCAGAAGGCGTTGCTGGTAGCGACGTGCTTGGTCAGGATACAACCACCAGGCACGTCAGTACGGAGGGGCCGTGGCCTGTTGGGGCTCCGCTTCCTTCTGCTGCTCAGGACCCCCGTAGAAGGAGGGTAGGGGCGGCGAGCTCTCGACTTCGCTTCCGTCCGCCCTCGACGACTCGACCCCCAAGGGGACGCCGATCGGCGATGACACGAAGTCGTGGTCCTCGTACTTCTTTTGCCTCGCTTGTTCCATCATGCGTGAAGGCTAAGCGCGGCAGGTCTTGTTCCCGTCGCACACAAGTTGCACTTTGGTTGTTTTAACGGGCGTTTCGTGCCCCCGGACACCAAAGATGTTGCTGTGGAACCCCTAGCGTGCGTTGCCGACCTGGTTGAGCATCACTCAGAAGAGTCCCAGATCGTCCTTCCCCGACTACTCACTGCGGGCCGGAGGTTCGCTCTTGCCTTTGTTGACGGGAATCACCGCTTCGAGTGGGTGTTTGTTGACCTGTTCTATCTGGGGCGTCTCGTCCGACCCGGTGGAGTCCTATTCCTCGACGACTATCAGCTGCCAGCGATCGCTCGGGCTGCGTCATTCTTTTTGGCCGATCGCGGCTGGAAGCTCGAGTCGGTGTCACCAGCAGATGATTTGCATCAATGGGCGGTGCTCAGGACCGCTGTGGAGCCGGATACTCGGCCCTTCACGCATTTCGTGGACTTCTGAGTTGAATTGCCAACAAATGGCAAACCGCCGCAGAACGCCCACTCCTCACCTATCAGCCAAGGATGTCCAGAACGCCGGGTCGGTGATGCACCTCGGCAAGGTGGGAGGAGCCCCGAGATGGCCCCCGGCAAGAGCCGCCATTCGACATGGTCGGGCACTCCTACCTCGTGATCGAATGCAGGATGTACGATTCCTAGCGACGAGGTCGCTGCGACCGTAACGGCGTCGCTTGAGGAGGCCTCATGTCACACCCCGTACGGCTCTTTCTTCACCGACTCGCATCGATCATCCCACGAGGGCCGAAGCTGCTCCGGCCCGGCGCCACGATCTCCCTAGGGCTCCTCTTGGCCGCCGGATTTCTCGTCGCCCAGTCATCGGTGGCCTCAGCCCTTTCGTCAACCACCCTTTCTGTCAATGGTTTAACGGGGACGAGCAACCCCAACTGCACCGCCACTACCCCCTGTAAGACCATTTCAGAGGGCGTAACCGCAGCCGAATTGCTCTCCAACACTGCGGTCACCATTGATGTGGCTGCAGACACCTACAACGAGCAGGTCACCCTGAGTGTCCCGTCCACCGACACCCTCACCATTCAAGGCGCTGCTTCCTCGACAACCATCCTCAACGACGGGGCAAGTGGCAGTGACATCACGATCAGTTTGGGCACCGCAACGATCGACGGACTCACCATCAGTGGAGGCCAATCATCTACCGGCGGCGGGGTCTTCAACAACGGCACCGCCACCCTTGCTAACGACACGATCTCGGGTGACTCGGCGCCCTCCGGCGGTCTCGGGGGCGGGGTCTTCAACAACGGCACCGCCACCCTTGCTAACGACACGATCTCGGGCGATTCGGCACCCTCCGGCGGAGATGGCGGCGGGGTCTTCAACAACGGCACCGCCACCCTTGCTAACGACACGATCTCGGGAGATTCGGTGCCCTCCGGCGGAGATGGCGGCGGGGTCTTCAACAACGGAACGGCCACCCTTACCAATGTGACTGTTTCGGGTAACTCGGCTGCTTCTAGCGGTCAAGGGGGCGGGCTCTTCAACAATGGAACGGCCACCCTTACCAATGTGACTGTTTCGGGTAACTCGGCAAGCGCCGGCGGCGGGGTCTACAACCTCAGCACCACCGCCATCGCCAACTCCCTCTTGGCCGTCAATACCCCAGGTGGTAGCTGCTTTGGCATCGTGACCGACGGTAGTTATAACGTCGCCGACGATTCCACCTGTGGGTTCGGCTCCACGAGCATCTCAAACTCGTCGACCATCGGTCCACTTAGCCTGGCCGCCAATGGGTCGACCGGTCCGCAGACCGAGGCGATCACCTCATCGAGCTCGGCCTTCAACGAGGTGCCGACAAGCGCCTGCACTCTCACTACCGACGAGCGGGGATTGCCGAGACCGGGAGTTGGATCCAACTGTGACGCCGGGGCATTCGAGCTGCAGCCGCCGCCACCACCCGCACCGACACCCGGCTACGACTTGGCCGGCGCCGACGGTGGGGTCTTCGTGTTCCCGACCGGGCAGTCCTCGGGCTTTTTCGGCTCGCTCCCGGGACTCGGCGTGAAAGTCAACAACATCGTGGGAATTGTCCCCACCAACAACTTCACCGGTTACAACCTGGTGGGCTCAGACGGAGGTGTGTTCGTCTTTCCCACCGGCCAGTCCTCGGGCTACTACGGATCGCTCCCGGGCCTGGGCGTCCATGTCTCCAACGTGGTCGGCATCGTGCCAACCAACAATTACACGGGGTATGACCTGGTGGGTTCAGACGGTGGGGTCTTCGTCTTCCCAACCGGCCAGTCCTCGGGCTACTACGGATCTCTCCCGGGCCTGGGCGTCCACGTGAGCGACATCGTTGGCATCGTGGCCAGTCCAGGCGGGGGCGGTTACTTCTTGGTGGGTAAGGACGGCGGGGTGTTCACCTTCGGCAACGCCCCGTTCTTCGGCTCTTTGCCGGGCATTGGGGTCACCGTCTCCGACATCACCGGGATCGCGTCGAGCCCCGACGGCCAGGGCTACTACCTGGTCGGAGCGGATGGGGCGGTCTACGCCTTCGGCGACGCCCACTCGTTCGGGTCACTTCCGGGCCTCGGGGTCTCGGTGTCCAACATCGTGAGCATCGTGCCCACCCCCGATGGTGCGGGCTACTGGCTCATCGGGTCGGACGGCGGGGTCTTCGCCTTCGGCGACGCCACCAGCCAGGGGTCACTGCCCGGCGTGGGCGTCCACGTCAACAACGTCGTAGGCGCGGTGCCGACGGGGTGAGAGGGGCTGACCCAGATTACCGGGACAGTGGCAGATTGCCCCCGTCGCTGCGGGCTGCGTCCTCTTGCGCGAACCACTCGGGGAGACCACTACCAGTTTGCGATCGTGGTACTTTCACGGTTGCGTTTCTGTCTAGTTGACGAGCCATGAAAGGGGGCGCGGCGGTGGGCCTTTTCCGAAACAAGGACGGCAAACCGAAGTCGCTGTTCTTCCCCGAGCCGTCTTCTTCGGGCGTCGACCCAAAGTGTCTCGCAGCAGGGCTGCTGGGTCAGGGACAGATTCTGAGCCTCGATACGGCTGGTAGAAGCTGGAGCATCGGACCCGGCGGCATTCCTGCGCCGTTCTGCGACCTAACCATCCAAGTACGCGTCGACGGCGCCCAGCCCTACGAGGCAACCTGCACGCAGAGCATCCCAGGGATGCGGCTCAACCAGGTTCAGGTACAAGATGCGATCGTCGTCGTCCGGGTGAACCCGAACGATCCTGCTGATGTCGCTATCGATTTCCACACCGACCCGCCCGCCGCCGGGTAGTCGGTCACTAGCCAGGGAGCCGGAGCGACTCCTTGAACCCGACGGCGCGGCTCGTTTGATCCTGTCCAGGGAGCGGTCATCAGGGGTCTTCCATCCGATTGCAGATTGAGACGGAACCGTCCCAGATCGCCGAGATTGAGACACGTTCAGATAGCCTTAGATTGTGGCGAGCGGGAATGGTTCACCTAGATCTTGGGTCTTCCAAATGACTGATCACGGTCCAACCTTGATCGACTATCGCCAAACGGATCAGTTCCAACTGACCCGCTCGTTCCTGGACGATCCCGAGAGATTCTTCCACCACCTATTGGGCGACCACGATTGATCGTTTGCCGGACTGTCCCAGTCGACCGGGACGGAGTCAGCCCGACGCTTGCAAGCCTTCCCACGACCAACGAGGTACTACTAATCCTGGTGGCACAGAGGACCCGGGGGGGTTGTATTCATGGACTTCTCGGACCGCCCATTCCATGTAATCGCGCAGGACCTTCCGGAAATCAAGCTCGTCGGGCAATGTGGCATCATCTGCGGCCCTTACGAAACACCCGACGAAGCGATCGCCTAGATCGTCATCCGCACCCATCCCGGCGTGGAGTCGCAACATGCCCGTCTGTCCTTCGGAAACATCGCTATAGCGTGACGGCCCTCCAAACACTTGAGCCCAGTACCACGCCAGTCGCTGCACGTGGTCAGGATGACCCGGATGGGAGAACGGATGACTGAGTACTTGGTCGGCTAGGCACCGCGCGTGGTGGGCCGTTGCCAGACGCAGAAATGCTGGAGCGCCTCCAGCGAAATCGAATACGGACGGACGGGTCACCGTCTAATGCTCCCACGTCTTTCGTTCCAGAGAAGTGCCCCGTATCGCCGGATCGGTGACTCACTTCGGTAGTTCTGGAATTCCGCTCATTTGTGGGAACTCAGGCCGCCTGCTCTTGGTCGTGAGAATCTCGAGCCGAGTCGCCATTGTTCCATTCTCCCACCTGGCATGGAGTTTTTGGCCATCCCGGATCGCCTGGACTCTGGCACACGTTATCTGAGGGGAACCAATAGGCGACTTGTGTACATTCAACCTGGCAGACCGTCGACGGTTCCGTTGGCGATCGCGCTAACGAGCTGAGCGTGGTCTCGCTCGTTCTGGTCGGCGTACAGACGGGCGAATTGGCTTATTGATGCGGCAAACTTCACACCCTTCCCGATGTATCCATCGATGGCTACTGGGTCGCCGGTACGTGCGTGGGCTCGTGCGAGTGTCTCTCCGCAGGCGGTGGCAAATTCGACAAGACGAGGAGCGATTAGTTCGGTGGTCGGGATGATCTTCATGTCACGAAACTGCCGCACATAGTAATCTTTTCCGTTCAGCGAGCCCCAACCGACGAAGATGTCAGTGGCACTCTGGACCAGTCGTTTCCCGTTGATCACCCGAGCACCATGGTTGTTGTGGCGGCTGGGGCGGGTGTGAGTCTCGTACACCGACGGTCCAGCCTGTTTGACCTGCAAGAACAATGGATCAGCGCCGCTACGTCCCTCCATGAGTACCAAATAGACCTGCATCCCCACGCTGCCAACCCCGACGACCTGGCGCACCACATCAACCTCCGTGAACCGATCGAACAGGGTCCGTCGATCCTCTTGGAGTGTCAGTCGATACTCAGAGAGGAGGTGTTCAACGAGATCGGCCTGTTCTTCGTCGCTTATTGCCACGCGGATCGGTGGCTCCTCGGTGATCCGGGGCCTTCCGTGAGCCATGGTAGTCAGCTTGGTAAATGCACCACGGCTCGTACGATGTTTCTGCTTCTTCTCGATGTGGACCGAGACTCGCCCACGGTCGGCGGGTTCGTAGTAGCTGATCAAACTGTCAACATGCACGCCGTCGTACCAGATGTCGAGTTCGGGCATCGTGGTATACCGTCGCATCCGTTGCCCGTACGCCTCGATTGCCGCGGTGACTGCCGCTTCCGCCGTTGCCGACTTGACTTTGTTCTCCCGTGCCACGACCACCAGACTGACGGCGAGACGCTTGACATCCCACTCGAATGGACCCGGCAACGTTTCGTCGAAATCGCGTAAGTCAAACATCAAGTTCCGTTCGGGTGTGGCCCACAGTCCGAAGTTGAGTACGTGTGCGTCTCCACAAAGCTGGACCTCTAACCCGCTGTCGGGCTGGGATGCGAGATCGCCAGCCATGACCGCCGCGGCACCCCGGTAGTAGTTCCAAGGTGATGCCTCCATTCGCTGGTGCCGGATGGGAACAAGCTCAGGGATTCGGATCTGATCCTGGGCCAGGATCGTCGTCAGCGCGTCGTGCCCGCGCTCCTCCTCCCGCCAATACCCGAGCGTGCCCCGTTGAGCCCGCTTGCGAGCCAACCTTCCAGAGTTCCGTCGCTGTTTGGTCGTTGCCGACAGATCATGCAGTAACGCGGGCAGTGGCGATGGTTCATTTGAGTGGGGCTCCGTCATGAATACCTACTCCTCGAAAGTGGACAGTGAGTGCTGGCCGAACGAGTTCACCCGAGCCCGAGTTTACGACGCCAATCAATTGAGGTACGCCGGAGAGGCAACGATGGCACCTCGCACGTGGCGGATGGGGGTGCCTCTACCGCCGGTCATACGGGTGATCCGCAGTGAGTCCTTGAATAGTACGCGAGACGTAGTAACATCACTGGCGTGGCAAAATGCTCCGCTTCGTCCAAAGGCGGCCTGGGTCGGAATAACGAACCCTCGGTCCTGATCCTGACGAGCCTCGCCTCGGGCAATAGGCACGGCTACGCGCTGACCAAGGACATCGAGGCTTTTGCTGGCGTTGCCCTTGGCCCTGGCACCCTCTACGGCGCTATCGCAAGACTCGAAGAACGCGGTCTCATCGCCCCAACGGCCAGCGACGAACGTCGGAGGCCCTACCGCATCACGGCAAGCGGGCGCGCTGCCCTTTCAGAGGCCGTACGAGAGATGCGCAGCTTGGCCGACGAGGGAGCCACACGCCTCGGGCTCGGTGTACTAGCCCGGGCTCTCGGCCTGTCCAAAATCCACGCTGCCCAATGAGTGAAACCGATCGCTTCGACCGGATGATCCGCTGGTACCCCCCAACCTGGCGGTCCCGCTATGGCGACGAGATGACTGCACTGTTGGAGGATATCCACGGGATGAACGATGTGCCGTTCCGTGAGCGGGTCGCTATCGCCAAGGCCGGATCAATCGAGAGGGCAAGGGAAGCCGGATTGGTCGGGGACTCGAGCGGCCCGAGAGAGCGGGTACGGGGCGGGACCCTGCTCGTCCTCTGCGCTTGGTCGTTGTTCGCGGTCGCCGCCGCCATTTTCGCCAAGTTCAGCGAAGACTGGAAGGCGGCGACCCCTGTTACGCATCGCTGGCTTCCCAGTGGTGGCCTCCACGCTGCCCTTTGGGGCGCCGAAGTTGGCGTCGTCGTGGTGCTGGTGGCAGCGATGGTGGTTTTGCCTTCCCTCATCAGACTGATCTGGGGCGGAGGATGGACGCTCGTCCGCCGCCCAATCCTTCGAGCCATTTTTGCGGGAGCAATCGCTTCTGCCGTGATAGTTGGCATCTCAGTGTGGGCCCATTTTCTGAGCTACCACGATCGCAACGGCGGTTCGTGGCCCTACGGAGTTGCCGTCCTGATTGGCGGTCTGGCGATCGCCATCGCCATCGCCGTCGTCACGACTGCCGCCGTTTCGGTGGCTCGCCGCATCGACCTATCTCAGCGGATCCTTCGGCTCCTCGGCGCCATGGCGATTGCTCTCACTCTCGTCATGGCGGTCATCATCGTTGGCACTGTTTTGTGGTGGGCAGCGTTAGCGGCCTATGCCCCAACGGTCCTTGGAAGTGGGATTGGTAATGGCGTGGTGTGGTTCTCAGACACCTTGCCTCCGACCTTGGTGGTCGCGGGAGTCCTGATGGCGGTCGGCTTGTTGGTCGCTTCGTTGGGCACAGTGCGCGTGGCGCAGGCACTCGGATCGGATCTCACATCTGGGGACAGGGTGCCCCAATAATCGGCAAATCTGCCCTGCCCCCCATCACCGGCTCGGTGATCCACTTCGGTAGGTGTGGGTTAACGCACGGCGGCCAATGCTGCCCATCCGTACGACGGGCACCAGGAACCCGAACGGCTCTCGTCCGGCCACCGACCGGCCTATCGCGCCCGAGTGAGACGTATGCCTTGCAATACAAGTTAGTCCGGAGTATCTTGTGGTGCATGGGAAATGGGGAGGGCCGACGGAGCCAATTGCTCCGGGGAGTGCTCGACCTCTGCCTTCTCGCCGTGATGGGCGAAGGTCCGGCGTATGGCTATGAAATGACCAAGCGACTGCGGGCGCGCGGCCTGTCGATTGTCGGGGAAGGATCGATCTATCCGCTCCTCGGCAGGCTGGAGCGTGACGGCTTGGTCGAGACCCGCCGGTCGGCGAGCAATGGAGGTCCGCCCCGGAAGTACTACAGCCTCTCGCCGAAAGGTGAGAAGTCTCTTGAGGCCGGCGTAATGGAATGGCAGGCGGCCCGGGACGCAGTCGATGGTGCCCTCGATTTGGTCAAAGTGGAGGTAACGCCGTGAATGAGTTTGTCGAGGAGTGTCGCCGGGAGTGGCGGCGCCTCGGAGTCCCCGATCCGATTGCCAATGAGATGGCGGCCGATTTAACGGCCGACATCGAAGAAGCCGAGGCCGAAGGAGGCTCCGCGGAAGACGTGCTCGGAAGCAGCGCCTTCGACCCTCGGCGTTTCGCAGCCTCTTGGGCTGTTGCTCGAGGTGTGACGGGCCCGCTAGCTCCTGATCGTATGCGGAGGCAATGGCCGGTTCTGGCAATCAGCGTGACGGTCTTCGCGACCCTGACGGCGATGGCCGCCGTTGCCCTTGCGGTCGGCCGTCACAGTGCTGCGGTTGCCGCCCCGGTCCGCCGGATTCTCGCGGGGCCAAGGTTGCCGCAATTGTTCGGGCCGGGTCCGGTGGCGCCTCCGTTCCGGTACTTCGTGCCCGGTCCGCCATTCGCTCTGCGGGATATCGGCGGCTTCGACATACTGGCTTTGATTCTGCTCCTCGTCGCCGTCGTGGGCCTTGGTATCGCTATCCTGTACTGGTCCCCTTGGTGTCGCCGTCGACTCCAACCGACGGATCGGATGACCGGACGGTCCAGGTACCCCGAGGGTTCGAGGCGATAATCGCGGTGCAACGCGACAGAGGCTCGACAGCGACCACGAGCAAGGAGATCCGATGACCTCGACGACACTGGAAGCCGATCGGTCCGCAGAAGCTGAGGGCCAATGGGCTGTGGAAACGCACGGCCTCACGAAACGGTTTGGGCAGAACGTCGCGGTGAACGGCGTGGAGCTCCTCGTCCCCCGCGGTTGCGCGTTTGGCTACCTGGGCCCTAACGGCGCCGGCAAGACGACCCTAATTCGGGTGCTGCTCGGCTTGACGCACGCCGACGCGGGCACAATGTCCCTGCTTGGGCACCAGGTCCCGAGACATCGGGACCTGGCATTGGCACGGGTAGGTGCCATCGTGGACGAGCCCCGGTTCCACGCCCACTTGACTGGTAGGGAGAACCTCGAGGTGCTGGCCAGCGCTCGGGAGCGCGCCGCCCGTGGTCGCATTGGCCCGTCGCTCGAGCGGGTCGGCTTGAGCCATCGGGCCGATGACAAGGTGGCGAAGTACTCGATGGGCATGCGCCAGCGCCTCGGGGTGGCGGCCTGTCTGATCGGGGACCCGCAGCTCTTGATCCTCGACGAACCCATGAACGGGCTTGACCCGGCCGGCATGCAGGACATGCGCGAGATGATCCAGTCGCTCGTGGCCGAGGGCCGCACCGTGGTGCTGTCCTCTCACTTGCTCGACGAGGTGGAGCGCACCTGCGACGCCGTTGCCATCGTTGACCGGGGCAGCGTCATCCGGCAGGGCCCGATCTCCGAGCTGCTCGCCGGAGCATCGCTGACGCTCCGGATCGAGTGCTCCGAACCTGACCGGGCCCGGGCCCTTCTCGAAGGCACCACATTCGAGGCGCAAATCGAAGTCGCGTCGGACGGGCTCGGGATCACCCTCCCGGCAGGGACGTCTCGCGAGGTGATCGCGGAGGTCGCGCGGCTCCTAGTGGAAGGCGCCATCTCCCTTTACCGGCTCGAGGAGATCCAAGCCTCGCTCGAATCATGGTTCCTGCAGGTGACGAGCAGGCTGGGTGACGAATGACGACGGTTCCCGGTGTAGGCACCACTTCGCTCGCCCCGGTTGCCGGGCCCTCCGACCATCGACGATCCCCTGTACCGACCTTCAGCATGATCGCGAGCAAGTTCAAGGAGCTGCGGAAGCGACGCGGCCTCATGGTCGCGCTGATCTTGGTGACCGTCGGGATCCCGACCGTCTTTCTGGTGATCCGCCTGCTCCTGCATGCCTTCGCGCCGAAGACCTACGGGCCTGCTGGCGGCTATGACATCTACACCTCGCTCACTTCCGGTGTGCTGTACATTTTCGGCTTCATCATGGCGGCCACGCTGGGTGCCACGGCAGGTTCCGCAGACCTCACAGAGGGGGTGTTCCGGCACCTAGTGGTGACGGGCCGCTCTCGATTGGCGTTGTACCTGGCTCGGATCCCCGCGGGGCTCGCCATCATCGTGCCCCTGGTAGCGGTGGGCTTCACCATCGTCTGCGCGGTGTGCGTGTTCGCTGCGCCGACCCACTCCTCTTACAACGGCGTGAACGTGCCCGCGGGCCTGTCACGTGCCGGCCTTGAGAGCTGGGCCGCGGACCATCCTGACGAGGTCATCTGCAACTTCGGCTTCAGGATCGGGCCGTCTTCTCCGATCGCCGCGGTGGTCAACTACGTCCCGTGCAACAACGGTCCTAACGCCGGTCCAACGCCGGCGCCCTTGAATGCTCCGCAACCCACTCAGGCACAGATCAGGAGAGCGGCCAGCCTGATCGCCCAGATGAACTACACGGACTACGCCCGCCAGTTCCTGTACCCGTCGACCTCATTGATGATCAAGAGCGGGTTGTGGATCGAGCTTGAGGTGATTATCGGATTTGTCGTGGCGTTGGGCCTGGGATCGCTGATCGGTCAGCGGACGGTGGCGGTGATAATGATGATCGTTCTCGAGGTTGTCCTTACACCGATCCTGTCGAGAGCACGCATCCCTCACTTGTCGAACCTGCAGCGCGCGGTGGTTGGCCTGGCCACGGCCCACCTGGCGCCGGGCGGGCTCCCGGTGCTGGGCGGGGGCGGTGGAGGGCCCGCGGGCGGCAGTGGGAATGCCGGACTTCTCCCGGAGTCCACGACGGTGGCCGTTTGCGTCATCGTCGCGTGGCTCGTGGGCTGGTCGATCCTCGGCGCCTGGCGGATGATAACCCGGGACGCGTGACCGTTTCGGGCCTCTCGGAACCGCCTGTGACCGCAAGAGTTGGGGATCGGCCACCCATCCTTCTCGGCAATTACCAACCCCCCAATTTTGGTAAGAACGGCGGGACAACGCTGCCCCCGAACAATGACAATGTCCCGCGGGATCCACCGCTCGACTGCTCCTCCGTGTAACGATCCGGATTGATGCGATATCCGATCCGATGTACACAACTCCGCTGGATGGCGTATCCCCGTCAGCCGGGAGCGCGGCGGCCGTTGATCGTAACCCAGCGGCACTTCAGGACGACCTAGAGCCGGTTAATCGCAGCTCCCGGTACAATCGGCACGGTGGGGATGACCCCATATATCAAAGCCTCGGGACTAAGCCTCTTGCGTATAGGAGGAAATCAGTCGTAGGGCCGTCGTGGCGGCTCGAATCATCGCTTCAGCACTGCCCCCCTGCTGGCCTGCGGACATACCCACAAGGAATGCGGTGAACGGCGCAGCGGCCCGTGTCACCCGATGCGCCGACCGAGATACTTCCAACAATAAGGCGCGGTCGATCGCCGTTGAATCGACACCGAGTTCAGCGGCCAGCTCTGTAATCCAAGCGTCGAGGTCCTTGGACTCTGCTATCGAATGCCTGTTCGAGTCGTGGGGTAGTTGGTCTGCCATTGGGTGACCTCCGTGATGGTGCGAGCTCATCTCGGATCATATACCCTATAGGGGTATTAGGACGAACCTGGGAGGTCAGCTTGAAACCGGGCTATGGCGACAACAAAGCGGCAGTCCAAAGGCGACTTCGGCGCATCGAGGGTCAGGTGCGTGGCCTTCAGCGCATGGTCGATGAGGACAAGTACTGCATCAACATCCTTGAGCAGATCTCGGCTGTGAATAAAGCTCTCCAGTCGGTCGCCCTCGAGCTGCTTAACGACCACTTGGCCCATTGCGTCGCTGACGCCGTCAGCAGTGGCGGAGACGAATCGACGGCGAAGATCGCGGAAGCATCAGCGGCCATCGGCCGGCTAGTGCGGTCGTGAACGGGAACTGCTCAAGTCCCAGTGGAGTTGAGCCGTGAAAGTACTCCACGCTCTCGGACACGCCCTGACGACGAGTGGCTCGATGACCTGGCAGATCCTCTGGGCCTTGATTTTCGGGTTCGTTCTCTCAGCGATTGTCCAGGCGGTCATCCGACGGAGCACGATCGTCAGGCGACTGGGGGATGACCGCCCGCGAACGTTGGCGATCGCCACCGGGTTTGGGGCGGCATCGTCCTCGTGCTCCTACGCAGCGGTTGCACTGGCACGTGCTCTGTTCCAAAAGGGAGCCAGCTTCACCGCTGCCATGGCCTTCGAAATCGCTTCGACCAACCTGGTGGTCGAACTTGGGGTCATCTTGGCCGTCCTGATCGGATGGCAGTTCACGGCGGCAGAATTTGTCGGTGGGCCGATCATGATCGTGCTCATCGCACTGGTGTTCCGCCTCCTCCTGCGCCAGCGGCTCATCGACGCCGCCCGGACCCAGGCAAACAAGGGACTAGCGGGATCGATGGAAGGCCATGCCGCAATGGACATGTCTATTGCTGAGGAGGGCTCGCTGTGGCATCGGCTCCGTTCCAGGCAAGCCCTCACTTCGATCTCTCATATCTTCATCATGGAGTGGGCGGCCGTCATTCGAGACGTCGTTGTGGGGCTCTTGATCGCCGGAGCGATCGCCGCCTGGGTGCCGGACACTTTCTGGCAGCACTTCTTCGCAGTTGACCATCCGCTGCTGTCGAAGATCTGGGGACCTCTGATCGGGCCGATCGTGAGCTTGCTCAGTTTCGTCTGCTCGATCGGGAACGTTCCACTGGCCGGAGTGCTCTGGAATGGCGGCATCAGCTTTGGCGGTGTGATCAGCTTTATCTTTGCGGACCTGATCATCCTCCCGATCTTGATCATCTACAAGAAGTACTACGGCACCCGAATGATGCTGTTCATACTCGGCAGCTTCTATGTGACGATGGTCATCGCCGGGTACATCGTCGAGATCCTTTTCAGCCTGCTCGGTCTTGTGCCAACGGTGCGGGACGCCAAGGTGGGTGAAATAACTGTTCAATGGAACTACACAACGGTCCTCAACATCGTGGCGCTTCTAGTCGCTGCCGGCCTCATCTACCAGTTTGTTCGAACTGGCGGCATGCCCATGTTGCGGATGATGGGTGGCGCCCCGAGTAATCAATCCGATAGCCAACATCCCGCATGAAATGACGAGGGCGACTTGGGATTCAGAGGATTCCGTGTAGTTATGAGTGTCCCGAATACCGACTTCTCAGCGGAGGTCAAGGTGCTCCCGTCCACCAGGAGTGCGGCACACCGTTGTCGTCCCCTACCTCAAGCAGGCATGTCTGGGATGCCCGATGAAACTCAGATGACAGAATCGTCCCAATTGCGACGACGAACGAGGAGAACTCATGACGAAGGCGGTCGCTGAAATTTCTATGTCGATCGATGGATTCGTAACGGGGCCCGATCCTGACCTCGCTCACGGACTGGGCATTGGTGGTGAGCCTCTTCACTTCTGGGCGATGAACTCCAACGACGATGGCGACGCACAGGTACTGCGAGAGGCGACTCACGCGACCGGCGCCGTGGTCATGGGTCGTCGCCTGTTTGACTTTGTTGACGGTCCAAATGGCTGGAGCGAAACGCTCGGCTACGGAGCCGACCTGGCTGCTGCGCCCCCCATGCTTCGTAGTCACTCATTCTGTACCGAGATCCATCCGGTTGTCAGATGACTCCACATTCATCGATGGAATCGAGTCAGCAATCGAGCAGGCAGGTGCTGCTGCAGGTCTGGGGGATGTGGTCGTCATGGGTGGTGGCGATGTCATTCGTCAGTGCGTTGATGCCCGTTTGGTCGACGAGCTTCGAATACACCTTGCGCCTGTTCTACTCGGATCGGGTACCCCGCTCTTTGGCGGTGCAGTACATCAGCAGCTCGTTCAGAAGAACGTGAGAGTTACATCGACGGCAACCCACCTCAGCTATGAGCTGAGTGCCTGACCTTCGATCACTTCGGGGTGCCCCTGTCGGTACTGAGGCGCTGGCAGCCGAGGTCAACGCGGTTCGCAGATGACCAGCGGAATGTCACGCTCGGTGCGGCGCTGGTAACCGCCGTAACCCTTATAGGCCGCCACCACTCGCGGCCACAGCTCGTCCTTTTCCTCAGTCGTCGCCGGGCGGGCCCGCATGGGTCGGCGCTTGCCGCTCATGGTCAGCTCGATCTCCGAATGGGCCACCAGGTTCCCGTACCAATCGGGGTCCCGGTCATCTCCGCCCTTGGAGGCCACCAACACGACCCGATCATCGTCGACAACCGGCGCAGCGAGCATGGTCGAACGGGGACGGCCCGACTTACGTCCCACGGTGTGTAGCTCGACGGCGGGCATACCGAAAGGGGAACTCAAGATCCGTTCCCCGCTCAGGCGGAGGATCATGCGGTGGGTCTTGTTCATGGCCTTGAGGCTGATGTCGGCCAGGGACTGTTGCAGGCTCATGGCGTGACCCTATCCAGCCGACGTGATGGGGTGCCCCCGTACCGGCACAGGGTCGGACGTTGACTGTGGCTAAATGGCACTCGAGGTCGGTCCGTCATTTCTGCACTTGACAATCCTGCAGCGACCGGGTCAGTGGCTGGGACGCATCTTTCTTGCCTGGCTTTTGACCGAGTTCCGGAACTCGAGCACTTCCTCGCGATGCCGATTGCGAAGCTCGCGTATGTCACTCTTCACGCGGCTCCGAAACTCATGCACGTCACCGTGGAAGCGCTCCCATGCTGCCTGCCGGCTCACACCGACCCTTCCACCGATGACCTCCCACGTTGCGCCGGCGGCAATGGCCTCGCCGACGAGCTGGGCCTCCCACGTAGAGAGCAGACCGACAAGGCCACGCGAAGCGCCTAGTGCGGCTAGCGGATCAGCGTCCGTGGTCGCCACCTCCCATGTCGCGGTCATCAAAGACGGAACCTTGCGCGGCTTGTTAGTCTCAACATTCGTCATCTGTCAAGGCTACCCTGACAATCCCCTGGGTGTCAAGTAGACCTTGACAGGCCAACCTGACCGCAATGTGCCGATACCGACCGGGTCCCGGTATGGAGTTGACCCGCTCTCGTGGACACCTCATTCTGGGGGAGACCCAGAGGAAGGAGCCCGGCCGGGGACGCGTATTCAGGGCCGACGACCGCTTGGTAGGGGATGCCCCGGGTCGGTGTTGCCAGCGGGTTCACCTCAAGAATGGCTGACCACACGGGCGTGTCCGAGTCAGGCCCGCCACCGCCGGACCGCCCACACGGTCAGACCGAAGAGAGCCGCGGCCGCTGCGACGTAGGCGGCAGCCTCGCCCCATTGCAAGGCCCAGTAGTGGCTCGCCGGTTGGTAGAACTCACCGAATTGGATGCCGTGCGACGCCAGGCACGACGGCGATTCGTTCGGTCGCAAGCAGTCGTTGATGCTGTTGTTGACGTAGGCCGCCGACGACGGGAGGTGGCTCCCGGGGATGTGTCGGTACCCGAAGCCGATGATCCACGACCCTGAACCCGGTGAATAGAGAGCGGTCCCGGTGCGGAAGTTGGCCACCAGAATGTGGGGCCGGACCCAATGCTCGAAGCTCACGCGCGTCGCGATGAAGACCACTACCGTCACCAAGCCGCCCCAGAACACCTTGCGAAAGAACGCACCCAGCGCGGTACCCAGAGCAAAGGCGAAGAACGTATAGGCGACAGGAACGATGCCCGTGACGTCGAAGAACCCCGGCTGGATGCGGGTCACCGTCGGAGAAAACAACGATGGGTAGGCGGCGCTCGCGTTGGTGTCGACATGACCGAACCACCAGTTGGAGACCGCAGCCAACAGGGCCGACAGCGCCACCACGCCAGTACCGACCACGACCCACCGCAGCACTAGCCAACGGCTGCGTGAGATTCCCTGAGTGAAGGCCAGGATGACCGTGTTGCGCTCGAGCTCAGCCGCCACGAGGGGGGCACCGAACAGCACGCCCAAGAGGGCAGGCACGAACCAAGGCAGCACCCTGATGACCCCCGCCTGGTCCTCCACATGGAGGGCGGTGCCGAAGAGGTTGTTGCAGTTGACGCCCCATCGGTGGGTGTTCGTCGGGCATCTCGCCAAGGCATGGGTGGCCACGGTGTAGTCATGGTAAACGACGACCATCCAGGCAATCACCGCGAAGATGACGCCCGCACTGATGGCGAAGAGGACCCTGTGCTGACGCCAGGTGAGCCAGGTCATGGCGCACCGTCGCTCGAGTTGGCCGGGGCCACCTCCTCGACGCTCTGGGCGTCGGGATTAGACAAGTAGGCGACAACGACCTCGTCGAGGCTGGGTTGGAGATGCTGCCAACCGGGCCCGGGCGCTGGGAGGCTCCCCCGGACGAGGAGCGTCGTCTGGCGGGGGGTCCGAGTTGTGGCGATCACTTGTGCCTCACTCGGGACCGCCTCGCTCGCCGGCCCCACGAGCAACCTGTGCTCCGCCAGGAGATCGTCGGTCTTCGCGGCCAGCTGGACCCGCGAGGAGGAGAGGATGATCAAGTAGTCGCACACGGGCTCGAGCTCGCTGATGATGTGCGACGACAGGAGCACCGTGGTGCCCCGTTCTGCCACCAGTCCCATCAGTGCTTGCAGGAGCCTTGTGCGGGCCAATGGGTCCAGGCTGGCCACCGGCTCGTCGAGCAGCAGGAGGTCGGGCTGCTTGGCCATGCATACAGCGAGAGCCACCTGGGCCTGCTGACCCCCAGAGAGGTTGCGCACTCGAGCGTCGAGCGGGATATCGAGCTCGTCGAGCCACTTGCGGGCCGATGCGTCGTCCCATTTCGTGTTCAGGTGACTGCCCACGGCCAGCATTTCGCCCACTCTGAACCCCTTGTACAGGGGGCGAAGCTGGTCGAGGTACCCGACGCGCTGAAGGTGCGCAGTCCCGTTCGGACGGACCGGCTCACCGAAGATCGAAACCGTCCCCTCGGTGGGCCGCGAGAGCCCCGCAGCCATGCGGAGCAGTGTTGTCTTGCCGGCCCCATTGGGCCCCACGAGCCCGGTAACCGAGCCCTCGGGCACCGTGAGGTCGCAATCCCGCAGCCCCCACTTGGTCCGGTACCGACGCCCGAGGCCCTCTGCTTGCAGGGCTGCGGTCATGAGCGCTCCTCCCTCTCTGCTGACTCCTTCGCCCGAGCGACCATCGCCTCGATCGCCTCGTCGTCGAGCCCCGCGGCATGGGCGCTGGCGAGCCAGGCCGTCAGTCGCCGTTGCAGGGCGTCGTGCTGCTTGGTAAGACCGGGCAACGACCGGCGGACGAACGTGCCCCGGCCGGCCTGCCCCTCGACGAGCCCCTGATGTTCGAGCTCGCGGTATGCCCGGTGCACGGTGTTCGGATTGATGGCGACCTGCTCGACCACGTCGCGGACCGACGGGAGTTGGTCACCGGGGTGCAGGATGCCTAGGCGTAAGGCCTGGCGGACTTGGTCCACCAGCTGCCTGTACACGGGGAGGCCCGAGTGCCGGTCCAACCGGAACCGGAGCAGCGGCTCGTTCCCCATCTGTCCTATTGTACTATATGTTTAGTACAGTTGGAAGGGGATCGGGCACTTTGTGGCGCCCGCCGCCAGTACGTCCAAGGTCGCGGCAGCGCGGGTGCTTGCAAGTGTTCGGTGTCACCTATCACCTAATACACGTGTGATCCATCGTGTATCTCGGGCTTGGACAGCCGGCGATGCGGTGCTTTAAATACTCAGGTGAATCCCCACCGAGTTTGGCTGAACGGCTGCCCCTTTCCAAACCCGAACGCGGTCGTGGGGTCAACTCGGAAGACGAGGACATCGCCATCGCCGCCTCGGATGGCGTCCCCGAGCCCGGACCAGGTGCCATCCGGAGGCTCGAAATNNCGACTCGAAGCAGTCGGCGATGGTTCGCAACTCGCTTCTGTTCCTCACTGACGTCGCCTGACCTTCGACCACGACATCGAGCCCTTCGAGATCGTTGCAACCGGTTGTGAGGACGCAGTGACGGTTCTCGGCAAGGTTCTTGGCTTTGCGCTCGGTCGACCCCGTGCAGAAGTGCAATGCGCCGTTGATCCACACTCCTAGAAGTGGAGTCACATGCGGTCTTCCGTCGGGACGCACGGTGGACAACCAATAGACCTCGGCATCTTGAAGCTCCCGCCGAGCTTGGCTCCACTCGGTGGCGACGGCGTCTTTGCTGCTGAACGGACTCAACTCTGTTAGTGCTTCGTTCTCGGGCATCTGGTGACTCTTTCTATGTCGTCCGCGGCAAAAAAGAATCGGACGCATCAGTTGATATTTGCGCTCATGCGAGGGTACCCCCGAATATCGGTTAAAGCGCGACTATGGGTCGCCCAGGTCCAGTGAGTGTGCTTCGATGACTATCAGCCCACGGTCGGCGGATCACCCATGTAACACCGGGAAGGCGCTGCCTAAACCTCGATCCACCGATCCGCGA
>PMOE01000036.1 GCA_003161575.1 Acidimicrobiaceae bacterium | reverse complement strand
CTGGTTTCGATCGGCATTCACACGACATCCACCGTGCGGCCTGTGCTCGAACGCTTGGGTCCGAGAGCGGGAGCGGGGGCGACTATCCTGGCCAACCCGCGGGGGTGTAGCTCAGCTGGTAGAGCGCTACGTTCGCAATGTAGAGGCCGAGGGTTCGAGTCCCTTCACCTCCACCCGTGTGATTTCTCGCGACAACCCCTTGAAGCCAAGTGGTCGATTGGTAACGACTGCGGTTGGGTCCCTGGTTGGACCGAGATTGGAACAGGACGACATCTTGATTGAGGCGTGTCGGTGGTACGCCTTGATGACCGATCAGTCTTCGGGAAGAGCAGCAAAATCACGCTTGGTCTTCCTATACCACCCCATTCCTGATATGGGCTTTCTCCACCTAGCCTTCATCTCCTTCTGAGCACCATCGTGTGTTTCATCACCCTTGGAGACCATTTCCTTCAAATGCTTATCTTGCGCCTTGATGACCTCATCAGCGGTATTTCCCTGGAGAGGGAGATCACATGGTCCTCCTAATTGTTTACATGTCATTGTCTTCATAAGTCTCGCTTCCTTTCATAGTGCTCAGCCGTCAACTGGGGCGAGTTGAAACGGGCTGAGAGATCTCGTCTCAGCGCGTCATGGTGCCGTCTGTGCAGGTTATGACTGCGATCGACGGTCAGGCCTGCGCGATGCGGACGAGGTTGCCCGAAGGGTCGCGGAACGCGCAGTCGCGCACTCCCCAGGGTTGAGACGCCGGCTCCTGGAGCACCTCGGCGCCCGCCGCCCGAACCTTCTCGAAGGTGGCGTCGAGGTCGTCAGAGCGGAAGATCGCAGCCTGCAGCGACCCCTGCGTCACGAGTGACAGGAGGGCGTCGCCCTCAGCCTGCGAACGACCGCCGTGCGGCTGGGACAGGACGATGTCGACGTCCTGCCCCGGGGCGCCAACGGTAACCCAGCGGAAGCCGTCGGACGCAACGTCGGCGCGGACCTCGAGGCCGAGCGCGTCGCGGTAGAAGCCCAGCGCAGCGTCGGGGTCGTGGACGGGGATGAACATTGCGGAGACGGTGACTGCCATGCGATAACCGTAACAGCACCGACTCGTTGTGTACTTCTCCGATCCTGCTTGGTGACGGGGGCGGTTCCGGCGTCCGATGCGCCGACACAGCCCGTTCGCAGCCAACCCGTCGGCTCAGGTCGGCAGCGCTAAGACCGCGACCGGAGTACGCCGCGGTCGCGTCGCAAACATACTCACGCACGACGGAACGACCTCGAGGTCGCGGTGGTCGCGCCCGCGGTACTGCGACGGCGTCACGCCGACGATCTCGGTGAAGCGCGAACTGAACGAGCCGAGCGACGTGCAGCCGACGGCGACGCAGGTGTCGGAGACTGACTTCCCCTGACGCAAAAGAGTCTTCGCGCGCTCGATGCGTCGCGTCATGAGATAGGAGTAGGGAGTCTCGCCATACGCCGCACGGAACTTGCGCGAGAAGTGCGCGGGCGACATGAGCGCGGAACGCGCCATGGCCGGGACATCGAGGGGCTGCGCGTAGTCGCGGTCAACGAGGTCGCGCGCCCGGCGCAAGTGCACGAGGTCGGCGATCTCCTCCGGTGTCATGCCGACGACGGTACCCGACCGGTCGCCCCCTCGGTCGAAGAATACGGGTCGAGGCCGCCCCGAAAGGCCGATAGCCCGCTACGTCGATCGCGGATATCGCGCTGGCCAGGCCACTATCGCGAGCACTCCCGCTCCTTGTTCAATGCTGAGTCTTGCGATGCTTGCCGCCAGAGCCCGGCGTCCTGGCTCGATCGCGGTGTTCGAGACTACGAGCCGGGTTGGCCCGAACGTGATTCGTCATCGCCACCGAGGTCATGGACCTTGTGCGAATTAGCGAAATGTGATATCGTTTAGATATCAAAATTGAAAATCGAGGGCACCCTGGGGAGGGATCATGGACCGGGCCGTCCAGCCGTTTAGTGACCCCGAGGCGACTCCGGTCGGTCACTCGAGAACCCGCGTCGACATTCGCGAGCGGCAAGCCTGGGCCGTCAGCGGCTGGTTCGGTGTCCTCGTTGTCGGCGCCTGCATCGTCGCCGCATTTTTCCTCGTCGAGAGTTCAGTCAAAGTCATCGTTGTCTTGCCGATCCTGGTGGCCGTTGTCATCTTGGCCTCGCTGGTCATCGTGCANNACCAGGGTCGTGCGGTTCTTCGGCAGCTACGTCGGCACGGTGCGCGGTACCGGCCTGTCGTGGATTCTGCCCCTGACTCTCCGCCAGAATGTGAGCATTCGGGTCAGGAACTTCGAGACGAACCATCTGAAGGTCAACGACGCCGACGGCAATCCCGTGGAGATCGCCTCCATCGTCGTTTGGCAGGTAGCCGATACCTCACGTGCGCTCTACGCAGTCGATGACTACCTGACCTTCGTGCGAGTCCAGGCCGAATCAGCGTTGCGGCATGTGGCGACCACGCATCCCTACGACAACCCGGCAGACAAGGGCCTATCGCTGCGCGGCTCGACCGACATCGTCGCTGAGGAGCTCGCCGCGGAGGTGGCCCAACGGGTCGCCATCGCCGGTGTCGAGATCGTCGAGGTGCGCATCAGCCATCTTGCCTACGCGTCAGAGATCGCCCAGGCGATGCTGCGACGACAGCAAGCCAACGCTGTCGTCGCCGCCCGCTCCCGTATCGTCGAAGGCGCAGTCGGGATGGTTGAAATGGCGCTCGACCGGCTGAGTGAGCGCGGCATCGTCGACCTTGATGAGGAACGCAAAGCAGCGATGGTGAGCAATCTGATGGTCGTGCTCTGCGGTGACCAACCAGCCTCACCGGTCGTCAATACCGGGTCGCTCTACTCTTGATCCGTGAGTGACCGCAAGCAGGTACTGCTGCGAATTGATCCCACCGTCCATGATGCGCTCGCCCGGTGGGCGGTCGATGAGTTCCGCAGCCTCAATGCCCACGTAGAGATGCTGCTGCGCCGGGCCCTCGACGACGCCGGGCGAATGCCGAAGAGGGCTGGACCGTTGCCCAAGCGCGGCCGGCCACCCGCCGCTTGACCCGACATGCAGAGCGCGTCGGTTGACCAAGGCGGTGAACCCGCTCCGGTGAGCGTGCGTCGAGAGCGGTAACCCTTCTGGCACCGCTCACACCGGTGGTTTATTGCGATCCTCAGGCGTCAAGTTGTCTCGACGCTTCTTGCATGGCGAACAGGGTGGCGGTGGCAAGCACGGCCACTGCCACTATTGCCAGGGGCCAGGTCGCCCCCTGGTGAAGGAAGATCTCGGCACCCACGGTTGCACCGACCAGCATGGCGATGACTGCCGATGTCCTTCGCGCGACCCGTGGATTGTGGCCTCCGGCGAGCGATGAATCGGCGGCCAAACCCGTTAGCGTCAGCGTCAGGACGGTCGTCGTCACCTCTGGAACCGCCAATCGCCGAATCGTCGAGTTCCTTATGCCCATCGCGAACGCCAGAATGGCGATGACCGTGTACCGCGCCCATCCCGCGCCCACGCTGCCTGAGACGAGAGCCGAGACGACGGCGGCCGCACCGGTGAACCCTCCCTCTGCAACCATGGCGAAGATCAGCCAACGTCGACGCGACCCAACGTTGAGGCAGACCCGGCCGGCGACTGCAGCACCCAGGAGGAAGGAGCCGAGCGAGGTCAGACTTGCAGCGATGGAAAATCCCTTGGCCCCCGCGGCTGCGAAGCCGAGTATCACCACGTTTCCAGTCATGTTCGCCGTGAACACGTGGCCCAAGCCGAGGTAGCTGACAGCGTCGACTATTCCGCTCACAACCGTGAGGATCGTCAATGTGACGAGCAGGGGCCGGGATGGCTCCGGTTGGTGTGGAGATGTACTCATTCCTTTACTCGGCCGTTAGGGCGGTCCCGCCCCCAGCGTCCCCCTCGACCCCCCGGCGGGCTCACGCCCTGTGGAGAGCCGGCAAGAGCACCTCTGCCGCCCAGCTGATGAATTCCTCTTGAGTTTCACCCCCGACTTGTACCAACGCGACGTGGGTGAATCCGGCCGCTTCGAACTGGCGAATTCCGGCGAGGTGCCGTTGCACGTCGGGCCCGCACGGCATCTGTCCAGATACGTCCTCTTCGCGCACCGTCCTCGAGGCCTGGACGAACGACTCCGGTACCGGGAGCTCGGCGTTGACTCTCCAGCCGCCCGTGAACCAGCGAAACTGGTCCATCGCCCGCGTCACGGCAATTCGCGGATCAGGGTCGTAGGACAGTGCGATCTGACCGATGCGTGGCTTGCCGGCTCCGCCCGCTTCGTCGAATGTCTGGCCGAGTTCCGCCCGGGGCTCGACTGCAATCAGGGCGTCGGCATGGCGTCCGGCTAGACGACAGCTTCTTGGACCTGATGCCGCGATACCAATGGGCGGGGATGACTCCGGCAGGTCCCAGAGCTTCGCAGCCTCGACCTGGAAGTGCCTACCCCGATACGTCACGGAGCCCCCCGCCCAGAGGGCACGGATGATCTCAACGGCCTCTTCGAGCATCTCGTGACGCAAACTGGCAAGAGGCCAGTGTCCACCCACAATGTGTTCGTTCAGGTTCTCGCCCGCTCCGAGCCCGAGCGTGAACCGCCCGTCGGACAGCAGCTGCATGGTGGCCGCCTTCTGGGCGACGACGGCAGGGTGATAGCGGCGAATCGGGCAGGTGACGTACGTCATGAGAGGAATGTGGTCGGTTGCCTGGGCAGCCGCGCCGAGCACGCTCCACGCGTACGGGGAGTGGCCCTGGGTGTCGAGCCACGGGAAGTAGTGGTCGCTGATGACCGCAAAGTCGAAACCGGCTTCCTCCGCGAGGACGACGTCTCGCACCAGTTGTTTTGGACCCGCCTGCTCGCACATCATCGTGTAGCCGATCAAGGTCACGCTTCACCTCCCCACTGCTCGAGCGCGCGCGTCACGACGGTGATGTCCTGGTCGCCGAGGCCATGGTCGACCGCCCTTTGCCATTCCTCGGCCAAGCAAACGAGGGTTGCGAACCGTCCGTCTGCTGCCGCCTGTAAGGCGAGGCGCGCGTCCTTGAGTGCGAGCGACAGGGCGAACTGGGGCGAGAAGTCCTCGTTGGCGATCCGATGCAACTTGGCCTCCTGCCAAGGGGACACGAGTGGACCACTGTTGAGGGCGTTCACCACCGTGTCGACATCGAGGCCCAGCTGATCGGCCAAGGCCATCGAAGTGGCAACAGCTTCGGCCGCGAACGCGAGCCATGTGTTGTTCACCAGCTTCAGTCGTGATCCAGCCCCGATCGCGCCTACCCAGAGCGTGCGCTGACCCAGCGCGTCGAAGAGTGGAGTGACACGCGAGCGAACCTCCTCGGTCCCTGACGCAAAGATCGTCAGCTCACCCCGCTCTGCCGGTTCCTTGCTTCCAGACACCGGTGCATCGAGGAGCCGCACATCAGGTCGCTCGGCATCAACCACGGCAGCAACCGTTTCGATGCCCGGCGTGCCGATCGTGCTCATCTGCACCCAGATCGCTTCGGAAGCCATGGCAGCGAGCATGCCCTGCTCGCGGGCAATGGATAGGACAGATTGGGTATCGGTCACCATCGTGACGACTATTTCGGCGCGCCGCGCAGCATCGGCGGGGGTCTCAACGGCTTCTGCGCCGAGCTGGACGAGGGCACGGGTTGCGTCTGCCGTACGATTCCAGACGATGGTCGGGATTCCGGATCGCAAAGCACTGCTTGCCATGCCATGGCCCATGGCGCCAATGCCGAGGATCGCAACGGGCTCGGGACTTCGTGCCATCGGACTCCTCTCGTGCCCGTGTCGCCGTGTCACGGGTCGTCGCGATCAGCATCGCGCCCTTCGCCAATGAGTGCCTGGAAGATGGTCCCTGCTCGGCAAGTCTTGGTGTTTCGCAGGCCACCGTCTACCGATGGGTACGCCAGAACAACGATCGACCGCTGAGACAAGCCGGGCACGTTTACGCGGGGTGACCGCTGAGCTGGGCACCTACCGCACCCGGGATTCGTTCACTTACCCGAACACCTGTTCGATACCATGACAATGGCGGGTCGACACACCTGACGACAGGAAATGGAAGGCCGAAGTTGAACCTCGGAATCACCGCCTCGTGGGAGCAGGCGCAGGTCCGGATCAACTGGCTCGGGCAGTGGGACATCGAGACCGGGGTCAAGTTCTGGAACCACGGGCAACTCCGTCGTGGGGACCGTGACCGCAGTCTCGGAGGACACCTTGCACGTGTCCCAGGGAAGTTCAAGTGCGTTGACCAAGGTGGTGACCAACGGCACGTTCAGCGTTTCCTCACCGGGCTCAGTGTCAGCCGTCCAACCAGGAGACACGGTCATCGTTCGTGGCGTCAAGCAGTCCAACGGGAGCTATCTGGCGGCCACTGTCACGACAGTGGAACCAACTCCTTTGGCGGGACCAGCCCGGCTGGTGGTTCGACGTCCGCTACATCGTCAGCCGGGTAAATGCCTGGCGATCAAAAGAGCGATCGGTGTGAACGCTCCCGCCCCACTTCTCACGGCCAGGACCAGACTTGAGCGCTACGATGATTTCCCGAGAGCAGAATTTGGAGGTTTTATGGCAAACGAAGAGCTTCCTCGGCCCAGTTGGCATGATGCTCTCGAGTCGATGTCCAGGGAGCATGAAAACGATGACGTAACCATTGAAGTGATGACTCTCGAATTTGGGGACCAACACGAAGTAGAGAAACTTCCGCTGGCATACATCGAGTATGACCCTCACGACGACGCCGTAAGTATTGGGGTCGGGGGCACCAATGGCAAATACCCGGTGGTGTTGCGCCACGCCATCGAACATCCGCTGAAGATCGCTATCGGAACGTCGGGCTCGGTTGACGTGTTACCGGTCGAGATTGCCGATCCCGATGGCACCGTGACGCTTGTCACTCTTTACCGCCGGTTGGCCTTGCCCGCGTGATGACCACCCAGCCGCCGGCCGGTACTTGCGGAATAGGTCGCACAGCGGTACGAGATTCAGTCAAATAGTGCTCAGGCGAGGTTGAGCACTCCCTGGAGAGAAGGCGTAAGGCGGCGGTTCGCGATCTGGCGGCTCACCCGCGCTGCGTTGTTGGTCCAAGACATGTGTCCATCTCAAAAAGTGCTCGCTTGCGCGCCGTAACCTTCGGCTTCGATGAGAAGGGGGTCCTTGCCAGGGATCTCGGGGACGGCTGTCTCGATACAATTCTGATTGACGGTAGCGAGGCCCAAGCCACCCGAAGATGCAGACCGACCTTTGAACGGATAGAAGATGGGTCATGATTCTCAACAGAAAAACCGTGCTCGAGACTGGCGTCGGTGTTGCACGGTGGAGTACGTGCTCGTGAATGCTGGCGAGCTTCTCCGATGACCGGCGCTCCCAAGCGAGTGGTCGTCTGGGGCACGGGCTTTGTCGGCCGAATGGTGATCCCCGAGATCGTTCGGCACCCAGCGTTCGAGCTCGTTGGCGTGGGCGTCAATGCCTCCGAAAAGGTTGGCCGTGACGTCGGCGAAATCTGTGGCATCGGCACCGTCGGTGTCACTGTTACCAACGACGTGGATTCCCTCGTCTCGCTCAGACCCGACGCCCTCGTTCACTATGGACCGACTGCCGCCCACGCTGCCGACAACATCGCGCTTATGGGCACGTTCCTTCGAGCCGGAATTGACGTCTGTTCCACAGCCATGACCCCTTGGGTCTGGCCTGCCATGGCCCAGAATCCGCCGTCGTGGGTCGATCCCATCACCGAGGCCTGCGAAGAGGGCAATGCATCGTGCTTCACCACTGGTATCGACCCAGGCTTCGCCAACGATCTCTTCCCGATGACCCTCATGGGACTTTGCGCCGAAGTTCGCTCGGTAAAAGCGCTCGAGATCCTCGACTACATCAACTACGAGGGCGACTACGAGGACGAGATGGGCATCGGCCGATCACCCGAGTTCACACCGATGCTCGAGCACCCCGACATCCTGATCATGTCGTGGGGCGGCACCGTACCGATGATCGCTCACGCCGTCGGCATTGAACTCGACCAAATCTCCACCACTTGGGAAAAATGGGTCACCGACCAACCGATCACGACGGCCAAGGGCAACATCGAACCGGGGGAGGTCGCGGCGATTCACTTCACCATCAACGGTATCTTCCGCGGTGAGACTCGCATCAGCCTCGAGCACATCAACCGTGTGGGTACAGACGCCGCCCCAGATTGGCCACGCGGTACTCAGGACGACGTCTATCGGGTTGTGATTGACGGATCACCGTCGATCACTCAGGAAACAGCGTTCCGGTTCACAGACGGGAGCGGTCGCGATGCCGCCGCGGCAGGCTGCCTGGCCACCGGGCTTCGAGCGCTGAACGCCGTACCAGCAGTGAATGATCATCCGCCGGGCTGGGTCACTCCGCTCGATCTGCCGCTGATCCCAGGTGTAGGCACGATTCGCTGAGAGACCCATCAAGATCCGGTTGCCCAGTACGGGTAAGCGCGCTGTCGGCACCCCGAGCAGTTGATCTGCCTGAGTGTCCCGTTGAGGGCCGGTGTTCGAGCCGACGATCTGCTGCTGCAGCTACGCGTCCGACGTTGTTGGGAAGGGTCCGAATTACTGCGTGCTGGCGGCTTCGGACCGGGCCTATAGGGCCGAATGGGGTCACTATTCGGCTCACCGAGGTACGCGTGGCCTCCGGACGCCGCCGGTTGCGTTCTGAGGCCGAGCCGCTTTCGGAGAAGGAGGGGTCAGGCTTGCCAGGAGATGGCGGGCAGAGGCTTGGAAGCGCGAGATGTCATCAAAAGGTCGGGCGACGAGCATCGCACCTTCCAAACCGCTGACGATCATCCGAGCCATTTCGTTTGGCGATCCAACGAACTGAAGAGTTCCTTTCTCGCGGCCTTGCTTCAGAACGCGGGTCAACCATGTCTCGTTGTCGTCGAAGAATCGGACCACCGTGTCTTGCATCGGTGCTGGGAGGGTTTTGTACTCCGCGGCCATCATGCCGCAGAGGCACATTCGCTCGTCGCGCAGCTGTGAAGCGCCTCACTTCCAGTACCACGTGAGCGGAGAGTTGGCGATCCGCATGGACGATGGCACTGAATTCATCGCCGGCCCGGGGGATGTCACGTCCTTGCCGAGTGGTCACGACGCCTGGGTGGTTGGGAATACGCCTGTGGTGACCGTGGACTGGTTCGGTGCCAGCAACTACGCCAAGCAGTGAACAGCCAGCGGGAGCCGATTCCCGCATGTGATGAAAAGGAGGTTGACAATGGCCCGGAAAATGATTGATTGCGCCAAGGTGCCGAACGACATCAACTGTACCCTGACCATCGCGGGGACCGAGGACGAAGTCCTCGACGCGGCGACTGCGCACGCGGTCGCAAAACACGGTCACGCCGACACACCAGAACTCCGAGAGATGATTCGTTCCGGACTGGAGGACGTTGCGCCAGCGGTGGCATGACGCCTGCCGTTGGGTTTGCCCGCAACTCCCATCCGAGCCGTTCATCTGGACCTTCACCGGAGGGTAACGGGGTCTCACCACGCAGTCGATCAATTCCTCGCCGACCATCGATCTGCCTGCCTTGTAACCCTTCTACACATGTGATCCGTGCGGTGCTTTGTGCGCATTCCATTCAGGGGTCGCATCCCCAGAGGAACAACTTCCTGCGCCTAACCCATTCGTCGACCCGCCTCAGAGACCCCGCTCAGGTTCCGGTCGACTTGGTGCCGAAATTACGGACCGACCGGACCTAATGTGGAGGTTCGAGTTGCATCACCCGATGGCGAGAGGGGATAGTCGTGACCGCGGCGGAGCTTCAGGGGCGCTGGAACGTGCTCGTCACTGGTGCGACCGGACGAATCGGGTTCCCAATCGCTCGAACATTGGCCCGCGACCACAACGTGTTTGGAGTGGCACGCTGTAGCAACCCCGGGGACGAGGAGCGTCTTCGGCGTGTAGGCATCGAACCTATTGTCGGCGACGTCGCAGACATCGACCCGCGTTCGTTGCCCTCGAACCTTACGTACGTTTTTCACGCCGCCGCCAGGATCGGAAGGGAGGCTGACTCGGATTGGCACAGGACGTTCGAAGTGAACGCTCAGGTCACCGGGAGGCTGATCGCGGCCTGCCGCGGGGTCCGCGGGTTCGTTTTCTGTTCGTCCGGGTCGACCTACGCCTATCAGGGCCGACGGCCATTGCGCGAGGGCGACCCACCCGGCGTCCATCTGGGCGTCTACAGCCTCTCGAAAGTCGCAGCGGAAGCCGTCGCACGTTTCGCTTCGGTGGAGCACAAAGTGCCGCTGACGATCATCCGCATCTTCTCCACCTACGGACCGCTCGGCGGCGCTCCCGCAGACCGCCTGGAGCGAATCGTTTCGGAAAAGGAAATCGTCCTTCATCCCAACGCCCCGAACAATTACAATCCGATCTACGAGGATGACTATGTGCGACTCGGCATCAAGGCCATGCAGGTCGCGACCGTGCCTCCACTCACCGTCAACTGGGCGGGCAGCGAGACCGTAAGCGCTGAGGATTACTGCGCGTATCTCGGGCAGCTGGTCGACAAAGAAGTCAGGTTTCGTTACGACGACCGGGCGCCGTGGCCCCTTTGGCCCGACGTCACTAAAATGCACGAAGTCCTCGGTCGGACTCAGGTGCCCTGGCGCGAAGGGATGAGTCGCATGGCTCACGCGAGGTCGGCGAGACGGTGGCCGCTGTCTCCGACTTCAACGAATCAACACAACTGGTGATGCCTTCGCGTCCACTCCAGAAAGGTCAATGTCAGGCGCAGTCTCTGATTGCGCCCCCAGAGGGATGACGCCAGCCTGCGGCGGCTCGGGCCAGTTCGGAGGAGGTTGCAGCTCCAATCTGGAACTGCCATTGATGCGGGCTCTAGGTCCGGGTCTCGGATCCATTGGTTGACCGTGTCACCAAGAACTACGGGCGATTCGGTCAGTTGATTGCCGTCTTTCGTGAACGGCTTGGTCAGTGGGGGTGTGGCGCGACCAGCTCGATTGCGACGCCATCGGGGTCGCGCAGTTGCAACGAGGGGTTGTCGTTTTCGATCATGACACCGGGGTGGTCGACGCCAATCTTGGTGAGGTGATCGGCCCAAGCTCGGAGGGCGACTCCGTCGGTCACGGCGAAGGCCAAGTGGTCCAAGCTCTCGCTGGCTGTCGTCGTCTTCACGGTCGCCCGGAGATCGCTGTCCCCGTGCTCGCTGCCCGGCCGGGTGGTGAGCACGATCACCACATGGGCTCCCCGATGGCGGAGAGCCACGTAGCCGATGTCGAGATCGCTGGCATACAGCTCAAGACCGAGGGCGGCGGTGTACCACTCGGCGCTCTTTCCCACATCGGAGACGAACAGCTGCACGTGTGAGAGCCCGGTCATGGGAGCCTCCGTGCGAACCGGGGTGTGGTCGATCACTGTTCGTAGCCTGAGCTGCGGCTGGGGACAGCTATCGGGCGGATCGACCGTGCGCGCCTTGCACAAGGTGCCATCCGACATCGACGATCGACAACAAGAGGGCGTCTTGCCCTTCGAATGTCCGGCCGCGGGCGAGCAATTTGGTTGCTCATTCGCTGACAACTTCCTTCCGGACGGGCGTAAGTGTTGGGGCCGGCACCTGCATCGACGGAGCCTCAGTGCCACCGTCGATCTCGAACACTTTGCCCGTCACCCAAGAGGAAGCGTCAGACACGAGATAGAGAACGGCACAGGCAATGTCTTCGGGCTCACCGGGTCGATGCATCGGGGTGCCATCGAGAAATTGCTGGCGCAAGTCGTCGTCGGTGAGCACGATCTCGAGTGACCGGGTGGCCACACCGCCCGTGTCGATCGCGTTCACCCGCACCCGCGGGGCCAGCTCGGGCGCGATGTTGCGGGTCATGCGGTCAAGGGCCGCTTTGGCGGAACCGTAGGCGACAAACATTGTCTGCGTCATGCTGGCCGCGCGTGATGAGATATTGACCACCGCCCCATGGCCGACGGTGTCGACCATCTGGCGGGCGGCCAGCTTGGTCAGAGTCAGCGGGGCGGTGACATTGAACGCGAAGGTGCGGGCCATGAAGCCTTCGCTGGTGTCCATGGCCGCTCGGGGCATGGCCCCTCCCGCGTTGTTGACGAGGATGTCGAGGCGGCCGAATTGCTCGACAGTATGCGCGACGAGGTGTTCGCAGGCGGCGGCGATAGTGACGTCGGTGGGAACGACCAGCGCCCGTCGGCCGAGTGAACGGATGTGGTTGGCCACCTCTTCGAGGTCTGACTCGGTGCGGGCCGCCAAGGCCACGTCGGCACCGGCTTCGGCCAGGCCGATGGCGATCCCCCGCCCGATACCCAGACCCGCCCCGGTGACGATGGCCGCCTGGCCGTCGATGGCGAACCTGTCGAGGATCATCGCCGGCCCCCACCGTCGACCCCGCGCCTGCTGCGATGGAGGTTGAGAGCGGCTCGGCCAGCCACCAGGGGCAGGTCGAGGTAGGTAAGCAAGCCGGGCTGGGCCCTACACACATAGGGGACGGCATTGACGCAGTGCAGGGCGGTGGCGACAATGCCGGGGTTGCGGACGAGGCCCGCTTCGACCGTATCGGGGTGCAGCTTCTTGAAGGTGGTGAGGCAGTTTGGATCGCCGGTGACTTCGACCTCGAAGCGCTCGCCCTCGTGACCGAACTCCCAGGCGGGGTCGAGGTGCTGATCGCCCATGAGCCAGTTGACCGCGGCGGTGACTACCGGTTCTCCGTCGGCCAGGGCCTCCCATTTGAACCGTTGGGCCGCCACGGTCCCCGGCTGAATGGGGCCGATCGGCGAGTCGATGGGCGCGGTGGCCACCGCCATCTCGTGGGTGGTGCGCAACTTGGGCTCGATGTCGAAACCCAGCTCGTCGGCGACCATGAAGATCGACTGGCGGAAGCCGGCGCCAAGGGCGTCGGTCATGATGCTGGTGCGGGCCTCCTCGGAGGTCTTGCCGAATAGCATCCAGTCGCGCACCACATCCGGCGCGCCGTAGGTACGAATGTCGGAGAATTCCTCAGCGCGCACGTGGGAGATTGACCCCGACAAGGCCGAGATCATGAGCGGGAACCGCTCTGTGATGCCCCCGGGATGGATGCCGGTGCCGTGCAGGGTCACCCCGGCGTCCCTGGCGATGTTGTCGAAGCGCTCTCGCTCCTCGTCCGGTGGGTAGAACCAGCCAAGCGGGGTGACCACGTTCTTGCCCGACTCGAGGATGGCCGTCACCACGTTGGGGTCAGCCATGAACGGGCTGTACACGACGCAGTCGGCCTCGGTGGCCAGAAGGGTGGCGATGTCGCAGGTAGCGCTGACACCGAGGGGATCGCGGCCTACCAGCGTCCCGAGGTCGACACCCTCCTTGGTCGGGCTGTGGACCCAGGCCCCCGCCAGCTCGAGATCAGGATGCTCGAGTATCCCCTCAATGGCGGCACGGCCCACTCCTCCGGTGGCCCACTGGATCACTCGAAAGCTCATGCAGCGAGACCCTTCTCGAATCGGAACGGGGTACTTCGTACGAATGATGCCATGGAGCCCGACCCCGGCGGGATGAGAATCAGTCCGCTCTGCGTGCCGACGGGTCTGCAAGGCGCAGCCCGACCTCGGTCGATCTCGTCCGCGGTGATCGACGCCGCGAGGCGCTCAGCCGGCGGGCTGGCAGGTACCTGAAGGCCAGTTCCACAAGGCCAGAATCGACGCCGGGACGGCCACGGGGCACGAGCTGGCCGGTCTGGCGGTCAACCCGTCGTTGTGAGCCGTCCAGGCGGCGCCGGCCGGACGGCTGAAGAGGAGGTAGCTGCCGTCGTCCTGAGCGGACACCTGCGCTTGCTCGGACGAGGGGCTCGGAGCGAGCGCCCCGGCGGCCCAATAGGTCGCGGTGACCGGGTCGTAGGCGTAGTACGTGGTGCCCGGCGCCAATCCGGTGTAATCCGACGCCGGGAGGCTGTTCAGGGCGGCTCCGGCCTGCACCAGTTGGCTGCGGATGTCGTTGGTGACCGGCAGGTTTTGAGCTGTCGCGGGTGTGGTCGCTGCCGACGAGCTGGTGGTGCTGGTGGGCTGCGACGTTGTCGTCGTCGACGACGATGCTGTCGAGGTGGTCTGAGCCGCGGCCGTGGTTGTCGTGGTCCGGGCCGAAGACGGATGAGTCGGGTTGCTCGAGCAGCCGGCGAGAGCCGCCGCGCCAGCGACTGCCGCCATCACCAGCAGTCTCTTTGCCGCCATGCCGTCCCCCTTCACTGTTCAGATCGTATCCAACGGGCGAACGATTGTCGTTTGGACATGTCGGCCGACCCCCGGGTCCGGACCGCAGGCTCTTCCTCTCAGGGTGGTACCCAGCACGCCTGTCACCGAGTCGGGCCCGACTGCGCCACACTATTGGCATGGCGGCGCAGTACATCTACACCATGCGGGACCTTCGGCGGTTCTACCCACCCGATCGAGAAGTACTCCGAGGCATCAACCTCTCGTTTTATCCGGGGGCCAAGATCGGGGTCATCGGCTCCAACGGCTCAGGGAAGTCGTCGCTGTTGCAGATCATGGCCGGCGAAGATGACGGCTTCACCGGTGACGCTCGCCTCACGACCGGTTTCACGGTCGGCTTTTTGTCCCAAGAACCCCAACTCGATCCCGCCAAAGACGTCGCCGGGAACGTGTCCGACGGTGTGGCCGAGATCAAAGGCCTGCTCGACCGCTTCAACGATGTGTGTGCCGCGATGGGCGACCCAGACGCAGACTTCGACAAGTTGCTTGTCGAGCAGGCAGAGCTCCAGGACAAGATCGAGGCCGCCGGCGCGTGGGACCTGGAGCGGACCATCGAGATTGCGATGGACGCCCTGCGCTTGCCGCCCGGTCCCGCCGATGTGACGACTCTGTCGGGTGGGGAACGTCGCCGCGTTGCCCTCTGTCGCCTCCTGCTCTCCAAGCCCGATCTGCTGCTCCTCGACGAACCGACCAACCACCTCGACGCCGAGTCGGTGGCATGGCTCGAACGCACCCTCCAGGAGTACCCCGGGACCGTGGTCGCCGTCACCCACGACCGGTACTTTCTCGACAACGTGGCCGGCTGGATCCTCGAACTGGACCGGGGAGCCGGCATACCGTGGCAGGGCAACTACTCGTCGTGGTTGGAGCAGAAACAGGCCCGCCTGGCCGGTGAGGACAAGGCCGACCGGTCCCGCCAGGACGCCCTGCAGCGCGAGCTCGAGTGGATCCGGATGTCTCCCCGGGCCCGCCAGAGCAAAGGAAAGGCCCGCATCAACGCGTACAACGACCTGGTCGCCGAAGCCGAGGCGGCCGAGCGGCGGTCCGACAAGTTTGAGATCACCATTCCGCCCGGGCCCCGCCTGGGTGATCGGGTGGTGGTCGCCGAGGGGTTGGTCAAGGGGTTCGGGGACCGTCTCTTGATCGACGGCTTGTCCTTTCTGCTCCCTCCCGGCGGCATCGTCGGGGTCATCGGTCCGAACGGGGCGGGCAAGACGACACTGTTCCGGATGATCGTCGGCGAGGACAAGGCGGACGAAGGTGGTTTGGAGGTGGGCAGCACCGTGGTTCTTGCCTACGTCGACCAGTCACGCGACGAACTCGTGCCAGACGCCACCGTGTTCGACGAGATCACCGGTGGGGTCGACCGGATCCTGGTGGGCACCCGCGAGCTGCACGGACGAGCGTACGTGTCAAGCTTCGGATTCAAGGGCAGCGACCAGCAGAAGTTGGTCGGTCAGCTCTCGGGAGGCGAACGCAACCGGGTCCAGCTGGCCAAGGTCCTCAAGAGCGGCGGGAACGTCTTGTTGTTGGACGAACCCACCAACGACCTCGATGTCGACACCCTCCGGGCCCTCGAAGAAGCACTGCTCGGCTTCCCGGGCTGCGTGGTGGTGATCAGCCATGACCGATGGTTCCTCGACCGGATCGCCACCCACGTCCTGGCCTTCGAGGGTGACTCCGAGGTCCGCTGGTGGGAGGGGAACTTCAGCGACTACGAGGCTGACCGCAAAAAGCGTCTCGGCGTCGACGCGGACCAGCCCCACCGCCTCCGGTACAAGCCGTTGGTGCGCGACTGACCCCGGTCCGCGTCCCCTATCCTGTCGACGCGAGATCGGACCTCGTTGGGCCCGTCTCCCACCGACCATGCGCCTCGCCGACCTCCCGACGCCCTCGCTGATCGTCGACAGTGATGCTTTCGTCCACAACGTGGCCACGATGGGGCGAGCTTGGCCCGGCCGGAGCCTGCGGCCCCACGTAAAGGCCTTCAAATCGACCGCCCTGGCCAAAGAGCTGGCGGCGGCCGGACACCCGAGCTTCTGCGCCGCCACCCCGCGTGAAGTTCTCGGCCTGGCTGGCGCCGGCCTGGGCGAGGATCTCTTGCTCGCCAACGAGGTGCTCGACCAAGTCAAGCTCGGCGCCATGGCTAAGTGCGGGGCGCGGGTCACGATCGCTGTCGATTCGATGGCCACCGTGGCCGCCGCCGCGGCGAGCGGGATCCGAGAAGTCCTGATCGACGTGGACGTCGGCTGCCTGCGTTGCGGGTGTCCCCCCGACCAGGCCGGTCGCGTGGCCGACAGAGCGAGGGCAGCCGGACTCGGCGTTCGGGGGGTCATGGGCTACGAGGGCCACCTAATGATGGAACCCGACACGACCAAATCCGAGCGGGTCGAAGCCGCCATGGCCTCTTTGGCCCAGGCTCACGAAGCGGTGGGCGGTGAAGTCGTCTCGGGTGGGGGGACGGGCACCTACGCCGTCAACCGCTGGGTGACCGAGATGCAGGCTGGCTCCTACACGTTGATGGACACCGACTACGGTCGGCTCGGACTCCCGTTCCGCCAGGCCGTTTTCTTGTGGTGCACGGTGATCTCGGTGCATCGGGGATCTCGAGGCTGGGCTGTGACCGACGGTGGGCTCAAGGCGCTCGGCATGGACCACGGGAACCCCACCGTGCTCGGCGGGGTGGTCTTGTATTGCTCCGACGAGCACACCACGTTCATCGCTCCACCCGATGGACTCCTTCCAAGGGTCGGGGACCGAGTGCGCCTGGTGCCGGCCCACCTCGATCCGACGGTGGCCTACCACGAGCGCCTGTACGTGGTCGACGGTAAGGACGTAGTCGACACCTGGGATGTCGATCTGCGCAACTGGTGAAGCCGGGCCGGCGCGCCCGATGGCGCGAGACTCGGGAAATGAGAGCCAAGCTTGCTCGTCCCGGTCGGGATTCGTGTGGCCGGAGACGGGATAGCGCGAGGTCGCGGTGGGCATGGACGTGACGACCGGCGGGACCATTGACGCCGGGGCGGTGCCCGGACTCGACCTGAAGAAGGGGGGTCTCGGATCGCCGGCCCAGGCGGTCGCGCTGGCCACCTTGTGCGGCGTCCTCTTCCTCACGTTCCTCGACAACACCGTCGTCAGTGTCGGTCTCGCCAACGTCCAAAGCGACCTGCATGCCGGGGTCACGTCCCTGCAGTGGGTGGTGAACGGCTACGCGCTGACCTTTGCCGCCTTCATGCTGGCCGGAGGCACCTTGGGTGACCTGCTCGGCCGCAAGAAGATCATGCTGGTCGGGGTGGCCGTCTTTTGCGCCGGCTCGGTGGTGGCGGCCCTCGCTCCGAACGTCAACTGGTTGATCGCCGGGCGGGTCGTGATGGGCCTCGGGGCGGCGGCCTCAGAACCCGGCACCCTGTCGATCATCCGCCATGTCTACCCGGACAAGGGCACGAGGGCCGACGCGCTCGGGGTGTGGGCTGCGGTATCGGGATTGGCCCTCGCCCTCGGCCCGGTGATCGGCGGGATCCTGGTCGGCGTCTCGAGTTGGCGGGCCATCTTCTGGTTCAACTTGGCCATCGGTGCGGTCGCCTTCGTGATGGCCCTAGCGTTCGTACCCGAGACCTCCGACCGGCAGGGCCGGCGAATCGACTTTCCCGGCATCGCACTCGGCGCGTTGGCGCTCGGCTCCGTCTCTTTCGCGGTGATCCAGGGGGAGCAGTCGGGCTACCGCACGTGGTGGATCATCGCCTTGTTCGCACTTTCAGCCCTCTCGGCGGTGGTTTTCGTGCTGGTCGAGCGGGCCGTGGCGAGCCCCGTGCTCGATCTCAAACTCTTCCGTCGGCCCCCCTTCGCCGGCTCGAACTTCGTCGCCTTCGCCGCCTATTTCGGCACGTTCTCCATATTTTTTTTCACCGCCCTCTACCTCCAGGTGGTGGCCAACGCCTCGGCCTACCAGACCGCTGTCGACTTCATTCCGATGGCCGCGGGGCTCATCGTCGCCTCGGCGTTGACCGGACCGTGGGTGGCCAGCGTGGGCCCCCGGATCCCGATGACCATCGGCTGTGTGCTCGCCGCGGCGGGCATCTTGTGGACCAGCGCCGTGCTCGGGCCCCACGTCGATTTCTCCACGCTCGGATGGGTGTTGCCCATTGCCGGCATCGGGTTCGGTATCGCGCTGGTCCCGGTGACGTCCACGCCTCTTACCGTGGTCCGGCCCGAGCGCTCGGGCATGGCGGCGTCGGCGACCAACACCAGCCGGGAGATGGGCGCAGTCTTCGGGGTAGCGGTTCTCGGGGCCATCGTGGACTCCAAGCTCACCGGGCAGCTTGCGGCCCGGCTCAAGGCCATCGGGATTCCACCGAGCTTTCAGAACCTCGTCCTTCACGCCGTCACCGGCGGGGGCCTCGGCGGTGGGGGCGCCGCCAACAAGGCCGAACACTCCAAGGACGCGGCCATCGCCAAGATCGCCACCAAGGTGGTCAACGCGGCATATGAGGCCTTCGGTGCGGGCCTCCACCTGGCCCTCGAAATCTCCGGCGGCCTGCTGTTGGTTGGGGCAACCGTCGCGGTGCTCACCATCCATCGCACGGCCGGGCAAACCTACGACATCTGAGGACGCCTCGGAGCCCAACCCGGTAGCGTCGGCGAATGCGCATCGACATCCCGGTCTACGAAGGGCTCGATGAACTCGACGCCCTGGCCCCGCTCGAGGTGCTCCGCAACGCAGAGCGGATGGGCGCGGATTTTTCGACCCGCCTGCTTACCCGCACACCCGCCGAGGCGGTGACCGGGAGCCACCGGGTCGGGTTCTTCTGCGACGGGGTGTTCGAGCCCGGTGCCGCAGACCTGGTGCTCGTCCCCGGCGGGGGATGGGCGGGGCGCCCGGAGGTGGGGGCCTGGGGCGAGGTCCAGCGCGGCGACTGGCTCCCTCTGCTCGCGCAGGCCGCGGGATCGGGCTCGATCATGGCCGCGGTGTGCACCGGAACGATGCTGTTGGCCCACGCCGGCGTCGTCGGCACCCGCCGCGCCGCCACCCACCATGCCGCCTGGGGCGACCTGGCGGCGACCGGGGCCACCGTGGTCAAGGACCGGGTGGTCGACGACGGCACCCTCATTACCTGCGGCGGGGTGACCGCGGGCCTCGATCTGGCGCTGTGGATCGTCGAGCGTTTCGACTCGGCCGAGCGGGCCGAGGAGATCGGCGTGATCATGGAATATCCACGGAGCCGGCCGACGACGGGATGCTAATTCGACCCTTCAGCCTCGGGTCCGGAGAGCCCGAGCATCCGGGTCACACCGTGGTCACGCCCTGCGGTGTAACCACCGTCGACCGGAAAGGCGTGGCCGGTCACGAAGGACGCGTCATCTGAGAGCAGGAACGCCGCAGCCGCGGCGATCTCTTCGGGGCGGCCCATTCGGGCCAACTTGTGCTCGGCGATGATGTCCGCGAGGGCCGACTCCATGCCGGCCATCTTGAAGACGCCCTCGGTCATCGGGGTATCGATGAAGCCCGGGCACACGGCGTTCACCCGGATCCCGCGCCCGGCGTAGTCGATGGCCATGTTCTTGGTCAGGAGCACGACCCCGCCCTTCGACGCGCTGTAGGAGCTGCCACCGGCCGTCCCCTCCAAACCCTCGATGCTGGCGACGGTCACGAGCGAACCCCGCACCCCGTCGACTCTCGGCTGGTTGAGCATCTGGGCTAGCACGTGCTTGGCCATGAGAAAGGTCCCGGTCAGATTTACCGCGATGACCCGGTCCCACTCGGTCAGAGGGAGCATGTGGACCGGGCCGCCACCGGCCACGCCGGCTGCGTTGACCAGCCCGTCGACCCGACCGCCAAACCCGACGGCCGCGGCCACCAGTTCGGCCACCGAAGCCTCATCGGCCACGTCGACCCGTCGGAAGGTCCAGGACCCGGCCGCCGCTGGGGCTCCCGAGACGAGGGGCGCCGCCGGTTCTTCGGCCAGGTCGGCGGCGACGACCCGCGCCCCCTCCTCCACCAGGCGTGCCGCCGTGGCCCGGCCGATCCCCGAGGCAGCCCCGGTGACGATGATGCACTTGTCTCGCAAGCCCCGCATGACCCTCCTGTTCGCACGCTGTTGCCGCTGGCTGTCGCTGTTGCTGGCGACTGTACAACATGATAGAAGTTGTTCACATGTTCAATACCGGCGCGCAGCGCTCGGGCCCCTGGTGAGCTCATCGAAGACGGCGCCGGGACCGGTGATCGAGCTCGACGGCGCGCGTCCGAGTACCGAGTCGCGGATCATGGACGCGGCCGAGCAGTGCATGGAGCGACTCGGGCTCCAGCGTTTCTCCATGAACGACGTGGCGAGCCAGGCCGGCGTGTCCCGCGGGGCGGTCTACTTGCACTTCGGCGACCGGGCCACGCTGGTCGCCGCCGTCCTCGCCCGGGTGGCCACCCGGTTCGTCGAGAGCAGTGAGGCCGCGGTCCGGCGGCGGCGCACTTTGGGCGGCCAGGTGGGAGAGGCGGCGCTGTTCATCCGACAGCACCTGGGCGACCAGTTGCTGACCTTGGGGCTGCCGGCGAACGACGAGAGCCTGGTGGCCACCTTGATGACGGCCCAGATGACGCGCCTGGTCGAAGAATGGGTGGACTTCTGGCAGCCATATCTGGGTGACGCCGAGCGTCGCGGCGAGATCCGGGGCGGCCTCGACCACCGCCAGGCCGGCGAGTGGATCGTCCGCCTGCTCCTGTCGTTCGCCGTGCTCCCGGCCGTCACATTCGACGCGGACGACCCAGACGCCGTGCGCGAGTTTGTCCGGTCGCATCTTGTCCAGGGGCTCGCCCCATGACCACGGCCCGCGATCCGGGCTCCGAGAAAGGACCAGCCAGGTGAAATTCGCCCTCTTCTATGAGATTCCCGTTCCCCAACCTTGGGAGCGCGACAGCGAGCTGATCGCGTACCAGAACACCATCGAGCAGGCGGTGGCCGGCGAGCGGTTCGGCTGGCACGCTTTTTGGACGGTGGAACACCACTTCTTGCAGGAGTACTCGCACTGCTCGAACCCCGAGGTCCTCTACGGGGCCATCGCCGCGCTGACCGAGCGGATGCGCCTCGGTTACGGGGTGCGGCTCATGCCCCAGCCCTATAACCATCCGGTGCGTACCGCAGAGTCGGTGGCGGTGCTCGACTTGATCTCGAACGGCCGGGTCGACTTCGGGACCGGACGGTCGGCCACCCGGGCCGAACTCGAAGGCTTCGGCGTGGACCCCGGCCAGACCCGGGAGATGTGGCGTGAGGCCATCGAGCACGTGGTCGGATGCTGGACCAACGAGGAGTACGAGTTCGCGGGCAAGTACTGGTCGATGCCCAAGCGCCGGGTCCAGCCCAAGCCGATCCAGCAACCCCACCCGCCCATCTGGGGCGCTACCACCAGCGAGGACGGGCATCGCCAGGTGGGCGAGCTCGGCCTCGGTCTGTGCTCCTTCGCCGTCGGGGTCTCCCCCGAAGAGGTGAAGCAGAAAGTGGACGTCTACCGCGCTGCGGTCGCTGGCTGCACCGAGCCGTTGGGCGCCTACGTGCACAACGAGGCAGCCACCTTCACGATGGCCTTGTGCGCCGAGAGCCGCGACGCGGCGATCGAACGAGCCCGGGAGTCCTTCGAGTGGTATCCGAAGATCGGGGCCCGTCAGATCGCCTCGGTGTCCGAGTGGATGGCTGAACGCAAAGAGGATCTCGGCTCCTACGGCTATGCGGCCGACATGCAACGTCACCATGACGACGGTTCGCTCGACCTTTTGAACCTCGAGTACCTGATCGATGTCAACGCGTGCGTGCTCGGAACGCCCGCAGAGTGCGTCGAGATGTGCCGCCGCTACGAGGCCGCCGGCATCGACCTTCTCTTGTGCTTGGTGAATCCCTACAAGATCTCCCACGAGGCGGTCATGGAGACGATCGAGCTCATGGGGACCCAGGTGATACCTCAGTTCGCCGGCTGAGCCGGCTGAGCCGGTTGGCCTGCCGCCGAGGTCGAAGGGGAGGGACCACGAAGACGATGGCAATGCTTCGACCGGAGTGCCGGCGCGGAGCCGTGGCGGCGACCGTGCTGATGGTGGCCGCATCGGCCGGCCTCCTCGTGGCCACTCCGCTCGCCGCGGCGGCGTCGGGACGCCGTCCGACGGCCGCCGAAGCCCGGATCTGTGCGACCGCCCATCGGTCCTCGTGGATGGGCTGCTTGGTACGCGCCGACCCGGGCTTCGGGGAGACCCCGCTGTCGGAGGTGGCCATCCCCGGCTCCCACGACTCGGGGACCTTCAACCTTGACCCGACCGACTTCGACACGCAGAGCGGTTCGTCGTGCACGAGCTACATCCCGCTGTTCTCGTCGCTCCCCGCGCTGGTGGCTCGGTGGTCACAGACCCAGGACGAGAGCTTCACCCAGCAGCTGAACCACGGGATCCGCTATTTCGACCTGCGGGTCGCCTACACGGGCGACCCGGCGCAGGGTTGGCGCATCGTGCACACCCAGTTCGCGAGATCGTCGCTGTCCGACGATCTCGACCAGATCGCCAGCTGGGCCTCGCAGCATCCCCGCGAAGTGGTGATCGTCGATCTCAACCACGTCTGCTACGACAACCACCCGACACCGGCCGAAGCCGACAGCCTCTGGTCGAGCTTCACCACGCCCGCGAACGCCGGCTCGGACCGAAGTACGCTGGCGGGTGTCGCCTTCGACGCCCGCACCCCGGGCTCGCGACCGCTCGCCACCGTCAGCGTCGATCAGGTTGTAGACGAGCGCGGTGGCGGGCACAACGTGGTGGTGCTCGTTCCCAAGACCGTCGAGGACGCCGCGGGAGCGGCAGTCGCCGGGCTCCATCCCGGGTTCACCGTGGCGGGCAGCGTGTCGACGGCGAAGGGCGGATCGGCCGTCCCGGTCGAATACGCCTGGCCCGAGGCGGTCTCCCCGGCACCGGGTTCGGATTTTTCCGCCGCCAACATGGCGCTCGAGCAGTACCCGCGTCACATCTCGGTCCGACTCGGGTCGCTGCGCGACAGGGGTTTCTACCAGTCCCAGCTCATCTACAGCCTGAGCGGTTCGAGCCTTTCGGGTGAGCTGGCCCAGTTCCGGGCGTTCGGTGGTCTGCTGGCGGCCAACACGCTTGAGGGGATCGGGACCGCACCGTCGAGCGTCCAGCCCCCGTGGGAGGAGGATCTGTGGACCGCAGGGTTCAATCGCAACGAAGCCATCGAGCAGTGGGGCGTGAGGGCGAACATCGTTGTCAGCGACGGCGTGGAACACGACGGCTACATCCAAACGGTCATCGAACAGAATGCCCGTTGAATCGCGTCCTTCTCAAAAAACGACGGCCATCTTGCCCACCACCCGGCGACCGGTCAACGCGTCGAGGGCGACGGCGACCTGCTCGAGGGGGTAGGTGGTGGGGGCGACAGGGTGGAGCCGGTCCGAACCGACCAGGCCGAGCAGTTCGCTCAACAGCGCCTGTTGCGCGTCACCGTGATTCAGGGCCCACGCTCCCCAATCCACGCCGACGACGCTTCGGTTGCGCAACAGCACCTGGTTGAGGGGGAGCGACGGAATGCCTCCCGAGGCGAAGCCGATCACCAGGTAGCGGCCGAGGTCACCAGTCGCCCGCAGCGCCGCCTCGGCCAGCCCGCCGCCGACCGGATCAACCACGAGGTCGACCCCGGTGCCCCCGGCCAGCGAGCGGGCCCGGTCCTTTAAGGGCTCGCTGGTGGAGTCGATCGTGGCCGACGCCCCGGCGTCCCTGGCCGCCTGGCGTTTGGCTTCGGTGGAGGCCGCGGCGATGACGGTGGCCCCCAGGGCGACGGCGACGTCGATGGCCGCCAGACCCACGCCACCTCCGGCCCCGAGAACCAGGACCTTCTCACCCGGCCGGAGCCTCCCGCGCTCACGTAGGGAGAACAGCGCGGTCGAGTAACTCTGCGTGAAGGTGGCGGCCCGGGGAGTGTCGAGATTGGCCGGCAGAGCGAAGAGCGAGGTCGCCGCGACGACCACGCGCGAGGCGAACCCACCCAGGCCGACGCTGGCCAACACCCGATCGCCGACGCCGAAACCCTCGACACCCGGCCCGAGGGCGGCGATGACCCCGGCCACCTCACTGCCGGGGATGAAGGGAAGGGCGGGTTTGATCTGATAGCGGCCTTCGATGAACAGGGCGTCGACATAGTTGACGCCCGCCGCTTCGACGGCGACAACGACCTGACCCGGTCCCGCGTCCGGGTCGTCGAGTTCTTCGACTACGAGACCCGACGCGGGTCCGAGTTCTCGACACATTGCGGCGCGCACCCTGATCACGCTAATGGCGGGGAGGTGACCGTGGGCCAAGAGACCCCGCTGCTGTCGGTACCCTTTTCTGCATGCCCGAGGTCCGACTCGCCCGGCCCGATGGATTCGACGCGCTCCCGGCCCTAGAACAGGCGGCCGACGAGATATTCGTCACGGTCGGCATCTCCGCCGTCTTCGACCCGGCGACGCCCGCAGTGTACGCGGCGGCCCTGGCGGTCCTCGTGGTGGGTGATCCCCCATTCGGGCGGGCCCGGATCGAAGAGGTCGACGGTGCGGCGCACCTGGAGCAGCTGGCGGTCCATCCGGCGCAAGGGCGACACGGCGTCGGCCGGGCCCTGGTCGAGGCGGCTTGCCAGTGGGCCATCGAACACGGCTATCGGGCCATGACCCTGGTCACCTACCGCTACATCGCGTGGAACGGGCCCTTCTACGCGTCGGCTGGGTTCTCCGCGGTGTCCGAGTTGTCCCCGGGATTGGCCGAGGTGTGGCGTGAGGACACCGAGGACCGCCCCGCCCGCTACGGCAGCCGGGTCGTCATGAGACGGGCCCTCGCGCCCTGAGCGTGGTCCTGGCACTCAGGGGCGCTCCCCGGTCAGTTCGGGGAACCGGAAGCAGGTGGTGAGGTGGTCGATGACCAGGCCCGCCGCCTGGAGGTGGGAGTAGCAGACGGTCGGCCCGACGAATCGGAAGCCCCGCCGCCGCAGGTCGGCGCTGATGGCTTCGGAGAGCGGCGTCGTCGCCGGCAACCGGTCGTCGCTGCCCCGACGGTTCACCACCGGTGTGCCGTCGACGAAGTCCCAGAGGTACGCGTCGAAGCTTCCGTGCTCTTCTTGGACCGCCAGGAACGCCGCGGCGTTGGACACAGTTGAGGTGACCTTCGCACGGTTGCGGATGATGCCGGGGTCGAGGAGGATTTTTTCGATTCGCTTGGTCGAGAACCGGGCCACGGCTGTGGCGTCGAAGTCGGCGAAGATCCGGCGGTAGCCGTCGCGGCGCTTCAAGATGGTCAGCCAACTCAACCCGGCCTGGGCTCCTTCGAGGACGAGGAACTCGAAATGGCGGCGGTCGTCGTGGACCGCCACCCCCCATTCCTCGTCATGGTAGGGGGCGAGCCACGGGCCGGTCGCCCAGCCACAGCGAGGCTGCCCGTCGCCCTCTGGGACCTCGGGTGTGGTCATGGCAGAGAGTACCGGGAGGACGGATCGGCACCGGCATCCCGCCGGCCGCCGGGGGCGCCGTTGAATACTGGGAAAATGTCCAAGAGCGCGGCGGGGGACCCGCCGTCGGTCCGTGACCCGTGGTTGTTTACCGGACTCTGTCTGCTCACGGTGGTCACGGGAATGGTCGACGCCACCAGTTTCCTCGGGCTCGGCGAAGTGTTCACGGCCAACATGACCGGCAACGTCTTGCTGCTCGGATTCGCAGCCACCGGGTCATCGGCGGTGAACATCAATCACCTGTCGTTTACCGGGACGCTGGTCGCCCTCGGTGCCTTCGTGGCAGGCGCGGTCGCCGGAGGCGCGGTCGCCGGTCGCCGCGGGCGCCCGCCACGGTTGGGCGCGGGATTCGCGCTCGAATGGTTGGTGCTGCTCGGTGCGGTCGCCACGCTGGTCGGCCGACAACCGTACGGTGATGTGCGTTACGGCGCGGTGGCCCTGCTCGGACTGTCGATGGGGGTGCAGAACGCCGTGGTGCGACGCATGGGGCTCCCAGACGTGAACACCACGGTGCTCACCACCACCCTGGGCGGTCTGGCCGCCGATGTGGTCGAGATCGGGGGACGACCGACGAACGCCGGCCGACGGATCGCCACGATCACCTTCATCTTCATCGGTGCGATCATCGGCGGCGTACTGGAGCGCCATGGCGCACAGTGGTCGAGCACGGGTGCGGTGGTGGTTATGACCGTTGCGTGGGTGGCCCTCGGCCTGTCGGGGGCGCTGCGGGCGATCGCTTGAGACGCGCACCGCCTCACGGCCCCGTCGTGGGCGACCAATTTCGGCGCGAGGCCCGGTAGAGCACATGGCAGCGGAGCGGACTGTCGGGGGCCACGCGGGGGTGGTCGAAGTCGCATCCGGGGTCCCGGGTCATCGGAATCCGTGCCATGACGGACTGGGAGCGCTGGTTGCACGCGGCGGTGAACGAGACGATCTCATCGAGGCCGACCTGGTCGAAACCGAAGGTGAGGGCCGCCCGGGCGGCCTCGGTGGCGTATCCGTGGCCCCAGTGGTCTTTGCCCAGGCGCCATCCGACCTCGACGGCAGGGGCGAAGGCGGCGGGGAAGCTCACCGTCGCGAGGCCGACCGAGCCTATGAGAACGGACCGTCGCTCGACGGCCCACATCCCGAAGCCGTGATCGGCGAAGCTGCCCTCGGCCCAGCTGACGAAGGCGTCGGACTGGCGGCGGTCGAGGGGAGCGGGGAAGAACTCCATCACCACCGGATCGCCGTTGATCTCGGCGAAGGCAACGAGGTCGGCTTCTCGCCAGCGCCGCAAGACGAGACGATCAGTGGTGATCTCATCCGGAGTGCTCATCGGTGCGTGACCCGACACCTGGTTCGCCAATCAGGCCTTGACGGCCTGTTCGCCGGCCCATCGGTAGTCGGCTTTGCCCGACGGCGACCGCTCGACCTTGGTGACGAAGATGACGGCCTTCGGGAGCTTGTAGCGGGCGATCGACGTCGAGGCGAAGTCGACGATGTCCTCGGCGCTGGCCGTCCGCCCGGCGGCCAGTTCGACGATGGCCACGACCTCTTGGCCCCAGCGCTCGCTCGGTCGGCTCGAGACGACCACGTCGGCCACCGCCCCGTGACCGGCGATGGACCGCTCGACCTCTTCGACGAAGATCTTCTCGCCGCCCGAGTTCACCGTCACCGAGTCGCGACCCAGCAGCTCGATCTGCCCGTCGGCCAGGTGGCGGGCCCGGTCGCCGGGGATCGAGAAGCGGGTGCCGTCGATGACCGGAAAGGTACGGGCGGTCTTGTCGGCATCGCCGAGGTAACCGAGCGGGACCGAGCCGCTCTGGGCCAGCCATCCGATCCCCTCGTGGCCCGGGGCGAGCACCGCGTCGAAGGTCTCGCTCACCACCACGGTGCCCGGGCCCGGGGAGAACTGGCCCACACCCTCGCTCCCCGACGAGGCGGTGGTCATCTGGGCGCCGGTCTCCGATGAACCGGCGGTGTCGCTGATGACCAAGTTCGGGAAGCGGGCCATCATCAGATCGCGCACCGCCGGGGTCAACGCGGCACCGCCGTTGCCGATGGCGAAGAGCGACGAGGTGTCATAGGTGGCCTTGTCGAGC
>PMOE01000020.1:30268-88221 GCA_003161575.1 Acidimicrobiaceae bacterium | reverse complement strand
AAGGCGTTCGGGTCGCCGCGGGATTCACCGTGCAGCAGCGCGATCCGCTCCGGCGGGGCGACCTCGGTCCAGCAGATCCACTCCTGGTAGTCCGTCCCGTCCGGTCCGTGCATCACGAAGTCCCACACCCCGCCGACGCGGACTCGAACGCCCGCGTGGTGGTGGTGAACCCCTCCGGTCCCCACCACCGCGACAGATGCCGCACCTCGGTGAACGCCTCGAACACCAGCTCCCGAGGGGCACTGATGACCCGGGAGATCACGATCTCGCGGTCGGCCGTCGCGGACTGCGCCGGTGCTCCTCGTCCCGTCGCGCTCATCAGCTACTCCTCCTGCCTTGCCTGCTTGAGGTCCTGCACGTACTAGTCCAGCCGGTCGAAGCTCTCGTTCCAGAACCGCTCGAACCCGCCGGTCCACTCGTGAACCGGTCGCAGCCCGCGGGCGTCAAGGCCGTACAGGCGTTGCTTGCCTGCCTTGCGGTCCCGTACCAGTCCGACCTCCCGGAGCACCCGCAGGTGTTTGGACGCCCCCGGCTGGGTCATCCCCAGCTCCTGGGCCAACTTGGTCACCGGCCCCTCACCCGCCCGCAGCAGCACCAGGATTTCCCGGCGCTGCTGCTCGGCGATCGCGTTGAAAACGTCCGACGTCGTCGCTGCTCGTGCCATGGCGCAATCATATTCCGATATCGGCATATGTCAAGCNNGGGAGGAATCAGGCGGGTCTTGTCAGATGACGATCATGACCCTTGGCAGCGGCTGCGGAAACGCGTATCCCGGAGACGGCACGCGCGACGGCGGCGGGCAGGGAGGGCCCGGTGCCCGTCGTCAAGTGCGATGAGTTCCTTGGTGCCGTCCGCGCGGACCCCGATCATCACCAGCAGGCACACTTTGTCCTGCTCCAGCCGGACCTTGAGGTGGATCCCGTCGACCCAGCAGTAGACGTAGTCGGTCCCGGCCAGGGACCGCTTGTTGAACGTCGTCGCCTCGTCCTGCCAGTCCTTGGTCAACCTCGTGATCGTCGCCGCCGACAGGCCGTGGCTGGTGCCCAGGAACTGCGTTAACGCCGGACCGAAATCCGAGCTGGACAGGCCGTGCAGGTCCAGCAGCGGCAGCAACTCGGCCACCCGCGGCGACTTCCGGGCCCACGCGGGCAGGATCGCCGAAGCGAACCGTTTCCGCTCCCCAGTGGCCGGATCGGTGCGCTTGTCGTTGACCCGCGGCGGCCGCACCGGCACCGGGCCCGTCGCCGTGATCACCTCGCGTTCGTTGTGATGACCGTTGCGGACCACCAGCCGGTGACCATTCTCATCGACTCCTCGGCATGGGCGTCGATGTAGGCCGACACCTCAGCACGGTGATGGCCCGAGACGCGAAGAAGGGCGGTGGCCCGAAAGCCGACCGCCCTTCTTTTGCCACAAGTGGGAGGGCGGGAGCTAACACCGGCCACAGACACGTCCGCAGCTCTCACACCCTCTCATCTCTTGTTTTACTCTTGGTTTGTCGCACCGGCGTCGCACCGCGGTTGCGGGGAAGGTGCGTATCACCTGACACCCCTCCTCGCTCAAGCTCAATCGCCGCCTCTCGTTGGGTGGACCGCCTTGTCTCCACCCGTGGGGCAGGTCATGAATAGAACCCAGGTGCGTGAGATTCTGGGTGCTGGTATCCCTTTTCGGGGATCCCAGGGTCAGCCGATGGCCGCCGGGGTCGCCGTCGCCCCGGAACTGGGCGGACCGGCCGGGTTGGCGCGTTCAGTGGCGCCCCCGCCGATGTGCAAGCCGCCGGTCGGATGGGCCCAGTCCACGGTCGCGTTGGGGTTGGTCGGAACCTCCCAGATCAGCCCGAGGCACATCTCGTCGGAGGAGCCGTCACCCCAGGTGACGAAGTGTGGAGGCAATTTCCGAAGCGCCGGGAGCTCCTGGTCGAGCTGGGGGTTAAAAGTACAGCTGACCTGGACCGGTTCGCCTGCTGTGACCTTGGCCCAACTCTTCAGGTTGTAGGCGCGTTGGTAGTGGAAGTTGTAGTCGGGCACGTCCAATAGGACCCTGGCTTCCGGGGTGCCCGGGTCGAGCGTGATCTTCATCGACACACCCGTCAGATGCATATGGGCAGTGGTGCGGACGATATAGCCCGGTTGACCGATTTCCCACATACATGACGTCGAATCTCCCTCGGGTGGATCGTTCGGATCCTCGCCGCAGATTCGTTCCAAGCCCTGGTCAAAGAGTCCCATGTAGGAACCGAAACGTTGGTCGAGATTGGCGATCTCGGCGGTGCGGTTGCACAGAGGACCGGTGACCCCTGCCGGACAAGGGATATTGGGAATGGCCACCAGAGGTTGGATCGAGGTCGGCCGAAGCTTCGCGGAGGCGGGCACCGTTTCGAGCCGGACCCGGGGGCTTACCGGTTTGTCCCCCACCAGCAGGTTGTAGTGGACCTGCATGATGATCAGGCTGCCCTTGGGCAGTGCTGTTCCCGTGGTGAGCGGCATGACGTCCTTGCCGTGCCCCGGTGCCCAGGCGCTGAGCCATGGCATCGAGAGGAACTGGCTGAGGCCGGATCCGAGTACCGGTGGCTCACCGAAGCAGGTCCAACCGTTGCCGCCGGCGTTAGCCGTCTCGGCTGCCTTGTCGAGGTCCGGAGGCACCATGAACAAGATGGCGTGATGGACCTCGACCGACGATTGCCCGGAGCCCGGGAAGAATTGGCTGGCCACGATGAACGAGTTCTGCGTTATGTGGGGGTTGACCAGCGTGCAGTGGTAATCGTCCGTCCCGCCGTTCTGAGCATGGGGGGTATACGGCGTCGGCGCGGTCATTGTCAACGTCGTGACCGGAGCGTGGTCGATGTCGACCGTTGTCGACGCGCCGGCCGATACCGGCGAAGAAACCCCCATCGCCAAGGAGATGGCGACCGCTGTCATCGCCAGGACTCCCATCGGTCGTGCCCTCCCTACGGAGATGACCATACTTGGTTTCAAATTGCCACAAGCGCCGCGCCAACCCAGATGAAGGGCGATTCACGTCACGAGCGATCGCCACGATTTCTCATCCCGCCCGTCTCGCGAGGCCCAATAATTCTTTGAGAACCACTTTGAGAACCATACGGACGGCATTCTCGAACAGGCCTGGTCACCAGGGTAACTACGGGACCTTCACCCTCTCGTTAATGCCACTGCTCGGAGGCACTGACGGTCACTATCAGTCAATGACAGTGACCGGCGGAAATTGCTCCCGGCAGGACTGGGGGTCAAGAGGTCCCGGATTCAAATCCCGGCAGCCCGACCACACGCGTACAGATGGCGGGTGCGCACGACGTCCGCAGACAGCTGGCGGCGGCGGCAGATGCAACGTAAGTGCGCCCCGCCACCGCCCCGTTCGCCTCAAAGCTATGAGCGCCCGAGGTATCTGCTTCGGGCGTGCCTGGAATGGTGAGAGGGCGGGAGCCCGACATCCGCCAAGATAACGGGCGCTCCCGCCCCCCTCGGCTCTGGTTTTACTCTTGGCTCGTCGTAGCGACGTCGCACCTCGGTTGCGATGACGTAGCTTGACGAATCTGCCCCGTCGTCACCCCCCGGAACCACCTCGCCAACTCCTCGTAAAGGATCCGGATAGTCCGATCTACCGCGTCAGTCACGTAGGTTTCCTCGCCGGATCTCCCAGTACATCGTGTCCGTGCTGACACCGACATCTTGGGCCGCCTCACGGTGAGGATACCGGGAACGTGTGTCACGAGCCCACACTTGTTCACTGGGCATAGTCGGGGACGCGAAAAAGGGCGGCGACCTCAAGCAGCCTCCGCCCCTCTTTTCGCCTCAAAGCTATCTTGCGCCCGAGTTATATGGCCCGGGCGTCACCCGGGATGGCGAGAGGGCGAGAGCCCCGACATCCGCCGACAACGGGTACCCCCGCCACCCTCGCCCCTGTTTTTACACTTTGCTCGTCGCAGCGACGTCGCACCTCGGTTGCAGTGACGTAGCTTGCCGCTCACGTCCCGGGCATGACCGCCCTTGGAGTCTGTGCGACCCGAGTTGCTCTCATGTCCTGGCCACCATCTGCCGGACCTCGGCGAGTGGGACCCCCCCCCGGCAAGTCGTGGGCCCTGACCGTGATCTCCTCGAGGTTCATCTCGGCGTCGGCTCGTCGACTTCGGGACGTCTACGCGATTTTGGACTTGGGTCGCTTCAACGCGTTGACGACTCGATCTCGGGCATCTGTGCGATGATTGCGACGAACCCCGCGATGCTTGTCCATCAGGCGCACGCCTCGCCGAAATTCAGCTTCTCCTTCGCCAACCTCGGTAGCTTTCGCATTCGCTCGTGGGGCGATCATCCGTCACAGGGCGGTGAGCCGAGGTATTCAGCCGATCGAGCAATTCGCCAACCACGTCGCCGATCTCGGCCAACACGGCAGCGGCTAGATCACTCGGTCCTCGTGGGTCCGCAGTACATGATTCCCTGGAGTGAGAAGCCGCCCCACCGGGCCTCGCATGACGGTCTCGAACTGCTCCCGGCGGTGGGTCACGGCCAGGCCGTCCCAGTAGCGGCCCCCGTAATAGAATTGGTCCCGGATCCGCCCCTCTACCGTGAAGTAGCCAGCCCGCTCGCCGGAGGCGAAATTCTCGAAGGCGATACCGACCGTCTCCATGATGATCATCCGGAAGTCCCAGCCGTAGTAGATGTAGCGGGCGAGCCCCATGAAGGCCTCGATGCCGAGGCCGCGCCGGTGCAGCCTCGGGTGCATGACTACCGCGGCGTGGCAGAAGCGGTGCCGGAAGTCGGCGTTGTAAGCCACCACGAGCCCGAACACTTCTCGAGAGCCGAGGGGGCTGACCACGAACTGGCAGAGCACGCCGGGGTAGAGCTGCTTCAAGAAGTCGTCGAAGCTGGGCGTGGTCCCCCGGAAGCGCCACTGGAACGTGACGTCAGGGTCGGCGGAGAGACGGTAGAGGGGGGCATGGTCGTCGCTCTGGAGTACCCGCAGGTGGAGCCGACGGGTCTCAAGGCTGGGGGACAACGGGGTGGCTCCACCGGTTAGGACCGGGCCCGCCTCCCGGTTCTCGTCTGGGCCTGCTGTCATCGCCTGGCCTCGTCGTCCAACGGGAGGTGGGCCAACGCGCAGTATTGGAGGTACGCGTCGCGCAGCGTGTTGATCTCCAGCATCAGTTCGATAGGCATGATCACGTCGCCCCCGACCGCTTCTTCGATCCCGACCATCAGGTCGACGGCGCCCACCGAGTCCATGCCCAGATCGAAGATGAGGTCGCTGTCCTCTGAGACTTCTTCTGGGCTCCAATCGAGCTCGGCGATGAACCAGCGCTTGAACTCGTCCAGCGACATGACCTCTCGGCGATTGCTGTCGGCTGGCATCATCTCTCCGCGAGCGCTGGGCCCTCATCGGCAGTCCGGGACGCGCACCCGGCGGCCGGGCGATCCGTGAGACTTGTCCAGCCAAAGCGTACCAGGGCCTGCTCAGCAGCTCCGATTGCGATCGCCCCGGCACCGATCGGTGCGGGGCCGCTTGAAAACCGGCACAGCTGAATGAAGCTCGTTGCCCCGAGTCGCTTTCCTTTGTAGATTGAGCATTCACTACTGAGGCGATGGACACGGAGGTGCTCGTGACGGGAAGGCCGGAGCCAGCAGCGGGAGCCCCTGGCATCGCGGGACGCCCGCCACTGTCCAAGGTGCGGCGGGCTGCGGTGATCGCCCTCGACAGCGCGTTGGCTTTCGGCACCGGTGCCGTCGCCGGCATGATGGCGACCGGACCGGCATCGGCCGCGCCTGCGACTCCCGGTTGGGCGCCCCTGCAATCGCCCGCCCCGAGCGGCCCGGACGCCCAGGGGTCGGACCCGCAAACCTATCTCGGGAACGAGACATGCACCTCGGCAGTGTCTTGTGTCGCTGTTGGTGACTACGAAGACTCGAGCGGGCACGAGCGCGGTCTGCTGGACACCTTCTCGGGCGGCTCGTGGACGGCCACCGAGGCTCCGTTGCCAGCCAACGCCGCGGCGGTTCCGTACGCCACGATCTATTCGGTGTCGTGCCCGTCGGACGGATCGTGCGTGGCAGTTGGGGGCTACAAGGACGGCAGCGGCGACTCGTGGGGCGTGATCGAAACGCTTGCCGGGGGTCACTGGTTCGCCACCGAAGCCCCGCAACCGCCCGATGCGGCGACCGGAACCAATGAGGACTCGTGGCTTAAGGGAGTGTCTTGTCCGACCGTGGGGAATTGCGTGGCGGTTGGAAACTACAAGGACACCAGCGGCGCCGCTTTGGGCCTTATCGACACTTTCTCGGGGGGTCAGTGGACCGCCGTCGCGGCGCCCCAGCCGGCCGCCGCATCGACCCATGGGACTGCACTTCTCGAGTTGGTCTCCTGTCCCTCTTCGAACAATTGTGTCGCGGAAGGGGCCTACATCAACCCGAGTGATTACCTCCAGGGCGACGTCCTCCAGGAGTCGAACGGAGCCTGGACGGCGGAGGATGCCCCGCTGCCCTCCAACGCCGGGACACAAGGCAGCCTGCTCGAGAGCCTCTCGTGTGCCGCCGGATCATGCGTCGTGGGAGGCACATACTCCGACACGGGCGGTCAGGGCCGGGGCCTGATCGACCGCCTCTCGGGAGGAGTGTGGACCCCGACGGAAACACCCGAGCCGGCCAACGCCGGTACGGGTTCGAATCAGGACGCCTTGTTGAGCTCAATGTCGTGCACTCCGGACGGGGGCTGCACGGGGGCAGGGAAGTACGCGGACACTTCGGGGGAATCGCGAGGCCTGATCGAGACCCTGACCGGTGGAGTCTGGATCGCCCAGGAGGCCCCGCAACCGCCCGACGCCGGCACCGGGGTTAACCAGGACACCTCATTAAATTCGGTCTCGTGCGTGGCCGTCGGTGACTGCACGGTGGTCGGGAGCTACCTCAACTCGTCGGGCTCGGGCAATGACATCGGCCTCATCGACACGGAGTCGGGGAGCACCTGGAGCGCCCTCACCGCACCCCAGACTCCCGACGCCGCGACCGGGACGCCCGAGACATCCGGCCTCAACACCGTCTCGTGTACGGACCGCGGAGCCTGCGATGCGGCCGGGTGGTACAGAAACACCGTGGGATCCCAATTTGGCCTCCTCGAGGCCTACACGCCCAACCCCGGTTACTGGGAGGTGGCCGGCGACGGGGGGATCTTCTCCTTCGGCAACGCCCAGTTCCACGGGTCGATGGGCGGCAAGCCGCTCAACGAGCCCATCGTCGGCATGGCACCCACCCCGGGCGACGGCGGCTATTGGGAGGTCGCCTCCGACGGTGGCATGTTCAGCTTCGGCAATGCGCAATTCTACGGGTCAATGGGGGGCAAGCCGCTCAACGAGCCAATCGTCGGCATGGCGGCCACACCCGATGGTCTGGGTTACTGGCTNNGCCTCCGACGGGGGGATTTTTGCCTTTGGCGACGCGCAGTTCTACGGGTCAATGGGTGGCAAGCCGCTGAACAAGCAGATCGTGGGCATCACGGCGACCCCCGATGGTCTGGGTTACTGGCTGGTCGCCTCCGACGGGGGGATTTTTGCGTTCGGCGATGCGCAATTCTACGGATCGATGGGTGGCAAGCCCCTCAACCAGCCCATCGTAGGGATCGCCGCAAACGTGACGGGCAAGGGCTACTGGGAAGTGGCCTCCGACGGGGGCATGTTTTCCTTCGGCGACACCCAGTTCTACGGGTCAATGGGTGGCAAGCCGCTGAACAAGCCGATCGTCGGTTTGATGACCACGTTCGACGGGGGCGGCTACTGGGAGCTGGCCACCGACGGGGGCATCTTCGCCTTCGGGGACGCGGCGTTCGATGGCTCGATGGGCGGGTCCCCGCTCAACTCACCGGTCGTCAACGGGGCTCCCACCTGATCGGGCTCCTCTCGCAATTCCTGCCCCGCTCTTAGCCCGACACGACCTCTGCAAGCTGCCCGTTGCGCCAGAGCGCCTGAAGATGGTTCCTCCGGATCTTGCCGCTCGGGGTCTTTGGGAGGGTACCTCGTTCGATGAAGATCACCGCGGACGGACTGGCCGAGAAGCGACTCACCAGGGCCACCCGGATCTCCCGGGCGGCCTCGCGTAGGGCAGCGGCGTCGTCCACCGGGCTGTTGGGCTCCGCCACGACGACGTAGCGCCCGAAGTCGTCGAGCACCGCCGCCGCGTTGCCGGGCCGAGTCGCGGGATGGGAGCTGGCGACGGCGTCCAGCTCGCGGGCATCGATGTTCCGCCCAGCGATCACGAACACGTCGTCAGTTCGCCCCACGATGAACACGTCGTCATCGCCAAGGTGCACGAGGTCAGCCGTATGCAACCACCCGTCCGCCATCACTGGGGCCTTGGCCTCACCGACGTAGCGGGTGAGAAGCGAGGGACTCTTGATTTCGAGCTCGCCCACCGCCTGATCTCCCGACGTCCGCAGCTGTACGTCGAGCAGCGGGGCGCCGCACGACACGAGCTCGACCCCGCCGTCGGCGACCTCGCCCCACTGTCGCCCCGCCAGGGCCTCCGAGTCGACCCGGACCGATGACCAGGGCTCCTTGGGGCTGGCGATCGCAACGGCCAACGACGCCTCCGCCAGTCCGTAGCCCGGGCACAATGCATTGGGTGGGAGGCCATGCACCGAGGCAACCTCGGTGAAAGCCCGGAGGCCGTCGGCGGAGACCGGCTCGCTCCCGACGACGAAGCTGCGCAGCGTCGAGAGATCGTAGGGGGTTCGGGCAGTCCGCATAGCCCGCGCGGCGAACCGCAGCGCGAACGGCGGTGCGGCGGTCGACGTCGCCCGGAAGTCAGTACACGCCTGCAACCAGCTGCCCGGGTCGGCCAGGAAAGTCTCGGGCTTGAGCAGGACGACGTCCACGGCGCTCGACCACGGCGGGCACACCGAGCACAGCGCGTAGAGGGCGAACCCGATTAGGCCCATGTCGTGGGAGAGTGGCAGCCAGCTGCAGATCACCCCGTCAGGCCCGGGCTCGAGCCAGTCGAACATGCTGGTCAGGTTGGCGTCGATGGCGTCGAGGCTCAGCGCGATACCCCGGGGTGTGCCGGTACTGCCCGACGTGAACTGTACGAAACTCCCGGGGACGTCTGCAGCAAGGGACGAGTGGGTGGACCGGAACTCGTTGAACCCGTGAACGGGTAGCGACCCCGCACTAAGCAACCCGAGGTAGGCCGGGTCGGCCAGGAGATGAGTCGCGCCGGTCATGGCGCACATCGTCGTGATCTGGCCCAGGTACTCCTGCGCTCCCATCCCCCGGGCGGGGTGGGGCAGTGAAACCAGGACGCAGCCTGTTCGAAGGGCCCCGAAGATGACCGCCAGGCAGTCATGCGAAGCGGTGAGCAGCGCGGCGACCGTGCCGCCGGTGCCGCTCAAGGCCCGGAGCCACGCTGCGGCCCGACGGGCTTCGTTGCCGAGTTCAGAGACAACTACGGGCTGTGGGCTGTCGGACAGGCAGAAAACCCGAGAAGTCGCCGCTTTCGGGCAGTCCAGGGCACTCATGATCAGGCTCATGCGCGCACGACAGTACCGCCCGCACCGGCGAGCGGGGGACGGACGTCGAGCATCACAGGTGACACCGCTGAAGGATTCGTGGCGGATAAGGCCAGGTAGGACCAATGAGAAACTCAGTCAAACAGCTGCTCGAGCGGTGTCAGTTCATTCGTTCCAGCTTGACAACCACCAACGGCGTTTGAACCGTCGTCCTCGAGTCGGTATGAGACACCGCTGTTTCGACACTCGAATTGGCTGCATGGGCGGGTCTCGGACGAAATCCAGATCGTTACCAGCGGACCTCGGTGGTCTTGGCAATTGCCAATCGGATCGCTAGATTCCCTGGAAATGGCTCTACCCGGTTCCCGGTTCCCGTGATGATCCAATCCCTGGCCCCCGGCCCATCGTCGACATCAACCCAGATGATGCGCGTACGATCCGTCTACCGATGACCGTCGTCTCGACTACCCAGACACAAGGGCCTACCGACACCGAAGTTGAACTCTCGATCCAGGGGATGAGTTGCGCCGCCTGTGCCGCTCGGATCGAGATGAAGCTCAACAACCTCGACAATGTCCGAGCACGAGTCAATCTCGCATCCGAGCGGGTCATCGTCGAGCTGTCCTCCGATGTGCCGACCCAGTTCCTGATCCACCAGATCGAAGCGGCGGGCTACTCGGCCAGCCTCACAGGACAACAGAACGCGGATGCAGAGAAAGCCGACGCAGATGAGCGGGTTCGGTACCTCGGTCGCCGGCTGGCGGTCGCCGCGCTCTTGTTCATGCCGCTGTGCGATCTCTCCGTGGCCTTTTCGTTGGTCCCGAACCTTCGGTTCCCCCACTGGCAGTGGCTCCTCGTCGCCTTGGCGGCACCGGTGGTCCTCTGGGCGGCATGGCCGTTCCACAAGGCAGCATTCCGCGCTGCACTTCATGGCACGTCCACGATGGACACCTTGGTGTCGATGGGCATCATTGCCGCAACTTCGTGGTCCCTGTACGCCATGTTCGTCAAGGACGTAAGCGAACCCGAGCGGTCTCCGTTCTTCGTGCTCATTCACCAGTCTGGAGGCGCGATCTACCTCGACGTTGCCGCCGGAGTCACCACATTTCTGTTGGCCGGTAGATATTTCGAGGCCCGCTCACGCCGCCGGACGGGTGACGCACTCCGTTCGCTTGCAGCTGTCGGAGCCAAAGACGTCGTGGTGCTCGGCGATGACGATTCCGAAAAACAGATGCCAACAGCGCTCCTGAGCCGGGGAGAGAGGTTCATCTCCCGGCCTGGTGAAACGATCGCTGCCGACGGGCTCGTCGTGCTGGGCCGTTCGGCCATCGATCGGAGCGCGATGACCGGAGAGCCGGTGCCGAGCGAAGTCGGCGAAGGTGACGAGGTCGTTGGTGGAACGGTCACAGTGAACGGCCGCTTGGTTGTGCTGGCAACCGAAGTTGGAGCGCATACACAACTGGCCCATATGGTGAAGCTCGTCCAGCAGGCACAATCGGAGAAGGCCAGCGTCCAACGGTTGGCTGATCGCATTTGCAGAATCTTCGTTCCGGCGGTTCTCGTCCTTGCCGTGCTCACCTTGAGCGGGTGGCTTCTCAGCGGAGCGGCGGGCGAATGGGCTTTCGGCGCCGCCTTGGCGGTTCTCATTATCGCCTGTCCTTGCGCGCTTGGGCTCGCCACACCCACCGCACTCATGGTGGCATCGGGGCGGGGCGCACAGCTCGGTATCTTCGTGAAGGGATACCGTGCACTGGAATCCTCCCGCGCCATCGACACTGTGGTGTTGGACAAGACGGGTACGATCACGACGGGCCGGATGTCTGTGACCGACGTCTCGGTTCTGCCACATTGCGCCCGTAAGACGATGCTGCGTTGCGCTGGCGCTCTGGAGCAGGCGTCTGAGCACGCCATCGCCACAGCCATTGCCGAATGGGCCCAAAACGAGTGCGGCTCGCTGCCCCAGGTTGACAACTTTGCCGCCCTTCCTGGACTGGGTGCCCACGGGGACGTCGATGGTCACGATGTCCTCGTTGGCCGAGCGAGGCTCTTCATCGACGAGTCCATCACTGTCCCCCAGGTCCTTCTGGCGCGCTCCACCGAGTGGGAACTGTGCGGCCGGACGGTTGTGCTCGTGGCTATCGACCACGAGCTGGTTGGTGCTCTGGCCTTGACCGACACCGTCAAGCCGTCCGCCAAAGCGGCGGTGGCAGAGCTGCGCCGACTTGGGCTCGACTGCCTCCTGGTCACCGGAGACAATGAAGCTGCGTCCAGATCGGTCGGAGCGGCCATCGGCGTCGAGAATGTGATTGCCGGCGTTCTCCCGCATGAGAAGGTGGACGTGATCCGGGAATTGCAGGGCGCCGGGCGATCGGTGGCCATGGTGGGGGACGGGGTCAACGATGGGCCGGCGTTGGCCACGGCTGACCTCGCGTTGGCCGTCGGATCTGGGACCGACGTCGCCATCAATGCCGCAGACATGATCCTTCTCCGAGACGACCTGCGGATCGTGCCCGATGGAATCCGGTTGGCCCGGCGCACACTACGGACGATCAGAGGCAATCTCGTCTGGGCCTTTGCCTACAACGTCGCCGCGCTCCCTCTCGCCGCGTTGGGACTTCTGAACCCACTGATCGCTGGTGCATCGATGGCCCTGTCCTCAGCGTTCGTCGTGTGGAATAGCGCGCGCCTTCGCCACTTCAGCGGGTCGTTGTCCGGCCCCAGGCCCCCTCGCTAGCAGCCCGATCTGCGCCACGGCGATCCGCATTGTTGGCAGCTGGGCTGCACTGGCCACAAGAGGACCGACTGTTACTGTCTCGCGTCGTGCGCCATCGCTCGCTGCCTGTCGTCGTGCTGGTCGCCCTCCTCCTGGCCGCGTGTGGCACCACCTCGCCGAAGGCGGATCCCAAGGTGCCCCTGCCGGCCGGACCGCTCCCTTCAACCATCTCAAAAATGGTGTGTGCGGACGAGGCACAGCACGATATGGCCGAGGTACTCGGAGAAAAGGCTCTCGTGTCCACGCCCACCTGGGTAGCTCATCTCTATTCCTGCCAGTACCAATACCACACCGGCGAATTCGGACTCTCTGTGAAAGAGCTGTCTAGCTGGTCACAGACCAAGGCCTACTTCCGGATGCTCGGACGCCAGCTGGGCGACACCAGGACTATCGGCAACCTCGGACAGGGCGCGTTTCAAACCACCGATGGTTCGGTCGTGGTACGCAAGGACTGGAAGGTCCTCCTGGTCGACATCTCCAGACTTCCGAACCAATTTGGCGTGCCACCGACGAGCAGGGCCGCCGTGGCCGTCACTGTCGCCGACGTGATCCTCGGTTGTTGGGAGGGGGATTGACGGGGGCCAGACGGTCCTCCGTCATTGCAACCAGAGAACACAACGACGTCCCACTCGGACCGCCGGACGCCCAAACCCCTGCCCTGGCCGGGATGCCCGGAGAGCCTTACCGCACAGACTGGTTTGAGAAAGCCCCCGCCAGAGCGGCCGACTCAGGCTCGTTGTTGGGAGGGGTCGTCATGACCAGGGCCAGGCACATCTCATCGGAAGATCCGTCGCCCCATGTGATGAAGTGAGGAGCGACTTTCCTGAGGGCCGGAAGTTCCTGCGCCAAGGTCGGATCGTATGTGCAGGTCACGCCGATCTTGTCGGTCGGTACGACTGGCACCGGGGTCTTCAGATTGTACGACCGCTGATAGTGGAAGTCGTAGTTCGTCACATCGAGCAGGGTCTTGGCTCCGGGTGTCCCGGGATTCAAGACGATCTTCATGTCCTTACCCAGCAGGTGCATGTGCACCCCAAGACGCACGATGTTGCCGTTCTTGCCGATCGGCCAGGTGCACGACGTCGAGTCGCCACTGGGCGGGTCGTTCGGATTGCGCCCACAGATGCCTTCGAGCGCGTTGTCGAAGCCGATGGCGCTCTGTCCGAATCGTTGTCCCAGGTTGGCCAGGGATGCCGCACGGCTGCAGAGCGGTCCGGTCACACCGGTGGGACAGGGAATGTCCGGTGGCGCCGGCATGAGGTCGAGGCTGAGCGGTCGAAGCGGGGTCGACGCGGGCACCGTGTGGAGCTGCATCTTGACCTTCACGGGGTGGTCGCCGACGAGCAGGTTGTAGTGGACCTGCATGACCACAAGGCTGCCCGCTGGGAACGGGACACCGGTGCCGAGTGGCTCGATGTCCTCGCCATGGCCTGGCCCCCAGGCGGTGAGCCACGGTGTGTTCGATATCTGGTTCCGCGCCACGGTGTTCGGCAGTGCCGATTCACCAAAGCAGGTCCAACCTTTCCCGCCCTGATCTGCTTGTTCGGCGTCTGCGGCAAGGCTTGGGGGTACGAGGAAGATGATCGAGTGATGGACCTCGGGGCTATTGGGGTAGAAGTGGCTCGAGATGATGAAGGAGTTTTGGGTGACGTGAGGATTGACCAAAGTGCAGTGGTAGTCGTCAGTGGCTCCGGGAGGAGCGTCGGGGGTGTACGAATGCGCCGCCTGCATATTGATCGTCATCACCGGTGGTCCGACGGCACCCGCGGGAGCCTCCACCGTGACCAGCGCTGTGGCGACGATCGCCCCGGCGCCCAGCAACCGCGTCCATCGGAGTCTCATTTTCGAGAGGCTACCTGCACCGAGTGGAGCACGCCTGGTCATCTGGCCCGTTCAGGCGCCATGGAGCGCTCGACCGTGGGAGGGTCCGTCGGCGAGCCCGTTGGCGCCCAGTGGTCCGTCGACGGACCTGATTGACTGGGGTTCCCATGCAATACCGGATTCTGCCGAGAACTACATTGCGAGGTTTACGCTGCCCTGACCGGGCATCCGGTGCGCCTTCGAGAAGAGCCGAATTGGACGGGGGAGTTTGGCAAAGATGAGCGACGTCGCGAGCACTCTCGGCGCGACTCGGGCGCAACCAACAACCGTCCCCGCGGGAGTTGCCTGGAGCGCACCGGACGGGCGGCGGATCCTCCAGCTGGCGCTGGCCGCGGTCTGGCTCCTCGACGCGATCCTCCAGCTCCAGTCTTACTTCTTCACGAGGTCATTCGGACTCGAGATGCTCGGGCCGACCGCCCGGGGGAACCCCGCTGTCGTGGCCCACCCCATCAGCTGGGCAGCGCAGACGATCGAGCACCATCCAGTGCCCGCGAATGCCGTCTTTGCGCTGACACAACTGCTTATCGCGCTCGGAATTGCGTGGCGTCCGACGCTCAAGCCAGCGCTTGTCCTGTCGATCATCTGGTCCCTCGGAGTCTGGTGGGTCGGTGAGGGCTTGGGGCGCGTGCTCACCGGGGATTCCAATCCAGTGAGCGGCGCGCCCGGGGCCGTTTTGCTGTACGTCGTGCTGGCGGTGCTGCTCTGGCCGACGGAGCGTTCCGGCTCATCAACACCCCCGTTCATCGCCGCCCGAGCCGTGGGGGAGCGGGCGGCGAAGGTGATCTGGCTCGTCTTGTGGGGCTTTCTTGGCTCGGTTGCCATACTCGGCTCGAGCCGCTCGGCCGACGGTCTCCATAGGATCGTCGGCGAACTCGCCTCGGGGGAGCCCGGGTGGCTCGCCCGAACCGACCACTATGTGGCCAGCCTCTTGGCCCAGCGGGGAGTGGGCGTATCCATCGTCTTGGCCGTGCTGCTTGGAATCGTCGCTGTCGGGGTCTACCTGCCAAGCGGTGCGGCGCGCGTCACCACGGCTCTCGGCATCGTCCTGGCCGTGCTCATCTGGGTGTTCGGAGAGAACTTCGGAGAGATCTTCACCCATTCGGCTACCGACCCGAACTCCGGTCCGCTCCTGATCTTGCTTGGATTCGCCTACTGGAGGGGCCGATCGAGGTCATCGGCCGCCACATCGCGGGGATCCGACAACGTCGTAGAACCTCGGAGCGCATAGGCAGTGGGCGCCCAGACATGGCTCGGCGACATCCTTGCTTCGGTAATGGTGGGGGTGTTGTTGTATTGCGCCGGTCGACTCGTTGCTGCGCCGCTCTGGCATCGATCCATCCACTACGACGTCAACATCTCGCACGTCCTGATGGGAGCTGCGATGGCCGGAGTGCTAGCGCCGGCACTGAACGTGATACCGAACGGTGTGTGGGAGGTCGTTTTCTCGTTCTTGGCCATTTGGTTCTTGGGAAAGAGCCTCCGATTCGTCTCCCAGCACGGTATCGGCGGTACAGATGACCTGCACGCTCACCGGATCTCTCACTACCTGACTCACTTGGTCATGGCGTGCGCCATGCTCTACATGTACCTGGCAGGAGCACCGTCGGCCATCGGGGGTGCCTCGGAATCAGCCATGACCAGTGTCACCGGTGGCACTGCAAACTTCGTCGGCCTTCCGCTGTTCTTCGTACTGGTGTTGTTCGGGTCGGCCATATGGCAGCTCGATGCGTTAAACCGGTACTCGCCGGCACGGGCCAGCGTGATGGCCACCGCAGCCGGGCCAGCAAGCGGTGTACTTGTATCACCACAGATAGAGCAACCGCGGTGGCTTGCGCCTCGTCTCGAGATGGGCTGTCACATCGCGATGTGCATAACGATGGGCTACATGCTGATCTTGATGCTCTAACCCACTTCCTCCGACGGCGGGGCCTGGCGCCACAGCTCGATCACTGGAGAATTGGAGCTGGCATGGTCACGTGATCGCCCGTCTCATGCCAAACGAGCTCGTCTTCCCACCGATCGTGGTCACCACGTCGAACCGCCATGTTCCTTTGGTCAACTCCACGTAGTCGATGAAGTGCCCGGGACTGAGACGGAGCTGGCGCAGCACCTGGGAACTTCCTTGGTCACGAGACGCACGAACCCGTACCGTCGCCGTCGATGCGGCCCCGCCCTGGAAGATCACATGGAACTGATTGACGCCAGGCTGGCCGGGATCGAGGTAGGCCTCGGCTCTGACGCCACCGGGGAGCGCGATCGAAGAAATAGTCGGCAGGCTGGGAAGCAACGATTGGCCGCGGGCTGGCGATACCGCCTGGAATCCCAAGGTCGCCCCGGCGAACAGGACGACCGGCAGGGCCACGGAGAGGACGACACCTTTCGCCCCCCGCATGACGCGGGGCGCGGCGAGCTGATCGAGACCAGACCGGCCGAGACGGGTGAGCCGGAGGCTGTTGAGAACGACGACGAGGCTTGATAGACCCATGGCAATCGCCGCGATTAGTGGATCGAGGAGCCCGGCCGCGGCGAGGGGGAGGGCGGAGATGTTGTACCCCATGGCCCACCCAAAGTTCTCCAGGATCACGGCGTAGGTCGACCCTGCGACACCAATCGCAGCGGGAACGCCGTGAAGATCATTGCCGAGCAATGCGACATCGCTGTTGGCCAGGGCCACTTGCGAGCCGCTCCCGATGGCACAGCCCACATCGGCAGCGGTGAGGGCTGGAGCATCGTTCACCCCGTCTCCCACCATGACGACCCCTCGCGACCGGGCTTGCAATGCCTTGATCGAATCAACTTTGCCCGACGGGGTCAGTCCGCTCTGGAACCAATCGATATTCACGGCTGCGGCGACGGTGCGCACCGCGGGCTCACTGTCGCCACTCAGGATTGCCGTCTTGAACCCCTGCTCACGAAGACGGGTGATCGACGATACCGCTTCGGGCCGCAGGGGGGTGGCCAGCGAGATTGTCCCGATCACCACCTCCTCGCGTTCGACCATCACCACGGTCTCCCCGCGCCCTTGGCTCTCAGTAACTGCCGCCTCCAAGGATTCCGGCAGACGTGACAGCTCAAGGCGACTCACTTGGACCCGGCGACCGGCAACGGTTCCGACCACGCCGACACCGGCAAGCACGTGTCCGTCGGCGACAGGGCCGATTGGCGGAGCTCCAGCGAGAATGGCCACGGCAATCGGGTGATCGCTCTCTGCCTCCACCGCGGCAGCGGTGCCGAGGACCTCTGCCTGACTCACTCCGTGAACTGCGTTCACCCCGGTCACGCTGGCAAAGCGTTCCGTCAGGGTTCCGGTCTTGTCGAAGACGACGGTATCGATCGAGGCCAAATGCTCCATGGCTTCACCGCTTCGGATAAAGATCCCCAGTGCCGATGCGCGACCGCTGCCGACCATCATGGCTACGGGAGCGGCCAGACCCATGGCGCACGGACACGCGACCAGCAAGACCGCCACGCCACTCAGGACGGCTTTCCCCAGGTCGTCGGCGATCAGCCACCAGGCGAAGAAGGTCAACGCCGAGGCCACGAGGACGACTGGAACAAAGACGCCGCTGATGCGATCGGCAACACGTTGTACCGGGGCCTTCTCGCGTTGGGCGTTTTCGACCAGTCGTTGAAGGCGGGCGAGTACAGATTCTGATGCGAGCGTGCCCACCCGAACGACCAGGACCCCGCTGCCGTTGCGCGTACCCCCGGTGACCGGACTGTCAGGCCCGCGCTCTACCGGAAGCGGCTCGCCGGTGAGCATGGACTCGTCCACTGGTGACCATCCCTTGACGACGGTCCCGTCGAGGGGAATCGCCTCACCCGCTCGCACCCTGACCAACGCACCGACAGGAATGCTCTCGGGAGACACGAGCTCACCGCGATCGTCATCAACGTCCAACACCACTCGAGCGGTCGGCGGCCGAAGAGAGAGCAGCGAATGGAGGGCATGTGCCGCCCGCCGACGGACTCGGGCCTCGATCGCCCGACCGGTCACCAAAATGGACACGATGAGGGGGGCCATCACGCCGTGCAGACGGGCGGCGAACGCACCATCACCGCCAAGATGGAGGTGACGGCCACCAAGAGCGATTGCTTCGACTGCACTCACTGCGAGAGCGGATAGGGTTCCGAGCGCGATGAGGGTGTCCATGCTGGTGGCACCGTGCCGCAACAGCCGGGCACTCGTTCGTAAAAACGGCCAACCGCCGGCGATTTCTACAACGATGGCCAATACCAGCACCGTCCATCCAGAGGCGGACGTCTCGGGTGCGAGCAGCGCCACCATGAGGGCGGCGAGCGCTAGTGGCCACGAAATGGCGGCGCGAAGTTCCCAACGATCGGAGTCCTCACTCGGGCTCCCCGCGTCGTCGGCAACCACCCGTTGCGCCGAGTACCCAACGTCGCTCACGGCGCGGCACAGATCCTCAGGATCGATGGCCTCGGCATTGTAGGAAACGAATGCCCGTGTTGTGGCCAGATTGACCGACGCACTGGCAACCGCCGGAAGATCAGCCAGAGCCCTCTCGATCCGGGTGGCGCAGGCACCGCAGTGCATCCCGCCGAGAGCGAGCTCTGTGGTCACCAGGAATGGTCCGTCGTGCTCTGTAGGAGACAGCGAGTCTGCCGGGGCGCTGAGCACTACAACCCTGAGTTGCTCTCCGCCATGGACGACGCCCCATGACCTCCCTGGGGAGCACCCGCACAGAGCGCATCGACATGGACCGTTGCTGGGTCGTACTCGACACGGCCCCGTGCCGCGGCCACATCGCGGGCCCGATGGTATGGAGTCGGGACCTCTTCGATCAGGACGGCACAGGAGGCACGGCGCATCCCATTGAGTGCAAGCGCTGGCGCGGCGACCGGGGGAGCACCAACGTTGGCCTCCGGGGCCCGGCCGAGGCCACGATCATCCATGCGGCCAGCGTAATTGCCCTACGAGGTTTCGTAGCGACGCCACGGGATCGGGTTTGGCGGTGCCCTCCCTGGTGATCCCCGCACGAGGTGTCAGTCCCCATCTTCTTCTCGGTCCGCCGGTATCGGTTCAGCTCGTATTTCCGACCGGCTGAGACGCCTCCCGATCCTCCGCAGAAGCCTCGGTGGTGGTGCATCTTGCCCGGCCACCAGAAGTGCCAGCTCCGCAGGGCAGACATGCCTGGACGAGCCGGATCGCCAGCACGGGGGCGGTGATCAGGATGCCGACGCCCACGCCGAATCCGAGTTCGGTCAATTGCGCGATCCCGGTGAGCATCAACGAACCGAATGTCCCAGCCAAGATGATGGCGGCCGCGCTGATCATCGGGGCAGCGTTGCGGATCGCGACGTCCGACAGTGATCGCGGACGCTCCGGCGAGAGCCACCGTGTTGCTCGATCCGTGACCCGCCGTCCTCAGTACACTCGGACAATGGCGGAGCTAGCCGGTGCATGGTGGAAGACCGGAGTCATCTACGAGATCTACCCTCGTTCCTTTGCCGACTCCAACGGCGACGGCATAGGCGATCTCGGTGGCGTTATCGCCCATCTCGATCACCTCGAATGGCTGGGGGTCCGGGGAATCTGGCTCTCACCTGTCTCCCCTTCACCCAACGCCGACTGGGGTTACGACGTCGCGGACTACTGCAACGTCGACCCCGACTTCGGAACCCTCGAAGCGCTGGACGAATTGATCGCCGGCTCGCGACGGCGCGGCATCGAGATCCTGCTCGACCTGGTCCCGAACCACACAAGCGACCAACATCCGTGGTTCATCGATTCGAGGGCCTCGCGCACATCGAGCCACCGAGACTGGTACGTGTGGGCGGACCCCCGGCCCGACGGATCCCGACCGAACAACTGGGTGGCACAGTTTGGCGGCGCGGCATGGACGCTCGATCCTCGGACCGATCAGTACTACCTCCACAACTTCACGGCCGCCCAGCCCGACCTCAACTGGTGGAACCGCGACGTCCGCAAGGCGTTCGATGAGATCATCGAGTTCTGGTGGGATCGAGGCGTCGCCGGCTTCCGCATCGACGTCTGCAACATGATCGTGAAGGATGACGAGCTGCGCGACAATCCTCCGGCGACCGACGCCGATGCCGTCGTCGAGCAGATCTGGGGCCAACGATTCGAATTCAACGCCAACCGGCCCGAGGTCCACGAGATCCTCAAGCACTGGCGGACGCGAGCCGATTCCTACGATCCGCCCCGGGTGTTGCTCGGCGAGACCGACGTGCACCACTTGGCCATGATCCCGCCCTTCTACGGGAACGGCTCCGACGAACTGCACCTGGCGTTCAGTCTTCCGTGGCTCCACAGCGAGTTCGACGCCGAGACCCTGCGGTCAGTCGTCGAAGCGACTGAACGCGGCCTGCCCGAGGGAGCGTGGCCGGTGTGGACCGGATCGAACCTCGACACCTCCCGGTTGGCCACCCGCTGGGCGGCCGGGCACCCAGGCAAGCTGCGATGCGCCTTGTTGATGCTGCTCACGCTGCGGGGCACCCCCGTGCTGTACCAGGGGGACGAGATCGGACTGACCGATGGCGAGATGACCAAGGCCGCCTTGCGGGACCCGATCGGCCTGCAGTACTGGCCCCACGCGAGCGGGCGGGATCCCGAGCGGACCCCGATGCCGTGGGCGGACGGCCCCGGACGCGGCTTCACCTCAGTGGATGCGGAACCCTGGCTGCCGATTTCCACCCCCGACCATTGTGATGTCGCCGGCCAGATCGGTGATCCAGACTCAGTGCTGACGTTCACCCGGGACCTCATCGCCCTGCGAGCCACCCATCCCGATCTGCACTCGGGGGCCTACGTCAGCCTCCCATCGCCCCCCGGCACCTGGGCCTGGCGGAGAGGCGAAACGTTCACAACCATCCTGAACCTCTCCGATGTCTCGGTGGAATTGGAGATCGCGCCGGGTACGGTGGCCATCGGCACGCGTCGCCTCCGAGACGGCGAACGCGTCGACAGGGCACTCACGCTCGACCCGTGGGAAGGAGCCAGCGTCCAGACCACGTGAGCGCAATGAGAGCGGGCTCACCCGCTCGGCCCGTTGCTCGAACAGGCCGTCGGGGGTGCCGTTGGACCCGCCCCCGACGAAGCCGGCGCCACCGGGGCGCCGGTTGCAGGACAGATCACGGGCATGCCGCCTGTTACCTGCAGGGGTCGAATGAAGAGCACTCGGCTGTGGGGGAAACCGATCTCGTTCGGAAGCCAGCCGGCGAATGCAAGCTCGGGCGACGTGCCCGAGCTGTTCCAAAAGGCCGTCGGGCCGCCAGGTCCGACGATGTCGCCTTGCGAGGAAAACAGTGGCTGGGATTGCGTCTTGGTGCAGGGCCCAAGTGCGGTGCTGCAGATCGCGGCACCGATGGCGTACTTGTCGGTCTGCCAGGCCGCTCCGGCGTAGAAGAGATATCGCTGGCCGTCCAACCAGAACATATCGGGCGCTTCGACGATGCCGTCCTCCCAGCTCAACGACGGTTGAAGGAGTTGTGCGGGGGAAGGTCCAGCGAGCGATGTGCCGGCTGCATCGAGCTGTTGTGCCCAAAGGGTCGGCGGCTGGCCGTTGGCACCTTCGGATTTCCAATCGAGGTAGACGGTGCCTCCCGGATCGATGAAGGCGCTCGGGTCGATGGAACCGCCCAGGTTCAGTTGGCACACGAGGGGAAGGACCGAGGTGTCAACGAACGGCCCCTCGGGCGACGTAGCAACGGCGTCGGAGATGCACTGCTCACCGCTCAGGGCGAACCCAGCCGAGTAGTACATGACGAATGTGTTGCCGATCTGGGCGACCGACGGCGCCCAGATCGTCCCGGGGGCCGCCCACGCCGGCAGGTGGGGGAGTGCGTCACCCACCGGGCTCCAGTGTGCGAGATCAGTGGAGGTGATGATCTGGATGTTCCCCGCCGCCGAATTCGTGGCGTACGCGAAATACGTTCCCCCGACGGTCAAGACGTCGGGATCGGGGAAGTCGAATGGGTAAACTAGCCCGGAGCTGGCCCCACCTTCGACAGTCAGGCAGGAGCCCGAGGCCGCGTTGATGGCGCTGATTGCCTTGGGCAAGCTGCCACCCGCCAGGCTCTGGTAAGCAGACGCGACCCCCTGCAAGCAGCTGTGGAGAGTGGTGAGATCCAGGCTCTGCAACGAGATCGATCCATTGTCGTTGTTAAGGCTTTGGGTGTTGACCGCAAGTTCCTGATTGGTCGAGCGCAGCGACGTCGCGAGCTTGTCGCGTTCGCGGGTCGCTTTGCCCAGCGATCCGACCGTTGCATTGAGATCGGCCCGGGTGTGCTGCAATTCGGTCCGGGTCCGGGCAAATGACGCCTGAGCGTGGTGGAGGTCCATTCGCGAGCTGACCTCGACTGCGATGGCCGCGCCAACAAGCATGCAGGCGAGGAGCACGGCCACCGATCGCATCAATCGAACGCGGCGGGGGGGGAGCGCCCTAGCCATTGCCGACCTGGGCAGTCTGACAACTTGAGGCCACTTGGTTCAGGGAGGCAGCGGCGCCGCTCGAATCATTCAAGGCGATCTCGTTCAGTGCTGACTCGACGCCAGCGAGACACGAGTCGACAGCCGAGATGCTGACTCCTTGGATGTAGAGGCTCCGCTGATCCGTTGAAAGCTGAGCTCGCGCCGCCGAAAGTTGCGAGTTCACTCGGGCCAGCGTCTCTTGGGTGGCGTGGCCCTGCGCAGTTGTCTTGGCCAATGAAACCCTGGCGCGCTGCAACTCGCTGACCGTCTGGCGGAGCGTCGCCCTGGTGTGAGCGAGGCGGGCGCTCGTCTGACGAAACTGCGAGCGCGCCTGGAGGCTGGAGATGCCCAGGAAGGTCACAATGAGTACCACCGCAGTGAGGCCGATGCCGACCTTGGACCTCCCGCTGACCCGGGCAAGCCGTGGTGTCGAGGTCGGCGGGTCGCCGAGCAGGGGACCCGGCCCTCCCCCTGTGCCCGCGCCTGTGCCCGTGCCCGCGGCGGTATCAGACCCGTCGACCCAGTCGCGCTGGGGCTTGTTGCGTATCTCCGGACCGACCATCGAGGCTCCTCAGTCCTTGCCGGCGAATGCGCACCCGTGCCTCGGCGAGCCACGGATTGACCGCCCGGTACCGTCCTTCTCCTCGGCCGCGAGGATACGTAGGTTTGGGGCCCGGGTGGCACCAGGTCCCCTCTCACCCCACGCTGCGCCCGGTGAGATCTGCGTGACGATCCCGCGTGCGGGCCGGATCGCCGGCTCGCCCGAGCGAAGACCGAATCCCAGCTGATAGCGCTCATCACTGCGCAGGGTCGCCGGCCGGTACCATCGACCCCCGTGCGCCGCCCGTCCCCCAAGGTCCTCGCCGCCGTCGGTGCCCTCACCGCCGTGGTCGGTGCGATCCTGGCCATGGTCTTCGCCGTGGTGCAAACCAACTGCCAAGACGGCCCCGGGGGGCTGCTTCCGAATCCCGCGCTCGCCAACAGCTGCACCGGCTTGGCCTGGGGCGCTCGCATTGGGTTCGTCGTCTTGGTGTCCGGAGCCCTGTTGATCATGATCGCCGGGATCACCGCCACTGCCCGCTTCAGTCCACCGCCGGCCGGCCAAACTGGGGCCGAGCCGACCGAGCACCTCGGGCCCTGAGGTCGGCCTGAAGGTTCGAGGCGGGGATCCAACCGACGATCCGGTGCGGGCGGTAGGTTCGCCAAGTCGTGGCTGGAGGACCGGAGAAGCCGAATTCCATCGACCGCATCCAGCGGCTCGAGAAGGTGGAACTGGAGCGCCTCGAGCGCCGCGCCAAACTGGACCAGCTCCGAGAAGCCAAAATCGCCACGGCCCGGGGGGAAGTCGACAACCGCATCCTGGCCGTCGACCGCTTCGAACACCGGGCCAATCTGCCGATGACTGCCGTCGGGATCGGGTGGGCGGTCGTCTTCGTGATGGTGCTGACCGGTACCGCTCGCGGATCGACAAACGAGGCCTTGGTCGCCGTCCTCTTCGTCCTCTGGGCCATCGTCGTGATCGAGTACGTGGTCCGCCTAGTCATGACCCCCGACACCGCGCGTTACGTGTCGAGTCGCAAATTAGAGCCAGCAATTGTCGTGGTGCCCTTCTTCCAATACTGGCGCTTCTTCGGCGTAGAGAAGGTCGGATTGGTCGTAACCGAAGGCGTGTTGAGGACCCGGGCCATCCTCTTGCATCGCGGTTTGTTCCGGGTCCTGCTCGCCGCAGCCGGGTTGCTCTTCCTCGGTTCCTGGTTGGTGCTTCTGGCTGAATCAAACGCCAAAGGTTCCAACATCCACAACTACGGCGACGCCCTGTGGTGGGGGATCGTCACGGTGACAACGGTCGGCTACGGCGACCGATTCCCCATCACCGACATGGGTCGGTCGGTCGCGGTCGTCCTCATGCTCGTGGGAATCGGCTTGATCGGGGTCTTGACGGCCACCGTGGCCTCGTTCTTCGTCCAAGAGCACACCGATGCCAACAAGGAGCAGCTCCAAGCGTCCCACGCGGCCATCGGTGATCAACTCGGTGTGCTGACCGATCGTCTGGCCAACCTCGAAGGCCTCCTCGGAGCCCCCGCCGGAGATGCCACCGTTGGTTCGGCGGCCCCGCCATCCGAAGGTGCAGCGCCCGTGGGAGACGGCATGCCGAGGGCGTCACCAGCGGCGACGCCCTCGGCGTCCGGTTCGGACCCATGACGTCTCGGCGGGCGTATCCCCGTCCCGCGGCCCGCGGCAAGGGAAGCTTTTCGCCATGAATGGCACCCTCGCCCAAGATGGCGTGACCAACAGCGCCACCATAGGAAACGTAACCGCGGCGGTCTCGAGCGGGAAGTTCTTTTGGCTGGACCTCGACGATGGTGACCCGGCAGATTCGGACGCGATCGACCTGCTCCTCAACACGTTCCACTACCACCCTCTTGCGGTGGAGGACGCAGAGCACTTCGGGCAGCGCCCGAAACTCGATGACTACGACGACTTTCTCTACCTGGTGGTCCACGGTGCTTCGGATGACGGCTCGACCACCGAAGAACTCCACATCTTCTTTTCCGAAAAGTGCGTCGTCAGCGTCCACCGCGGCGCTTGCCCGGCGGTGGAGGCGGCCCGCAACAGGATCGGTCGCCACAAGGCGTCGGAAACCGCTGCTCCCCAGATCGTTCTTGTCTACCTCATCGTCGACGCCCTCACCGACTCTTTCTTCCCCATCCTTTCTGCATTCGACGATCAGGTAGACCTGCTGGAGGACCAGATACTCCAACAGCCCACCGAAGAGCAACTGGGTCAGCTCTTCCAGATGAAGCGCACACTGCTCGGTATCCGCAAGACCGTCACACCCCAGCGCGACGTCTTCGCCGGATTCATCTCGGGGGTCATCGATGTTCCAGGAATGACCGACGAAAGCTCGAGGTATTTCAGGGATCTCTATGACCACCTGATCCGGATCAGCGACCTGATCGACAGTTATCGGGACCTGCTGAGCGGGGTTATGGACACCCATATTTCAACAGTGTCGAACCGATTGAACGTTGTCATGAAGCAGCTGGCCATCATCGCCACCATCTTCTTGCCCCTCAGCTTCCTCACCGGATTCTTCGGGCAGAATTTCAGTTTTTTGGTCGGTCATATCGTCGGCAAATGGACGTTCATCGGCTGGGGCCTCGGTACCGAGCTCGCCGCCGTTATTCTGCTGTTCACCCTTTTCAAGCGCCGAGGTTGGTTGGGTGGGCCGTCGAACTGAAGCGGAAGTGGCGCCCCATCGTCGGGAATCCCCACAATGACTGTGATCTCGATATCGAACGGATGGTTGGTGGTCATCGGGTTGCTCCTGCTGGCCTCACTGGGTCTCAGCATCTGGACCGTGATTGACGCCGCCCGACGACCGCGCTGGCAGCTCACCGTCGGTCAGAAGACCCTCTGGATCGTGGGCATGGTGCTCGGCTGGGTGCTGCTCTGGCCCTTCGCCGCGGCGACCGCCGTCTTTTACCTTCTGGTGGTCCGCAAACGCTTGAACACAATGACCGGTCCTCGGCTCTCCCAGGCCACATGGGATCCCTACGCCCCCAGTGCGGGTGGACGTCCGCCTGACCTCCCGGCCGCCGGGTGGTACGACGACCCGGGCGGCAGCGGGGAGCAGCGCTGGTGGGACGGTCGGGGCTGGTCCGAGCACGTGCGTTCCCGGCAATGAAGCTGAGTACTCCGCTCCACCGGGAGAAGGTGACCGCCGGTGGCCGAGGGGTTGAATCTCGACACGAACGGCCGGTTGCCCGACGTGGCTCTGCGTGTTCAGCCGCCGGCGGCAGCCGTCACGACCTCGATGAACGCCCCGTCGCGCACCCGGAACGACGGCCAGGCGGACCGGGGGACGACCTCGCGCCCGACGGCCACGGCAACCCCCCGATCGCTCTCGCACACCATCGCCACCACCTCGGCCAGAGTGGTCCCAGCCGCCAGGTCAGCCGCTTCGCCGTTGACCGTCGCGCGAATACCGGCCGGCCCCGGCATGTCCGAATCCGTCACCTCAGCGCTCCGGGGTTCGGGTCGAGATGGGCCGGGCCGACGTCGAAGCAGCATGGCCGGAGCCTCCCCGGATCACCCGGCCGAGGCCGAATCCGCTGAGTGGGTCGGGAACCGGGTTCCCGACCACCATGGCAACCAGGGCGTCAGCGGTGAGCGGAGCAAGAAGGATGCCATTGCGAAAGTGGCCCGTGGCCGCGGCCAGACCCGGCACCTCGGTCCACCCGACAAATGGTCCGTTATCAGGGGAACCGGGGCGAAGTCCGGCCATGCACTCGACGAGTTCGAGCTCGTCAATCCCTGGGATCAGAGCCCGGGCATCGTCAAGCAGTGCGTGCACCGCCCCCGCCTGGACGGTGCGGTCGAATCCCCGCTCTTCCGACGTGGCACCAAGGACGAGCGACCCATCGGCCCGAGGGACGAGATAGCACGACCGGCCATGGACGAGCCCCCGCACCGTCCGGGTCACGAGTGGCACCGAGGCCGAACCCCTGAGACGCAGAACGACCCCCTTGACCGGCCGAACCGGGGGCAACACGTCGGGAGGGACCCCGCCGAGCAGCCCGGTCTCAGACCCCGCGCACAACACGATCGTTGACGCCTCGATCACGGACCGATCAATCAGCCGAACCCCGGTGGCCGAACGATCCACTCTGGTTGTCACCTCGACCACCTCGGAGGCAACCAGGTCTACCCCGCTCAGGGCGCAGGCCCGCAGGAGGGCCGCGATCAAACGACGGTTATCCACCTGATGGTCGCCGGGTACATGGGCGCCGCCCCTGACCCCCGGAGCCAGTGCCGGAACGAGGTCCCGGCACTGGCTCCCCGACAAACGAACAGAGTCCAGGTGAAAGGACCATTGCAGCTCGAGCAGATCGTCGATGACCGCACGGTCCGAGGTATCGAGCGCGACGACGGCCGTCCCGCACCGTTGGTACCCGATATCGAGACCGGTAGTCTCCTCGAGCTCGGCCGCGAAGCTCGCCCAGCGGTCCGCCCCGGCCACCAACAAGGAGACGAGGCGCTCCTCACCGAAGTGCGCCTCGGTCACCGGTGCCAGCATCCCTGCGGCGACCCACGAGGCGCCATGACCCGGCGCCGGGTCCACGACGGCCACCGAGAGCCCGCGGCGGGCCGCTCGCCACGCGCCGGACAGCCCGATGACTCCGCCGCCGACGAAGATCGCATCCAAATCCACTCCGAGGATCCTACGAGCGGGCCGTACCGTCCCGGCCCAGAAGGACCGGTCGGAAGCGGGGCTGGTGTAATATAGATGGACTGCACCAGGGCCAACGTCGTCCCGGGCGGCAGCACTCCACGCAATAAGGAGCCCATCGGTGACGGCGCACTGTGACCCGTACCGATGGCCACGAGCCCCAAAGGACGACCATGGCCTTCTCGGACCCTGGTGGCACTCCCGCCGCCGGCGGCCTCTACGACCCGGCGTACGAGCACGACGCCTGCGGCGTGGGCCTCGTCGCGGACCTCCAAGGCCGCAAGAGCCACACCCTCGTCCGTCAAGCGCTCACGGTCTTAGAGAGGCTGGCCCACCGTGGGGCCTCGGGGGCCGAGGTGGCGACCGGGGACGGGGCGGGGATCATGTTCCAGATTCCCCACCGTCTACTGGCCGATCTCACCGCCGATGCCGGCTTCGACCTGCCGGCCCCGGGGCGCTACGCGACGGGGATGGTGTTTCTCCCCCAGGATCACGATGATGCGGCCAAAGCCCGGTCCCAGGTGGCGGCGATCGCCCACGAAGAGGGGCTGGCCGTGGTCGGCTGGCGCCCGGTCCCGGTCAACGACACGACCCTCGGGGAGACGGCCCGTCGGGCCGAACCCCGGATCGAACAGGTTTTCTTGGCACCCCACGCCGACACCACGGTCCCTGACGCCGTCGCCCTCGACCGCCTGGCGTTTGTTGTGCGCAAGCGAGTGGAGCACACCGTCGACGGGCTGTACTTCTCGTCGCTTTCGGCCCGCACCATCGTCTACAAAGGAATGCTCACCGGACACCAGCTGAGTGAGTACTACCCCGAACTCTCCGACGAGCGGCTCGAATCAGGTCTCGCCCTCGTGCACTCGCGTTTTTCGACGAACACCTTCCCGAGCTGGCCCCTGGCGCACCCCTACCGGTACCTGGCTCACAACGGCGAAATCAACACGCTGGCGGGGAACCGCAACTGGATGCGGGCCCGCGAGGCGCTGCTCAAGACCGATCTGATACCCGGCGACCTGTCACGCGTCTACCCCATCTGTACTCCGGGGGCCAGCGACTCCGCCTCCTTCGACGAGGTGCTCGAGCTCTTGCACCTCGGTGGGCGCAGCCTGGCGCACGCCGTGCTCATGATGATCCCCGAGGCGTGGGAGAACAACCGGTCCATGGACCCGGCGCGCCGCGCCTTTTACGGCTATCACGCGTCCTTGATGGAGCCATGGGACGGGCCTGCGGCCATCGCCTTCACCGACGGCACCGTGGTCGGTGCGGTGCTCGACCGCAATGGCCTGCGCCCGGCCCGTTACTGGGTCACCGACGACGGATTGGTCGTCTTGGCCAGCGAGGTCGGCGTACTCGACCTCGATCCCGCCACCATCGTAACGAAGGGTCGGCTGCAGCCTGGACGCATGTTCTTGGTCGACACGTCGCAAGGACGGATCGTCACCGACGACGAAATCAAGACGCAGCTGGCGGCTGAACACCCCTACGGCGAATGGCTGAACCTCGACCAGGTGCGCCTGGATGAGCTTCCCCCGCGGGCCATGCTCACCCCCCAGCATGCGAGCGTGGTGACCCACCAGAAACTCTTCGGATACACCACCGAGGAGTTGCGCATCATCCTCAGCCCGATGGCCCGCGCCGGGATCGAGCCGATTGGCTCGATGGGATCGGACACCTCGATCGCCGTGCTCTCGGACCGTTCGCGCCTGCTCTACGACTACTTCACCCAACTCTTCGCCCAGGTCACCAACCCGCCGCTCGATGCCATCCGGGAGGAGTTGGTCACCTCCCTGTCGGCCACCGTTGGGCCCGAGTGCAACCTCCTCGAGGCCGTCCAGGGCGCGTGCCGCCAGATTCTGTTGCCCCAGCCGGTCATCGACCGAGACGACCTGGCCAAGCTGATGTACGTCAACGAGTACGGGGAGACACCGGGATTCAAGGCGTTCGCCATCGACTGCCTATTCCCGGTCGCAACCGCGGGCGAGGCCGGGCATCCGACCGCCGAGGGCGGACGGGCCCTGGCCACCGCCATCGAGAGGGTGCGATCCAAGGTGTCAGCGGCCATCGCCGAGGGCGCCAACCTCATCGTGCTCTCGGACCGCAACTCGACCACCGAGCTGGCGCCCATTCCCTCTCTTTTGATCACGGCCGCCGTCCACCATCACTTGGTACGGGAGAAAACCCGTACCCAGGTGGGGCTGGTGGTCGAGAGCGGAGACGCCCGCGAGGTCCATCACATGGCCCTCCTCATCAGCTATGGGGCCGCCGCGGTCAACCCGTACCTCGCCCTGGAGTCCCTCGACGACATGATCGCAGGGGGTCGACTCGAGGGCGTGTCGCCCCGACAGGCCCACCAGAACTACGTGAAAGCCGCCTGCAAGGGTGTGCTGAAAGTGATGTCCAAGATGGGCATCTCGACGGTGGCGTCGTACACGGGCGCGCAGGTCTTCGAGGCGATCGGGCTCGATCACGGCGTGATCGACGAGTACTTCACCGGCACCGCCAGTCGGATCGGCGGCGTGGGGCTCGAGGTGCTGGCGGCCGAGGTTGCCACCCGGCACCGTCTGGCCCATCTCGATCGGCCGACCGAGCGGGCCCATAGGGAGCTCGAGGTCGGTGGGGAATACCAATGGCGCCGGGAGGGCGAGATTCACCTCTTCAACCCGAAGACCGTCTTCAAGTTGCAGCATGCGACGCGGGCCAAGCGCTACGAGGTCTTTAAGGAGTACACCAAACTGGTCGACGACCAGGCCGAGCACCTGGCCACCTTGCGCGGACTCATGCGCCTCAAGCCCTCGAGCGGAGGCCCGATCCCCATCGACGAGGTCGAGCCGGCATCGGCGATCATGCGGCGATTCTCGACCGGGGCCATGTCCTATGGATCCATCTCGGCCGAGGCCCACGAGAACCTGGCCATCGCCATGAACCGAATCGGCGGGCGCTCCAATACCGGGGAGGGCGGCGAGGATCCCGATCGCTTCACCCCCGATGAGAACGGGGACCTCCGCCGAAGTGCCATCAAGCAGGTGGCCTCCGGACGATTCGGCGTCACTTCTGAGTACCTGGTCAACGCCGACGATCTGCAGATCAAGATCTCCCAGGGAGCCAAGCCCGGCGAAGGAGGGCAGCTCCCGGGGCGCAAGGTCTTCCCCTGGATCGCCAAAACCCGGTACTCGACCCCCGGGGTGGGCTTGATCTCGCCACCCCCGCACCACGACATCTATTCCATCGAGGACATCGCCCAGCTCATCCATGACCTCAAATCGGCCAACCCGCGGGCTCGGGTGCATGTGAAGCTCGTGGCCGAGGTGGGGGTGGGCACCGTGGCAGCCGGCGTGGCCAAGGCCCACTCCGACGTCGTGCTCATCTCGGGGCACGACGGAGGGACCGGGGCGGCGCCCCTCACCTCGCTCAAGCATGCGGGGGTTCCTTGGGAACTNNGGACTGGCCGAGACCCAGCAGACCCTGCTCGTGAACGGGTTGCGCGACCGCATCGTCGTCCAAGTGGACGGGCAAATGAAGACCGGGCGTGATGTCATCGTCGGTGCACTGCTCGGGGCCGAAGAGTACGGTTTCGCCACCGCCCCGCTGGTGGTCTCAGGCTGCATCATGATGCGCGTCTGTCACCTCGACACCTGCCCGGTCGGTATCGCTACCCAGACTCCCGAACTGCGTAAGCGGTTCAACGGGCGCCCCGAGTTCGTCACCACCTTTTTCGAGTACATCGCCGAGGAGGTGCGCGAGCACCTGGCCGCGCTCGGGCTGCGCAGCATCGAAGAAGCCGTCGGCCGGGCCGACCTGCTCGATGCCGCCCCGGCCATCGAACATTGGAAGGCGGGCGGCATCGACCTGACGACCATCCTGACCGTGCCCGACTCGCTCTACAACACGGCCCGCCACTGCACACGCCAACAAGACCATGGATTGGCCGCCGCCCTCGATCACGAATTTCTCGAGGTGTGCCGCCCTTCCATCGAGGACGAGACGCCGGTCGCCATGGATCTGGTGATCACCAACGTCGACCGCACTGTCGGCACGCTGCTCGGCTCGGAGATCAGCCGTGTCCGCGGCGGTCGGGGCCTGCCCGAGGGGACCATCACCCTCACCTTTCGGGGATCGGCCGGCCAGAGCTTCGGCGCCTTTGTCCCCAAGGGTGTGACCCTGCGGCTGTTCGGTGACGCCAATGACTACTTTGGGAAGGGACTGTCGGGTGGCCGGCTGGTGATCCAACCGCCCGAGTCCTCCAAGTTTGTGGCCGAGGAACAGATCATCGCCGGCAACGTCATCTTGTACGGAGCCACCGGTGGCCACGTATTCATCCGGGGCCAGGTGGGTGAGCGGTTCTGCGTGCGCAACTCTGGCGCTCACGCCATCGTCGAGGGCGTCGGCGACCATGGCTGCGAGTACATGACCGGTGGCAAGGTCGTCGTGCTCGGCCCGACCGGGCGCAACTTCGGCGCCGGGATGTCGGGGGGCGTGGCCTACGTCTACGACCCTGAGCGCACATTCGCCGAACGCTTCAACCCCGAAATGGTCGACGCCGAGCCCCTCGACGCAGACGACCAGGATTGGCTTCGCGACTTCATCGCCGAGCACGGCCGAGAGACAGGGTCCCCGTTGGCCGAGCGGCTGGTGGACGACTGGGAGCGCACCGCCTTGGACTTCGTCAAGGTGATGCCCCGGGACTACCGGCGAGTGCTCGAGGCCACCCGGCTGGCCGAGGCCGAGGGACGATCGGTCGACGCCGCGGTCATGGAGGCGGCACATGGGTGAGCCGACCGGATTCATTAGGTACCCGCGGCAGTTGCCGCGGCGTCGGCCCATCCCGGTAAGACTGCGCGACTGGAAGGAGGTCTACGAGCCATTTCCGGCCGAGGCCACCGCCCAGCAGGGGGCTCGCTGCATGGACTGCGGCATCCCGTTCTGCCACGACGGCTGCCCACTCGGCAACCTGATCCCCGAGTGGAACGACCTCGTGTACCGCGATGACTGGTCCGACGCCATCGAGCGTCTCCACTCGACGAACAACTTTCCCGAGTTCACCGGACGGCTCTGCCCGGCCCCCTGCGAGGCAGCGTGCGTGCTCGGGATCAACGCCGACCCGGTAACCATCGAGCGCATCGAGCACGACATCATCGAGCGCGCCTGGGCCGAGGGTTGGGTGCTCCCCCAGGTCCCGAGGGAGCGCACCGGCAAGCGGGTGGCCGTGGTTGGGTCGGGACCGGCGGGGCTGGCCTGCGCCCAACAGTTGGCCCGGGCGGGGCATTCGGTCATCGTCTATGAGCGGGCCGAAAAGCCCGGCGGACTGCTCCGCTACGGCATTCCCGAGTTCAAGATGGAAAAGCGGGTCCTCGACCGTCGCCTGACCCAGCTGCGGGCCGAAGGCGTCTCCTTTGTCTGCTCGACCTCAGTGGGGGTCCCGACCCCAGCCCCGGCGGACCGCCCGAACGAGCCCGGCGAGCAACGGGGGACGGCGGTGGCCTGTGCCCCCGATGTGCGCAGCATCTCGGGTCGACGCCTGCTCGAGGATTTCGACGCGGTGGTGCTCGCCGGCGGGGCGACACTGCCCCGGGACCTTGAGGTGCCCGGGCGAGCACTCGAGGGCGTGCACTTCGCCCTCGAATACTTAAAACCCTCCAACCTGGTTCAAGAGGGGGCGCTTTCGGCGTCACCCATTTCGGCCCTGGGCAAGGACGTCATCATCATTGGCGGAGGAGACACCGGCGCCGACTGTTTGGGGACGGCCCATCGTCAGGGGGCGGCATCGGTCCACCAGCTCGAAATCATGCCTGAGCCCCCGAGTGACCGGGCCGCTGAGCACCCCTGGCCAATCTGGCCCGTGATCTTGCGTACGTCGGCCGCACATGAAGAGGGCGGCCGACGGCTCTATTCAGTGACGACCACCGAACTGGTTGGCGACGGCCATGGTGCGGTGAAAGCGCTGCGAGGCCACCAGGTCGAGGTCACCTTCGACACGGGCCGTCCGAACTTCACGACGGTTCCGGAGAGCGCGTTCGAGCAGAAGGCCGACCTTGTGCTGTTAGCCCTGGGGTTTGCCGGAACCGAGCGCAACGGCGTCGTGGCCGAGTTCGGCATCGAGGTCGATGCACGGGGTTCGGTGGCCGCCGATGGGCAGTGGGCCACGAATATCGACGGCGTCTTCGTCTGCGGAGACCAGACCCGAGGTCAGAGCCTCATCGTCTGGGCCATCGCGGAGGGTCGTTCCGCCGCCGCGGCAGTCGATGCGTGGCTTATGGGAGAGTCCGCCCTCCCGAACCCGATCGAGCCGGGACAGCTCGCCCTGGGTTGAATGCCGCCGTCTTGAGGCGACGACGGTGCCGGGTAGTTCCCTACGTCAAGAGGTTGACCGTGCCCGAATCGAGCAGGTATTCGGCTCCCACCACCATGAGGCGACCCGCACTCACCGCCGGCCCGATGATCGGTGCCAAGTCGGCCAAGAGCTGGGTTTGCGCCCGGATATTGGCCTCGACCGCCGCGTCGAGCCGGCGGTGCGGCGCGAGGTGCTCGACGGACCGGGCGATCGGGAGGATCGGCTCAATGACACTCGGGATCTGACCGGGATGGGGCTCTCGCTCGCGGAGCGCCGCGCTCACAGCTCCGCAGGATTGATGGCCGAGGACCATCAGCAGGACCGTGTTCAGGTTCTCCACCGAAAACTCGAGGCTGCCCTGCACGACGGGACCAGTGGCCGTGTTGCCGGCGACTCGCACGACGAACAGGTCGCCGATGCCAACGTCGAAAATGACCTCGGGAGTCACCCGGGAATCGGCACAACTGAGGATGGTGGCGAAGGGACTCTGACCCTGCGCCACCTCAGCTCGGCGCAGGGTGTCGCGACCCTGGTTGACCGGGACGCCGTCGGCGAATCTCTTGTTCCCCGCCATGAGCCGGGCCAGGGCTCCGTCCCCGCTTGTCACTGGCGTCGAGGTCGTCGAGCCGCCCATTGTGGCGCTACCCGACGATCCCCGGGTCGCCGGCGCGGCGGGTGCTCCCGACCAGTCCGACCCCGGCACAGCCCCCCGAAGTACCTGCCATCGCCGCGTGTCCTCCCTCAGTCACCGGTCGAGCCCACGGCCCGAGCGACACTTCCTATCAGCTCGAGTGCCGAGGAATGGTGACCGTGGCCGGCGGCGCCCCCACGGTCAACCATCTGGGGAATCTTCGGCCCGGCGCCATTTTCGGATCAGGCGCCCCGTCTCGCGCCAGGTGAGCGGCACCGCACCAAGGGCGATGGCCTCGAGGCGCGTTGGTTCGGTGACGTCGTAGTGGTTGAGGGCCGGGTGACGACGGTGTCGCTGGTACCAGGCCTGCTTCAGCCCGAGACGCTCGGCGAAGGCATGAAGTTCCGGTTCGGTATCGGCGAGTAGGTGGGACCATCTCCCCGTCACCGGGCCCACCCGGGCCGGTTGCCGCCAGTCGTCGACGTACACGCTCACCGGTCGATCCGCCCTGGCGCCCGAGTGGCGGGGGAGAGTTCGTCGCGGGTCGGAGCGGACCAGTCACGTCGAGACACCGGGTGATTGTACGAGGGACCGGGCACTCACCTTCCCGAGGCCCACGAGGTCCGAGCGACCTCAGCGTCGGCGTGGTCCCCACCCACGCATCTGCCGGCTCCGGCCTCTGGCAAGCTGGCCCCGTGCGTCGGATCCCACCTCTTGGGGGAACATCGACCGGCCAGATCAAGGAGGGCCCATGAGTGACGTCGTCGACATCATGTTGACCGAAGAGTGGCGAGCCCTCGCTACCCATTTCGAGACCGTCCGAGACCTCCACCTCCGAGACCTCTTCAAAGAAGAGTCCGATCGCGCCGAACGCATGGTCGTCGATGCAGCCGACCTCCACCTCGACTTTTCCAAGCACCGGGTCAACGCGGAGACACTGCGGCTCTTGGTGGCCGTCGCCCGGCGCGCTTCTCTCGAAGAGCGACGCGACGCCATGTTCGAGGGCAAGCGCATCAACACGACCGAGAACCGCTCGGTGCTCCACGTCGCCTTGCGGATGCCCGCGGGGACCACGCTCATGGTTGATGGTCATGACGTAGTCGGTGACATCCATCGGGTTCTCGACAAGATGGGAGACCTGTCAGATCGGATCCGCAGTGGTGAGTGGACCGGACACACGGGCAAGCGCATCCAGGCCGTCGTCAATATCGGGATCGGGGGATCAGACCTTGGACCGGCCATGGCCACCCAAGCTCTTGCCGATTTCGCCAGCCCCGACATCATCAGCCGGTTCGTCTCCAACGTCGATCCCGTCGACCTGTGGGCCAAGACCGACGACCTCGATCCAGCCGAGACCCTCTTCGTTGTGAGCTCCAAGACGTTCACAACCCTCGAGACCCTGACGAACGCCGCCGCGGCCCGCCAATGGCTCCTCAAGGGCCTCGGAGCGGGGAACGAGGCAGTTGCCAAACACTTCGTCGCGGTCTCGACCAACGAGGAAGCGGTGACCAGCTTCGGCATCGATCCGGCGAACATGCTCGAGTTCTGGGACTGGGTGGGCGGCCGCTATTCCTACGACTCAGCCATCGGGTTCTCGTTGATGGTGGCCATAGGCCGAGAGCAGTTCGCAGAGATGCTCGCCGGCTTCTACGCCATCGACGAGCACTTCCGCACCGCACCTCTCGAAGAGAACATGCCCGTGCTGCAGGGCTTGCTCAACGTCTGGTACAACAATCTCTTCGCGGCCCAGACCCACGCCGTGCTGCCCTATGCCCAACGCCTGGCCCGCTTTCCCGCATACCTCCAGCAGCTCACAATGGAGTCGAACGGCAAGTCGGTCCGCCTCGACGGCTCGCCGGCGTGGGGCCAGACCGGCGAGATCTTCTGGGGCGAGCCGGGCACCAACGGCCAGCACGCCTTCTACCAGCTCATCCACCAAGGAACCAAGCTCATCCCCGCCGACTTCATCGCCTTCGCCGAAGCTTCCCACGACCACGAGGGACAACAGGATCTCTTGGTAGCCAACTGCTTCGCCCAGAGCGCGGCGCTCGCCTTCGGGCGCACGGCGGTCGAGGTGGCGGGCGACGGGACCCCTCCCGAGGTCGTTGCCCACAAGGTGATGCCGGGCAACCGGCCGAGCTCGACGATCATCGCCCCTCGCCTCACTCCGGCGGTCCTCGGTCAGTTGGTCGCCCTCTACGAGCACACCGTGTTCACCGAGGGTGCGATCTGGGGGATCGACTCTTTCGACCAATGGGGGGTCGAACTCGGCAAGGTGATGGCCAAACAGCTGGCCCCCTCGCTCGGCGCGACCGAGCCTGCTGACCTCTCGGACCAAGACAGCTCAACGGCCGCTCTGGTGCGGTATTACCGAAGCCTCCGGGGCCGCAAGAACTGAGTCTTCGCCACGAAACCTGACCGTTCCGAGCTTCGGCCGGCTTGCCCAGCCCGTTGGCCCATGAGGTCGGCGCGACTCAGGGGGCCGGTCGGGTGGCCCCCACCAGGTCGGGCAGGTTGGCCGGCTCCTCTCGGATGTCCACCCCGGTGTGGGGGGCGTCGATCATCTCGCCTGCACCGACGTAGATGCCCACGTGTTCGACGTCGACCGGCGAATTACCGAAGAATATGAGGTCTCCAGGAATCGCCGTCCCGGGCGCCACCGCCGGGCCAGCGTTGAACTGGTCCTGGGCCACCCGGGGAAGGGTGACCCCGGCCGAGCGGTAGGCCGCCTGGACGAGCCCCGAACAGTCGTAACCACCGACCCCGGTACCCCCCCACAGGTACGGAATACCGAGGGTGGACGCGGCGAAGGCCAGGGCCGAGGCGGGGGTGGATCCCAGCCCAGGGTCGGCCAGTAGCGCTTGGGCCAGCACCAAGACCGTATCGACGTAGACCGACGAATGGTTGTAGGCCCACAGCGCCTGTCCCAATCCCGCCGCGCTGCCCCCGCCGTTGGCGCACAGCATCGTGGCCGCGCTGAAGACGGCGTCCACCGGGTCGTAGGGGGACGCCGGATCCGCACCGCCCGGGCCGACAGTGGCGTAGGCAGCGAAGGTTCCCGGCTCGAACTGCATCGGCCCCTGTGCTCCCGCCGGGTTGGCCCCGGTGGCGACGCCCGGAGCGCTTGAGCGGCCGCTGTCGCTCTCGACCCGACCGATGGCTGCCAGCACACTCCACGAGAGGCTCGGGCAGGTCGCCGCCGCGGCGTCGTCCCATCCCTCCCACTGCGCGGGGACGGCCGGTTCTCCCGCCGATGCCGCCCCGGGCGCCGAGGCCCCGCTGTCCGGTGTCCCCCCGCCGATACCGCCGAGCGAATCGGTCACCGCCGCCACGCAGCCGCCGAGGGCGAGCGACAGCACGAGGATCCCGGCGGCACCGATGAACAGGACTCGACCCACCGCTCCTCCTCGGATCGCTCGTTGGCGTGCAAAGAACGGTCGGCTCGGCCACTGGATTGGCCACCGGAGCCTCAGCCTCGGCTTGAACGGGCAGCAGCACTACGCTGGGCCAGACCGATGCTGTGCCGAAGACCGCGTCGTGAACTGGGGGCGATATGCGAAGCACCATGCAAGACGGGCCACTGTTGATCAGCGGGATTCTCCGCCATGGCCAGCAGGTGTACCCCGATTCGAAAATCATCACCGTCGAGGCCGAGGGCTATCGCACGTCGAGCTTCACCGAGGTGGGAGGCCGGGCCGAACGGCTGGCCAAGGCCTTGGCGCGCCTCGGGGTTGGTCGGGGCGACCGGGTGGGAACCTTCTGCTGGAACAACCAGGCCCATATGGAGGCCTATCTCGGTGTCCCCTCGATGGGAGCGGTCCTGCATACCTTGAACATCCGGCTCTACCCCGAACAGCTGGCCTTTGTGATCGACCACGCAGAGGACAAGGTGCTCCTCGTCGACGGCTCACTCATTCCGCTGCTCGCCCGGGTCTACGACGAACTCAAATCCGTTGAAACGATCATCGTTATTGGTGAGGGCGACGCGACACCGCTCGGGGAGACCCTCAATTACGAAGAGCTCTTGGCGGCGGAAGCACCGGGTATCGAGTGGCCCGAGTTCGACGAGAAGGACGCTGCGGCCATGTGTTACACAAGCGGCACGACCGGGAATCCGAAAGGGGTCGTCTACAGCCACCGCTCGACCGTGCTCCACTCGATGGCGGTCACCTCGGCGTCGTCGATCGGTATGACCGAGAGGGATCGACTGCTCGCCATCGTTCCCATGTTCCATGCCAACGCCTGGGGCACCCCGTATGCGGGGTGGATGGTGGGCACCGACCTCGTGATGCCCCAGATGTTCCTCCAAGGACCTCAACTTGCCCGCATCATCTCCGAGCAGCGACCGACGCTGGCCTGCGGGGTGCCGACGATCTGGAACGACCTGTTGCGGGTCGCCGCCGAAAGCGACGTGGACCTGTCCTCGCTGCGCCACGTCACCGCCGGCGGCTCTGCAGTCCCCCGGACCCTCATCGAAGCATTCAACAAGCGCGTCGGGGTCCCTCTGACCCAGGGGTGGGGCATGACCGAGACGAGCCCGTTGGCGGCGATCGCCCTGCCGCCGGGGGGCACGCCCCCCGACGAGGAGATCGAGTTCCGGGTGAAGGCCGGCCGCATCGTCCCCGGCGTGGAAGTCCGGGTCGTGGCCGACGACGGGGAGATCCTCCCCAACGACGGCGAATCGGTGGGGGAGTTCGAGATCCGTGGGCCTTGGGTCACCGCCTCGTACTACAAGGACCCGAGCCCCGAGCGGTTCCACGACGGCTGGCTCTGCACCGGCGACGTCGGATCGCTCGACGCCCAGGGCTACATGCAGATCTCCGACCGGACCAAAGACGTCATCAAGTCCGGCGGCGAATGGATCTCGTCGGTCGAGCTCGAAGGCGAGGTGATGGCCCATCCCGAGGTCTTCGAGGCCGCGGTCATCGCCGTACCCGACACCCGCTGGGGCGAACGCCCCCTCGTGTGTTACGTGCCGGTCGCCGACGCTTCCCCGAGCCCCCAAGAGCTCGTCGACTTCTTAGAAGGCCGCGTGGCCCGCTGGTGGCTCCCCGAACGCTGGGCCCTCGTGGCCGAGATCCCCAAGACCTCAGTCGGTAAGTTCGACAAGAAGGTGCTGCGGGCCGAGTACACGAAGAGCCAGCTCGACGAGGTCATCGTCGACATCCCCACGGGCACCTGACCGATCACGCCGGTGCCAGAGGATCTCGACAGCGTCGCCGGGGAGCTCTCAGTGCTGTCCGAGCAACTGGCCGATCTGGCCCTCGACCGGCTGCGCCGGGCGACCGACCCCGACGACCCCGCGGCGGCGGCGGCGGCGACCGAGGAACGCCGGATCACTCGGGCCCGTCGGGCCGTCGAAAAGGCAGCCCTCTTGTTGTCCGCTCCGCCCAACGACGATTGAGAGCCTCGTCGGTCGATTCGTGGCCCCGTGGGTCAACCGGTGCACTCGTTGAGGGCATCGATCAGCAGCCGCAGGCGGGCGAAGTGGAACTTGTCGAATCGCAAGGCCACCCGGGGCAGCTCAAGGTGGTCGTTGCCCGAACGTTCCGGCGGGAACGGTGAAGCACCGCGGATGGTTCCCGATGCCACGATGTCACTGAAGCGCTTGTTGAGGTCGGCCAGTTCGGTCCGGCTCGGGGCGACCTGGAGGCGCAGGACCAACATATCGCCGACCCAACGACACGAGTGGTAATTGCGGTAGAAACCGAGCAGCTCGGCCGCGGCCTCGTCCACGGTGTTGGCCACTCGGAACAGGGCGACGTCTTCTGGGGAGACCCAGCCCGGGCGGATCGCTTCTTCATCTAAGAACCGCTGCCAGCCCTTCCAATAGGTTCCCCCCGGGATGTCGACGAGCACCATGGGCGCCGGCTCGGCCTTGCCGGTCTGCAAGAGCGTGAGCAACTCGTAGCACTCGTCTTGAGTCCCGAATCCACCGGGCAGCACGGCGTAGCCGTGGGACTCTTTGATCAACATGAGCTTGCGGGTGAAGAAGTACCGCATCTCGACGAGTTTGGGATCCTGGGCGATGAAGGGGTTCGCGCCCTCCTCGTGGGGAAGGCGGATGTTGATGCCGAAAGACTGGTCCCGGCCTGCCCCTTCGATGCCCGCCGCCATGATGCCCGGTCCGGCTCCGGTGATGACCATCCAACCTGCTCCGGCCAGGTGCGCCGCCAGGTCCCGGGCCAGCACGTACACCGGGTCCTCGGGCTGGGTGCGGGCCGAGCCGAACATGGTCATCTTGCGGACCGAACGGTAGGGACGGAATACCCGGAATGCCTCGGTCATCTCGGCCAGCGCGGCGTCGGCGATCTTGAGATCGCCGACATCGATGCCCTCGCGGCCGAGGTCCCAGATCACCGCCAACATCGAGCGGAGCAGCTCGCGCTGGGCGCTCGAGAGTGGACGGTCACCGGCCAAGGCGGCGAAGGATGCGTCGATCACCTTGGGATCCGGCCGTTCGGCGGTCCCAACGGTCTTCGGGCCGACGGCCACGAGAGGGGCGCCGCCCTCTCGTTCCGCACGGTCAGGCGTCACAGCACTGAGAGAACAGGGGGGCGACCGTAGAGGGTGGTGCGCTGCACCAGGGCACGGCCGAGGGGAGCGACGACGCCTGCCATCTCTTCGACACCCATGCCCTGGCCGTGACTGGCGCCCGCGGCCCGGGAGATGTTCTCGTCCATGAGCGTCCCGCCCATGTCGTTCACCCCCGCCCGAAGACACTGGCGCGAGCCCTCGACTCCCATCTTCACCCAGCTCACCTGGATGTTGTCGATCGCGCCGCGATACGCGATCCGCCCGACCGCATGCATGAGCAGGGCCTCGCGGAATGTCGGTCCCCGCCGCGAGCGGCGCTTGAGGTAGATCGGCGTGGCCATGTGCACGAAAGGCAATGGGACGAACTCGGTGAAACCGCCGGTTTCCCGCTGGAGGTTCCGGGTCACGATCAAGTGGCGGGCCCAGCTGATCGGGCGCTCGATGGAACCGAACATGATGGTCACGTTCGAGCGCAGCCCCACCGAGTGGGCCGTGCGGTGTGCCTCCAGCCACTCCTCGGTGTTGACCTTGTCTGGGCACAGGACCGCCCGTACCTCGTCGTCGAGGATCTCGGCTGCGGTGCCCGGCAACGTTTTCAGGCCGGCCTCTTTCAACCGCACCAGGTACTCGGCCAGGGGAACCTCGGAGCGCCGGGCCCCCTCGGTCACTTCGAGCGCGGTGAAACCGTGGATGTGGATCGTCTCTGAGGCCGCCCGCACCGCCTTTAAGACGTCGATGTAGTATTCGCCGTCGAACTTCGGATGGATCCCACCTTGCAGGCAGACCTCGGTGGCACCGAGCTCTTCGGCCTCGGCCACCCGGCGGGTGATCTCGTCGAGATCCAACAGGTAGGGCGCGCCCCGCAGGTTGAGCGAGAGCGGTCCTTTGGAAAAGGCACAGAACTTGCACTTGAAGGTGCAGACGTTCGTGTAATTGATGTTGCGGTTGTAGACGAAGGTGACGTCATCGCCGACAGTGTCGCGGCGCAGCTGGTCGGCGAGCGCGGCCACCGCGCGCACTTCGGGTCCCCGGGCCAAGAACAAGGTGACGATCTCGGCCTCGCCGACCTCTTGGCCGAGGACGACCCCGGCCAAGACCTCGCCGACCGGGCCCCCGGCAGTGGGGGTTGCCCCGGCCCCGAGCAGCGTTGGCGGGGCGATTGCTACACCCGAGCACCACGGCGCGTCACGGGCGAGCCCCTCGGCGTCGGAGGTTTCGAGGACCCCGAAGCGCATGGCGGGGTCCAACCAGCGTTCGGGGTCCTGGGCGAAGCGGGGGTACACCGTCAGGCGCGGGGCCAACGTGAATCCCGATGCCTCGGTGGCGGCCCGCAGGACCTCGAGGGCTGGCCAAGCCCGCTCGGGGTTCACGTGGTCGGCCGTGACCGGCGACACACCGCCCCAATCGTCGATGCCCGCCGCGAGCAGGACCGAGAGGTCGTCGGACAGGTTGGGCGGCGCTTGGACGTGAACGTCGGTCGGCAGGAGCAGGCGGGCCACCGCGATCGACCAGCACAGCTCGTCGGTGGGACAGGGCGGGTGGGCGGCCATGGCCGTGCCCGTCTTGGGCAAGAAATTCTGGATGATGACCTCTTGGACGTGGCCGTGGCGAGCGTGGCTCTCGGCGATGGCACGAAGAGCAGTCAGGCGGTCGGTCCTGGTCTCGCCGATCCCAATCAAGAGTCCGGTGGTGAAAGGGATCTGGAGGCGGCCGGCGGCCTCCAAGGTGGCCAGACGGCGCTCGGCCGTCTTGTCGGGGGCGCGCCGGTGGGCCGCCAGGTCGGCCAAGGTCTCGAGCATCATCCCCTGGCTGGCCGAGACCGGGCGGAGCGCGGCCAGCTCGCCATCGCTGAGCGCTCCGGCGTTGGCGTGGGGGAGCAATCCGGTCTCTTCGAGCACCGCCGCGCACATGTCGGCCAGGTAGGCCACCGTGGAGGAGTAGCCGTGCTCGGCCAGCCACCGTGCGGCGACCGGGTAGCGCAGCTCGGGGCGTTCGCCCAGGGTGAACAGCGCTTCGTGACATCCGGCCTGTTGGCCGGCCGTGGCGATGGCGAGCACCTGGTCCCGCTCGAGGTACGGCGAAACCACGCGGGCCGGGGCTTTGGCAAAGGTGCAGTAGCCGCAGCGGTCGCGACACAGCATGGTGAGGGGAATGAAGACCTTGGGGGAGAAAGTCACCCGGGTGCCGTGAGCCCGGTCTCGCCGCATGGCCGCCGCAGCCAGCAGCTCGTCGATGGGCGCCGACAACAGGTCCGCCAACGATGCGCCCGCCCCGGTCATGAGGCCGCCGATTCGGGACCATAGGCCACCTCGTCGATCAGCCAACGGACCTTGGCCGCCTCGACCCGGCTGGCCGGGATGTCTTCGCCAGACCGCAACAAATGCACCGCGTGGCGTTTGGCCTCGCCAACCACGGTAAAGACGGCCAAGCGGGCCTGGTTGATGGCCCGAAGCGTAAGGGTGAGTCGCGGGTGGGGGTTGTGACCGTTCGGGTCGACGGTCGCCATCACCAGTTGGTCCGGGCCGGCCCGCAGGGTCGGGGCGCCTGGAAACAGCGAGGCGGTGTGCCCGTCGGGACCCATCCCGAGATGGATCATGTCGAAGCCCGGGCCGGCCAACACCGCGGCGACGACACGCTGGTAGGCCGCAGCGCACATTTCGGGGTCATCGTCGGTCGGCATGGGGGTGAACGAACCGACCCCGCCCACCGGTTCGATGAGGGATTGGCGGACCAAGCGCTGGTTGGCGTCGGGGTCATCGGCGGGTACCAACCGTTCGTCGCCCATGTAGATGTCGACCTTGGCCCAGTCAATGGCCCCTACTCGGTGCACCGCCAGCGCCTCGTAGCACGCCTGGGCCGTCGGACCCCCCGACAGGACCAGGGTGAAGCGTTCGCCGACCCGGTGATCGAAGGCCCCCGCCACCGTCGAGGCGAATGCGGCGGGGACGTCGGTCGCCGGAGCCACCCCGCTCAATGGGTCGGTGCTCACAGCTCGGGCACCCGCCAGGCGTCGCCGGTGCGCTCCAACAAGAGGTCGGCGATATGGGGACCCCACGTCCCAGCTTCGTAGAAGTGCAACCCCGCGCCGGGCTCGGACCAGGCCTGCAGATAGGGAGTGACGATCCGCCACGCTTGTTCGACTTCGTCGGTGCGGATGAACAAAGTGGCGTCGCCGATCATGGCGTCGTGCAGCAATCGGGGATAACCGTCCATGCCTGAATCGGCGAAGGTCGAGTTGTACTGGAAGTCCATGGCCACCGACTGCACCTTAAAGGCCTCGCCGGGTACCTTGGCCCCGAAGTGCAGGCTGATGCCTTCGTTGGGTTGAATCCGCAGCACCAGGGCGTTGGGCCGGAGCTGGCGGGCCAACTCGCCCTCGAAGGCGAGGTGGGGCACGTTGTGGAACTGCATGGCCACCTCGGTCACCCGATGTGGGAGCCGCTTCCCCGTGCGCACGTACATCGGAACGCCGGCCCAGCGCCAGTTTTCGACCCCGAGGCGGAGGGCCACGTAGGTCTCGGTGGTGCTGTCGGGCGCCACCTCGGGCTCCTCTCGATAGCCCACCACGGGCTTCGAGTCGATGATCCCGGCGGTGTATTGGCCCCGGACGGATCGGTCGACCGCTTCGTCGGGGGTTGGGATGACGATGGCCTTCAACAGCTTGACCTTTTCGTCTCTGATGTGGTTCGCGTCCATCCCGGTCGGCGGTTCCATCAAAGTGAGGGCGAGTACCTGCATGACGTGGTTCTGGACGATGTCCCGCAACGCGCCCGCCGTCTCGTAGAACCCGCCCCGATGCTCGACCCCGAGACTCTCCGACACGGTGATCTGCACCTGCTCGACGTAGCGGCGGTTCCAGATGGGCTCGAAGATGGCGTTGGCAAAGCGCAGCGCGAGGACGTTTTGGACGGTCTCTTTGCCCATGTAGTGGTCGATGCGGAAGATCTGGCGCTCCTCGAAGGCGGTGTGCACGGCGGCGTCGAGCTCGAGGGCGCTGTCGAGGTCGCGGCCGTAGGGCTTTTCTACGACCAGCCGGCAGAAACCGCCTCCGGGCCCCGGGACGTTGCACCCTTGGGTGGCCAGGGCACAGGCCACCTGGGAAAACACTGATGGCGGGGTGGCCAGGTAATAGAGCCGGTTGCCCTCCGTCCCGTGGAGCTCGTCCGCCTCGGTCAGCAGCTGTTTCAGCTGGTTGAAGGTCTTGGTCGAGGAATACTCCCCGGAGATGTAGCGAAAGCGTTTGACCAAATTGCGCCAACGGTCGCCGGCGGCAGCCGAGTTGCTCATGGCCGCCTCCTGGAAGTCCTCGTCGCTCCATTTAGTCCGGGCCACCCCGATGACCGTGAAATTCTCGTTCAGGCGACCGAGGTCGGCCAGACTCGCCAAGGCCGGGAGGATCTTGCGCGAGGTGAGATCTCCGGACGCACCGAAGATGACCATGGCGAGCGGTGGGGTCTCATCGTGCGGAGCCAAAAGGGCAGGCTTCGTCACGTCCGGGCATCCTGCAATCGAGCCGGCAAGAACCACTCGAACACCAAAGCGGTGCAGCCTGCGGCGACCACCGGTGCGAGTGAGAGCGGCGTCGAGTCCTTTGGGGCGGAGCCGGTTGTTGGGATCCTCATGGTCACCTCCTCTGGTGAACTTCCTCGCTGTGGCCCCGGAGGGTTACGGTCTGGGTCTTCGTCCCCGCGTCGGGATCGTTGACCCTCTTGGATCGCCACGTGACGGTCTCGCCGGGTCGCGGCGTCAGCGGGTGGCCGACGGACCGCCGGATCCTTGCTGAAACGAGTTCGCCTTGTCCGTGAGGCTCTGGAGGAGCTCGTCGAACGATTTGGCGAAGGAATGGACCCCTTCGTCTTCCAAGGTCGCCGCCACATCGGCGATATCGATGCCGACGCTAGCCAATCGCTCGAGTACCGCCCTGGCCGCTGCGGGGTCGGCATCGATCGTGCGGGCCACCGTGCCGTGATCGAGATAGAAGTCGATCGTTGCGTCGGGCATCGTGTTCACGGTGTCAGGACCGATGAGCGAGTCGACGTAGAGCAGGTCGGAGTAGGCCGGGTTCTTGGTGGACGTGGAGGCCCACAAGGGACGCTGCACCCGGGCCCCCTTGGCCTTGAGCGCCTCGAAGCGGGGTCCGGCGAAGGTATTCGAGAAGTCCTGGTAGGCCACCCGGGCCTGCGCAACGGCGGCGTGGCCCCGCAGGGCCAGGATCTCCGGATCGCCCGTCGGACCGCCGGCCAGTTCCTCCAAGCGCCGATCCACCTCGGTGTCGACCCGACTCACGAAGAACGAGGCCACGCTGTTGACCTCCGACAGATCCGTCGCCCCCGACGCCGCGTAATCCTCGAGGCCCGAGATGTAGGCCTCCATCACCGCCTTGTAGCGCTCGAGCCCGAAAATGAGGGTCACGTTGATGCTGCGGCCCTCGGCGATGAGGTCGTGGATGGCCGGCACGCCCGCCACGGTCGCAGGAACCTTCACCAATAAATTGGGCTTGGCGATTCGCTGGTGGAGCGACCGGGCCAACTCCAAGGTGCCGGCGGTGTCGTTGGCGAGTGACGGGGCCACCTCGAGGGAGACGAAACCGTCGCTGCCACCGCTCGCCTCGTGGAGCGGACGAAGCAACTCGAGGGCACCGAGGATGTCTTGGATCACGATTTCCCAATAGGCGCCTTCGACCGAGAGCTTCGGTACCAAGGACCGGAATTGCTCGTCGTAGTCGTCCTCACCCTCGATGGCCTTGGCCAAGATGGTCGGGTTCGAGGTGATGCCCCGGATGCCGTCAGCCACCATCGAGGCCAGCCGGCCGTCGTCGAGCCAGTCCCGGCGGAGGTTGTCGAGCCACGGGCTCTGGCCCTGTTGGTCGTAGAGATCGTTCAGACGGGTCATGCGCGCCTTCCTCGGCGTGGGATGCCGTGGTCGCGGGGATCGGTGGTCGAAGTAGGGGTCATGAGGGCGCCTCGCCTCGGCGCGCCAGGAGCGCCCCGGCCTTCTCGGCCACGTTATCGGCGGTGAACCCGAACTCCGCCAAGGCGACATCGCCGGGGGCCGAGGCGCCGAAGGTGTCGATCGAGACGGTGGCGTCGGTGTAGCGGTCCCAACCGAACGATGCCGCCGCCTCCACCCCGAGTCGGGGTACCCCCGGGGCGAGTACCGAGTCCCGGTAGGCCCGGTCCTGGTCCTCGAACCACTCCCAGCACGGGAGCGAGACGACCCGGACTCGGGCGCCGCCAGCAACGAGCAGCGCCGCCGCGGCCACGCAGACATGGACCTCGCTGCCGGTCGAGACCAGTATCACGTCGGGAGGCCCGCCCACCTCGTCGACCAAGACGTACCCGCCTCTTTCCACCCCAGCCGGCGCCCGCTCGGCCGTCTCGGCCAGCACCGGGACGTTCTGTCGGCTGAGGATCAGAGCGGTCGGTTCGTCCCCGTCGACCGCCAGCTTCCAGGCCACGGCGCACTCGTTGGCGTCGGCTGGGCGGACCACCTGGAGACCGGGCATGGCTCGCAACGAGGCCAGCTGCTCGATCGGCTGGTGGGTCGGACCGTCCTGGCCGAGACCGATCGAGTCGTGGGTGAAGCTGTAGATCACATGGGCCTTGGAGAGTGCGGCCAACCGCACCGATCCCCGCATGTAGTCGCTGAAGACGAAGAACGTCCCGCCCACCGGCAGGATGCCGCCGTGACAGGCCATGCCGGTCATCGCCCCGGCCATGCCGTGCTCGCGGATGCCGTAGTAGATCTGTGCGCCGCCGGGGTGCTCGGGTGACTGCATCTGGGTATCGGCCAACTTCATCCCGGTGTTGCCGGTGAGGTCCGCCGCGCCCGCCACCAGGCCCGGAATGCCCTCCTCGGTGGCGGTGATGCAGGCGTTGACGGCCTTGCGCGTCGCCATCTCCTCTCCGACCACAAACGCCGGCAGCTTGGCCGCCCAGCCCTTCAGCCCGCGCCCGGCCCACGCCGCGTCCCACACGTCGCGCTCACCGTCCCAAGCGTTGAACCGCTTCTCCCATTCGGCCCGCATCGCCTGACCACGCTCGACGCAACGGCGGTACTGGGTCAGCACCTCGTCGGGAACCCAGAAGGTCTCATTGGGCGGCAGACCGAGAATCTCTTTGGTCTCGCGGATCTCCTCTGTGCCGAAGGGATCCCCGTGCGCCTTGTTCGTGTCGGTGAGGTGGGGGGAGGGCCAGCCGATGTGGCTGCGCAGGACGATCAGTGACGGCTTGTCCTCGACGGCCATGGCCCGGCGCAGCGCCGCTTCGATGGCGACGGTGTCGTTGGCCACTTCACCAATGTTGTCGACACTCCATCCGTAGGCCTCGAAGCGTTCGGGGACGTTGTCGGTGTAGGAAAGCTCGGTCGGACCGTCGATGGTGATGTGGTTGTCGTCGTAGACATAGACGAGGCGGCCGAGGCCGAGGTGACCGGCCAAGGACGCGGCCTCATGGGAGACACCCTCTTCGAAACAACCGTCACCGGCGAACACGAAGGTGTGGTGATCCACCAACTCAGGCCCGAAACGGCCCCGCAGGATCCGCTCGGCCACGCCCATGCCCACCCCGTTCGCCACGCCCTGGCCGAGCGGACCGGTGGTTACCTCTACCCCGGCGGTGTGCCGGCGCTCAGGATGCCCGGGGGTCTTCGAACCCCAGGTTCGAAAGGCCTTGATGTCGTCGAGGGTCAGGTCGTACCCCGTCAGGTACAGCATCGAATAGAGCAGGATCGACGCGTGGCCGTTGGACAGGACAAAGCGGTCACGATCGGGCCAATGCGGGTCCGTCGGGTCGTGGCGCATCACCTTGGTCCACAGCACGTGGGCTAAGGGTGCGAGCGCCATGGCCGTTCCCGAGTGACCCGACTTGGCCGCCTCGGGGGCATCCATGGCGAGGCCGCGGATCACGTTGATCCCGAGTTGCTCGACATCGTCGGCGGGCGGTTGGGCCATGCCGGGCATGGCCTCACCCTACCCATTTCTCGACGCTCGGCGACACGGTCGAACCGGGCTCGTGACACGGCGGTGACCGGGGCAATAGCGTCGGGGCCCGTGCCCGCTCAGCCCCGACGTATGCAGGTGCCCCCCAACAGCGACCTCACCCTCGGCATGGTGTGTCTCGACAAGTCCGAACCCGGCCGGACCACCTGGTCCATGGTGGCCGACGAACGATTCACCAACCCCGGCGGTGTCCTGCAGGGCGGCTTCCTCGCCGCCTTCTGCGATTCGGCCATGGGGGCAGCCGCGGTGACGTTTGTGGCGGGACGCAAGGTCATCGCCGCAAACGCCGAGATGAAGGTGAGCTTCCTCGCCCCGGTCCCCCTTGACGCCGTGCTCACTTGCTTCGCCGCGGTGGTCTCTGGTGGTGCGCGGGTGGCCTTCGTCGAGGCCACCGTGACCGCCGGCGAGAGCACCATGGTGGCCCGAGCCACTTCGACCTACTTGTTCCGCGACCGCTGATCGGGACCCGTCGGCGACCAGACCCACACAACAGTGAGCCGGCCAAGGCCCCCGTGCTTGGGGGCGGTGCTTGCGGGGAAGGGCGCCCGGGGGGGAGGATGACCCCGACCGGCGGTCCGTCCGTTGGTGCCCAGGCCGTTGGTGGGCCGGCGGGGGAGAGGAGCGAAGGACCTGTGGGATTGTTCGGCCCGAAGGACAAGGGCGAGGGGGACCGCAGCCGCCTGAGGCAGAGCGGCGGCGACGCTACGCAACTGGTCATCGACTACGTGAAGCAAGAGACCCTCGAACCCCTCAAGGGGGTCGGTCGGTTCCTCATCTTCGGGATCACCGGATCTCTCGCGTTGTGCATCGGCCTGGTCCTCCTGCTCGTCGGGTTCCTCCGGCTCCTCCAAACCGAGACGGGCACCACCTTTGCGGGCAACCTGAGTTGGGTGCCCTACCTGATCGTCGCAGTCACCGCCGCAGCGGTGATAGGCCTGACCGCCTGGAGGATCACCGCCGGACCGGCCAACCGGCGCCGGATCCCCGGCGTAGAAGAGGAGAAGAGCTGATGGCGGTAGGCACCAACGGACGCCGGATCACCCGGGACGACCTCGAAGCAGCCTTCTCCCAGGTGCTGGGCGAGGGAGAAGCCACCGCGAAGGAAGCGGCCCCCCAGGGCATCGTCATCGCCGGGGCGGTGGCGCTGGGCGTCATCACCCTCTCCTATCTGGCCGGGAAGCGACGGGGCCGCCGCCGGTCAGCCATCGTCGAAGTCCGCCGGATCTGAGCGACCGATGGACCGGGTTCTCGGACGCCTCACCCGGGCGGCATTCCGGCGCGGGCTGGGCGGGGAGCACTGGGCGTGGCTGACCCTTGCGCTGGCGATCTTTGTGCTCCGCCGGGCCCGACGCAGCGAGTCCGCGGTGATCGTCTCGATGCCGATCAATGCGGGCGAGCGCTACCTCGTAACCCTGTCGGACCCCTCCGGAGCCGCCGGGGATCATCCCGGCTACTGACGTCGGTGGACCAGGAGAACCCCAAAGAGACGCTCGCCGCGGGCGAGCGAGTGCTGCTTGTCGACGCCAAGGAACGTCGCTACCTCCTGACGCTCGCCGCGGGGGCAACCTTCCACACCCACGCCGGCATCGTGTCCCACGACGACATCGTGGGGAATCCGGAGGGCTCGACACTCACCGGGTCGACGGGGCGGAGTTTCCTGGTGCTGCGCCCGACACTTGCCGACGTGGTGCTGAAGATGCCCCGGGGCGCCCAGGTCATCTACCCGAAGGACCTCGGGGCCATCTTGATGGCGGCCGACATCGGTCCCAGTCAGCGGGTTCTCGAGGCCGGAGTGGGATCAGGTGCTCTCTCGATGGCCGTGCTCCGGGCCGGCGCCTCGGTCCTCGGCTATGAGATCCGCGAAGACTTCGCCAACCGCGCCCGGTCGAATGTGGCCGGGCTCCTCGGGCCCGACGCGGACTACCACGTGGAGTTGCGGGACGTGACCGAGGGCATCGACGAAACGGATCTCGATCGGGTCCTCCTCGACCTCCCCGAGCCCTGGCGGGTGTTACCCCACGCAAGGACCGCTCTTCGTTCTGGGGGGATCCTGCTCGCCTACCTTCCCACCATCAATCAGACGGCCCAGCTGCGCGGCGCGCTCGACGACGGGCCCTGGGGTATGGCCGACACGGTCGAGATCCTGCGACGGACCTGGCACGTCGAGGCCCGCTCGGTGCGTCCAGACCATCGCATGGTCGGACACACCGGGTTCCTCACCACAGCCCGGCGGTTGGTGGGCTAGCGATCTCGCCGTTCGGGACCAGCTCTCGCGGCCCGTGCGACGTCGTCGAGAAGGGCCCGCTCAGTCCCGTTCGATGAAGATGCACTCGCCGGGGCACTCCTCGGCCGCCTCGACCACCGCGTCGTCGAGGTCGTCGGGCACGAGGGCCATACCGGCCGAACCCCCCGGCTCATTCTTCACGTCCTCGCCGTCTTTGACGTAGGCCAGACCATCGTCGAGCAGGGTGAACACGGCTGGGGCGATCTCCTCGCAGAGACCGTCGCCGGTACACAGATCCTGGTCGATCCAGACCTTCATGCGCCTTCTTTCTTGTGCTCGGTCGTCGGCTGAGTTCTCGCCCGCTGTTCTGTCACCCGTTTCGGCCGGTCTGACCGTAACGAGCGGGGAGCGCGGGTTGCCAACTCGGCCTCAGGCCCCGTTCAGCGGGCCTCTCCAGAGTAGTACGGGTGCGCCTCCAACTAGGACCGCAGGGGCGAACTGGGCGGTTCCCCGACGCCCCGATACCCCCCGGCGAGTGCGCAGCGCTCTAGGCGAACCGCCGGTTGGCGTCGCGCACTGAGCAACGGAGCCCGGTATGGTGGCCAGAGGTGGCCACAGAAGAGGTGATCCCGACGGCTGATCCCGAAGAGCGCGATGGCGCAAACGACACGGGTGCGGACCTCGAGGTTCTCCGCGTCCGACTGGAAGAGACCGAAGAAGAGGTAAAAGCGCTCCGCCGCCGCTTGCAGGAGAGCCCCGGGCGGGTCCAGGCCCTCGAGGAGCGCCTGCTCGAAACCAAAGGCCAGCTGGCCCACGCGGTCTCCCAGAACGAGAAACTGACCTTCACCCTCCAACAGGCCAAAGAGCAGCTCGCCGCACTTCGCGACGAGGTCGAGAAGCTCACCCAACCTCCTGCGGCCTACGGCACGTTCTTGGGCATCAATCCCGACGGCACGGTCGACGTGTTCTCGGGCGGTCGCAAGATGCGCGTCGCCCTGCATCCCGACATCGACCCCGGGGCCATCCAAAAGGGCAACGAAGTCGTGCTCAACGAGTCACTCAATGTCGTTTTGGTGCGCGACGGTGAGTTGGCCGGTGAGGTCGTCACCTTGAAAGAATTGCTGGAGGACGGGACGAGGGCCATCGTGTTCGCCCGGGCCGACGAGGAGCGGGTGGCCGAACTCTCCGAAGACCTGCTCGGCGTTCACCTCCGCTCGGGCGACTCGGTCCTCATGGACACCCGGACCCAACTGCTCATCGAGAAACTCCCACGCCCCGAGGTCGAAGAATTGATCCTCGAAGAAGTTCCCGACATCACCTACGCCGACGTCGGTGGTCTCGACACCCAGATCGAAGCCATCACCGACGCGGTCGAGCTGCCCTATTTGCACCGCAAGCTCTTCACCTCCTACAAGCTGCCCGCGCCAAAAGGCATCCTGCTCTACGGCCCGCCGGGTTGCGGCAAGACGCTGATTGCCAAGGCGGTGGCCAACTCCTTGGCCAAAAAGGTTGCCCAAGCCACCGGCAACACCAACATCCGCAGCTACTTCCTCAACATCAAGGGTCCCGAGTTGCTGAACAAGTACGTGGGGGAGACCGAGCGTCAGATTCGGCTCGTCTTCCAGCGGGCCCGGGAGAAGGCCGAAGAAGGCGTCCCCGTCATCGTCTTCTTCGATGAGATGGACTCGTTGTTCCGCACCCGGGGGACGGGGATCAGTTCGGACATGGAGTCGACCATCGTGCCCCAGCTATTGGCCGAGATCGACGGGGTCGAAGCCTTGCGCGACGTCATCGTGATCGGGGCGTCCAACCGCGAGGATCTCATCGACCCCGCCATTCTGCGCCCCGGGCGCCTGGACGTGAAAATCAAGATCGAACGTCCCAACGAGGAGGCGGCTGCTCAGATTTTCTCGCGCTACCTGACGGCCGACCTCCCGCTCGAACAGGTCGACGTCGAACGGCTGGGCGGGGGGGATCCGGCCAAGGCGGCCCAGGCGATGATCGAGGCGACGGTCGCCGAAATGTACCGGGCCGACGATGAGAACCAGTTCTTGGAAGTGACGTACCAAAACGGCGACAAGGAGATCCTGTTCTACCGCGACTTCGCCTCCGGGGCGATGATCGAGAACATCGTGCGACGGGCCAAGAAACTGGCCATCAAGCGAGAAATCGCCAACGAAGGAACGGGCATCCGCACCGACGACCTCTATGAGTCGATCCGCCAGGAGTACAAAGAAAATGAGGACCTCCCCAACACCACGAACCCCGACGACTGGGCCCGGATCTCGGGCAAGAAGGGGGAGCGGATCGTCTACGTGCGCACCCTGCTCAGCGAAGACCGCGATGTCCGCGGTGGCCGGTCGATCGAACGGGTCGGGACCGGCCAATACCTCTAGGCTGATCCGCCCCACAAACAGATACCACTGCGGGTACCCAGAGACCCGCAGCGATGGGCCGCAGCGACGAAGGCGCAAGGGGGTAGGGTCGGTTCGTGGCCATTCCCAAGGTCTTCGGCATTGAAACCGAGTACGGCATTCAAACGGTCGGCCCCGGCGACAATAACCCGATCGCCGCATCATCACTTCTCGTAAACGCCTACGCAGCTGAAGTAGATCGCCGGACCGGTTGGGACTTCGAAGACGAGTCTCCGGGCAACGACGCCCGGGGCTTTGCACGCGAGGGCTCGATGCCACCGGTGATCGAGACACACTTGGCCAACACGGTCCTCACCAACGGGGCGCGCTATTACGTCGACCACGCGCACCCCGAATACTCCTCTCCGGAGTGCGCCGACCCTCTCAGACTCGTGCTCTACGACAAAGCGGGCGAGGAGGTACTGCGACGTTCCATGCAGGCGGCCAGGCGGGTGTTCCCCGAAAGCCCCGAGGTTGTCGTCTACAAAAACAACTCCGACGGGAAGGGCAACTCCTACGGCTGTCATGAGAATTACCTCATGGACCGAGAGGTCCCATTCTCCAAGGTGGTGGCCGGCGTCGTCCCCCATTTCGTCTCCCGGCAGATCTACTGCGGGGCCGGCAAGGTCGGCGTCGAGACCGGAGCAATGGATCCCGATCTGGTGAAATTCCAGATTTCCCAGCGCGCCGAGTTCTTCGAAGAGGTGGTCGGGCTCGAGACCACGCTGAAACGCCCGATCGTCAACACCAGAGACGAGCCCCACGCCGACCCTCGTCGGTTCCGGCGCCTCCATGTCATCGTCGGCGACGCAAATCTCTCGGAGGTGGCGACCTTCTTGAAGGTGGGTACCACCGCCCTGCTGCTCTCCATGATCGAAGACGACATGGCGCCCAGCCGAGACCTCGTCCCGGCCGATCCGGTGCGGGCCATCCACCATGTGTCGGGCGACCTCAGCTTGACCCGGCCGATAGAGCTGGCCGACGGCTCGTCGGCCACCGCACTCGATATCCAGTGGGAGTTGTTCACCGCGGCGCGGAAATTCGCCGAGGAGAAGGGTCTGTCCACGCTCGGGAACGAGGCGGTGGCGACCGACCTGCTCGACCGGTGGGAATCGGTGCTCCACGCGCTCGAGAACGACCCCGCTTCTCTGTCCAACCAGCTCGACTGGGTGGCCAAGCACCAGGTCATGGTGGCCTATCAGGAGCGACACAATTGCGATTGGGACGACGACCGCCTGGCCGCGCTCGACCTGCAGTATCACGACCTGCGTCCGGAGCGCTCCCTCTACGCCCGGATGGGGATGGAGCGCCTGGTTGACCCCGAAGACGTGGAGCGGGCGGTGACCCAACCGCCGGCGGAGACCCGTGCCTGGTTCCGCGGGAATTGCCTGGCCCGCTGGCCCGAGGCGGTTGTCACGGCCAACTGGGATTCCTTGGTCTTTGACCTCGGTACTGACCCCCTGCGTCGCGTCCCTATGATGGATCCTCTCAAGGGGACAGCGGAGCACACTGCGGCGCTGTTGGATGCGAGCAACACCCCGGCGGAGCTGCTCGATCGACTCAGTTCGTGAGGGGACAGGGAACATGCCAGAGCGAGAACTAAAGAAAAAGAGCGTCCCAGAGCGCACCGAAGAGACGGTGGCCGACGACGCCCCCGTGACCTCTGAGCGCGGCGAGAAGCTCAAGGCCGAGCTCGACGACCTCCTCGACGAGATCGACGAGGTTCTCGAAGACAACGCCGAAGAGTTCGTCCGCAACTACGTGCAAAAGGGCGGGCAGTAAGCCACCCGTGGGCCTTCCGATCTTTTCTCCGACCGAAGACCCCGGACCGGACTTCGTCAGCCTTCTGCGCCGCGCCGGCCTCCCGCCCATGCAACCCGGCACCGAACAGCTCTCCGTGCGCCACGCCACCACCGTCGTTGCCCTCCGCTTTACCGACGGCGTGGTCATGGCCGGGGACCGCCGGGCCACCGAAGGGCACTCGATTGCGCACCGGGCCATGGAGAAGGTGTTCCCCGCCGACCGCTACTCGGCGGTGGCCATCGCCGGGGCCGCGGGTTTCGCCGTCGAGATGGTTCGACTCTTCCAAGTCCAACTCGAGCACTACGAGAAGGTTGAAGGGGTCACCCTCAGCCTCGAGGGCAAGGCCAACCAGCTGGCCCAGATGGTCCGCCAGCATCTTCCCCTCGCCATGCAGGGCCTGGCCGTGGTCCCGCTCTTCGCCGGCTACGACCTCGCCCGCGGGTCTGGGCGGATCTTCACCTACGACGTCACCGGGGGCCATTACGAGGAGGCTGATTTCCAAGCCACCGGCTCGGGGGGGCGCGACGCGCGGACCACGATCAAACTCGGATTTCGCGAAAGCCTCTCGCGTGATGAAGCGGTCGAACTCGCCATCCAGGCCCTCTACGAGGCAGCTGACGAGGACGCCGGCACGGGCGGCCCCGACCTCGTGCGCGGAATCTACCCGCTGGTCGCGGTGGTGACGGCCGACGGCTACCTCCAAGCCGACGAAGACGAGGTGGCGGAGCACTTCGCCACATTGATCGACCGCAAACGGACTGAACGCGAAGCCTTCGGCGCCCCAAACCGTGGAGGTGAGCCCGCATGACCATGCCCTACTACGTAGCGCCAGAACAGGTCATGAAGGACCGGGCCGAATACGCTCAGAAGGGGATCGCCCGGGGCCGTTCTTTGGTCGCGACCACCTACGCCGAGGGCGTCTTGATGGTGGCGGAGAACCCTTCTCGTTCTCTGCACAAGATCAGCGAGATCTATGACCGGATCGCTTTCGGCGGGGTCGGGAAGTACAACGAGTACGACCAACTACGCGTCGCCGGAGTCCGCCACGCAGACACCAAAGGCTTCGCCTTCAGCCGCGAAGACGTCGACGCTCGCTCGTTGGCGAACCTGTACGCCCAGTTTCTCGGCAACGTCTTCACCCATGAAATGAAGCCCTTGGAGGTCGAGATCCTGGTCGCCGAGCTCGGGGCCGACGGGCGGCCCGATCAGCTGTACCACATTGCCTATGAGGGCACCATCACCGATGAGGATCGTTTCGCTGTTCTCGGGGGCGACGCCGAGACCATCGCCGCCCGGGTGAATGAGGGATGGCAAGCCGACCGGGATCTGCGCGGTGCGCTCGGGGCCGCCGTCGGGGCCCTGGCCGGGCCTGAGCGCACTCTGGGGGCCGATGATCTCGAAGTTGCTGTTCTTTCTCGGGACAACGGACGGCGGACCTTTCGACGCATCACCGACGAGATGCTGGCCGAGCTCTTGGGGCCGGCCCCGTCGGCCACAGGACGCTCACGGGCCACCCGGAAGGGCTCGGCGGTTGCCGCGGCCAAGCGGGTCGGTACCGCCGAGACGACCGAAGGCCCGGGCGGCCAAGCGTCCGATGAGGCAGCCGTGACCGGCGGCGACGGCGGGAGCCCGGGGGACGACAAGTAGCAGTTCGCGCCGGGCGTCAACCGAATCGGCGGCCGCCAGCACTACGGTGGCCAAATGGATAGGCGCATCTTCGGACTCGAGAACGAGTACGGGGTCACGTTCACTCTGCGGGGTCAGCGCCGATTGAGCCCAGACGAGGTGGCTCGCTACCTCTTTCGCCGGGTGGTCAGCTGGGGTCGTTCGTCGAACGTCTTTTTGGAAAACGGGGCCCGCCTCTACCTCGACGTCGGGAGTCACCCCGAGTACGCGACACCCGAGTGCGACCGCATCGCCGATCTCGTGACCCATGACAAAGCCGGGGAGTGGATCCTCTCCCAGCTCGTGACCGGAGCCCAGTCCCGTCTGCGCGAGGAGGGCATCCGCGGCGACGTCTACCTCTTCAAGAACAACACCGACTCAGCAGGGAACTCTTACGGGTGCCACGAGAATTACCTGACCGAGCGCAACGACGACTTCAACCGCTACACCGAGGTGCTCATTCCGTTCCTCGTGAGCCGCCAGATCTTCGCCGGTGCCGGCAAGGT
>PMOE01000020.1:0-30204 GCA_003161575.1 Acidimicrobiaceae bacterium | reverse complement strand
GACTCCAACATGAGCGAGTACGCCACCTTCCTCAAGGTCGGGACGACCAGCATCCTTCTCTCGATGCTCGAGGACTCGAGCACGGTGCTGCGGGACCTGACCCTCGAGAACCCCATCCGGGCCATCCGCGAGATCAGTCATGACGTCACCTGCCAGCGCCGCGTGCGCCTGGCCAACGGGCGCGAGATGCGGGCGCTCGACATTCAGGCCGAGTACCTCGAGCGCGCCCTCAAATATCGGGACCGCCGAGGCCTGTCTCTCGAAGAGGATCGAGCGCTCGACATGTGGGAGTACTGCCTGAAGGGCCTCGAATCCGATCCCCTGTCGCTATGGCGCGAGTGTGACTGGGTGGCCAAGTACCGACTCGTCGACGAGGTGCGCAAGCGCCACGATGTGCCCTTGTCCCACCCCAAGGTGGCAATGGTCGACCTCATGTACCACGACGTCGACCGCTCGAGAGGACTGTTCTACAAGTTGCAGCAGCGTGACCAGGTCGAGCGGACCACCACTGACGCCGATATTGCCATCGCGATGACCCAACCGCCCCAGACGACTCGGGCGCGCCTACGCGGTGCGTTTGTTCGCCGGGCCAAAGAACGCCGCCGTGACTTCACCGTCGACTGGGTGCACCTGAAACTCAACGACCAGGCGCAGCGGACCGTATTGCTGAAGGACCCCTTCCGCTCCCACGACGACCGGGTGGAGCGGCTGATCGCTTCGCTCTGAGAGGCCCGGCTATTCTCGCCGTCCCGTGAGCCCCGATACTCGGCCCGTGATCGACGGGCTCTCATCAACGCCACCGAACAGGCCCCCGTCGCGGCCAGCACTGGCGCAGTGACCGCCGAGGAGGGACACCGGGGAGAAGGGGACGACGATGCCCGGACCGACGACGCACCGGCTTGGCACCCGAGCGGGCGCCGGCGCCTGGTCGAATGGGGCGTCCTACTTCTCGTGGCCCTGTTGGTGGCCTTTGTCGGGCGCGCCTACGTCGCCCAGAGCTTCTACATCCCTTCGGGCTCGATGGAACCGACCCTCCAGGTCGGCGATCGGATCGTCGTCGACAAGCTCAGCTACCACCTCCACGGGGTGCACCGGGGCGACATCGTGGTTTTTCGCCGTCCGCCGGCCGAGAACTGCGACCCCGGGGGCCCCCAGGTGCCTGACCTCGTCAAGAGAGTGATCGGTCTCCCTGGCGAGCGCATCTCAGGAAGCGATGGTCGGGTCGATATCAACGGGCGCCCGCTGGCCGAGCCCTGGCTCCCCAAGTCCGATTCGACGTCGCCGTTCTCAGCCATCACGATCCCCAAAGGGGACTACTTCATGATGGGCGACAACCGGGGCGATTCGTGTGACAGCCGCTACTGGGGTCCATTGCCTCGGTCCTACATCGTCGGACGGGTGGTCCTGCGGATCTGGCCGCTCTCCCACCTCGGTGTGTTCTGAGCCCGCTCACCCGCCGGCCGCTCGGGACGGCTTCAGGCGGAACCGGGCGGCACGATCACGCCTCCGACACCTTTCCAGCGCCGGGTCGGGGCGCCGGGGGGGGATCGTCGGGTCAAAGTAGGATCAGCCAGCATGCTGGATTTGAGCCCGGCGAAGCTCCTGATTGTGTTCATCGTGGCCGTGATTCTGCTCGGGCCCAACAAGCTCCCGCAGGTGGCCCGGCAGCTCGGCGCGGCATGGCGCCAGCTCAGCCACTTCCGTGAGCGCATGGAGGCCGAAGTGCGCGAGAACATGCCCGACCTCCCCTCCACCCAGGACATCGCCCGCCTAGCCCGGTCCCCGGTCGCCCTCCTCAACCAACTCGCCGAGATGCCCTCGACCGATGCCGACCGGTTGGTCGCCGACCCCGAAGCCGACGACGTGCACGACAACGGGAGCGGGGGGACGACAGACCTGAGCCAACAGACCTGGCCGACCGACCCGACCGTGGCCGATCCGGACGCCCCGGGCATCGCCGCACCCAAAGAGGGGTGGGGCGCCGGAGCGGCCTCGGACTCCCGGCCGCCTTTGGTTGTTCCCGATGACCCGAGCATGAACTAATCCGAACCGCCTGACCCCGAGCGACCATGGCCATCCCCCTGTTGACCCGCAAGCAGCGGTCGTCGCCCGATGCCATGACGCTGACCGAGCACCTGGGCGAATTGCGGCGCCGCGTGATCATCTCGGTGCTCGCCTTCGTCGTGGCGGCCGTGGTGGCAACGGTGTTCTACGGCCCTCTTCTGCACTTGCTCCAAGAGCCCTATTGCCGGGTGAACCCGGGCGTGAACCACTTGACGGGGGCGTCGAACTGTCAGCTGTACGTGACCGGCCCCCTCGACGGGCTCGCACTGCGCATCCAGATGGCCGCCTTCGGCGGGCTGGTGCTGGCTTCACCGGTCATCTTGTGGCAGGTGTGGCGGTTCATCACGCCCGGACTGCGAGCCAACGAGAAGAAGTACGTCATCCCCTTCGTCATCGCAGCCGTGGTGCTGTTCCTTCTCGGCTGTTCGATCGCCTACCTCGTCTTCCCCCACGCCCTGGCCTTCTTGAAGGCCGTCGGCGGCAAGAGCCTGACTCAGATCTACAACCCCAATCAGTACCTGAGTCTCATCTTGTTGATGATGGTGCTCTTTGGCATAACCTTCGAGTTCCCCGTTATCCTTGTCGCCCTCCAACTGGCCCGGGTGGTCACACCGGCTAAATTGCTCAGCTGGTGGCGCTGGGCCGTCATTGCGATCACGGTGGTGGCCGCGGTCTTTACCCCGAGCTCGGATCCCTTCTCGATGCTGGCACTCGCCGTCCCTTTGGTCTTTTTCTATTTCGTGGCCATCCTGATCGGAAAGATCTTCAGGCGTTGAGCGACTCGGCCCCGGCCCCGCCCTACGACGGGAGCAGGACGACAGCCACCGACGGCGACGGCATCCGTCGCCGGTTCACCGAACGTCTGCCGTTCCCCCTCGACTCCTTCCAGATCGAAGCCATGGACTCGCTCGACCAGGGCCGCGACGTCTTGGTCTCGGCCCCGACCGGATCTGGCAAGACGATCGTGGCGGCCTACGCGGTGCATCGGGCCCTCGCCGGTGGTGGGAAGGCCTTCTACACCACACCCCTCAAGGCTCTTTCAAACCAGAAATTCTTGGAGCTCGGTCGCGAACATGGGGCCGAGCAGGTGGGCCTGCTGACCGGCGACACCGCCATCCGGTCCGAGGCACCGGCGGTGGTGATGACGACTGAAGTACTCCGCAACATGCTGCTGGCCGGTTCCAACCTGCTGACAAATCTGCGCACCGTCGTCCTCGACGAAGTCCACTACCTCCAAGACCCCTACCGCGGTGGGGTCTGGGAGGAGGTGATCGTTTTGTGCCCGCCCGAAGTGGTCTTCGTCTGCCTGTCGGCGACGGTGGCCAACGCCTCGGAACTCGGTGCGTGGATCCGATCGGTGCGCGGGGCCACCGACGTCGTGGTCGAACGCCGCCGCCCGGTGACGCTTCGCCACCTGTTCGCCATGCACCGCCGAGACCACGACGAGACCGGGCTTATCCCGCTGCTCACCGAGGGGCGGCCGGGGGCCGAGGGGCTCCGCCTCGACCAATCGGTTCGCCGGGCCGTCCAGGCGCGCCCACCCCAGCACTGGCGCGGCGGCGACCGACGCAGCAGCGGCTTGGCCCTGCCCTTCCGCACGCCTCGGCGGACCGAGCTCATCAGCACGCTCGACGACGCGGACCTGCTGCCGGCCATCGTCTTCATTTTCAGCCGCGCCGCCTGTGACGACGCGGTGCGCCAGTGCGTGCGGGACGGTCTCCGACTGACCGACCCGACGGAGCGGGCGGCGATCCGACGGATCGCCGAGGCCCATGTCGAGTCCCTCACCGACGACGACCTGGGCGTCCTCGGCTACGACGAATGGTTGGAGGGTCTCGAAGCGGGCATTGCCGCCCACCACGCCGGACTGGTGCCGGCATACCGCGAGGCGGTGGAGGCCTGTTTTGCCGCCGGATACCTCCGGGTGGTCTTTGCCACCGAGACTCTCTCGCTCGGAATCAACATGCCGGCCCGCACGGTGGTGATCGAACGGTTCACCAAATTCGGCGGCTCCGGGCGGGCAACCCTCACCTCGGGCGAGTACGCCCAGCTGACCGGTCGGGCGGGGAGGCGGGGGCTCGATGCCGAAGGCAACGCCGTGGTGCTCTGGTCGCCCGAGACCACCTTCGCCGAGGTGGCCCGCGTCGCGCTGGCCCCACCCCCCGATCTGCGCTCGAGCTTCCGACCCACCTACAACCTGGCGGTCAACTTGGTGCGTCGCTTCGACCGCCCGCGGGCGCTCGAGGTGCTGCGGCGCTCCTTCGCCCAGTGGCAGGCCACTTCCCAACCCCACGGCCGGGACCTTCTCGTCGACCACCTCGGGCGCCGCCTGTCCGTCCTCGAAGAGCTGGGCTATGTCGACCAATGGCGCCTGACCGAATCGGGGGCTCGGCTTTCGCGGATCTACCACGAGGCCGATCTGTTGATGGCCGAGGCGGCCGTCGGCGACACCCTCGTGGGTGCCGAGCCCGCGGTCATCGCCGGGGTCCTCTCCTCTCTCATCTTCGAGCGGCGGCGGGCCCGCCGGACTCCCGGCGGCGGATCCCACCGCCCACGGACCGAGCGCCGATCCTCGGAACGCCGGGCCAAGCGCGGCGGGGATCGCCTCGGAGAGGGTCGCCGGGCCGAGCTGGCCGAGCGCCTGGACCTGCTTTCGGCCCAGGCCGAACGGATCCGGACCCTAGAAGAGGTACACCTCGTGCCCCGCACCCGCCAGCCCGAGCCCGGCCTGGCCGGAGCGGTAACCGCCTGGGCCCGGGGGGCGCCCTTTTCGACGGTGCTCGAGGTGGCGGCCCACGACGTGGGCGAGATCGCCCCGGGTGACTTCGTGCGGACGATCAAACAGCTGGCTGACCTGGCCGGCCAGCTCGCACTGGTCTCACCGGATCCGGGGACGGCCGCCGCGGCACGGGCCGTGGTCGCCATGTTGTGGCGTGACGTGGTCGCAGCGGGGACCCCGTCGGGATCCGCCACCGGCGACACAGCCCAGTTCTAAGGTGGACCGGGCATGTTCCCCTACGGAGAGGAGACGTTCACCGCCGAAGAGGCGGCCATCCTCCGTCGGTATGTGACCAACCTCGATCAGCCGGTCTTTGCCCTGGTCAACCTGCCCGAAGTGGTCAAAGGGGCCCTCTTCGCCCGGTACTCGCGATCGCCAAAGAGCCTGCGACGGCTCTTCCTCGACGAGTTCGTCGGCGATCTCGACATCTCCGGTGACGCCTCGGTCGATGCCACGGTCGGGCTCAAGCGGGCAGAAGAGCTCTATGAGCGTGTGTTCTTCGAGTACGGCGACGACTCGGTGGCCCAGCTCGGTGGCGTCCACCTGGCCTGCGAACAGGCGTCCAACGTCCTCACCAAGGTGCTCGAGCGGGGCCGCCTCATGGCGTACCTCGAGCAGTCGACCCGCTACATCGGCTACGACTCCCGGCTTCCGAACGGCCTCTACCGCTACTTCCGGCCGCCCGAGATTCTCGATTCACCCCTTGGTGCCCGCTACGTCGGCGACATGGACCGCATGTTCGACACCTACGCCGAACTCCTGCCTCAGCTGGTGGCCTGGCTGACGGCGCGACACCCGCGCCAAGGGGGTGACTCGGACTTTGTGCACCGCCAGGCCATAAAGGCCAAAGCGCTCGACGCCCTGCGCGGGCTTCTCCCGGCGTCTTCGGTCTCGAACGTCGGCATCTACGGCACCGGCCAGTCCTATGAGCTCCTCCTGCTGCGCATGCGCGCCCACCCCCTGCCCGAGGCCCGCCACTACTCCGAGATGATGCTGACCGAACTGCGCAAGGTGATCCCGTCGTTCCTCCAGCGCGTCGACTTGCCAGATCGCGGGGGGGAATGGTCGTCCTATCTCGCCCAGACCCGTGACGGGCCGGCCCGGATCGTCGAGCGGCTCTGGCCAGATGCGACCGCGCCGAGCAAACCCGAGGGGGCCGGTGCCGGGGTGCTATTGCTCGACTTCGACCCCGAAGGAGAGGACAATGTGCTGGCGGCCATCTGCTTCCCCCACAGCACCTTTTCTGAGACCGAGGCCCTGCGTCGGGTCCGCCAGCTCACGGCCGATGACCGCGTGGCGCTGCTGGCCGCCTACATCGGAGACCGGAAGAACCGGCGCCACCGGCCCGGTCGCGCCTTCGAACGAACCGACTACCGGTTCGAGGTGGTCACCGACTACGGCGCCTTCCGTGACCTGCAGCGTCATCGCCTCTTGACTATCGAATGGCAGCCGTTGACGACCGCACTCGGTTTCGACCTCCCCGAGATTGTCGAAGAGGCCGGGCTCACAGAGCGGTTCGTCGAATCGATGGCCCGTTCACGCGATCTGCACGCAACATTGGCCGAGGCCTTCCCGGCTCAGGCCCCCTACGCCGTGTCGCTGGCCTTCCACATCCGTTATGTGATGCAGATGAATGCCCGCGAAGCCCTCCACCTCATCGAGCTTCGCTCGGGTCCTCAGGGTCACCCGGCCTACCGACGGGTGGCCCAGCAGATGCACCGGGCGATCGCCGATGTGGCCGGTCACCGGGCTATTGCCGCGGCGATGGTGCACGTCGATCATGGCTCGACCGACCTCGAGCGATTGGACGCGGAGCGGCGCGCCGAGTCCCGCCGGAGTTCGCGGGGCCAACAAAAAGACCCGGGGAAATCCGCGACATCGTGACCAGGGAGAACCGGGAACGCCCCTGGTCACCGCTCGCCGAACGCGGTTGACGACCCTCCCCCCGACCTGCGTATCGTACGCCCAGTCCCACACGCCCCAAGGGGCCGGCGGCCGGCCCTCAGGCCTGCGCCACCCGGAGGGGGGGATGCTGTGAGAGGCGGAGGAAGGCCCGGGGGTTCGAGTAGAGAACTTCCCGCCCGTCAGGCGAAGTCCTGAGGAGTGGGCGAGATGGCCCCAAAGACCCCCGGGCCCAACCGCCTTTGTTGTTCGGCCCACCGGCCGATCATCTGCACCGCCGAGGGCGTGGTCCGACCGGCGGCCCCCACCTGGGCTTTCGGTTGGGCTCAAGAACGCTCGACCCCGCGCCGGAAACGTATATGCTCCCGCGGCAAATCCCCACCGGAAGGCGGCCATGCCAGCAGATGACCTCGACGACGTTGCAGCGCCCGAGGACCTCGAGGACCTCGAGGAGGACGTTCTCGAAATCGATGATGTCGACGTAGACACCGACGACGACCTCGCCGACCCACTCATAGAGGACGATCTCGTGGTCGAGGACGTCCTCGTCGACGAGGAGCTCGCGAGCGCCCCCGAGGCGGCCCCTGAGACCGCCCCAGCCGTCGCCGAGCGGGCCGCCGAGGAGGGCGAGGACGAAGAGGAGGAGGAGCCCGACGACGAGGACGTCGAGGCCAGCCTTGACGTGATCTTGAAGGAGCGCCTCGTCGTCGAAGACGAAGTGGTCGAAGACGAGGAGCTGACCGAGGTCGACGACCGCTCGGGGGAGACAGAGCGGGTACGCCCCAAGCAGCCCGACGAGTTCGTCTGCCGGTCCTGCTTCCTCGTCAAACACCCAAGCCAACTCGCCGACAAAAAGAAGATGCTCTGCCGGGACTGTGTCTGAGGGCCCGGACGACACGGGACGTTCGACGCCCGGGGCCCTCGGGCCCGCCCCTGTCCAAGCGGCGGGCGCGACCGGGGCCAACGCGCGTGACGGTGTGACGGCCGAGGACAAGACCCTTGCGCAACGGACCCTCGACCTATTGGTGTTCGCGCCGACCGGTCTGGTCGTGACTGCCATCGAGGACCTCCCGGGGTTCGCGGCCAGGGGCCGCGCCACCGTTGAGGTCCAGATCCGCAATGCCCGGCTCGTCGGGGAGTTCGCGCTCAGAAAAGGCCGGCGCGACCTGACCGCCCGGGTCGCGCGGGTATCGGGAAGCCGGGCGGGCCGTCCCTCTCGGGCCCCTGTGAGCTCACCACGGGCCCCGGGGCCGACGACGGGCCACGCCTCGACTGTCGCCACCAACGGCATCGGTGAGGGGCAGCGGGGGGACCCAGGCCCGCTGGCCCCCAGTATTCCGTCGGGCGGTGGCTCCGACGCCCCGGCGGCCGATTTGGCCATCTTTGACTACGAGACGCTGTCGGCCTCCCAGGTGGTCCGCCGGCTCGACGGCCTCGGTCCCCGCGAGCTCGAGGCGGTGTACCGCCACGAGGCGGCGTCCCGTCGTCGACGGACCATTCTCCACCGGGCCCAGCAGCTTCTTGGCGCCGAAGAGCAGCCCGGCACCCCCGGCGTCACGGCCTGAGGAGCCGGGCCGGTGGAGAGCGTGCGCACGGCCCGAGCCGCCGACCTCCCCCGCTGCGTCGAGCTGGTGGCCGCCGCCCGAGATGAAGCAACGACCGTTCGAGGGGGTGCGCTCCTCGCAGCGCTCGGCGATCAGACAACCGGGACACCCAGGACCGACGGGTCGGGCGACCGGACCGATCCCGCCCGGGTGGTCGAATCCTGGGTCGCAGGTGGGCCAACCCGGATACTGTTGATCGGGATATTCGAAGGAGCCACCGTCGGTCTAGCGACAGGCCATGTGGTGGAGCGGGGAACCCGCCGGATCGGCCGGGTCGACTGTTGCTACGTCGAAGCCGGCGCCCGCCAAGTCGGGGTAGGCGGTCTCCTTGTCGAGGGCTTGCTCGAGTGGTTCGTCACCCGCCAGTGCAGCGACGTCGACGCCATCGCACTGCCCGGAGATCGCCAGACCAAGCAGCTGTTGGAGACCGCCGGCTTCAAGGCGAGACTGCTCGTCCTCCACCGCCCGCTCGGGTAAGCGGGGCCGGAGCCCGGCGCGGCGGGGGAGGGGGGATGCGCAAACCGAGCAGTTTGGCCAATTCGGGTACGGACCCCGCCGAGTGACGGGCCGCTGCGTGCACCTCGGCGGTGGCAGGGATGCCCGCCGGCTTGACAGTGCGACGCACCGGGGACTCCACCACCGCTTCGAGGAGGCCCAGCCACTCCTCTGGCGCCAACTCTGCGGTCAAGGCGGCGCCAGCATCCGCGGAGATCCGCACGGCCAACTCGGCGGGTAAGCGGGTCGAGGGTTCGGGCGGCCGGGCGGCGGTCCGGATCGCGTCGAGTATCCGACCCTCGTCAAGGGCGGTGGTCATCCGTGCGACCCAGTCGTCGCGAAGGGCAGTGACCCGGTGATCCAAAGCGTCCCGAAGGGCCTTGGCCATGGTCCGGCCTTCCTCGTCGAGGCCCACCGTGCGCGAGGAGGCAACGACGGCTCGCAGCTCGCGCAATCGCAGTTCTTTGCCTGCGGACTGCGCCGAGGTGGCCCGGTCCTTCCAGTTGGCGAGATTCACCGCGGGCAACAGCTTCTCGGCCATGGCCAGAAGTGGATCGGCGTTCGCAGGACCACTGTCACCTCGACCTCGGCCACGCTGCTCTTCAATCGCTTGGCGCACTGCGGGGATCCCGCCGCGCAACAGCTGCTCGGCCACCGGGAGCTGCTCAGGGGGGAGGGCGGCCAGCATGGCGTTGCGGTGGGTCGACGACACGGTCGGACGGCGCTCTCGGCGTCCCGGGGACTCTCGTGCGTCACGACGACGACTCTCGCCTTCTTCGCGCCGCGGGGACGGCCCGTCGGGCGCTGCCCGGCCACCGGGACGACGGCCCGCACCCTCACGACGGGCTCCGCTGTCGCGTCGGGGGGGGCGGTCCTCACCGTCGCGTCGACGGGGCCGGTCCTCCCCGTCGCGTCGACGGCGCGAGCCGGGGGCGAGTGTCACCGAGACATCCGGCGCGCCACGAGGAGCGCCCACGACCTCGATCCGGTTGGCCGACCCATCGGCGTGCTTCGTGGGCTTGGGGGCCACGGACAGCACGTCGATGCCCTCGATCCCGGTCTCGATCTCGGCCCGGTAGACCCCTCCCACGGAGGCACCGGCAGGGACAAGGTCGGCCGCCAGGACCCCCTTGGGCTGGCGGGCGCCCGCGGCGCGCCAGGTCCAGTTCCCCTCGGCCGAGTGGCTCGTCAATTCGATCTCGATCCGGCGCGCCATTGCGGCGGTCACGTTACTGCGTTTGGGAGCGGCTCCGTGCCCGAATGGCCCCACCGCCAGGCTCCACCCCCGATGCATCGACCACCCGCAGCGACCGATACGATGGCGCCGCGACCCGAGCCGCGGCCACTTCGGCCCGCAGCGGGACACTGGTGCGGCGGACTGTACGTCCGTTCAGGAGGACCGCAATGCCCGACGACTTCGCAGAGAGCGGAGAGCATCCCGGCGCGCCCCAGGGCGGGAGCTTGGAGCCCAATCCGACTGAGACGCCCCTCGCTGGGGTGCCTGGGTCGGCGCCTGGCACAGGCCCCACGGAAACCACCCGGGACGAACCGCCTGGGCCACTTTCGGTGGCCGAACCGCCTGGGCCACCATCGGTGGCCGAACCACTGAACCGACCGGCATGGGCGCTCCCCCCGATCACCGAACCCGGACCAGTGACGTCAGCACCTTCGCCCAGCGAGCCAAGTTGGGGAGGAGGGGGCCCGGTCCCCGGTGGCGCGTTCCCTCCGGGCACCCCGATGGCCGACCCATCGCCGACACCACCGTGGCCGCTACCGCTCGCCACCGCTCAGTCGAGCCCGAGCTATCCGACCCAGGTCGGCTCGAGCGGCGCGGGTGGCCCCCCGTATGTAGCTCCGATCATGTCCGACTCGGGCGATCAACCGAGTGGCCCCAAAGAGCGTCGCTCAAAGAGTTGGATCACCGTTGCCGTCGTGGCCGCCCTCATTGGTGGCGCCGTCGGCGCCGGTGTGGTGTGGGCTGGCGAGGGTAACTCGGGCTCCACCAACACGCTCACGATCAAAGAGGGGAACGCACCCCCCGGCCCGGCCGTCCTGAGCGGCAATGTCTCGATCCCCCAACTCGTCCACCACGTGTTGCCGGCCGTTGTCTCCATCGACGTGAAATCCAACGGGGAGGAGGACCAGGGAACGGGCATGATCATCACCTCCAGCGGCGAGGTGCTCACCAACAACCACGTGGTGGAGTTGGCCGAGGGCGGGGGAACCATCACTGTCACCGAGTCGGGGACGACCAAAGCCCAGCCGGCAACACTCGTCGGCGCCGATCCCTCCCGCGATGTGGCCCTGCTGCAAGTAAAGGGCGCATCAGGCCTTCCGACCATCACCTTCGGCCGTTCGACCAAGGCACAAGTGGGCGACGCGGTGGTTGCGATCGGTAACGCGCTTGGGCTGGCTGCAGGTACCCCAACGGTCACCCAGGGAATCATTTCGGCTCTCGGACGGACGGTGACCGCCGGAAGCACGGCGTCAGCCTCAACGGAGACCTTAACCGACATGGTCCAGACCGACGCCGCGATCAATCCGGGGAATTCGGGTGGACCGTTGATCGACAGCTCCGGACAGGTCATCGCCATGAACACCGCAGTGGCCGGCTCGACAAGCGACGGCAGCAGCGCCCAGAACATCGGGTTCGCCATCCCCTCGGCGACGGTGGAGTCCCTTCTGCCCGAACTCATCAAAGGGGGCACGATCAACAGCGGCGGCGGGGTTCTCGGCGTTGACGTGACGTCGATGACCTCCCAGCTTCAGCAGCAGTACGGATTCACCCCTTCGAAGGGCGCCGTGGTGCTCGACGTGGTGCCTGGATCACCCGCCGACAAGGCGGGGCTCCAACAAGGAGACGTGATCGTGGCCATCGACTCGTCGCCGATCGCCTCGGGTGGTCAGCTTCAGACAGTCCTCGGCAAGGACAAGCCGGGTCAGTCCGTCCAACTCACGTACTACGTGGGCAACGAGAAGCACACGGTGTCGATCACCCTCGAATCACAAAGCGAAGAACAACAACAGGCGCAAAACGCCGCAGGCAGCATCGGCTCTGGCATCCCGGGATTCGGCGGCACCGGTGGCTCGAGCGGGGGGCTCGGCGGCTAACCACCATCGGGCGGCCCAGCCCATCACGTTGCGCGGCGGGCACCCGCGGCCAGGGCGGGCGAGCGAACTAAGTTGCAAATCGACCGACCGGCCAGCCAAAGGAGCGCCGTATGCGTTGGACCCTTCCCTCCCAGAGCCTCCCGTCGGCGTGGTTCAACGTGATGCCCCACCTGTCCGAACCGGTGGCGCCCCCTCTGCATCCGGGCACCCGGGAGCCGATCGGTCCCAGCGACCTGACCCCGCTGTTCCCGATGGCCCTCATCGGCCAGGAGGTGTCGGCTGAGCCGTGGATCGACATTCCGGGCGAGGTGCTCGACGTCCTGAGGCTCTGGCGGCCCACGCCGCTGATCCGGGCCGAGCGGCTCGAGCGCGCGCTCAAGACTCCCGCTCGCATCTATTACAAAGACGAGTCGGTCTCGCCCGCGGGTTCTCACAAACCCAACACCGCGGTGCCCCAGGCCTATTACAACAAGCAGGAAGGAGTAGCCCGCCTGACCACCGAGACCGGGGCGGGCCAGTGGGGGAGCGCCCTCTCCTTCGCGGCGTCGCTCTTCGACCTCGAGTGCAAGGTCTACATGGTCCGGGCTTCTTATGAGCAAAAGCCCTACCGCCGCATCATGATGGAGGTTTGGGGCGGCAGCGTGGTGCCGTCGCCGGTCGACGAACCTGACAACCCGGGTTCACTCGGAAGTGCGATAAGCGATGCGGTACGAGACGCGGCGGGGCGCGAAGACTCGCACTACTCCTTGGGATCGGTTCTCAATCATGTGCTGTTGCACCAGACAGTCATCGGACTCGAAGCCAAAGAGCAACTGATCGCCGCCGGTGAAGAACTGCCCGACATCGTGATCGGCTCCTGCGGTGGTGGTTCAAACCTCGGAGGCATCGCCCTACCTTTCGTGCCCGACGCCGGCGTAGAGCTGCTGGCGGTGGAGCCTTCGTCGTGCCCGACGCTTACCGAAGGTCGCTTCGACTACGACTTCGGCGACGTGGCCGGATTGACGCCGCTCTTGTCGATGTACACCCTGGGCCATGAGTTCATCCCTCCTCCGATTCACGCCGGAGGGCTGCGCTACCACGGGGACTCGCCGATCATCTCGAGCTTGGTCAAAACTGGACGGATGCAGGCCACGGCCTACCCCCAGGGCAAAGTGTTCGACGCCGCCATCCAGTTCGCCCGGACCGAGGGGACAATTCCGGCCCCCGAGACGAGCCACGCCATCCGAGCCGTCATCGACGAGGCACTGGCCGCCAAGGAAAGGGGCGAGGAGCGGGTGATCCTGTTCAACTACTCGGGACACGGCCTCCTCGACCTCGGCGCCTACAACGACTATCTCACCGGGCAGCTCGACCAGGTCTGAGGAGCGGGCCAGCGTTCGGGCAACGGGGCGGCCCCTACTTCGCGTCGGGGATCGACCAGTCCCGGACCGGGTGTTCGGGGGGCACGTTCATGGGCTCGGTCGGCTGCCAGCCACTGGCGGCGATGTCCTCGAGAACGTGGAGCATGTTGTAGGTGTCCTCCTCGTAGGAGAACTTGCCGCCCCCCGCGTAGATGAGGCGCGAGTACCCCGACTGGGTGTACGAGGAGCCGTCGGGACGTGACACTGGAAGGATCTGGGTCCATTTCACGACCACGTCGTTCCCTTCGATGGCGGTGAACTCGACGGGGAACTTCCAGTCGCCCAAACCGACCATGGAGTCGACCAACCAATGGGCGATCGCCTCTTTGCCTTCGATCCGCCCCCAGGCTGCATCTATGTACACCGCTTCATCGGTGTAAAAGCCGGCCAAGGCCCCGAAAGCCTCTGGTTCCTCCCCGGCGTCGATACGTCGGCGCAGCTCGTGATATCGCTCGACCGTCTCATGGACCTCATCGCGTCCGAACGCCATTACCCGTGCCTCCTCGGATCTGCGACCCCGCGGACCGCTGGGTCCCGACGATACCGGCCCGAAGCACCGAGCAGACGGGGTTGGGCCGCCGGGTGGACCTCAACGCCGCGGCGGCGGTGAAAGGGCGATCCGACTTCAGGAGTCAAATATCGTCGCGAGGTCGACCGGGACGGGCTCATCGAGCTGATCGAAGGTGCACGACCCAGGGTCCCGATCGGGCCGCCATCGCTGAAAAGACGTCGCGTGGCGAAACCGGGCGCCCTGCAGGTGGTCGTAGGCGACCTCGCAGACGAGTTCGGGGCGGAGCGGCTCCCACGACAGGTCGCTCCCACTGTTCCACCGACTGTGGGCCGCTTCGGGGCTCGCCGCCATCCCCTCGCCCTCGAGCTCATGCCACGGATGACCGCCGGGGTCCTTCATCTGGTAGGCCTCGAGCTCGGTTGCGAGCTCGAGGCGACGGGCCGCACTGAAGGATGCACAGATCCCGACCCGGCGGAGCTGGCCGTCACCGCCGAATAGTCCGAGGAGGAGGGAGCCCACCCCGCTCTGCTTGTGCCAGCGGAAGCCGCCAACGACACAGTCGGCCGTGCGCTGGTGCTTCACCTTGATCATGGCCCGATCTCCCTCTCGATACGAGAGCTCGAGCCGCTTGGCCACGACGCCGTCGAGGCCTGCCCCCTCAAAGTGAGAGAACCACTCGCGGGCCACCGAAGCGTCCCTTGTGGCGGGTGTGACATGGACCACCGGGCCGACCGCCGCCAAGGAGGACTCGAGTTGGGTGCGACGCTCCGAGAAGGCGGTCTCCCGGAGGTCCACGTCGCCGAGAGCCAGGAGATCAAAGGCCACGAAGGAGGCCGGAGTCAGTTCGGCCAGGGACCGCACTCGCGAAGCAGCCGGATGGATCCGCTGCTGCAACGCATCGAAGTCGAGACCGTTCGCCCCCACGATGATGATCTCGCCGTCGAGCACGCAACGCTCGGGCAACTCGGCGCGCAGCGCTTCCACCAGCTCGGGGAAGTAGCGAGTCAGCGGCCGCTCGTTGCGACTCCCGAGCTCGAGGTCGTCACCGTCACGAAAGACAATGCAACGGAAGCCGTCCCATTTCGGCTCATAAAGGAGATCGCCGTCAACGGGTAGCTCGCGGGCCAGCTTGGCCAGCATGGGCGAGACCGGCGGGTGCACCGGCAGGTCGTTAACGGTCATCGGATGCAAGCGGGGCGAAGAGATCACCAATGTCCGCGACTCGGGCCAGCACGTCGGCCGGAAGGAACCGGACCTGTTCGGCCGCCCGGTGGCCGCCTTTGGCGCACCGCTCTACCTCCTCCCAAGTGATCGGGGTGGAGACGGTCGGCTCGGCCCGGGCGCGCAGCGAGTAGGGAGCCACCGTGGTCTTGGCCACGTGGTTCTGGCTCCAGTCGATGAGGACCTTGCCGTCCCGCACGTCCTTGTTCATCACCGAGACGATCTCGTCGGGCCGTTCCTTGGCCAGGCGGGCGGCCAGGCGTTTGGCCTCGTCACGGGTGGCACCCTCTTCCCAGGAGGTGGGTCGTTCGTCTTTGGCGAGCGGCACGTAGAGCTGGAGCCCCTTGGATCCGCTCGTCTTCGGATAAGCCCGCCACCCCTTGGTCGCCTCGAGTTCTTCAGCCAAGACCAGGGCGACCCGGGCGCACTCGACGACGGTGGCGGGATCGCCGGGGTCGAGGTCAAAGACCATCAGGTCCGGCGGGTCTGGACGTTCGCCCGGTCCGACTCGCCACATGGGCACGTGCAACTCGAGCGACGCCAGGTTCGCGGCCCAGGCGAGCGAGGAGACATCGCCGATGATGGCGAACTCGACGCCGGCGGGGTTCTTCGTGTTCGGGCTGGCCGGGAGACGGGCATGACGGACCCACGCTGGGGTCCCACGCGGGAGGTGCTTTTCGTAGAAGGACTCACCTTCCACCCCATCGGGGAACCGCCGCATGGTAAGGGGGCGGTCACTTATATGAGGAAGCAGCACCGGTGCAATACGGACGTAGTAGTCGAGCACCTCGCCCTTGGTAAAGCCGACGGCGGGGTAGAGGACCTTGTCGAGATTCGACAGGGTCAGCTCGCGCCCTTCTATCTCGACGACCGTCCGCTGCGATGCCTTGGTCATGGTGGCGGCTTCATCCTCGGGGGCTGGTGGTTGGACTCATGGGAAGGGGAGGGCGGAGGGCGTCAACCCTGCGTCTCAAATCGTGCTCGGCAGGCTGCGAGCTCGGCCATCGCCGCGTCACGTCCGTCGAAACCTCCGGTCTGCGTCGTCTCGCCCGGCCCGAGGTCCTTATAGACCTGGAAGAAGTGCTCGATCTCATCGAGGAGATAGGAGGGGACGTCGCCGACGTCGTGGGCCCGATCCCATTGCGGATCCCGGGAGAGCACGGTGATGAGTTTGGCATCGGGCCCGCTCTCGTCGTGCATCCAGAACACGCCGAGTGGCCGTACCCGCACGAGACACCCAGGAAACGTCGGGTCTCCGACCAACACCAACGCGTCGAGCGGATCGCCGTCTTTAGCCAAGGTGTCGGGAACGAATCCGTAGTCTGCGGGATAGGCCATGGCCGTGAACAACCTGCGGTCGAGCCGGATGATGTGCCGTTCGTGATCGTACTCGTACTTGTTCCGGCTGCCGGTCGGGATCTCCACGATGACATCGATCGCGTCATCGCTCATCGTGGTGCCCCTCTCTCCCGACGGTTCGCCCCACAGCTTGCATCAGGCGGCGCTTCCAGTCGACGGCGACCGCAGGCAAGGCGCATCGAGGGGGCACGAGAGCACTGGCGGCAGCGGTCGCCCGTCGCCGGACTCCTTCGGTCTCGGCACGGTCTTCTTCGGGTTGACGATGCCCAACCCGGCCACCACCGCTCCGACGAGGCAGAGACCAGCCCCGATCAGCACCGCCGTGTGGAATCCGGAGGAGAATCGGACCGGCTCTTTATAGGCCGCCCCGGTCAAGCCGGCCAGCGGGGGCAGAAGGGCGACCGCCAGGAGGCCGGCGACCCGGGCGACCGCGTTGTTCACCCCGGACGCGATGCCGGCGTGCCGGGCATCGACCGCGGCCAATACCGTGGTGGTCAAAGGGGCCACAGTGAGCGCAAGTCCCAAAGAAAAGACGATCAACGCCGGCAGGATTGCCGTTGCGTAGGGCGAGCCAGCATCGATACGGAGCATCAACAGCAGACCGGCGGCGATGATGACGGGCCCCAGGCTCATCGGAATCCTCGGGCCAATGCGCTGGGAGAGTTGGCCCGCCCGGGCGGACAGCAACAGCATGATGACGGTGATCGGCAGCAGTGAGGCGCCGGCGGCCAGCGCCGAGTACCCGAGAACCTGCTGGAGGTCGACGACGAGGAGAAACAACACGCCACCTAACGCGGCGTAAACGACCAGCGTCAAGATGTTCGAGATCGAGAACTGGCGCGACCGGAAGACCGAGAGCGGAAGCATCGGCGCCGCGGTCCGCATCTCGACGACGACGAATCCGACCAACGCCGCAATACCGATGACAGCCGCCACCACGGTGGCGGTGACCGAGGTGCCTGGCGAGGGACCCTCAATCAGGGCATAGGTCGTCGCGGCCAGTCCGATCACCGCGAGTGACGCCCCGAGCACGTCAACTCGGCGCCCGGTGGTTGGGTCGTGGGATTCGGGAACGTGGCGCGAGGCCACGAGCACCAGCACGGCGAGCGGCAGGTTGAGGACGAAGATGAGACGCCACGAGACGGCGGTGATGAGCCAGCCCCCTACCAAAGGACCGATGGCGGTGGCGACACCGCCGAGACCCGACCACGCCCCGATCGCTCGACCCCGATCCTCGGCAACGAAGCTGGCTTCGATGATGGCGAGGCTCCCGGGCACGAGCAGCGCTCCGCCGACGCCTTGGAGGGCCCGAGCAGCGATGAGGACGTTCAAGCTGGGAGCGACGGCGCAGAGCACCGAGGCAGCGCTGAACCACACGGCTCCGATCACAAAGACCCGGCGACGGCCAAAGATGTCGCCCAGCGATCCGCCGATCAGGATCAAAGCGGCCAACGTGATGAGGTAGGCGGTCATGACCCATTGCAGGCCTGCCACCTGGGTGTCGAACGTCTTGCCGATGGCGGGAAGGGCCACGTTCACGACTGTGGCGTCAAGGGCGGCCATTCCCGAGCCGAGCACGGTGGCAAGCAGGATCCATCGCCCGGGGCCTGTGTCGTAGCGCACCCCAGCGCCGTCAGCCAGCGGGCCGGCCATTGCTACCCCTCCGGCGCGAGTTGACCACGAGACGCGAGCCTAGGGCCGACTTCGGCGAACACTGCTGGCCGGGCGCTCTCTTGTGGGCCCGGGCCACGCGGACTCGCGCTCTGTGAGAAGGCGCTCCGGCTGGGCCGCCGAGGACTCTCGCGGCCCACGGGCTCGGGTGCGTTGAGTCCGCACGCTGCCCGTCATGGTGGCCAAAACCGGCGCCATGGCCGGGTGGACTCCCAGGTCAAGAGCCCAAAATCAGCCGGCGCCGAGGGTTCTTGGGACACTGAGCCGACCAAAGGTCAATTGGCGCGACCAACTGGGCGCAGCCGTGGCACACTTTCGTCCACCACGAAGGGGACGAGGAGGTCCGAGTTGCGTTCACACAGAGTTCGCTGGTTCGTCGCGCAGGGCACAACGGTCATCGCCGCGGGAGCAGTGGCCGCCACGTTCTCGGGCATCGGAGCTGCCGGAGCGGCGTCGAGCATCCCGACGGCACCCAAGGACGCCACCTTGGCCGCCACCGTCCCCGAATCTGTTCAGACCGGCGGCCTGACCGTGGCGCTCGACGCCACGTATGCCCCTGACGAATTCATCGCAACGGACGGTAAGACCATCATCGGGATGGATGCGGACCTGTCAAATGCGATCGGCCAAGTGCTCGGAGTGAAGGTCACGCTCGTGAACGCCACCTTCGACACCATCATCCCGGCCCTCCAGTCAGAGAAGTACAACCTGGGGGCATCGTCGTTCACCGACACGAAGGCTCGTCAGAAGGTCGTCGACTTCGTCGACTACTTTCAAGCGGGTGAGGGGTACTACGTGAAGGCAGGCAGCTCCTACAAGCCAAACGGGTTGAGCGCCCTCTGCGGCCACTCGGTGGCGGTCGAGTCCGGCACGACCGAGCAAACCGACGCCCAGACTCAATCCAAGGCCTGCAAGAAGGCCGGGAAGGCGAGCGTGAAGGTTCTCACCTTCCAGGACCAGACGACCGCGAACGTCGCGGTGTCATCGGGCCGGGCCAACGTGGGATTCGCCGATTCCCAGGTGGCCGGCTACATCGTGGCCCAGTCCAACGGGCAGTTCATGAACGCCGGAAAGGCATTCGAAGTCGCCCCCTACGGGCTCGCTGTTCCCAAAGGCCTCGGGCTCACCCGTCCCATCGACGGCGCCGTCGGCCAGCTGATGACCGACGGCATTTACCTCAAGATCCTGAAGAAGTGGGGCATTCAGGCGGGTGCAATTAGCCGGCCCGAGATCAACGGAGCCACCAGCTAGGGCGCACCTGACGCCGGCCCGCACCAACGGCCCGTCAGATCACCCCGACTTCGATGCCGAAGGCCCCGCCGGAACCCGACCCGGGTCCCTTGGCACCGCGCGAGCCCAACGCGGTCCCCCCGGGGACCGTCGCGTCGAAGGATCAAGAACACGTCATCAAGGCGGTCCCGGTCCGACATCCCGGTCAATGGGTGGCGGCGGCAGTTCTGGTCCTCCTCGGGGCGATGCTTGTCCACTCGGTGGTGTTCTCGTCGGTCAAACGGGGTACCACCGTCGAGGGTCGCTTTCAGTGGAACGTTGTCGGGCAATACCTCTTTTCGCCGCCGATCCTTCGGGGAGTGGTGGTCACGATTGAGTTGACCGTGATCGCCATGGCCGCGGGGATCGCGATCGGCGTCGTTCTCGCCGTCATGCGTCTCTCCTCCAGTACCCTTCTGTCGAGCACTAGCTGGGTCTACATCTGGTTTTTCCGGGGAACTCCGGTGCTCGTACAGCTCTTCTTCTGGTACGTCGGCATCAGCTACCTCTTCCCGAACCTCAGCCTCGGTGTCCCATTCGGCCCAGCCCTCGTGCACCTGAATGTCAATGCGCTCGTCACCCCGTTCGTGGCGGCCGTTGTCGGGCTGAGCTTGAACGAGGGTGCCTATATGGCCGAGATCGTGCGGGCCGGCATCCTCTCGGTCGACGAGGGTCAGGTCGAGGCCGCCCAGTCCATCGGGATGCGACGTATCCAATCGCTCCGCTTGATCGTGCTCCCCCAGGCCATGCGGCTCATCATCCCGCCCACCGGCAATGAGGTCATCTCCATGTTGAAGACTTCGTCATTGGCGAGTGTGGTGACTGTGGCCGAGTTGTTCTTCGCCGCCCAGACCATCTCGAACCGCACGTATCAGATCGTGCCCCTGCTCATCGTGGCCAGTATCTGGTACCTCTTCATCACTTCCATCCTCACCATCGGCCAATATTTCGTCGAGCGGCATTACGCCCGGGGGTCGGCCCGTCCCAAGCCGCCCCGTCTTTGGGAGAAGTTGGCGCGGAATCTCTTCTCCGTTCACCCACTGCGTTCGGGCTCGCCGCCATTCGGTGACGGCACGGGAGCGGCCCCGGTCAGCCCATCGGGGGCCAGATGACAACCGCCAGCGGAGGGGACCGAGAACCAGGCACCCGACGTGCTCAAGTAGAAATGGTCCACGCCGAGGGGCTACACAAGTCCTTTGGCCGACTCGAAGTTCTCAAAGGGATCGAACTCTCCGTCGCTCCCGGAGAGGTGCTGTGCCTGATAGGTCCTTCGGGTTCTGGGAAAAGCACCTTCTTGCGTTGCATCAACCACCTGGAGAAAATCGACGCCGGCCGGCTTTACGTGGACGGTGAATTAGTCGGTTATCGCCAGCACGGCGACAAACTCTACGAAATGCGCGATCGCGAGGTCTGCCAACGCCGGGCCCAGATCGGCATGGTCTTCCAACGGTTCAACCTCTTCCCGCACATGAAAGTGCTCGACAACGTGACGATCGGGCCGATGCGGGTAAAAGGCGAGTCGCTCGCCAAGGCGGCTGAGCGTGCTCATCGTCTTCTCGAACGGGTGGAGCTCGCCGACAAGGTAGACGCCTACCCAAACCAGCTCTCGGGTGGCCAGCAGCAGCGGGTGGCCATCGCCCGGGCACTGGCCATGGAACCAAAACTCATGCTCTTCGACGAGCCCACCTCTGCCCTCGACCCCGAGCTCGTCGGCGATGTCCTCGATGTCATGCGCAAACTGGCCGAGGACGGCATGACCATGATCGTGGTCACCCACGAGATGGGCTTTGCCCGCGAGGTTGGCGACACCGTCGTGTTCATGGACGGGGGTGTGGTGGTGGAGTCTGGAGATCCCCGCCAGGTGCTCACCCAACCGGCTCACGCACGGACCAGGGCATTCCTCTCCAAAGTGCTCTAGCCCGGCTCGGACAAATTCCCCCTCGCAATCGGAGCCCTGTGTTCGTATGCTGGGGAGGCGCTGCCGCAGACGGTGGTGCGGCTCCTCACCGTGATGCGGTGCGACGTGCAGACAGATCATGGGCCGCACCGAGGAAGTGAGGGCCATGCTGGTCTCAAAGCTATTGAGCGACAAAGGAACAGATGTCGCCACCATCGGTGGCGGCGCAACGGTGTCCGAGGCGGTCGCCGAGCTGAACCGTAAGGGGATCGGGGCACTTGTCGTCTCCGCTGACGGGAAACACATCGAGGGCATCGTGTCCGAACGCGATGTTGTGCGAAACCTAGACGATCGTCACGAGTCGGTCCTCGGGGCTACGGTTGCCTCGATCATGTCGACCACAGTGTTTACCTGTACACCCGACGACGAGGTCGTCTCGCTTATGAGCATCATGACCGAGAACCGAATCCGACACGTCCCCGTTGTCCTCGAAGGAGTGCTCTGTGGACTCGTGAGCATCGGTGACGTTGTCAAGAGCCGGATCGGCGAGCTCGAAAAGGACCGCAACGAGCTCGTCGACTACATAAATGCTCGCTGAGCCTTTCTGACACGTCTGAGACGCGATCGGTGACTCGGGCACTGGCAGTTCCATAGCTCTCATCCCCGCTCAGAATGATCGCTGTGGACTGACGATTAATCGTGCGCGGTCGATGGGTCGTTGCCGACCACCAGGGTGCTCCCACCAGCCCCGACCGGATGGCATGTGGTGAGCGGGTCCCCACGGTCGGTACAGTCCGCCGAGGGCCAAACCGACCGGTCGAACTCGATAAGGTCTTGGCCGAAGCAATCATCGACCTCTAGGGCTCTCGCTCACCACGTTCGAACGCCAGCCAATTCCTGATCATGACCCCCCCGCACTTGAACACTCAGGAGACACACCATGCCAACAGCTACACCAATGCAACTCGGGATGATCGGCCTGGGCCGGATGGGGGCGAACCTGGTGCGCCGGCTCATGAGAGACGGCCATCGGTGCGTGGTCTATGACGTCAGTGAGGCTGCCATCAAGGATCTCGAATCCGATGGCGCGGTGGGAGCGAGAACGGTCGAAGAGTTCATACAGAAGCTCGAGAAGCCTCGCGCGCTGTGGCTCATGTTGCCAGCCGGCATCGTGCAATCCACCCTCGATCAGCTCGTGGGATTGCTCGAGCCTGAAGACATCATCATCGACGGTGGGAACTCCTATTACCGCGACGACATCGTACGCGCAACGCAACTAAGCGAACACCGTTTGCACTATGTCGACTGCGGCACTAGTGGGGGGGTGTGGGGACTCGATCGGGGTTACTGCCTCATGATCGGTGGGGAGGACAGCATCGTCAATCATCTCGACCCGATCTTCAAAACGATCGCTCCCGGTGCCGGGACGGTGGAGCGGACACCGAGCCGAACCCGAACCGACGGCACGGCGCCCGACGGCTACTTGCATTGTGGTCCGAACGGCGCCGGACACTTCGTGAAGATGGTCCACAATGGGATCGAATACGGAATGATGGCGGCGATCGGCGAGGGTTTGAGCATCATCAAACACGCGGATGCCGGCAAACAGAAGTCCGAGATCGACGCCGAGACAACGCCCCTCCGGGACCCAGAGTTCTACCGATACGAAATCGATGTCGCCGAGGTGGCAGAAGTCTGGCGTCGTGGCTCGGTCATCGGATCGTGGCTCATCGATCTCGCTGCCGATGCTTTCGCCAAATCACCCGATCTCAGTGACTTCGCCGGACGAGTCTCCGACTCCGGCGAGGGCCGCTGGACGGTGACCGCAGCCGTCGATACCGGTGTCCCCGCGTCCGTGATCACCGCCTCGCTCTACGAGCGCTTCGAATCAAGGGGAAATGGTGACTTCACCGACAAGGTCCTGTCGGCCCTACGCTCAGAATTTGGCGGGCACGCCGAAAAGGCAAACTAGAGCCCGACGACACACGTTCGCGCTGATGGTTCAACGCTGAACCCGCGTCACGGGGCCGGGTCCGAAACGGCGATGACATCGACCTCGGCACCGTGGGCGATCAGGACCGTCCCCACCAGGTCGGGCGGGAAGAGTCCGTGCTCGACGACGCCGGGCGTGGCCCCGAAAAACGCAGCCAGCAGCGTCGGATCCCCTAGGTCCCCCTCAAAGTCGGCGATGACGCCGCCGTCGGGACTCTTCGGGACGCGACGCACAGCCACCGACGGGAGGCGACGCAGGGTGGACGCGAGACCGAACTCAAGTAGTTCGAGCGGAATTGGGGAGTGCAGTGCGTCAACCTGCTTGGTCGAGTCTGCAATGATGATGAAGCGATCCGCTGTCACAGCCACCAGTTTCTCGCGAGTGAGGGCAGCCCCACCACCTTTGACCAGCCATCCGTCTGGAGAGACCTGGTCGGCTCCGTCGATGGCGAGATCTAGTCGGTCAATGGTGTCGAATGGTTCGACCCGGATACCGAGCGCGTCGGCGGCGGCCTCGGTGCGAGGAGAGGTGGCCACGCACCGAATGGACAGTTCCCGACGGGCCAAGGCGGGAAGGAGATATGCGACCGTCGTGCCGGTTCCAAGGCCCACGGTCATACCGTCTTTGACCATCAAGACGGCTGCTTCGGCCGCTGCTTTCTTCTCTCGCTCGACTGCTGATCCCATGATCTCCCTCGAAGTCCGTGCCTCAAGCACCGAACCTATCGCCCGCAGTAACCCGCACGTATCCTTTCACCGGATCGACACAAGAGAATGAGGGACGCGATGAATCCACGGACACCGAAGAGTGCTCCTGCGATGGCCAGTCCAACCCGGCCGGACAACTACGTTCTTGTCGTGTTCGGTGCGACAGGAGACCTGGCCAAGCGCAAGCTCTTGCCTGGGTTGTTTCGCCTGGCCGCCGGCGGGTTATTGCCCAAGCAGTACCGGATCATCGGATCTGCGCCGAGACAGTTCTCCTTGAGCGACTCGGACTTCAAGAAACATGCCAAGGACGCCGTTGAGGAGTTTGGCGGGATCACTCCTACGCCGGAGGCCTGGCAGAATTTCGAGGCCGCACTGTCCTTCGCCTCCGCCGATCCCGACGACACCGCGCCACTCCTGGCTGCAGTGGACCTGGCTGAAAAAGAGATCGGTAGCAAGCCCCGCCGGCTCTTTCACCTAGCCGTCCCGCCGGCGGCCTTCCGCTCGATGGTCGAGTTGCTGGGCGCCTCCAAGTTGAACGTGGGATCTCGGATCATCATCGAGAAACCGTTCGGCACCGATCTCGCATCGGCGGTCGCCCTCAACAAGACCGTTCACTCCGTCTTCGACGAATCTCAGGTCTTCCGCATTGATCACTTCTTGGGCAAGGAATCGGTCGACAACATCCTGGCGCTTCGATTTGCAAACCAGCTCTTTGAGCCGGTCTGGAACCGCGACCACATCAGCCACGTCCAGATCGACGTTCCCGAGACCCTCTCCATAGAGGGGCGAGCCAACTTCTACGATGCCACGGGAGCCTTCCGGGATATGGTCGTAACACATCTGTTCCAAGTGCTCGGCGTCATCGCCATGGAACCACCGTCAAAGCTGACTGCTGAGGCGCTTCGAAATGAAGAGGTCAAGGTCTTCGACGCTTTGGTATCCATAAACCCCAAACACGTCGTCCGTGGACAATACGAGGGGTACCTGCAAGAAGACGGAGTTGCCCCGAACTCGACTACCGAGACGATGGTGGCGGTTGAGGCCAAGATCGACAACTGGCGGTGGTCAGGGGTCCCGTTCTACCTCCGCTCCGGAAAGAGTCTCGGGGCGAATCGCCAGGTCGTGACTCTCGGCTTCCGCCAACCGTGTCTGAAGATGTTCGCCATCGACCGCGAGAGCAAGGGATCGGGGAGCGGGGGCGAGATCGTCATTGATTTTGGAGACCCAGGCTCCATTACAAGCAATTTCCTGGCGAAAGAGCCGGGACCTGTGATGCGTCTCGGGCGAGCCTCCATGGTGTTCGAGTACCAAAACTCGTTCAATGCCGCCAACGAGCTCGAGGGATACGAACACCTCATCCTCGAGGCCATGCTGGGTGACCAGTCGCTGTTCACCCGAGCTGATGGAATCGAACGGCTCTGGGAGGTTTCTGCTCCTCTCATCGAGAACCCTCCGCCGGTCGAACCGTACGCTCGCGGAACCTGGGGGCCAGACTCGATTAATCGCCTCATCGCACCCCACGCCTGGCACTTGCCCGAGACTTGACAACAGCTTGAGTCACTTGATGGCTCGACTCCTCGACGCTGCCGGCGGTCGTCACTTGCACCACCCGCGTGCGTCCCTCCGGTAGGCTTGCCACAAGAATAGAGGCGGGAATCGATGGCCGATGACGTGCAGTCCCATCTCCTCGAGGAGACTCGAGAGTTGGATCGTGGGCCGTTTGCTCGGCCCGGACTCGGATCGCGCATCCTCCCATTCGCGCTCGTCGCGATAATCGCCGAGGCCAGCCTGGCCTTACCTCCGGGCCCGAAATCGGCTGGATTCACAGTTCTCAGCGTGGGCCTCCTTGGATTCGTTGCGATCGCCATCCTGTTGCCATGGCAACGGCTTCCCGGCTGGATGACGGTGGTGGTACCGGTGGCCTACATGGCAACCGTGTTCACCCTGATCTTGGCCGTCGGGGGTGCGACATCCGGCGTGGGCATAGTGGTTCTGATCCCCTTGATGTGGACCGTCCTCTACCATCGTCAATGGGAGTCCCTCGTGGTGGTGGGAGGGATCGTTCTGATCGAGATCGTGACCTCGCTGACACCGGTGCGGGTCACCGACGCCGTCTTGCTTCGCCGCATCGTGTTCTGGGTCGCCATCGGATTGTTGATTTCGGTCGCCACACACAGTTTGCGCGACCGGCTGCGGCGCATCCTGGCGCACCAGGAGACCATTCTGCGGCGCACCGCAGCGCTCGAAGCGGCCGCCGAAGAACTGACGACGATCCGCAAGCCAGACGATGTCCTGACTGCCGCCGCCAGGTTGGCGGCCGAATTGGTATCTGCTCCCGGAACACCAGGGCGTCGGGGGCAATACATCCGCATAGAGGGGTCGATGGCCAGGGTGGTGGCCGAGTACGACGAGACGGGACAATCCGTGACGGAGCCGTTCCCTCTATCGGACCATCCGAACCTTCAAGAAGTCATGCGGACCGGATCCGCCGTTAGTCGTCGTCTCGATCTCGGAGAGGTCGGTCCACGCGTCCGAGAACTTATCGTCACTACGGGCGTCCTCCATGGCATGTATGTGCCGGTGTACTGCGATGGCGAGCTCGACGGTGTGCTGTCGGTGCCTTTGAGGAGCACGGAGGTATCGCCGGAGCTGCTCGAGTACTGCAAGGCCTTCGGGCACTTGGTGGAATTGGCCCTCGACAACGCCAAGACCCACGAAGTCCTTGAGGAGCAAGCGACGACCGACATGCTCACCGGGCTGGCCAATCGGCGGGCCTTCGACCACCTGATCGACCATCGACCCGGGCGACTTCAGTTCTCGATCCTGGCCATCGACGTCGACGACCTCAAGTTGGTCAACGACGCGTTCGGCCACGGAGTCGGTGATGAACTGCTCATCTTCGTGGCCCGCTCGCTCTCTGTTGCCCTGCGCCGGGGGGACGTGCTGGCCCGCATGGGTGGAGATGAGTTCGCCGTCCTGCTTTTGGGGGCAGACATAAAGGGCGCCCGGGAAGTAGCGGATCGCATGATTGCGACGCTCCGCACGGAGCCGTTCCTTGGCGAATCTCCGACCGTAAGCATCGGCATTGCCTTCGGCACCCCCGACGACGATGCGGCGGCGGTCTATGCCGCAGCCGATAAGGCCATGTACCGGGCCAAGCGCCTGGGAGGTGGGCAGTGTGCCTTTGCCGAGCGTCTCGATCCTGAGGTCCCAGCACACGCTTGAGGTACCAGTCCGTACCAAAAGGGACCCGAACGGAGGCGACTCAACCTCGGAGCCCAAGCGGGCCTCAGGCCCCTCCTCAGCTGGCGGCGCGGACAAGGAACCCGTGCCTGGGACCTGCGCGACGGGAGGCTGGGAGATAGAGGAACCCTCGGGGAGGGCCGCTTGCCCAATGCGGCCACCCTCCCATACCGCCGATAATGTACATTATGTCAAGTTCAAAGTTATGTCATCCCAGATCGAGACGGCGATGACACACCCCCTCTGGAACGGGGCGCGCCGCGCCTCAAATCTGGTGTGTCCGGAGCTCCGGCCGACGGTGGGCGGACCTACATCCGCTGATTCCAGTCAGGCCGGAAACCCCGGTGCTCCTGAAACTACTGAGGACCAACTTCTCGGCGGTGGACCCTCAACAACATCATTGGTGAACTGGGGCAGGCGCGTCCAGACAGGTTGGCGCGTGCTTGGCATCCACACATTGGACCGATGAGTGACCGCACGCAATGATGTAGTTGCTGGCCGACGCAGTGCCCTCGCAAGTAAAGGAGTCTGGGAGTGACGCTAAAGGTGGTAGGTGCCGGAGTCGGTCGTACAGGTACCCATTCATTGAAGATCGCGCTCGAGCAGTTGTTAGGCGGCCCGTGTCATCACATGATCGAGATCTTGGGAGATCCCACCCAAGCTCCAGGCTGGATCGACGCTATCGAAGGCCGACCCGTTGACTGGGCAACGATGCCTGCTGGTTATGTTTCTCTTGTCGACTGGCCCGGTTGTTCATTCTGGCCCGAGCTGTTAGCCGCTAACCCGGAGGCGCTCGTATTGCTTTCTGTGCGAGATCCGGAATCTTGGTACCGCAGCGCATCCAACACAATCTTTCAGTCGTTTGACAAGGTTCCGCCGGAGTTGGTGCCTTGGATGGCTGCTGTCGTTCAGCTGCTACGCGATCGCTTCAGTGATTCGTTTGAAGACCCCATCGTCATGATGGACGCCTATGAGCGGCACAACGAAGCGGTTCGGCGAATTGTCCCGGGCGATCGCCTGCTGGAATGGTCCCCAACGGACGGATGGGATCCCATCTGCGACCGGCTGGGCCTCGACGTGCCGAGTGAGCCATTCCCAGTCACAAATACGACTGACGAGTTCCGCGCAATGGTTGGGATGCCAGCGATCTCCTGACCGGTTCGGCGGGCACGCCCCGCCTAGGGCACGAACGTCGGCAAAATCGGTCCAATCGCGCCGACGCTGGACCTCCGCAGGTGACCCAATGTCCCGATAGGGGGATGCCCAAGTGCGCCCCACTCCCGGCGGCAGGAGGCGGACCCACGAAGATAGCCTTGCGGTTCTTCCGGACCATTCCTCAACCAGGTCAGGCACCGAAGGCCGAACTTCCACGCCTTAAAAGGTTTGGCTCTCCGCAAGTGCAGATAGAGTCCGTGCCCGTGCTCACACGGTCTCTCCTACCGAACCGACCGCGTCGGACGATGCCAAGGTTCCTGGCAGCCCTCCTCGCGCCGATGGCAACCATTGTCGTATTGATCGGATCCTCAACGGCTCCGATCCAATCATCGGCCGCGACCTCCGCTCCGTCACCGGAACCAAGCGGACTCATCGGTCACAGTGGCCGTTGGTTGGTGGATCCGCAGGGTCGGATCATCATCCCGCACGGCGTCAACTTTGTCGTCAAGGAAACGCCGTTCAGTCCCTTAGCCGCGGGTTTCGACGCATCGGACGCCTCGTTTGTAGCCGCCAACGGATTCCGAGTCGTACGTCTGGGCGTTCTTTTCGGTGCCCTGATGCCCGAACCCGGGAAGATCGATACGAAGTATCTCGACCAGATTGCCCAGACAGTGAACCTGCTGGCACACGATCATGTCTACGTGCTCCTGGATATGCACCAGGACGAGTATGGACCAGCTGTCGGGGTCGACGGCTTCCCGAAATGGGCAACACTGACCGATGGGGTCGCCAACCCCAGGATGTCATTTCCCGCTGGCTACTTCCACAGCCCGTCGGTACAGGCGGCGTGGGCGAACTTCTGGGCCGACAAGCCGGGCCCCGGAGGGGTGGGACTCCAAGAGCGCTACGACACTGCGCTTCGGGTTCTTGCGACCAAATTCAGATCCGATGACTGGGTGATCGGCTACGACGTGATGAACGAGCCATGGCCGGGGCCCGAATACGCGACCTGCGAAACCGACGCCGGATGCCCGGCACTCGAACAAACCCTTTTGGCACCGTTCTACGCCAAAGCAGTTCGAGCTCTTCGCGAGGCCGATCCTCGGCATCTGATCTTCGTTGAGCCGTTCCTCACCTTTGACTACGACGGCAACACGTCGCTCGCCGCTTTCGGTACACCCAAGAATGGACTGTCGTTCCACCCCTACATTGCAGGCCAGGTCGGAGCTGGCATCATGGGTCGCGCCATCAGCCTCTCCAATCGGAACGAGGACGCGCTCTTGGTCACCGAGTTCGGTGCCACCACAAAGGCTCCGCTCATCACCGAGTTCACGGACGGGTTCGACGCACAGCTGATGCCTTGGATCTTCTGGAGCCTGAACCAATACCTCGTCACTGACCTGCACAAACCTCCTGGCGGTGCCAACGTGCCTTCGGCGGCAGCACTGGACGCTCTAGTGCGTCCTTATCCATTAGCCATTGCCGGCGTCCCGGTGAGCTTTGCGTTCGATGCGAATAGCCGGCAGTTCGCGTTCGACTACACCTCTCAGCGGGCGGGTGGCGGTTCCTTCGAGCCGGGAACCGTCACTGAAGTTCTGACGCCCAAATCGGTCTACCCAAACGGCTATTCGGTGGTTGTCACGGGTGCGACGGTGCGATCAAAGCCCTGCGCTTCTTCGCTCACCCTCCTAGCAGCTGGACCCAACGTCTCGGTGAAAGTGACGCCGGGCGGAGCATGCAACTGACCTTTCTGGTTTCCGTATCGGCTTGACATCCACGTGGTCAGCCGAGCAAACGCAGCGTTGAGCCATCAACACCTGGTG
>PMOE01000071.1 GCA_003161575.1 Acidimicrobiaceae bacterium | reverse complement strand
GGTCGCGGATCGGTGGATCGAGGGTAAATCACCAGCGGCGCGCGAGTCGGAAGGACGGCATGGATAGGTTGGGGCACAGGATCCAATCGGTCATTCACCCACGCAGCGAGCGCCGGGAGCGGGACAGACCTTGTCGATACGGCCTCGACCACTTCAGCTGTTTCCTCGCCATCAGGATCATCAGCGTCAGGCTCCACCCAGCGGTAGCCGTTGAGGTTTGCGAATAGAACGGCACACAAGAGGGCGGTCCGCTTGTTGCCGTCTGGCAAGGCGTGATTGCTAGCCACAGCCTGCAGCAAGACGCCGACCTTTGTCGCGAACCTTGGGTATTTCTCGTAGCCGCCGAATCCAGCGGCTGGAGCGGCCAGAGCGGAGCCGGCAAGGGTGTCATTCGTCATGGAGCGGACCGTCTCGACATCGAGACCAAGCGCGCGGCTGGCTGCCAGGTAGAAGTCGTCCAGTTCTAGCTAATTCACGCCGACGCCACCTCGTCCAGCAGACGAGAACGGTTACTTGGCAAGCCGGTCTAGCGCTGCCTGATTCCGATTAGCCGCGAGTCGTACCAGCTCCTCGATATCTCCCGCGGAGTCCCTTCCGGCGCCCCGGTCGGCAGTTGCTCGTCGAATCAGGTCGTCCTCGGACGCGGTGCTACTCGGCACGCCAACGTCATCGGGTGCCAGCTCCTCCGCAACGGGGGTAACCCTCTTTCTCACCTAACCATTGTGCCACTGACGAGGCATCGACTGCCATCTATCGGCTGAGGATGGCCCCAGTGATCGCTGCCAGGCGAACCGTTAGGGCTCGGCGACCAGGTTCAAGAGAGCGAGAAGCGCGGCCTTGGGGACGACGATCCGCCGCCCCAATTTGAGGACTGGCAGCTCGCCCCGGGCAGCCAACTCGTAGGCGAAGGCCCGAGACACCCCAAGCAGCACTGCGGCCTCGGTCACCGTGAACACGAGACAGTCCCCGGATGACTGGTCGGTCGGCGCCCGGGGCTGGTGGGACTCTCGCTTGTCGGACTCCAAATTCGTTGATCCCACACATAGGAAACGGTCGGCAAAATGACCCGTTGTGCGGGAAAAATCGAAGAATGTCATGGAATTCTTAAGAACCGCCGCTTCAGCCCCACTTGGTAGTCCTCAGCGAGGGTTCACCAGGTTGAGGAGTGTCGCAAAAGCCGATCCGGAAACGGCACTGCTCGCGATTGTTTCCTGTCCAGTTCGCCGGGTAGGTGGCGATTCGATGCTGGAACCACCCGACGAAACCGGCTGGGCCAAAATGGGGAAATGAGCCTCCGAAGGTCGTGGGAGGACCAAGCCTCGGAATATCTCTCCTGGGCGAGGACTCCTGGTGTCGATGGTGGATTCTGGGATTACAACCTCCCAGCATTTCTGGAACTGCTTCCAGACCGGGGTGATCTAACGGTTGATGTTGGCTGTGGTGAGGGGCGACTCGGGCGGGAGTTGATGCGCCGAGGACATCGGGTGGTCGGGGTCGAGCTGAGCCCGCTTCTTGCCAGCTCCGCGTCAACGCACGCAGAGGCGCAGCTCACCATTGTCGGTTCATTGGAGTCCCTGCCATTGGCCGATCACTGCGCCGATTTGGTCACAGCATCAATGGTGCTTATGGATGTCGATGAACTCGACTCCTCGATGGCGGAGATCGCCCGGATTCTCACACCCGGAGGCCGGTTCTGCTTCTCCGTCCTCCATCCCTTGAACACGGCGGGAGCATTCAGTGACAGAGACGATCCGGAGTCTTCATTTGTCCTGTCCGAGCCCTACTTCAGTCCGCGTCGCAGATCATTAACGGTCGAGCGAAACGGTCAGAAGATTACGTTCTCTCACCAACACCGAACGCTTGCTCGATACTTCGCCTCCTTGGAAGGCTCGGGCTTCGTAGTCGATCGCCTCACAGAACCCGTTATTGGTCAAGCACTAACGTCCGCCGACCCCAACTGGGCTCGGCGGGCCAGGATGCCCAATGCTCTGCATGTCAGCGCAATGCTGGACTAGCCGGGCGGCAGTGTTTCGGGCCTGAAGGCGTCTCTGTCCCCGATTCAGCATGGAACGGCCGGCTCCTCCGGCAATCCGCATATTCGTGGATCATTCGCTTGTACAGCGAACGGAGCCGACATACGAAAGGAAGGAGCCAGCCGTGTCCAGTATTGCCCACCGAGGGTTCGTCCACCTGGGGATGGACGTAGCCAAGGATTCAATTGCCGTGGCGGTGCTCCCGCCCGATCGAGACGTCGCCGAAGTCGACAAGATCTTCCACGACGCCGACTCGGTCCGCCGCCTGGTCAAACGACTCGGGAGACCCACAGGCGTGTGGGCCTGCTACGAAGCGGGCCCCACCGGCTACGAGCTGCAGCGCCAGCTCACCTCGATGGGAGTGCGTTGTGACGTGGTGGCGCCGTCGCTCATCCCCAAAGGCTCGGGCGACCGGGTGAAGACCGACCGTCGCGACGCGAGACGCCTGGCCGGGCTCCACCGGGCCGGCGAGCTCACCGCTATCGCCGTTCCGACCCCGGCCCAAGAGGGCGTGCGCGACCTGTGTCGGACCCGAGGTGACATGGTCCAAGACCTCACCAGGGCCCGGAACCGCCTCAGCGGGTTCTTGTTGCGCCACAGTGTCGTCTGGCGGGGCGGGTCACCATGGACCGATCGCCACCGGCGCTGGCTGAACGCGCAGTCCTTTGACGACGAGGCCCTCGCCGCCACCTATGGGCATTATGTGGCGACGGTGCGTCTCCGAGAGACCGCCCTCGAGTCGGTGGAGAGTGATCTCGTCGCCTGGTGTCACCAAGACCCCTTCGGCGAACAGGTCGCTCGCCTGGCCGCCTATCGGGGCGTGACGACCCTCGGTGCCTTGTGTCTGGCGCCCGAGGTGTTCGATTGGCGCCGCTTCCCGAGGGCCCGGCCCTTCATGAGCTTCACCGGGCTCGTGCCCGGGGAGCACTCCACCGGTCTCACCCAGCGCCGAGGTTCGATCACCCGGGCGGGCAACGCCCACCTGCGCGGCCAGCTGTGCGAGGCCGCCTGGGCCTACCAGCACACCGCGAACGTCGGTGTCGGGATCAGAGAACGCCAGAAGGACGCACCACCAGCGACCGTGGCCCGGTCGTGGACCGCCCAGGTCCGCCTGTCGAGGCGCTTCCGTCAGCTCGCTGCCCACAAGAACGTGCGCTCGGTCGTGGCCGCCGCCGTCGCCCGTGAGCTCGCCGGGTTCTTGTGGGCCGAGATGGTGGCCCAGGACTAAGTACGTGATCTCCCCGTCGGTCAGCGCTGAATCGGCGCCGCGTCTGACCGAGCCCTCCACGACGCGCCGGAGCACCGCCGCAGCAGAACCGACCCTCGCCGGCGTTATTCCCACCGTCCCTCGCATAGAGGACGTCACGGGCGCCCAGATTCAGAGGCAACTACCTGCGAATGGCTCTATTGCGATTTTGACTCGCGAACATCATCGTGGCGGTTCTCCGATCCACTGCGCTCCGGCGCGTCGTCGATGGCTGATCCGACCGCCACCGGCGGTCAGCACGGGGAGTTGAGTAGCAGCCTCCCCCCGGTGTCAACACCGTTCGTCCTCACCCTGTGGGCTCCGGGCGCTGCGTGTTGACGCCGGGGCCCCTCCGACTGCTCAAGAGCAATGGCGCGACGCACCTCTGGCGCGTCGCGGCCAAAAGACAGTGAAAGAGGCCGCCGCGCGGGGGCTTGACAAGCCGTTCCATATCAACGCCGGGTAGGTGACGCTGTATCGCATCTCGGACTCAACTCAGAGCATCCGCACCAAAAGCAACGCCATCGTTATACTCATGGCGATGAGGCAGGCCGTCTCAAGGCGCGGTGCCAGCCAGTCACGCTGATAGATCTCGTTCGACGATCTCGCCCCAGACTCGCTGTGTGATCCGTCGAATGGGGTGGTAACCAGATCGTGATCGGCTGCGCTCACCACTGCATTCGTCGAAACAAAACGGTTGACGCTGTCGAGCTGCCCGACTGCGAATCCACACAGCATCAATGTGAAGATCAGCGGCAGGAATGTGAAGCTCGCGGTCGTTCCCGTTACGCCAGACATCGTCATTTGACCCGTTGGTGATGTCGAGCCAGCCGAATACATGTACAGCATCGAAAGGCTCATGACGATATGGAGCGGGTAATGCGCCCTGTAATACCCCACAAGTGCGTCGCCCCCAGCAAATCCATGTCGGACGACAAAACGAACGTTCTCAATCACGAACCACAGGGCGAACGCCGTGAACACGGCTACCCACAGGCTCGTAGGCAGCAGGTTGAGAGCCGGCAGAGGCATGCCCGCCATGGCAACTCCCATTACTAGTTCTGCGATGTTCACCTCTGTGTGAATCCGACGATGCCACCTTTGGGCCGCTACGAGACGTCCCGCGAAGTAGAGCCCAATCGCGAGCATGAGAGCCCCGAGGAGGTCGTTCATCCAGCCCGGAGACGCCACTTCCGGATTAGACCTTCACAGCTCGGCCCTCGAAGGTATAGCCGAACGGCTTCGGCTCCCCTTTGAAGTAGTAAGTGTCGAGCCGTTCCATGGCGAATCCGGACTCCTCGATGGCCTCGGGGATCCGGCGGGTGAGGTGACACCCCCCTGCGAGCTTCTTGTTCAGCGGTTCAATCCGCTCTTGCCACTTCGCCACGCTTGCGTGCGGAGCATGACCGTGTTCGACAAAGTGGAGAGACCCGCCGGGTTTCAGGATCCGCCGCAGTTCTTCTAGGGCCGCCGACATATTGGGGATGGTGCAGAGCGTCCATGTCGAGAGCACCGCGTCGAACTGCTCGGACGGCAAGTCAAGGTGCTCACCTGTGAGACCGGCCAACTCAACCGGGGTCACCGACCGAACGATTCGAGGTTGGGCGAGCCTCATGCAGACGGAAGACGGCTCAACGGCAAGGACCTTGGAGATTTCCGGTGGATAGTAAGGGGCGTTGAGACCAGTCCCGAAGCCGACCTCGACGACCTCCCCCGCCAAGCCGGTACAGACCCGGGCGCGTACGTCACGAGCTGACTTGCGGTCCATGACCTTGTTTTGGACCCGGGGCAGGAGCTGGTCTCGGTAGACGCCCATTTCACGTGGCCCCTTTCGGCAGGAGTGCGCTCGTCCGTGCCACCGGCACTCGTTCGATACGTCCGCATCCTAGGTCCCCAGTTCGGCATACGGGTCAGTGATCGTGACGAGCCCTACTGCAGCGAAGTACGGTCGGAGATCCCAATGGCAACACCCAAGATTCCGCCCACCGAAGGACCACCGGCCGACACGAACGCGATGCGTACTGATCGCCGCGGACCCAGCCTGTATCTCATCGCGTGCCTCGCCGTTGCCGTCCTCTGTGCGGGATTGTTCGCCGCACTGGCCGTTCGCTACCGGGACACGCACGACTCCATCGATGACCTACGGGCAACGGGGATCCCGGCCAGCGTCTCCACCCCGCTCGCCGACCTCATGCAGCTCTCTCCGGTCCCGAATATACCGGCACCGAACTTCACGCTGATCGACCAGGACGGTCGAACGTTCTCTTTGAACAGCTTTCGTGGGCACACGGTGGTCCTCCAGTTCATGGATCCTCACTGCACCGACATCTGCCCCATCGTCTCCCAGGAGTATGTCGACGCCTACCACGACCTCGGTCGGTCGGCCTCGAAGGCTGTGTTCATCGCAGTCAATGTCAACCCGTACGTCCGTGAGACCGCTTCTCTGGCTGTCTTCTCGAGGGCTCACCAACTGAACACGATCTCGTCGTGGCACTTTTTCACCGGTCCGCTTGCGAGCCTCCAGGCGGTGTGGCACGACTACGCCATCTACGTGAAGGCCCCAAATCCAAGCGCCGACGTGATCCACACCTCGATCGTCTATTTCATCGACCCCCAGGGTCGTGAGCGTTTCCTCGCCACACCGATGGACAACCACACCGCGAGTGGAGCCTCGTACCTTCCGGCCGGTCCGTTGACCGCATGGGGACAGGGCATAGCGCTGGTCGTACGCCAATTGTCTCCGTAGGCAACCGCCTTGGCTTGGTTCAGCCCCTGTCCCAGTCCACCGAGACTGGGCGCACCTTCCCGGTAGGTTGATCGGTAGTGCGAGTTGATCGCAACGTGCTTCCAGAGGTGCCCGGAGCCAGGATTAACTGGTGCCCACCTCCTTTCCGGCCGCTGAAGGACACTCGCATTCGGAACGGGAGCACGACCACAACCACCGTCCTCGTGGTCTGGGCTCGTTCGTTCGTGTCCTCATTGGGTCGCACAGCCACGGCCCCGAGGAGTCACTCGACCAAGCTTTGGAAGGCAGCCGTCAAGGAACCCGGACCGTCGCCTGGTCCCTGGTCATACTCCTGGCCACGGCCGGGATTCAGGCTCTCGTGGTGGTGGCCAGCGGGTCGGTGGCTCTCCTGGGAGACACCCTGCACAACGCAGCCGATGCCCTGACCGCCGTGCCCCTCTGGCTCGCCTTCAACTTAGGAAGGCGATCTCCGACCACCCGATTCACCTACGGCTTCGGCAAAGCGGAGGATCTTGCCGGTCTAGCCGTGGTGGCTGTCATCGCCGTCTCGGCCGGGCTGGCGCTCTACGAGTCGGTTGATCGACTCATCCATCCCGAAAAGGTCACCCACCTCCCGATCGTCATGGCCGCCGCCATCGTGGGAGTGATCGGCAACGAGGTGGTGGCTCAATACCGGATCCGGGTGGGACGCCGGATCGGTTCGGCCGCCTTGGAAGCCGACGGCCTCCACGCTCGGGTTGACGGGGTGACCTCGCTCCTGGTGCTCCTAGGGGCGATCGGTGTCGCCATTGGACTACCGAAGGCCGATCCGATCGTGGGAGTCCTGATCGCCCTGGCGATCATGGTCGTGCTGGTCCAAACCGCCCGGGCGGTGGGCCAGCGCATGCTCGACGCCATCGACCCTTCAATCGTCACGTCGGTGACGGCCATCGTCGCAGCGGTCGACGGCGTGGTTGCCGTCAGTGAGGTCCGGGCCAGATGGGCCGGTCACCGGCTCCTGGCTCAGATCCGGCTCACCGTGGATGGCCGACTGTCTGTGACCGATGCACACGAGGTGGCGGAGCGGGCCTATCACGAGCTGCTCCACAGGGTGCCCAACTTGTCGGATGCAATCGTCCATGTGGATCCGAAGGCCGAAGGGGTGGACCCGCACGCCCCGACAGCACATCATCGAAGCTGAGTCCGATCGACAGAGGGGACCATCCCTCTCTTTGAGTCCAGGAATATTGCCGCAGACGGCTCCCACGAGAATCTCGACAAGAGCGACGGACACGCCGATCCGGATGCTGACGAATGACGCTACAAGCGCCATGCCCATCCAGATCGCTGCGATGTAGTAGATGTTCACTCGCACCTCCTGTCCAGGCTGGCAGGAGTGCGGAACGGCCCCTCCTACAAGCAGCTCACTGCAGGTAGAAGCCATCAGCCGAGCTACGCCCGGCAATTCGAGGAGCGGGCCTCATCGCGCCTTGGATTGCAACAATATCAACGGGCTCGCCTGAGTCCAGTACCAAAGCTGATGTGAGTATGAGCTGCGCCGGTCGATTGCGTCGCCGGCCCGCCTCCGAGCCATCCCCGACCGCCGGATAGGGGCGCACCACTCGGCGCTGACCAACCGATTAGGTGACGGTCAGGACGTCGAACATCCCGGCGGCGTAATGCCAGGGTTCGTCGCAAGCCAGTTCATACCGGCCAGGCTTCAGCACCATGGTCGTCCACCCGATGCCGCCTGGGGCGATGCCATTGCCGGTCCCTCCGGAGCACGAACGAGACGCCTCTCCCAAACTCTGGGACTCGTCGATCTTTCCATCCGTCCCGGTCGGTCTGGTTCCGGGGCCATCGGCTGGAAGAGGAAGAACCACCATCTCGTGCACCAAAGCACCCACGTTGGACACGACAAAGGAAACCCGTCCTGCTGCCACCGTCGACGGGGTAGTTCGCATCGTCGCCATCATCGGGTGCTGGCCCATCATCGAGTCGCCTCGATCGGCTACCGTGACTTCAACGGTGGAGCCGGATAGATGGGGCGCCGAACAGGAGACGGCGCCGTAAGCCCCGTTTCCTGGATTGCCCTGTCGGTTTACCAGCAGGGCGATAAAAGCTGCTGACCCGACAGCCAAGGCCAGTACGGCAACCACTGAAGCGATGATCAGGCTGCGATGGCTCCCGTCATCCCGAGCGCTCATCCGTTCCCCTTGATGAGGTCTCGGCGGCGCTTGTACTCGTCTTCTTCGATCTCCCCCCGAGCCAGCCGCTCATCAAGGATCTGCAGTGAGTTGGAGCTGGTTTCAATGGGCGGCATCGAGCCACGGTCGGAGTGGGTGCCCCGCTGGCGCACCAGAGTCACGATGACCCAGGCGAGAGCACCCCAGAACGCCAGCATGGCGACGATCATCAAGATCCACAGGCCCCAATGGCCGCCGCCGTTTCCGTACCCGTAGTGCATCATGGCAGCGTCCTCTCAGGGCTCCTGAGCCCAGGTTCGGCCCCGAGGGGGTCGCTCGGTAGGGCTGAAGGTCACATGTCGTCGTAGACAATATTCGCTCGGGTGAACCATCCACAATCGCTCCTACCCAGACCGCCCAGATCACCGTGGAGGGGACGCGCAGGTCGTGGGGTCTAAGACATCCGGGCATACAGTGGTTCGGTGGCTGACGAGCACGAAGCGGAAGGGCCAAAAGCCATCCTCCCGCCACTGATCCTGCAACACAAAGACCACCGAGCGGCTTCAATGTTTCAACCTGAGAATCTGCTGCGCGAAGCGAGACGCCAAAAGGGCCTACCAGAACTCGCGGTCCCCGAAGTGTGTCTCCTCGACCCGGACGGCGACATTGTGCGATATCTGGCTGCGACCGGCCGAGGCCGACTCCACTCCGGATGGGCCTGCTATCACACCGAGATGTGGGTCACAGAGCTGCAAGGCCGCCCCGTTGGCGTAGTCGGTCTCGCCGTAGGCGCCCCATTCGCTGTCCTGGTGGCCGAGCAGCTATCTGCCAGCGGCGCAGAACTGATCATCAGCATCACGTCCGCCGGTCAGGTCCGACCCCTGGTTGACCCACCTTTCTTCGTCCTGATCAACAGGGCGCTGAGAGATGAAGGAACCAGTCTGCATTACCAACCCCCCGGCACTTGGAGCCAACTACCCGGCCATCTGGAGTCCCCGCTGGCCCCTGTCCTGCAAGGCCTGCCAAAACCGGTTTTGACGGGGGCTTCATGGACGACCGACGCCCCATACCGAGAGACGCAGGCCGCGTTTGACGCAGCCAGCGAATCTGGTGCGGTCTGCGTGGAGATGGAGGCAGCGGCCCTCTACGCCTACGCAGCCGCCCGCAACCGGGACATCGTCTGTTTCGCCCACGTCACCAACACCATGGCAAAGCACGGCAACGACTTCGAAAAGGGCGAGGACAACGGAGCCAGGACGGCACTGACGATCACTCAGGCCACCGCACACGTCCTGAGACCACTGCCGAACTAGCCGTACGCAGAAGCTGACGCTCACCCGACGAATCGCCACCGCCCTTGGCTTCTGACTGAGGGAGGGTGAGTCCGAACCGGGTAGGTGTGACACATCCAAAGGAGCTGGTGCCGGCTCCGGCTCCGCATCCGGGGACCCAATAGAACCGCCCGGCCTGGCCCTGCTGGTCACTAGCATGAGCCCATGGGCGACGCACTCTGGTCGAGCGCGGATCGTCTCCGCCACTGGGACAGCGCCTACAGGACACGCGGTGTCGCCGGGGTGAGCTGGTTCGAAGCGACCCCTTCGGTCTCCTTGTCGATGATCGAGATCCTTGGAGTGCCGCCTGATGGTGCAGTCATCGACATTGGCGGGGGGGCTTCATCCTTGGTCGATCATCTGCTCAAGTTGGGCTTCGGCGATGTTACGGTCCTCGACATTTCAGCAACTGCTTTGGAGACTTCTCGTTGTCGCCTTCCAGCCGATGCCCCCGTGACATGGCTCAATGTGGACCTATTGTCATGGAAACCGGAGCGACACTACGACCTCTGGCACGACCGAGCGGTGTTCCACTTCCTCGTGGACCACGAGGTCCGCACTGCATACCTGGCCGCGTTGCGTTCGGCTGTCGCCCCGGACGGTGCCGTCATCCTGGCAACGTTTGCGCCGGATGGACCCGAGTCCTGCTCAGGTCTGCCCGTCGCCAGGTACGCTGCCGACGATATCGCGTCGGTCCTCGGTGAGGATTTCGAAGTCATCGAGGCGCGCCCAGAAGAGCACTTGACCCCGACGGGCGCCACACAGCCGTTCACCTGGATCGCCGCGCGAGCAAAGTCTCATTGACGGCCTAGAAGGCGAAGGAGACCAGATGCCCGATGGACCCGCTTTTGGCCTGGTGCTCGACTGCCATGACCCTGAGGTCCTGGCGCGATTCTGGGCAGCAGCACTCGGGTATGTCGAGGTCGGAAGCGTCGAGAACTATGCGATGCTCCTCCCAACGGACGGCCCGGCCCGAAGCTCCTGCTGCAACGCGTCCCGGAGGGAAAGGCAGGCAAGAACCGGATGCACCTCGACATTGAGGTGCCCGACATTGAGGGATTGGCGGATGAACTCGAAGTGCTGGGCGCCCAGCGCCTCAGATCGGACGTGATGGCCGAACACGGCAGCCGGTGGATACTCATGGCTGATCCCGAAGGCAACGAGTTCTGTGTCTGTGACGGCGGCGAGAACGCCTCGGGATGTTGAATCTGGACTCTGTTTGGATGGCCATCGAGTAAACGACTCGCGGTGAACGCGACGTCATGATGTGCCCGCAACAAGGGCTTCAATCATCGCGTCGATGACGGCCATCGTCGCAGCGGTCGATGGCGTGGTTGCCGTCAGTGAGGTCCGGGCCAGATGGACCGGTTACCGGCTCCTGGCCCAGATCCGGCTCACCGTCGATGGCCGGTTGTCCGTAACCGATGCGCACGAGGTGGCGGAGCGGGCCTATCACCAGCTGCTCCACAGGGTGCCCAACTTGTCGGATGCAATCGTCCATGTGGATCCGAAGGCCGAAGGGGTGGACCCGCACGCCCCGACAGCACATCATCGAAGCTGAGTCCGACAAACAGAAGGGGGTATCCCCGTCCACCGGGTCGCTGTAACGCTCCTTGATGAACTACTTACACCGGCCATGAGGCGCACGGCTCGCCATAAGCACGAGTCACGTCCGGCGTGTTGAAAGGGTGCCGTCCGGGTAGGGTCCAGCCCAGTGGACATGATCGAGGTGTACGCGGACGTCTGGTGCCCGTTCGCCCATGTAGGACTTCGTTCGGTTCTTCGACGACGGAGCCAATTGGGGCGTGATGACGTGCTCCTGCGGGTGCGAGCGTGGCCCCTGGAGCTTGTTAACGAAGCACCGCTCGACCCAACAATCACGGCGGAGCACGTCAATGATCTCCGCACGCAGGTAGCCCCGGACCTTTTTGCGCACTTTGACCGTGAGCACTTTCCGCGCACCTCCCTCCCGGCCCTCGCAGTAGTCGCCGCCGGCTACCGGCGGGACGACCAAACCGGTGAAGCTGTGAGCCTCGCCCTACGCAACGCGCTCTTCGAGGAAGGCCGTGACATCTCGCGTCCGGACGTGCTTGCCAGCGTGGCGAGGGCAAGCGGCATCAACCGTGTTGACGCGCGGGACGAAAGAGCAGTGCTGGCTGAATGGCATGAGGGTGAGGTGCGAGGGGTCAAAGGATCGCCGCACTTTTTCTGCGGGAAGGCCCAAGTTTTCTGCCCATCGCTTGACATCTCCAAGGATGACAAGGGCCAGCTTCACCTCCGCCGGAACATGGAGGCGCTCAATGCCTTGCTAGCGGAGTGCTTTAACGATTGATTTCAGATCCCTCAAAGTGTCACCTTTCCGTCAGGCGCAGGTGTCCCGAGGCGCACATCCCAAGCTCGCCACGAGGTGTCCCCGACCGCCGGCTCGGGGATGGTGCCCCACCGCGTTATGTGGGCGGCTGCTAGCTGTCCGCGAGCACCAGAGACGAGGATTGAACGGCTCGGCGATGTCGCTTGCGATGAGCGTGTGGTTTTGACCCGGCCGTCCACAACATCACCTCTCAAAGCCTGGCCCATCTCGCCTTAGTTGGCGCGCCCGCTCCACTGCCGAGAGATCCCGGTCGCGCTCGGGCGATCGAGTAGGCGAGCGGCCTTCGGTGCCGGTGGCCTCCATGGTCCCGGTAATCGTCTGGCGCATGGAGAGGTCGCCGTCGAGCCGAGAATACTCACCCTCGATGTCGGCCAGGTGCCCGGTCAGCTGGGGCCGCTCGGCGATCCACCGTTGGCGGCGGTCGTGATACTCGGTGAGGGAGGCGAAGCGGTTCTCGGCCTCTTCCACCCGCTGGACGAGCTCGGGCTCGATCGAAGCGGCCAGCTCTTGGAACCGGGCTTCGTAGCCGCGCTGGTTCTCTCCCAGGACTGTGGCTTGCTTCGCGTATTCCCGGCGGTCCTTGCGAGGGAGGTCGCGCCGCTTGGCGTTCTGTTTAGCCTGAGCGCGGGCGAAGCCGGTGTTGCGCCTTTCCTCGGCCATCTGGCCCACCTCGGTGCCTTGGAAGCGGCCACGTCCTTCGCGCAGGTTCTCGAGATCCTGTCTCGCCACGTTGCGCGCCGTGTGCGCCTCGTCGAGCTCTTGGGTGACGTCGGCCGGGACGAGCCCGCCCACGACCTTTCGGTCGAGGTCGAGGGCGGCCCGGCGCAAGGCGAGGTCAGAGACCGACTCTCTTCTTTCGCCTCTGACCGGGGTGCCCTGGTCGATGGCCCAGTGCCAGCGGCGCTCCTGGCTCCAGTCGCGCAGCAGGTCGTCCTTGGCCTGTTCCAGATCGTCGGCCACCACCACGGTGGTGTTCAACTCCCGGCCCCTGCTCATGGCCACGTAGGCCAGCTCGCGGCCTCCGCCGTCACTGAAGGTGTAGGCCGCATCACAGGTCGCCCCCTGGGCCCGATGCACGGTGGTGGCGTAGCCGTGGGCCAGGCGATCGGCCCCGGTTAACTCGGCCCCGAACTGCTGGGCTCGCCCGTCGTCCATGGTGGCTGTGAGCCAGCCGGCTTTCTTGTCGACGGCGGTCACCACCCCGCGCTCAGAGGTGACGACCGAACCGTCGGGGGACGCCGCCAGGGTCACGATGCGGTCGCCCGCTCGGTAGCGGGCGCCACCTGACGCGGTCAGCTCGGGGCCACGCAATCGCCCGGCCTCTTCCATCTGGGCCCTCGCCAGGCGGTTCAACTCGGCCACATTGGCCCGGCGGTAGGCGAGGAGCATGGCGTCGGAGTCCTCGCCCAGAGTCTTGTCCGCCCAGGACTCGACCATGGCGGCCAAGGCCTCTTGGCGGGTCGGGGCGATGGTGATGCGCTGGCGGCTCTCGTAGAAAGAGACCGCCGCCGCTATGTGGCCGGCTCGCAAATTGGAGAGCGCCACTCGCTCGAAGGCGTTGTATTGCCGCACGTTCTTGTCCAACACGGTCACCTGGGCCCCGTGACGCTCGCTCAGCGCCCGCTGGGACCCACCAGGGTCGATGGCGCCCAGTTGGCGGTCATCGCCCACCATCACCACCTTGGCCCCCACCGCGCCTGCGGCTTCCAAGACCGCGGCGACGTCTTGGTCGTCGGCCATGGACGCCTCGTCGATGACCACCACGTGGCGGTTGGTAAGAGAAATCCGGCCGTGGTCCATGCGCCAACGGAGCGACGCCACGGTGCGGGTCCTCATGTGGGCCTCTCGTCCCAAGGTCCGCGCCGCCTGGCCCGAGACCGCCGTGCCGAGCACCTCGTAACCGGCGTCACCGAAGGCTTGCGCGACCGTCGCCATCACCGTGGTCTTGCCGGCCCCGGCGACGCCGGTGACCAGCTCGACGCCCTGGCCCGAAGTGCAGATGTTCATGACCGCCTGGCGCTGGGCGGCGGTGAGGGTGCCTCCCAGGGCCTCGTTGGTCATGGCGATCGCCCGTTCACACGCCGCCTTGGTGACCGCCGGGGCGTCGGTTCGTTCCACTTGGGCGGCGACCCGGCGCTCGATCACCTGTTCGGCGGCGATCACCGAGGCGGTGGCGTAGGCCCGCTCGGAGGTGTGCTCGTTTCGGATGAGCGCGATGGCGTCGGGATGGGAGAGCACCCGGCCCACCACCTTGGTCAGCTCGACCGGGTTGCGGCCGTAGAGGGAGGGCACGACGGCCACGATGACGTCACGAGGGGAGAAGATCTTGCGCTTGGAGAGGGCCCCTTCGGGTCCGAGGACGGTCTCGGCAATGTGATCCAGCTCGCTCTGGCTCAGTCTCGGGCGGGGGCGCTCTCTGGCCAGCGCCGCGCCATTGACCGCGGCCAGGATCTCGTCGGGGGGAAAGCCGATGGATTCGAGCTCAGCCCGCCACTTGGGCAACAGCTCGTCGACGCCGGTGTGGCGCTTGTACTTGCGGGTATCCCGGGCGGCGATGGCCCGGGCCTGGTAGGTGGCGTAGCCCTTGGCGTCGACCGCCTCGTCGATCTCCGCCCCGCGCTTTGAATGCAGGGCCATGGCTTCATTCGGGATCCCGGCGATCTTCCAGTGGCCGAGCTTGCCGGTGGGTCCGGGGTCGGCCTCGATGGCATAACCCAGCTCGGTCGCCGCCCAGGCGGCCTCCAGGCGCCCGATCATGGTGGCCGCGTGGAGGTGCTCACGCCAGAGAGCCGTGTCGGGGGCCTTCCAGCCGCCTTGGCGGTCTTTCATCCAGATGAGATTGGCGATGAGCACGTGGTCGTGGGGCCCGGGGTCCCCGGCCCGGGTGGTGCCGTGGCGGGCCGTCGCGTAGATGAGTCCCTCGGTCGGGACCACCACCCGCTCGCGACCCCGGCGTCCCCCCATCAGTTGGGTGATCCGGTCGAGGTGGCCCATGGTGGCGTCACGCTCGGCGTCGAGGATCAAATGCATCTCTCCGGGGCGCCCGATGACCCCCAGCTCGGCCACCGACTTGTGGGCGGCGATCACCAGCTCCATGCCCGGCCGGGTGGTGGCCACCAGGCGGGTCCCGCTGGCCGGGTCCCGGGCTCCCCTCGGGCCATAGATCGCGTCGTACTGGGCGGCCTCGACGGTGCCCGAAAGGCCGAGCTTCGCCGAGCCTTTGCCGCGCCATTCGAGCGGGGTCTCGCCCCGCGAGCCGTAGTAGTCGAGGGCGAGACCACGGTGGTCGTCGCCGCGCTCGATCACGGTCTGTCGGTGGTAGGCCACCGACTCGGCTCCCATCATTCGCATCCACGCCACCGGCGGGGACCTCCTCAACCTGACCAGGTTGCAATCGTGTTCTCGCCCATTGTGGTCCCGGGGTGTGACACCGATGGTGGGTGGTCGGGTGGCCGGTTGGGGGGTCCGGTCGACGCGGACGTAGGCCTCAAGGACGGACCAGAGCGCCTGTGGATCAGAGCTGTGGGGGGCTGCCCCAACCTGGGCCACCCGAGACCGGCGCACCCGCCGCCGGATGTCGGGAGGGCCTCGTCAGCCCTGAGGAAATCCGGGACGAAGTGGGCTTCGACGCCCTGGAGGCCCCGCCCCAATTCCGCTGGCCACAAGACGATGGCCGGACCGGAGCGGGTCGGCGGGTCCGTCGAATCGGTTGGTTAGTGGGACCGCCGGGAGCCGGTCACCTGGCCCTCATAGACGGGGCTTCGTGTCAGTGCGCTCGCTGCTTCCAATGATTTCGTCCTCCGCCGGCCGTTCCCTCTCGGTATCGCTGGTCGGTTCCTACACCCCGTTGACCTGCACTTGGAATCTTTTGTCGGGTAGGCCGAGGTAGTAAAACCCGAGTGGCAGATCCAGTTGGGGCCCTAACCGTGACAATTCGCGCACAGAGAGTTCAACTGCTGCGCGAATTAATTATCAGCGTTAACTGGTCGAGAAAGGGTGTAGGGTCCGGGTCACCTTCGACAGTGAGGGTTTCGGGAGGGTTGGCCTGTGCCGCCCGGTGCAATTTTGGAAGCGACGACCTCGTGTCGAGTTTCTCACTGTCGATCAAGAAAAGTCGTTCTGAGTCCCTGAGGACCCCCCTCCTCCCGGTGGACGCTGATCGGCGGCCCGGCAGCGATCGTCCAAGAGCATCGAGGGCGCCAGGCCCCTCCCCCGTCAACTGGTCCCTGTAGATGACGACCAGGTCCGCACGAATCGCAGATTTCGGCGTCGCCGCCAGCTTCGTCGAGGAACAGGCGGTACTGGCCGTCCGCGGGGAGGTCGATATGGTCACCTCCCCCACTCTGGGCTGTTTCGTGGACGCGGCGATCGACAGTGGGCACTCGTCGGTGGTGCTGGACGTGGCCGAGCTGGACTTCATGAGCGTCTCGGGTATGGGGGTGATCGCCAGTGGAGCGTTCCGCCTCGGGCTTTCGGGCGGCGCGCTCACGATCCGCTCGCCCTCGGCCATGGTCCGTCGCCTTCTCGACATCACGGGTTTGGCCACACTGGTTCGCGTGGAGGAGCCGCAGGCGACTTCTGGCCACCTTGGCCCGGAACAGTCCGTCGACCTCCCGGGGGTGCCCATCAGCACCAATCCCTACGACCACCTCAAGAGGGTCACCGCCGTCCCGTCCAATGACGAGGTGGTTGATGCCGCGCTTCGCCTGGTGGTGGCGCTGGCCCAGGCCACCGTGGGTGGCGCCGACGGCGTCAGCGTGTCGCTTCGGCGCCATGGGCGCCTGGCCACGGTGGCCGCCAGCGACCAGACCATCTCGGACATGGATGCGATTCAGTACGCCACCGGAGAGGGGCCCTGCGTCGACGCGTCGGTTGAAGGTCGTTGGTTCCACGCCGAGTCCTTGGACACCGAGTTTCGCTGGCCCGCATTCATGCCCGGAGCTCTAGCTCTCGGGATCAACTCGATCTTGTCGTCCCCTCTGCTGGCCCGAGACAAACCGGTGGGGGCCCTCAACATCTACTCACACACCGAATCTGCCTTCGCTCCGAAAGACCAGGAGCTGGCGTCGGTGTTCGCCGCCCAAGCCTCGGTTATCTTGACCGACGCCGGGTTGGACGTCACCGATGA